>CAPYSS010000002.1:0-239256 GCA_948742525.1 Bacteroides caecimuris | reverse complement strand
AAAATAAAATAGCCGTTCAATAAACAACAGAAATTTAACATACCCACAGGCTTTTCGGACTGCCCCGATTGTCCTGAATCAAATCCCCCAAGTTTTCAGACTGAGCCCAGAATAAATCAGTGATAAGCGGACAAACAAAAAAGCCCCATAAATCATTGATTTATGGGGCTTTACCGAGTACTCGAAGCGGGACTTGAACCCGCACAGCCGCAATGGCCAAAGGATTTTAAGTCCTTCGTGTCTACCATTCCACCATTCGAGCATCCTTTCAAAGAAAGAGCGGAAAACGAGACTCGAACTCGCGACCCTAACCTTGGCAAGGTTATGCTCTACCAACTGAGCTATTTCCGCGTTTTTTCAACGGGTGCAAAGATAAGTAGTTTACTTGTTTCTGCCAAATCTTTTCGGAGGAAAGTTTAAAAAACTATCCTCCGAAAGTTTATTTTATCTTCCAAGCAGTGCTTTCTCCGCTTTCTTCATTCCACAAAAGTTGAATCCATCAATCACTTGCTGCATCAATGCGGAGATTTCTGCATTACAAAGGTTACCGATACTACCTTCATGAGTATGGTGTACTTCTTTAGTATGCGAGAATTTACCTGCCTCAATATCCAAACCTACCTTTTTATATGCATCACGGAAAGGCATACCTTCACGCGCCAAACGATTTACCTCTTCCACACTAAAAATAAGAAGGTATTTGTCATCATCAAGAATATGTTCATTTACCTTTATTTCATTCATGATATAGGTTGTCATCTGCAAACAGTCTTTCAATTCCTGAAAAGCAGGAAGGAAGACTTCTTTGATAATCTGCAAATCACGGAAATAGCCGGAAGGCAGATTGTTCGCAATCATCATAATCTGTTGGGGAAGCGATTGCAATTTATTGCATTTAGCACGTGTCAGTTCAAACACATCAGGATTCTTCTTATGAGGCATAATGCTGGATCCTGTGGTGCAGTCATCGGGCAACTTGACGAAACCGAAGTTTTGACTGTTAAACATACAGGCGTCAAAAGCTAATTTGGAGATTGTTCCGGCAATCGTAGCCAATGCAAAAGCAACATTGCGTTCCACCTTCCCACGCCCCATTTGAGCATATACAACATTGTAATTCATCGAATCGAAGCCCAGCAAATCAGTCGTCATGGTACGGTTCAGAGGAAAAGACGAACCATATCCGGCTGCTGAACCTAAGGGATTACGATTGCACATTTTAAATGCTGCCTGTAAGAACAGCATATCGTCCATAAGACTTTCGGCGTAGGCACCAAACCACAGGCCAAAAGAAGAAGGCATTGCAATCTGCAGATGTGTATATCCAGGCATCAAAACGTTTTTATATCGTTCGCTTTGACGGATCAAGACATGAAACAGTTGTTCTACTGCTTCGGCAACCTCTTTAATTTGTGTACGGGTAAAAAGTTTCAAGTCCAACAGAACCTGATCATTTCTGGAACGGCCACTATGTATTTTCTTTCCAATATCTCCCAAACGACGGGTCAACATCAGTTCTACCTGTGAATGTACATCTTCCACCCCGTCTTCTATCACAAATTCACCTTTTTCGGCCGAGGCATATATACTCTTCAATTCCACCAGCAATTGGTCCAGTTCTTCTTTCGTCAACAACCCAATGCTTTCAAGCATCGTAATGTGGGCCATAGAGCCAAGTACATCATGCTTGGCCAAATAAAGATCCATCTCACGGTCACGACCTACTGTAAAACGTTCGATATCCTTATTTACCTGTACGGACTTCTCCCAAAGTTTCTGTGCCATAAAAAAAAGTTTAATATTCAATAACAGCCAGCATATCAACCATCTTCTCCAAACCTTCCTGGAGAGGTTTCTGCACCATTGCTTTCATAAATGGATTAAGATCCATTCCGATAGTAACCTTCACCTTACACTCTTCTTCTGCAGTTTCAACCAGTTGAATCCACATATTAAAAGGAAGAGGAGAGTTAGTTGTCGCCAACTTTATGCATTTACAAGGATCGCGCTCTACAATTTGCAAAGTCAATTGCCCAATAGGGGAAACACTAAAACTCAACGTGTCCGAATCAAAACTCAAATCCTGTACCTTATCTTTTGGCAAACGGTCTTTGACTGCTTCCAGATTACTTAAATCCGAAAGTTTATTATACACACGTTCCTGACTGTAAGGTATTACTTTGACACTACTCTCAAAATTACTCATAAATTTCTATTAGTATAAAACAAAAAAAGAACAATCCGGCCAAATATTGTCCGAACAGTTCTTTTTCCAAATATGTTTGTTCAAAAAATGAATCTTATTTTCCAGCATCCCAATGAGCAGGGTCTTTACGCCATTCGTTCAATGTCTGTATGTCTTCTTTTTCAATATAACCTGTACGAAGAGCGACATCAAGCACTGCTTCATAATTGGTCAACGTTACCAAAGTCACCTTTGCATTTTTGAATGCCTCTTGTGCTACCGGGAATCCATACGTATAAGCTGCAACCATACCGATCACTTCGCAACCATCGCGACGAATTGCTTCAACAGCCTTCAAACTACTACCACCTGTAGAAATCAAATCCTCTACGACTACGACTTTCATACCCGGACGAAGCTCACCTTCAATCAGGTTTTCCAATCCGTGATCTTTGGGGGTAGAACGAACATACACGAACGGCAGATTCAATGCATCAGCTACTAAAGCTCCCTGCGGAATAGCACCTGTAGCCACACCAGCAATCGCATCCACCTGTCCGAATCGCTCCAATATCAGACGTGTAATTTCAATCTTCACAAAATTACGAAGAGAAGGATAGGACAGAGTTTTACGGTTGTCACAGTAAAAGGGAGATTTCCATCCAGAAGCCCATGTAAAAGGGTTAGCGGGTTGAAGTTTAATAGCTTTAATTTTCAACAGTTTCTCCGCAAATAGTCTCTCTAAGTTTTTCATAACTAAACTAACTATTAATTATTTGCCGCAAAAGTACAGAAATTGAACGAAAATAAAAAGAAGAATCCGTTTATTTTTTCAGTCAATTTGTTCCTCTTCATCGGGAATGTCGATACAACGTTTAATATCTTTCAGTTCAAAACCACGACTCATAGCGAATCGCATCAGCTTTCCATTCAACTCATAATCGTCTGCTGCATGGACACTTTTCCGTTTCGAAGCCAGCAGGTCACGCAGAATAGAAAGGTATTCTTCTTCATCTATTTCGTTCAGATAACGCCATGCCACATCTGATGGGATCTTCTTCATATAAAGTCCCTGGGCTATTTTCATTTTCCCCCATTTGGCAAAGCGGAACTTGTCATTTACAAAAGCTCTGCAGAAACGTTCATCATCAATAAACTTCTCTGATTCCAGTCGGTCAAGAATACGCGCAATGGTATCATAGGCAATTCCCCAACGTTGTAACTTCTCATTTATTTCTGCCCGGCAATGCTCGGCAGTGGAGCAGTAAGAGGCTACGCGATTTAAAGCCTCTTCATCAGTTAATTGTGCACTCATCGGTTAGCTGTAACTATTCTATCTTTTCCAAATATGTCTTTTATAACACGAACATCACGATATTGGTTCATTTCAAGCATGTGTGCTGTTTCCCGACCATAAGCCTGGTTGATTTCAAAATAAAGTTTCCCGCCCGGCAAGAGTAATTCACTTCCCAGACGGGCTATGCGATTATAAAACCGTAAAGGATCCTCGTCAGGAACAAACAGGGCCAGCCCCGGTTCCCAATCAAGGACATTAGCGTCCATTTCCTTCTTTTCCGTTTCGGTCACATAAGGCGGATTGCTGACAATAACATCGAAAGACGGTATCTTTTCCCAATCATCGGCCAGCACATCTCTTTGTAGAAATCTCACCCGGGCTTCCAAGGCGTCATTGTTTTCATGAGCAATAGCCAATGCCTCTCCCGAAATATCCCAAGCTTCTACTTCTGCATCCGGGAGTTTTTTATCCAAAGAGATCGCAATACATCCGCTTCCTGTACCTATATCTAATAGACGGCGAGCATTCGGATTCTCCTCTACTATTAGTTCCACAAGCTCCGCTGTCTCCGGCCGGGGAATCAGTACACCGGAAGCAACCTTAAAATTCCTTCCACAAAACTCCGCAAAGCCTCGAATGTACTGTATAGGTTCATTTTTCTGTAAACGGAATATAATGTTTTCTAATTCACACTGTTTACATTCGGATAAAATTATATCTTTGCCCATGTAAATATCAAGCGCATCTAAACCTAACATGTCGCAACAAATCAGCATCGAAAGGGCTTTTACCTCCTCCGGTGGATATACTTCCTGCAAAGATTGGCGAATGTAAGCGGTGATACGATTCATATTTTCACAATTTCGGAGTGCAAAAGTAAGAATAATATGGCGAAGAGCACCAAAATGGAAGAAGAAAAATACATGAGACGTTGCATTGAGCTTGCAAAGAACGGGTTATGCAACGTATCTCCAAACCCGATGGTAGGGGCTGTTATTGTATGTGACGGGCAAATTATCGGCGAAGGTTACCACATTCGCTGTGGCGAGGCACACGCGGAGGTTAATGCGATCCGTGCTGTCAAAGATGAGTCATTATTGAAACGTTCTACGATTTATGTCAGCCTGGAGCCTTGTTCGCATTATGGAAAAACGCCTCCTTGTGCTGATCTTATTATAGAGAAGCAGATACCACATATTGTTATCGGTTGCCAAGACCCTTTTTCTGAAGTAGCCGGACGGGGAATTCAGAAACTACGGGATGCCGGACGGGAAGTGACAGTCGGTGTATTAGAGGAAGAATGCAAATCGCTGATTCGCCGTTTTATCACATTTAACACACTTCACCGTCCTTTCATCACACTGAAATGGGCAGAATCAGCCGATCACTTTATTGATATAGAACGTACAGGTGGAAAACCGGTACTCCTCTCCTCTCCTTTTACTTCCATGCTAGTGCATAAAAAAAGAGCGGAGGCGGATGCGATTATGGTAGGCAGACGAACTGCTTTATTGGACAACCCGTCACTTACGGTACGTAATTGGTATGGACACAACCCGATACGCGTTGTGTTAGATCGCGCGTTATCCCTTCCAGATGATTTACAAATATTCGATGGAAACGTGCCTACATTAATCTTTACTGAAAAGCAACAGCCAGAAAAAAAGAACATCACATATATCACTATCAACTTTAGCCATAACCCACTGAAACAGATCATGGAAGCATTGTATCAACGAAAGATACAATCATTATTGGTGGAAGGAGGCAGGCAATTGTTGCAATCATTCATTGATAATGAACTATGGGATGAAGCCTATATCGAAAAGTGTCCCAGCCGGTTACACTCCGGTGTTAAAGCACCTCAAATGGACGATAATTTTAGTTATCCGATAGAAGAGCACTTCGAAAGACATATTTGGCATTATGTTCGTCGAATATAGCTAAGATAGTTCTATTCAGGGGTTTTACGTCGATAAAAACAGTGTTATTATCTATAATTTTATATAAAACTTACCTGTAATGTTCATTATCGGAAAAAATGTTTCTATTTTTGCAACTTGTAAATAAACACAATCTTTCAAATGAAAATAAAGTTTTTATCATTCATTGCGAGTTTTTTCATGGTGTCATTTGTTATAACGTCATGTCTTGATGACGATAATAACATCGAATATAGCCCGGATGCAACTATACATGCGTTTGAACTTGACACAATCGGGGGGTATGGGGTAAAGTATAAATTCACAATTGACCAATTATCATGTGAAATCTATAACGAAGACTCACTTCCTGTTCATGCCGATACCATCATTGACAAGATTTTAATCAAAACATTAACAACTGCATCAGGTGTTGTTACAATGAAGGACAAAAGCGGAAACGATTCCGTCTTAAACATCAATGATTCAATCGATCTTCGAAAACCGCTTACTATAAAGGTATGGTCAACAGAAGCATTAGCAGGTATATCTCCTAATCAAACTAAGGAATATACTATTAAGGTAAATGTGCATAACTATGATCCGGATTCGTTGAGGTGGAAATATATGAATAAAATAGATGACCAAATTGTAGGAGAACAAAAATCTATTATTTGGGGAAATGAAGTTTTCACATACTCGGTAGTTGGCAGTCAATTATATGCATACAAAAACTCTTTAACCAATTTTGGCAGTTGGAATCGTATAGAAATAGAAGGATTACCGGCAGGTAAACTTCCGACTTCTATCATAACCTTCCAGTTCGATGGAAGTAACGCCATGCTATATGCCACATCCGATGATAAAGTTTATGAATCTGAAGATGGAATAAATTGGGAGGCATCCACGAAATTTGGTGACGGAGTGGAGTTACTTTTAGCCACATTAACAAATAAAGATGTTAGCAGAATTTGTTATATAAAGAAAGGAGCAGATGGTCAACGCTATTTCTATCATCAAACAAATAATGAACAACAAGAGACACTTGAAACTTATAACGAAGGAAAAGTGCCTGCTAACTTCCCAACTAAAAATATATCTTACACGGTATATGAATCTGCGACAAATATTAAATCTGTCCTTTTAGTAGGAGATACAGAAACAGCGACTTTGGCTGATGACAGTGAATTAGAAACGACCATTGTATGGGGATATGACGGAAACAAATGGGTTGAGTTCTCAACTACTTCCTCTGTTGCATACTGTCCTAAATACACTCAACCATCTATTATATATTATAATGACTTAGTATACATATTTGGTCAAGACTTCAGTTCTATTTATGTTTCCAATCAAGGATTATTCTGGAAAAAGGCGAATGCAAAATTCTCCTTCCCCCATAGAGATTGGAGCAAAGGAGGAACTCCAAACCCTAGCGTAGATCCTGAATTCAGAGGCAAAACCAACTATTCAATGGTGCTAGATCCTAATACTCAAAATCTATGGATTATCTTTAGTAAAGGAAATGCTAGTTTCAAAGAAGAGGTAGAGAAAGAAGAAAGTACAAAGGCAACCACAACTGAAACACATACGTATGAGCATGGTTCAGAGGTATGGCGTGGTCGTCTTAATCAACTATGGTTTGATTTGGCAAATGCCAAGAAATAAAAAACGTATACGTTTAAAATAAAAAGATGTCCTATATAGAACAAATAGACAAAACTCGGATACCACAACACGTAGCCATCATCATGGACGGCAACGGACGATGGGCAAAACAACGAGGGGAAGAACGTACTTACGGTCACCGTGCTGGCGCTGAAACGGTACAGAATATTACTGAAGAGGCTGCCAGACTGGGGATTAAGTACCTGACACTTTATACCTTCTCTACCGAGAACTGGAATCGACCACAAGACGAGATAGCAGCTTTGATGAATCTATTGCTCGAATCTATTGAAGAAGAGACACTGATGAAGAACAATATTCGCTTCAACGTAATCGGTGATTTCAAGAAGTTGCCGGTTGAAGTTCAGAAAAGTTTGGCATCATGTATAGAACGCACATCCAAGAATAGTGGAATGTATATGGTACTAGCTCTTAGTTACTCATCACGTTGGGAAATAACTGAAGCAGTACGGCAAATAGCAACGCAGGTAAAAACGGGAGAAATATCTCCCGAACAAATAACCGATGAGTATATCTCATCTCATCTGAATACTAATTTTATGCCCGATCCGGATTTACTGATCCGCACGGGAGGAGAAATCCGGTTAAGCAATTACCTTCTATGGCAATGTGCTTATTCGGAGCTTTATTTTTGTGATACCTTCTGGCCGGACTTCAACAAAGAAGAACTCTACAAAGCCATTTGGGAATACCAACAAAGGGAACGCCGATTCGGCAAAACCAGTGAACAGATCAGCTAATATAACTCGAAACATCAAATTATAACATAAATGCATTATCGTATTTCCTTTATATTCATAACGTTTGTCTGCCTGTGCTGCTTTGCGACAACAGGCGTTGCGCAAAATGCTAACACTGATGAAGACTCAAAACCTGTCATCTTATACTCCGGAACACCCAAAAAGTATGAGATAGCAGATATTAAAGTCGAAGGCGTAAAGAATTATGAAGACTATGTATTGATTGGACTATCCGGACTATCGGTAGGACAAACAATTACTGTGCCGGGTGACGAAATCACTGGAGCGATCAAACGTTATTGGAAGCATGGTTTGTTCTCAAATGTACAAATCACAGCCGAGAAAATAGAAGGCAACAAAATCTGGTTAAAAATCAGCCTGACACAACGCCCGCGTATTGCAGACGTACGTTATCATGGTGTAAAGAAGTCTGAACGTACGGATCTTGAGGCTAAGCTAGGAATGGTAAAAGGTATGCAGATTACTCCGAATACCGTAGACCGTGCCAAAACATTGATCAAACGTTATTTTGATGACAAGGGATTTAAAAATGCCGAAGTAATCATTGCCCAAAAAGACGATCCTTCCAGCGAGAATCAAGTGATTGTGGACATTGATATAGACAAAAAGGAAAAAATCAAAGTACACCAAATCACCATTGCAGGAAACACTGCAATCAAGGCTTCCAAGCTGAAAAAAGTAATGAAGAAAACCAATGAGAAAGGCAAACTTCTAAACTTGTTCCGCACCAAGAAATTCGTGCCGGAAAACTTTGAAGCGGATAAACAACTTATCATCGACAAGTATAATGAGCTGGGATATCGTGATGCAATGATCGTGAAAGACAGCATTTCACAGTATGATGAAAAGACGGTAGATGTATATTTGGATATAGACGAAGGTCAGAAATACTACCTCCGCAACGTGACGTGGGTAGGTAATACTCTTTATCCATCGGAACAGTTGAACTTCCTGCTTCGTATGAAGAAAGGTGATGTATACAACCAGAAGTTGTTGAATGAGCGTGTTTCTACAGACGATGATGCTATTGGTAACTTATATTATAATAACGGTTACCTCTTCTACAACCTTGATCCGGTAGAAGTAAATATCGTTGGCGACTCTATCGACCTTGAAATGAGAATCTATGAAGGCCGTCAGGCTACTATCAATAAGATTAAGATCAGCGGTAACGACCGTTTGTATGAAAACGTCGTTCGCCGTGAACTTCGTATCCGTCCGGGACAGCTGTTCAGCAAAGAAGACTTGATGCGTTCTTTGCGCGAGATCCAGCAGATGGGACACTTTGACCCGGAAAAACTGCAACCGGATATTCAACCGGATCCGATGAACGGAACTGTTGACATAGGCTTGCCTTTGACTTCCAAAGCCAACGACCAGGTAGAGTTCTCTGCTGGTTGGGGACAAACGGGTATCATTGGTAAATTGAGTTTGAAGTTTACCAACTTCTCTGTAGCCAACCTGTTACACCCGGGTGAAAACTACCGTGGTATCCTGCCGCAAGGTGACGGACAAACATTGACCATCAGCGGACAGACGAATGCTAAATACTACCAATCATACAGTATTTCATTCTTCGATCCATGGTTTGGCGGCAAACGTCCGAACTCATTCTCTGTATCTGCCTTCTTCTCTGTACAGACAGACATCAGTAGTCGTTACTACAATTCCAGCTATTTCAACAACTACTACAACAGCTTGTATAGTGGTTACGGTGGTTATGGTATGTACAATTACGGTAACTATAACAACTACGAAAACTATTACGACCCGGACAAGTCTATCAAAATGTGGGGACTTTCCGTAGGTTGGGGTAAACGTCTAAAATGGCCGGATGACTATTTCACTCTTTCTGCCGAATTAGCTTACCAACGCTATAACTTGAGCGACTGGCAATACTTCCCGGTAACCAATGGTAAATGTAATGACCTTAGCCTTTCATTGACTTTGGCACGTAACTCTATTGACAACCCGATCTTCCCCCGTTCAGGTTCAGATTTCTCATTGTCAGTTCAGATCACACCGCCTTACTCATTGATGGACGGTAAAGACTACAAGGGATATTATACTAACCCTGAAACAGGTAGCATTACCCAGGACAACATGAATAAACTTCATAAATGGATAGAATACCACAAATGGAAATTCAAAGGCAAAACGTATACTCCGTTGATGGACCCGATTGCACATCCGAAATGTCTGGTGTTAATGACACGTACTGAATTCGGTTTGTTAGGTCACTACAACCAATACAAGAAATCTCCGTTCGGAACATTCGACGTGGGTGGTGACGGTATGACCGGTTATTCAACTTATGCAACTGAAAGTATCGCTTTGCGTGGTTACGAAAACAGCGCATTAACCCCATACGGATCTGAAGGTTATGCTTACGCACGCCTCGGCATTGAATTAAGATATCCGTTGATGCTGGAAACAAGTACCAACATTTATGTGTTAGGTTTCTTAGAAGCTGGTAACGCATGGCACGATATCAAGAAATTCAATCCATTCGAATTGAAACGTTCTGCCGGTGTCGGTGTTCGTATCTTCCTGCCGATGATTGGTATGATGGGTATTGACTGGGGTTACGGTTTCGATAAAGTATTTGGTTCTAAACAATACGGAGGAAGTCAATTCCACTTTATCTTAGGACAAGAATTCTAATGTATCATCAAAAACTAAACGTTATGAGAAAGTCTGTTCTATTAATCATGGTGCTGTTTGCTGTCAGCATGGCGGCAAATGCACAGAAGTTTGCACTGATCGATACGGAATATATCATGAAGAATATTCCGGCAGCTCAAAGCGCTAATGAGCAAATGCAAGAAGCTACGAAAAAATACCAGAGCGAAGTAGAAGCCCTAGCAAAAGAAGCACAGAAGATGTTTCAGGACTACCAGGCAAAATCTTCCACTCTTTCTGCCACACAAAAGACAAAGACAGAAGATGCAATCGTAGCTAAAGAAAAAGCGGCAGCCGAGTTGAAGCGTAACTACTTCGGTCCGGAAGGCGAATTAGCCAAGATGAGAGACAAGTTGATTACTCCGATTCAGGACGATATTTATGAAGCTGTGAAAGCTATATCACAACAACATGGATATGATTTGATAATCGACAGAGCCTCCGCTACAGGTATAATATTTGCAAATCCACGCATAGATATTAGTGATGAAATCCTAAGAAAATTAGGATATTCAAATTAATTTCATACATTTGCAGCTGGAAATAACTAAAAATCATTCAAATAAATTATAGAACTATGCTAAAAAAAATTGCACTTGTAATGTTGCTTGCACTCCCAATGGGTGTATTTGCACAGAACCTGAAATTCGGTCACATTAATGCACAGGAAATCATCACTGTGATGCCAGAATTCACCAAAGCTCAAAATGATATTCAGACTTTAGAAAAACAACTTACTGCTGAACTTCAGAGAACGCAGGAAGAATTCAACAAGAAATACCAAGAATTCCAACAAGCTATCGCTAAGGATTCTCTTCCTCCCAACATTGCTGAAAGAAGACAAAAAGAATTGCAAGATATGATGCAAAGACAAGATCAATTCCAGCAAGATGCTCAACAGCAAATGGCGAAAGCACAAAATGATGCCATGACTCCTATCTATCAGAAGTTGGACAATGCTATCAAAGCCGTAGGCGCTGCTGAAGGGGTAATCTACATCTTCGACCTGGCAAGAACTTCGATTCCATACGTAAACGAATCACAAAGTATCAACTTGACTAACAAGGTAAAAGCACATCTTGGTATCAAATAAGAGCTGACCAAGAATAAAGAAATACCAAAAGGGAAAGAGAAAGAAGGATCATCTTCTTTCTCTTTCCCTTTTTTTGGCGTACATTTGCGTATATAAATCAAGTGTGTCATGAAGCAACATCTATCCCATACGCCCGGACCGATCGGAATATTTGACTCCGGTTACGGAGGTCTGACTATTTTAGACAAGATAAGAGAAATATTACCGGAATATGATTATATCTATTTGGGAGATAATGCACGTGCTCCTTACGGGACACGTTCTTTTGAGGTCGTATACGAATTTACCCGGCAAGCGGTCAATAAACTATTTGACATGGGCTGCCACCTGGTTATATTAGCTTGCAATACAGCTTCTGCAAAAGCTTTGCGCAGTATCCAGATGAATGATTTACCAAGTATCGATCCGGATCGTCGTGTGCTCGGAGTCATCCGCCCTACCGTAGAGTGTGTCGGAGAGATAAGCAAAAACCAGCATATCGGTGTACTGGCAACAGCAGGAACCATCAAATCCGAATCGTATCCGTTGGAAATACACAAACTGTTTCCCGAAATCCAAGTCAGCGGCACAGCATGTCCGATGTGGGTACCACTAGTTGAAAACAATGAATCACAGGACGAAGGAGCAGATTATTTTATCCGGAAGTACATCGACCAATTGCTATCGAAGGATCCTCAAATAGATACTGTCATTCTCGGATGTACCCATTTCCCCATACTTCTCCCCAAAATCCGGCAATATATTCCGGAGCATATCAGTGTAATCGCACAAGGCGAATATGTTGCGGAAAGCCTGAAAGACTACCTGAAAAGACATCCTGAAATGGATGCAAAATGCACGAAGAATGGAAACTGTCAGTTTTACACGACCGAAGCGGAAGAAAAGTTCTCAGAATCGGCTTCTACTTTCCTGAAACAACAGATTAGTGTAAAACACATCACACTCGAATAAAATTCAAGAAAAAAGTAACCCTTTCTCTCTCTTTTTTGTTATAGTTGTAGATAACCCCTAATAAGTAAGATCATGAAAGAAGAAGATTATAACAAGGCAATAGAAGTATTCTCCGGATCCCCATGGGAAGCCGAAATCATCAAAGGGCTATTAGAAAGCAATGATATCCGTTGCGTGATCAAAGATGGAATTATCGGGACATTGGCACCCTATATCGCTCCTTCCGTATCCGTTCTTGTGACAGAGGAAGAATACGAAGCCGCCACCGCACTTATCAAAAGCCGGACCGAGAAAGATAGCGACTGATGCGGTCGAGTCCTTCGCAGATATTCGCCAATGAGTTTGCATAGGAGAAACGTACATATCCTTCGCCTCCCGTACTAAAATCGAGTCCGGGAGTAAATTTGCGTGCATCAGCAAAAATATAAAATGTTTAGAGAATCCGTTCAGGACCATCCATTACGATGAAAGAGCTCATCTGCCCTACTTGCAGGTTTGTATGTTTCATTGTTTATCTTTTCTCTATCTGGCTGAAAAGATAATTCTTTTTAGTCTGTTTTAGTAACATATCGACAAAAAGCTCTATATTTGCGCTTTCAAATCGTTAGTAAAGAATGAAACAGGAATTTACACGAATCGCAGTAAAAGTAGGAAGCAATGTATTGACACGCCGCGACGGAACGCTGGACGTTACCCGTATGTCGGCACTTGTTGACCAGATAGCAGAATTGCATAAATCCGGGGTGGAAATCATTCTGATTTCTTCGGGAGCTGTTGCTTCCGGGCGCAGTGAAGTGCATCCACAGAAAAAACTCGATAGTGTAGACCAACGCCAGTTGTTTTCTGCTGTAGGTCAAGCCAAACTAATCAACCGTTACTACGAACTTTTCCGCGAACATAGTATTCCTGTTGGTCAGGTGTTGACTACGAAAGAAAGTTTCGGTACCCGCCGCCATTATCTGAATCAGAAAAACTGTATGACGGTAATGCTTGAAAACAGTGTCATTCCTATTGTCAACGAAAATGATACAATTTCCGTCAGCGAGCTTATGTTCACTGATAATGACGAATTGTCCGGACTCATCGCTTCCATGATGGATGCACAGGCTCTCATTATCCTAAGCAACATTGACGGAATTTACAATGGTTCTCCTGCTGATCCGGGTTCTTCTGTTATCCGGGAGATCGATCACGGAAAGGATTTATCCAATTATATTCAGGCAACGAAGTCCAGTTTCGGACGGGGGGGGATGTTGACGAAAACAAACATTGCCCGCAAAGTAGCTGACGAAGGGATTACAGTGATTATTGCCAACGGAAAACGGGATCATATTCTAGTAGATTTGCTTCAGCATCCGAAGGAAACGCTTTGTACACGTTTTATCCCTTCAAACGCACCGGTATCCAGTGTCAAGAAATGGATTGCTCATAGCGAGGGGTTTGCCAAAGGAGAAATTCATATCAATGAATGTGCAACGGAAGTTCTAAACTCTGAAAAGGCTGTCAGTATCCTCCCCATCGGAATCACTCACATTGTAGGTGAATTTGAGAAAGATGACATTGTGCGTATCATGGACTTTCAGGGAAATCAAGTGGGCGTTGGAAAGGTGAACTGCGACTCCAAACAGGTACAAGAAGCAATCGGTAAGCATGGAAAGAAACCGGTAGTACATTATGACTATCTATACATTGAATAATCAATAATAAGGTCAACTGCAGATAGGGTTAATAATCTTTCAAGCCACCCCTCAGCAGTGATAAGAAATAAAATAGTCAACCATTATCAGGGAAGCACATATTCTCATACATTCTCACCACGATGAGAAAAAATTCTCATAGTAATGAGAAAAAATACTCATTACTATGAGAAAATTTTCTCACTGCTATGAGAATAAACCTTTGTCAGAATAGGCTAAAACAGCTTATTATTGTATCAGAAACTAAAGCTTGTCTTCGATTGTATAATGTATCGCAGATAAAGCATCTGCAACACAAATACAGGATTTTATAGAATTTGTGAACTACATCCATATCAAGCCCCCCATATATTATTGACATACCACCACAAAAGCAACATTTATTTCTGTTTTCGACTAGTTTTATTCACATCATTCACTATATTTGCATAGTTTATCTTTCTATTTAATGCAAAAAAGGAGCAAATGACTACAAATTTAAACGAAACCTTTGCTGCCGTACAGGTGGCAAGTCGGGAATTAGCCCTGCTGAATGATGACATCATCAATCAGATTTTAAATGCAGTAGCTGACGCAGCAATTGCAGAAACACCTTTCATTCTCGCAGAGAATGAAAAAGACCTCGCACGGATGGACAAAAATGATCCGAAGTACGACCGGTTGAAATTGACGGAAGAACGTTTAAAAGGCATTGCCGCAGATACACGCAACGTAGCGACGCTCCCCTCTCCTTTGGGTAAAGTGTTGAAAGAAAGTGTTCGTCCCAATGGGATGAAATTAACAAAAGTCAGTGTTCCTTTCGGAGTGATAGGAATTATTTACGAAGCCCGTCCGAATGTCAGTTTTGATGTTTTCTCCCTTTGCCTAAAGAGTGGAAATGCCTGCATATTGAAAGGAGGAAGTGATGCCGACTGTTCCAACCGGGCTATCATCAGTGTGATTCACGAAGTATTGAAGAAATTCAATATCAATCCACACATTGTAGAGCTACTTCCGGCTGACAGAGAAGCTACGGCAGCATTGCTGAATGCAGTGGGTTACGTAGATCTGATTATCCCCAGAGGCAGCAGCAGCCTGATCCATTTCGTACGCGAGAATGCAAAGATTCCCGTTATTGAAACAGGGGCAGGTATCTGTCACACTTACTTTGATGAATTTGGAGATGTAAACAAGGGGGCAGCTATTATTCACAATGCGAAGACACGCAGAGTTAGCGTATGTAATGCGCTGGACTGCACCATTATACATGAGAAGAGACTGACCGATCTCCCCATGCTTTGCGAGAAACTAAAAGACAGCCATGTCATTATTTATGCTGACGCACAGGCTTATCAAGCATTAGAAAACCGCTATCCTGCCGAACTTCTGGAACACGCCAAAGCAGAAAGTTTCGGCACAGAGTTTCTGGATTATAAAATGGCTGTCAAAACCGTAAAAAGCTTCGAAGATGCCTTAGGACATATTCAGGAAAATAGTTCCAAACATAGCGAGTGTATTGTTACCGAAAACAAGGAACGTGCAGCTTTGTTCACAAAGATTGTGGATGCTGCCTGCGTATACACCAATGTATCTACCGCTTTCACTGACGGAGCGCAATTCGGATTAGGAGCAGAAATCGGAATCAGTACGCAAAAACTACATGCGCGCGGTCCGATGGGGCTGGAAGAAATCACTTCTTACAAATGGGTCATCGAAGGAGACGGGCAAACGAGAAGAAATTGAAAGAATACCTTTATGTTAGAAATAAACAAGGTTTTGAGCGAAACTAATTGAAAATTAAGAATTAAAAAATAAATGATATGAAGAAATTTACTTGCGTACAGGACATCGGCGATTTAAAATCAGCCCTTGCAGAAGCATTCGAAATTAAAAAAGACCGCTTCAAATATGTAGAACTAGGACGAAACAAAACTTTGATGATGATCTTCTTCAACTCTAGTCTGCGCACCCGCCTTAGCACACAGAAAGCTGCAATCAACTTGGGAATGAATGTAATGGTACTAGATATCAATCAAGGTGCATGGAAACTGGAAACCGAACGTGGCGTCATTATGGATGGCGATAAACCGGAACATATCTTAGAAGCCATTCCGGTAATGGGCTGTTATTGTGATCTCATCGGAGTACGCTCTTTCGCCCGTTTCGAAAACCGCGACTTTGACTATCAGGAAACGATTATCAATCAATTTATCCAATACTCCGGACGTCCCGTCTTTTCGATGGAAGCGGCAACACGCCACCCATTGCAGAGCTTTGCCGACTTGATCACCATTGAAGAATACAAGAAAACAGCACGTCCTAAAGTGGTCATGACCTGGGCTCCGCATCCACGTCCATTGCCACAAGCTGTTCCCAATTCTTTTGCAGAATGGATGAACGCAACGGATTACGAATTTGTCATCACCCACCCCGAAGGTTATGAACTCGACCCGCAATTCGTAGGCAACGCAAAAGTAGAATACGACCAAATGAAGGCTTTCGAAGGAGCCGACTTTATATATGCCAAGAACTGGGCAGCTTATTCCGGCGACAATTATGGACAGATATTAAGCAAAGATCGTGATTGGACAGTCAGCGACCGTCAAATGGCGGTTACCAACAACGCTTATTTCATGCATTGTCTTCCGGTTCGCAGAAATATGATTGTGACAGATGATGTGATCGAAAGCCCGCAATCGATTGTTATTCCGGAAGCTGCTAATCGTGAGATTTCGGCAACTGTCGTTCTGAAAAGACTATTGGAAGGACTGAAATAACCGAAAAAGAAAGAGGTCGAAAAGCCTCTTCCATTAACGCATAAGAACAAAAGAACATCTCTTTAAAATCCCACTTATAGATATAAAAACAGGATTTGAAAATTGAGATGTTCTTTTGTTCTTATTGTATTTAAAATAAAAGCCGGCTATTACTTGCCGCCCGCTCTTTACTTTACCTCATTTCTCTATTTCTTTGCCAGCCTCCTGCCAGGAATTAAATCCTTTATCAAGTTCAAAGATCTTATATCCTTTCTCACTCAAAATTGCCGCAGCCTTCTTGCTCCGATTACCACTACGGCAATACACAGCCACCGGTTTATCCTTCCGTAATAATGAATCAGCCATTGAAGCAAAAGAATCATCCATCACATTGATGTTGATTGTCTTCGTGATGTGCCCCTCCGAATATTCCGCAAGCGTGCGGACATCCAGACGTTGTATATCCTCATTCTGAATAAGAGAATCAAACTCCTCTACATTCATGGATTGAAAATCTCCTTTCTGCTGACAAGAGAAAAGGGAAGAGAGAAATAAAAATATCCCCACGATTAATTGATTCAATTTAGACATATATACTCTATTATTCAATTCTGCCCAGGAGTATAGTCGAACCCGGGATCACAATACTTTTCAGATACTACCGCAGATCCATCCTTATCGTACGTACAATACGTAAACTTAATATTTATCGTTCGGTCAGGATGCTCCTCATCCATATATTGCGCCAAAGGAACAGAAATGTAAGCACGCCGATTATAATATTCTTCATCACTGTTCGCATCATGGTATAATAACATATTCACAATACCATTTGTTTTAAGTTCAGACACATCTTCCACTATGCCGAAAGTATGTCCTTTGCCTGTACTGACCTTGAGATTCAGAATCATATTCAGATAATCCCTCCCCAGCCAAATACTGACCACCTCTACCGGGGCTTGCTTTATACCGTCTTTATACACCGGATCATCTTCCGGCTTAGGCACCGGCACAATGAGCGATTGCAAAGAATATATAGTAGCTGCACTTCCGTCCGAAAGCACTTCATAGTTACTCATTACACGTTTGGAGGTATTTGCGGCAATAACAGAACCCGTACGGTCTTCCGCCACAGGCAAAGCCTCTCCCTTATCAGGAATAAGCGCTTGTATACGACCATCATCTCCAGCCTTTACAGTCACAAATTCCAGTTTCACCGAAGGATAATAATAATCATCATCTCCACAGGCAGTCATCAGGAAAAGCAATCCCCACAACCAAATAACATGTAATTTTCCTCCTTTCATCGGCAAGCTGCTAAATAATTAACTAACGGATTGGAATACATTAATAACAACTTCTCACGCAAAAAGTCCTCATCCTTATTCGGAATCTTGATCTTTGCCAATTGTTGTTCAATATAGTTCATAAACTGTTGTTTCTCTTCTTCCGTGTAATTGGATACAAATTCCGTCGTGTTATTCAGCCAATCGTACGCCACATAATTTCCCGGATATAACTGGTAGTTACAATGAATGCGGCGGTCAATACAAGCAGAGACACGGGCAAACAAATCCGGTTTCGGCAACGAACGGTCCAACTCTTTCAGATCATCATTCAGACAAGGGGCAACCTGAAAATGTACCCTGCCTTTATATCCGAAAAGACCGGTCTGCATATTAATCAAATCGTCCTGCGTCGTCTTCTTATACCCTTCGATGTCTCTCTTCAACTGAAACTCCTGCGCTTTCAGAAAATCACACGGGTCATATTCGTATGAAATAGCAAGCGGAGCAATATTCATTTCCATCAAACGGTCTACCAAATCACCTTCACCACCCATTGCCAGCATTTTCAACACACTGTCTTGCGTACGGTCATTCGAATCTTTTGCACGCCCTTCACGCTGCGCAATCCAAATGGACTGTTTTTTCTCCGAAATGGTGTAATGCATATAACGGGACATACGTGCTGAAGATTCCAACATCTGCCGCATTGTCAATGCCCGCTGCACAATGAATGATTTATTGACACGTACCAGTTTCTTAATCCAGGGATAAATCAGCAAGTTGTCTCCAATCGCTATTTCTACCGTATCCATTCCCTGGTCAATCAACAAAATAGAGAGAAAACCCGAATCGAGAATAATGTCTCTATGATTCGATATATACGTATAAGCTTTACTTTTATCCGGTATGGCGGTATGATCCAATGTCAGTCCGGCGGTATGATCTGCCGCTATCTTCCACAAAATACCATAGCAAAATGCTTCTTGAAAATCAAGCTTAGTCTTACAGGTACGCATTTTCTGCGCCAGAAGTTCAAATGGAACGTTCGGTATAGCCCCGGTAGCAGCTTTCTGAAAAGCCGGGTCAGCAATCAGTTCCTCAAAGATTTGAGGAAGTTCCTCATCATTGTAAGGACGAATTTCATTAAACTCTGTCAGATCCATCACGTGATTAAAATTTGTTTTCAATAATATCGGTCATCACATCCTTTATATCCAGTCCGGCTGCACGCACTTGCTGGGGAATAAAGCTGGTAGTAGTCATTCCCGGAGTTGTGTTGACTTCGAGAAGATTCAGTTTTTCACCGGCAGTTACAATATAATCCACACGGATAATGCCGGAACAACCTAATATATCATAGATAGCCGAAGTCAACATCTGCACACGCTCGGTCAGTTCGTCCGAGATACGCGCAGGGGTGATTTCATCTACCTGTCCGTTATATTTAGCATCGTAATCAAAGAACTCATTGTGCGTCACCACTTCCGTAGGCGGGAAGATGACTGTCTTCTCTTTGGTCTTATAGCAACCGCAAGTCAATTCCGTTCCATCCATAAACGCTTCTACAAGCACTTCTTGCGCCTCTCCGAAAGCTTTAACAATGGCCGGCTGTATTTGTTCTTTTGTTTTTACTTTCGTAACTCCGAAACTCGAACCTCCCAGACTAGGCTTGATAAAACAAGGCAGACCGATCTTTTCCACTACTTCCTCGTCAGAAATCGATTGTCCCTGGCGCAGCAACAATGATTCGGCAATGCGCACTCCGAAAGCTTTCAGATATTGATTGCAGGTAAACTTGTCGTATGTAATGGCAGCTGCCAATACTCCACAACAGGAATACGGAATACGCATCATATCAAAATATCCTTGGAGGCGACCATCCTCACCGGGCGTACCGTGGATGGTGATATAAGCAAAATCGAACACAACTTTTTCTGTTCCGTTCGTAAAACTAAAGTCGTTTCTGTCTACCGGCACTTTATTTCCGTCCGGCAATTGTACTTCCCAGCGACGGCCTTCCATCTCCACGATATACAAATTATACTTTTCCTTATCGATAAAGGAATAAATACCCTGTGCGCTACGCAGGGAAACTACAATTTCAGAGGTATCCCCTCCTGCTACGATAGCGATGTTGCGTTTCATTCTAATTCTCTATTACTTATATAGCCTCTCCACTTCTCGATAAGCCGGGTCATGTCATCCGGAAGTTCGGAAGTAAAGTACATCTCCTCACCTGTGACGGGATGCACAAACCCCAACGTCATAGCATGCAAAGCCTGTCGGGGACAAGTGTCAAAGCAATTATTTACAAACTGTTTGTATTTACTAAAATGAGTTCCTTTCAGTATCTCATGCCCGCCATAACGTTCGTCATTGAACAATACATGACCGATATGCTTCATGTGGACACGAATCTGATGGGTACGCCCTGTTTCAAGTATACATTCCACAAGGGTTACGTATCCCAGTCTTTCCAATACACGGTAGTGCGTAACGGCATGCTTGCCCATCGTCGGGTCGGACATCACTGCCATCTGCATCCGGTCTTTCGGATTGCGGGCTATATTACCGACAATCGTTCCTTCATCCTGTTCTACAACGCCCCACACCAGAGCACGATATCTGCGTTTGGTAGTCTTATTAAAAAATTGGAGTCCCAGATTTGTTTTGGCATCTGGTGTCTTGGCAATCACCAGCAAGCCCGAAGTATCTTTATCGATGCGATGAACAAGTCCCACGTGCGGATCATTGGCATCATAATCAGGTATATCCTTCATGTGCCAGGCGAGTGCATTGACCAGCGTGCCGTGATAGTTTCCGTGTCCCGGATGCACTACCAACCCTGCCGGTTTATTCACCACCATTATGTATGGATCTTCATAAACAATAGTAAGGGGAATATCTTCAGGAATAATCTCGTTTTCATAACGAGGGCGATCCATCATCACCGTTATGACATCCAGCGGTTTCACTTTGTAGCTACTTTTCACCGGCTTGCCATTGGCCATAACGAATCCGTCTTCGGCAGCCTTCTGAATACGGTTGCGCGAAGCATTGACAATACGTTCGAACAGATATTTGTCGACTCTGACCATCGCTTGTCCCTTATCTACAACCACACGGAAGTGTTCGTAAAGCTGGGATTCGTTACCGACAGGTTCTATATCATCCAAATCATTCTCCAGTTCATCCGGAAGTTCTTCCTCTATCATGCGAGTCCGTTCTGTTATTTATCTATTAAAACCAACTATCATCTTGAGTAGATGACGATTCTGACGTAACCGGCTGGTCCGTATCTACTGGAACATCGGCCGAATCTTCTCCCGACGTATCACCGGAACCGTTTCCTACCATCAATGTTAACGAAGATCCCACAGGAATTTTCTCACCCGCAGCCAACTGACGTCCCTGGTACTTCACGCCGTATACCCAATCTTTCTCACCACTTACCAATTGAACCTGATTCAGTTTGAAACCGGCATTCAGCAATTTAGCCTGCGCCTGACGGAGCGAACTGTTGTCCGCCACATCGGGAATAGCACGCAAAGGTACATCCAATGTATTGACAGTCAGGTATACCGTACGTCCTTCTTTCACTTTCTCACCGACTCCCGGCTTCAGTTCGAGAATGATACCTGCTGCTTTATCCTTCACATATTTGGTATCAGAAATCACATATACCAAACCATGATTCCTGAACATTTTCGCTGCTTCGTCCACCGTCATCCCTTTCACATCGGGAACGGCAACAGTTTCACCATGATGAGTATGTATATCAAGCCATCTCAATACACCAAATATCATCACTACCACCACTACAATCATGGCGATAATGTTCACCCAGAAAAATTTATTTGTTTTAAAAGAAAAGAATTCTTTAATAGTCATACGCATTGCTGTTAATATGCGCCAAAGATACGACAAAATAGTTGAACTTTTAAAAAGTAAGCGATGAAAAATGTCCCCATCCACTATGCAAGAACACTTATCATCGCCAGAATTGCTGCAACTATAATCCCCACTCCTATAGATTTCAACAACCTAATTATAATTATACGGGGTTTCAGGTCCCGGATCTGCTTATTCCATTCCGTATGTTTGTTTATGAATTTTATTCTATACCACAAAGAAAAACAAAAAATCAGAAACAAGAGCAAACATCATTGCTTTTTAACATACTATTCTCCTGAAAATCAGGAAACAAAAAAAAGGCGAAGATTAAATTCCACGCCTTTTTTTGTTTCCTGATGATAAGTGATTACCACTTTTGTCCGTTATACTCATCAGAAACAGTCAGTTTCTTTCTGCCTTTCGCACGACGAGCAGCTAATACTCTACGACCATTAGCCGATGCCATTCTCTCACGGAAACCATGTTTGTTCTTTCTCTTTCTGTTAGAGGGTTGAAATGTTCTTTTCATTACTGTATCTTGTTTTTATGTTATTATTCTACGTAATCGGGCTGCAAAAATAGGCACTTTTTTTAAATTAACCAAGAGATAACTCATTTTTGCTCAAAAGTTTTTGTGTTTTTTACCGATTTAGATTACTTTTGCAGTCGAATTCCTGCGAAAACAATTAAATAACAATAATAGATTAAGAAAAATAGCAGTATGATTAATGCTCAAGACATCAAAAACGGAACTTGTATCCGTATGGACGGAAAGCTCTATTTCTGTATCGAATTCCTGCATGTAAAACCAGGTAAAGGTAATACTTTCATGCGTACTAAACTGAAAGATGTAGTTAGCGGTTACGTTCTCGAACGCCGTTTCAACATCGGTGAAAAGTTGGAAGATGTACGTGTAGAACGTCGTCCATACCAATTTTTGTATAAAGAAGGAGATGATTATATCTTCATGAACCAAGAAACATTCGACCAACACCCTATCGCTCACGATTTGATTAACGGTGTTGACTTCCTGCTCGAAGGTGCAGTATTGGAAGTTGTTTCTGACGCTTCTACAGAAACTGTTCTTTATGCAGACATGCCGATCAAGGTGCAAATGAAGGTGACTTATACAGAACCGGGCGTGAAAGGTGATACAGCTACCAACACTCTGAAACCTGCCACTGTAGAATCAGGAGCAACCGTACGTGTTCCGTTGTTCATCAGCGAAGGTGAAACAATCGAAATCGACACTCGTGATGGTTCTTACGTAGGACGTGTAAAAGCGTAATTTACAAGACATATAAAAATAGCCGGGAGTCCTTGGATTCCCGGCTATTTTTATATTCATACGATTCTATTCTTATTTATATCCTGCTGCTTTCGCAATTCTTTTAGGAATCTCCGTGTTATCAATCTTTCCTCCAAACAGTTGAGAACCTGCGCCGATAGCGAATACAGGTACATAACCGGCAGAATGTCCGCCACTTACCCAACCTACCATAGCTATTTCATCCATCACTTCTTTAGCACGTGCAGCCATCGGTTCACTCTTGGAGTACATACTCTCAGCAAATACGACTTTATTCTTCACGAATGATTTTTCAAACTCATCACGTAATTTCTTTTCCTGTTCCCACGAAATAGGGAATTGTTTCCAAAAACCCATTTCTTCGCCCAGGAATGTTTTCATATCTTCCCAAGTCACTTTATTGCCTTTTGATTTTCTCAATTCGCTAATACGTTGTGAAAGTCCGTCAGCAGAATGTTTCTGATGCTGCAATGCTTTCAGCTTCAACTCATATTTTCCTGTACCCAGCACGATACCACCTGTTTCATGGTCGGCAGTAACGACAATAAGGGTTTCTTTCGGATGCTTTTTGTAAAACTCATAAGCTACTTTGACAGCATTATCCATATCCTTTATTTCGTTGAACACTGTAGCAGCATCATTCGCATGACACGCCCAGTCTATTTTACCACCTTCTATCATCAAGAAAAAACCTTTCTTATTATCTTTAGTGAGAAAATCAATTGCACTTTCTGTAATCTGCGCTAAAGTCAAATCGCCTTCTTTACGATCGATAGCATAAGGTAAACAAGATGAATTAGCCCCTTCTTCCTGAATCAGGATCATCTTTTCTGCTTTTGCAGCTTTTGCCTTATAGTCATTGTAGCCACGTGCTACTGTATATCCGGCTTCTTCAAAAATAGGGAAAATACTTGGAACTTCTTTCTTGTCAAAAGAGGTAGTCGGCTTAAGAAAACCACCACCTGCATAAAAATCAAAATTTGCTTTTGGCAAATCCAAAGCTATTTCATAATATCTATTACGATCGGGTTGATGTGCATAGAATGCGGCAGGAGTAGCATGATCTACACTAACAGAAGTAGTTACACCCACTTTCTTACCAGCTTTCTTTGCCTTTTCAGCTACAGTCTGAATAGCATTTTGATCCTCTCCCACAGAAATTGCATGATTATAAGTCTTCTTGCCTGTTGCTAATGCAGTACCTGCAGCAGCAGAGTCGGTTACTGAATTTTTAGCCGAGAAAGTAGTTGCCATAGTAGCAACCGGGAATTGAGTAAATAACAAAGGTTCAACACCAATACGACCATTTTGAATTTCCGCCTGATACATCTCCGTACCATTTACCTGATTGACTCCCATTCCATCTCCGATGAAATAGAATACGTACTTTGCCTGCCCGTGGGCTACAACGGAGATAAGGACAAAGAACAACGTGTAGATTAACTTTTTCATTCTCTAGTATATTTATTTTTAGATTAGTTGCCTACAAAGGTAGAAAAAAAGAGAGAATTACCGCCTCGTATCTTACGAAGCAATAACACATTGTTATCTTTGAATGACATTATAGGTTCATTACATTCTGCTCGAACTGATCTTTGTCTCCGACAGCTTTATTACGCATTCGGCTACGATAATTATAGATAGTAGCCAACGAGTATCCCAAGAAATGAGCTATCTTGTTACTGTCTACCACTCCCAAGCGGATAAGGGCAAAGATACGAAGTTCGGTTGTCAGAAGTTCGTCGGATTTCGGATATATGTGTCCCTCTTCTACCAGCAGTTCATTAAAAGCTGTAATAAAGTTCGGAAACAGTTTCAGGAAAGTCTTATCAAACTCATTATAGAATTCATTCCGCTCGTCACGGATAAACTGTTCGGATTTAATGGCCTTGAACAGGTCCTCGATACGTGACGCCATCGCCAGCTTCGCCAGCGAACGACGATACGTTTCCAGCTTATCCAGATAGTCGACGCACCTGTCCAAATAGCGGGCGATATATACCTCTTTAATTTTTCCCATCTGCTCCAGTTCTTTGTTTACTGCCTGCATCTGTTTGTTCGCCAAACTTAAATCACGCCGCATGGCAGACAGTTTCTTCATCCAACGATACAGGTAAAAAACGGCAATCAGGAGAAAGAAAGAGAGCATACTGACACTGATAAGCATTGTCCGGAAGACGACACGCTCTTTTTCTTCTTTCAATTTGTATACCTTATCTATAATAGGGAAAAATTCGGTGACCTCAATAAAGCGCAACCGGGCATTACAAGCCACAGCATCTTCCATCGAGCAATTCAGGTAGTTATAAGCGCGGTCTATGTCGCCCTGCTCGTATATCCGGTACGCCAACTTTTGCAACGAAGCGTATTCTCTAATCGAAGATTCCAAATCGGCAATTGCCGTCAGTATCAGGTAATAAATTTCTTTCTGCGTGTCGCCCTTTGCCGCATAGGCTTCGGAAAGCGTGTAATGAATGTAGACTTTCTGCCGTTCATCTGCAGCATCTTCCAATGCAGCACCGAGTATCACCAACGCCGTATCCGCTTTGCCTGCCACGATGCATTTCTCCGCCATCACAATGGTACGGTTCTTTTCGGGAAGCATGACACTGATAATGGAGTCGCGATAAGCATCGGTCTTCTCCCGGTACTTTTCTTTCTCTTCCCTGTTGGTGGTATAGTCTGCCAGCCAACCATAGCAGGCACGGTAAGTTTGATAATAATACATCAATGTGCGTTGGTCCAGCTTCTCCGTCCGAATACCGTCCAGTTCTTTCATAGCTTCGATATACATCCCCATCACCCCGAACACTGTGGCACGGTTGATGGTTATCTCATTTGCCAGCTCCGGAGTATCGAGCAGAGAAAGAACGGTCTGTCTCTTATTTACATAATGAAGTGCGGAATCTGCCTGATAATGAAGGTAAGCATCGTATAAAGCACCATACAGCCGATATTTATCGGCAGGCGCAACCGACCGGGACAGTTGCTTTCTCAGTACATCAATATCCTTCTCTTTCCGCTTCTGATAGGTTTCTTTCTTTTTGATAACCTCGTCCAGTCTTTTAAGTGCTGCCGCATTGTCATCTGCCGGAGCGGCAAACAATAAAAAAGGATAAACCAAGAGAAAAGCTAAAATACGAACCATATTCTTCATAAGTCGGTTGTTTAAGATGTCACAAATATAGGGAATATCAGAATGAATACGAAATATAGGCTTAAAAGTTTTTTAATTTTCGTTTGTATTTCTCCCCTACACGCCAACAGTTAACCCATTCATTATAAATACTATAATTAAAAGCATGTTTATATTTCCATTCTACTCTCCTTCATGCGGTCTCCTATCTTTCTACATTTGCAACATCGGTTTGACCGAATAAACATAAAAAATACACATTACCATGAAAAAGATTTTTTTAGTAACCGTTTTATCCGTTTTACTCTGCGGACACAATTCACTGTATGCCGCAAGCGTGATAAAGAAAGTAGCCCCTTCCTTTTGGTGGGCAGGTATGAACAACCCCGAACTGCAAGTGTTGCTGTACGGAGAACAGATAAGCTCTGCCGATGTCAGCATCTCTTCGGATGACATCGTCTTGCAGGAAGTTGTGAAGCAAGACAATCCCAACTACCTCATCCTCTATCTGAACACCTCGGAAGCAGCCCCGCAAACATTCGACATCTGCCTGAAACAGGGCAAGAAGCAGGCAGTCATCCCCTACGAACTCAAACAACGGAGAGCGGATGCCGCACAAATAGAAGGATTCAACTCGAGCGACGTGCTCTACCTCATCATGCCCGACCGCTTCGCCAACGGTGATGCTTCCAACGACATCATCCCCGGAATGCTGGAAGACAGAGTAGACCGCAACGACTCCTTCGCCCGTCATGGCGGCGACTTCAAAGGAATAGAGAAACATTTGGACTACATCACCGACTTAGGCGTCACCAGCGTTTGGCTCAACCCCATTCAGGAGAACGACATGCAAGGAGGCTCCTATCATGGATATGCCATCACCGATTATTATCAGGCAGACCGCCGTTTCGGAAGCAATGAAGAATTTCGTGCGTTGGTAGAACAGGCACACTCCAAAGGGCTGAAGATAGTGATGGATATGATTTTCAACCATTGCGGCTCCGAGAACTATCTATTCAAGGATATGCCCTCCAAAGACTGGTTCAACTTCAAAGGCAACTACGTGCAGACTACCTTCAAGACCGCCACACAATCGGATCCGTACACTTCCGATTATGAAAAGAAAATAGCAGTGGACGGCTGGTTCACCCAAAGTATGCCGGACTTCAACCAACGCAACCGCCACGTGGCTACCTATCTGATTCAAAGCAGTATCTGGTGGATTGAATATGCCGGCATCAACGGTATACGCCAAGACACACACCCGTATGCGGACTTCGACATGATGGCACGCTGGTGCAAAGCCGTGAATGATGAGTATCCCCGCTTCAATATCGTAGGCGAAACCTGGTTAGGCAACAACGTGCTTATCTCTTACTGGCAGAAAAACAGCCCGCTTGCTCATCCGCGCAACAGCTACCTGCCCACCGTCATGGACTTCCCGCTGATGGAGCACATGAACAAAGCCTTCGACGAAGAGACAACCGACGGATATGGCGGACTGTGCCGACTCTACGAATACCTGTCGCAAGACATCGTCTTCGCCGACCCGATGCACCTGCTCACCTTCCTCGACAATCATGACACTTCCCGTTTCTACCGTTCGGAAGCAGACACCAAGAACCTCGACCGATACAAACAAGCATTGGCTTTCCTACTCACCACACGCGGCATTCCGCAAATATACTACGGAACGGAAATCCTGATGGCTGCCGACAAGGCGAACGGAGACGGATTGCTTCGCTGCGACTTCCCCGGCGGCTGGCAAAATGATGCACATAATTACTTTGATGCGGCAAACCGCACCGCACTGCAAAACGAAGCATTTGCCTACGCCAAGCGTTTGCTGCAATGGCGGAAAGGAAACGAAGTGATAACCAAAGGTAAACTGAAACACTTCTCTCCCCACCAAGGAGTCTATGCATACGAAAGGAAACACGGTGACAAATCGGTCGTTGTCTTCCTTAACGGTACAGACCGTGAACAGACTATCAGCCTCAGTGCTTATCAGGAAATACTGCCCCGCCCCTCTGCACACAATGTATTGGAAGGGAAAGAGATGAAAATAGGAAAGGAATTGACACTTCCCCGCCGTGGAGTTTGTGTGTTATCCTTTTAAAGAAGTTCACTTTGAGTTATATTTATTCGTATCAACAGAATGCTTATTTACCTATAAATCAGAATAATAAAATTTATATAGGCTTGTATTTTTATTCTAACGGGCAGACGCAGCACTCAAGGTCGCTACATTTGTAACATCCGAAACAAAAAGGGATAAACACACACAGGTTAGCATTCAATTTAATACCATAAAACCAATGAAAAAGAAACTTTTACTTATTGTATGTCTCTGCATCTCGTACATCGCGAACGCACAACAGAGACTCACTTCACCGGACGGCAATCTGGTTATGACCTTCCAAGTCGACAAGGAAGGTGCTCCCACCTACGACCTTACCTACAAAGGCAAGGCAGTAATCAAAGCCAGCACCCTCGGACTGGAACTCAAGAAAGAAGATAACACCCGCACGGACTTCGATTGGGTAGACCGTCGGGACCTGACCAAGCTCGATTCAAAGACGAATCTTTATAACGGATTCGAAGTGAAAGACATCAAGACTTCCACATTCGACGAAACCTGGCAACCTGTATGGGGAGAAGAGAAAGAAATTCGCAATCATTATAACGAGTTGGCAGCCACGCTGTATCAGCCCATGAACGAGCGTTCTATCCTGCTTCGTTTCCGGTTGTTTAACGACGGCTTGGGATTCCGCTACGAATTTCCGCAGCAGAAGAACCTGAACTACTTCATCATCAAAGAAGAACATTCGCAATTTGCAATGGCAGGCGACCACATCGCCTACTGGATACCGGGTGACTATGACACGCAGGAATATGACTACACCATCTCCCGCCTGTCGGAAATCAGAGAACTTATGAAACAAGCCGTCACTCCGAACTCTTCGCAGACTCCTTTCTCACAAACAGGCGTACAGACTGCACTGATGATGAAAACAGACGACGGCTTATATATCAACCTGCACGAAGCAGCCTTGATTGACTACTCTTGTATGCATCTGAACTTGAACGACCAGAATATGACATTCGAATCGTGGCTGACTCCGGACGCCAAAGGAGACAAGGGACACATGCAAACACCTTGCAACGCTCCATGGCGTACCATTATTGTCAGCGATGATGCCCGCAACATCCTTGCATCCCGCATCACCCTGAACCTGAACGAACCTTGCAAAATCGCCGACGCCGCCTCATGGGTAAAACCGGTGAAATACATCGGCGTATGGTGGGACATGATTACCGGAAAAGGCTCTTGGGCATATACCGACGAACTGACCAGCGTAAAATTGGGTGAAACAGACTACGCCAAAACCAAACCAAATGGCAAACATTCTGCCAACACCGCCAACGTGAAACGTTACATCGACTTCGCTGCCGCACACGGATTCGACGCCGTATTAGTGGAAGGCTGGAACGAGGGCTGGGAAGACTGGTTTGGCAACAGCAAAGACTATGTATTCGACTTCGTCACTCCGTATCCTGACTTTGACGTAAAAGAAATACACCGCTATGCAGCCTCGAAGGGGATTAAGATGATGATGCACCACGAAACCTCCTCATCGGTACGCAACTACGAACGCCACATGGACAAAGCCTACCAATTTATGACAGACAACGGCTACAACTCCGTGAAGAGCGGCTATGTAGGCAACATCATCCCTCGTGGCGAACACCACTACGGACAATGGATGAACAATCACTACCTGTATGCTGTGAAGAAAGCCGCTGACTACAAAATCATGGTGAATGCGCACGAAGCAACCCGCCCGACGGGTATCTGCCGCACCTACCCTAACCTAATCGGCAACGAATCCGCACGCGGAACCGAATATGAAGCCTTCGGCGGCAACAAGGTATATCACACCACCATCCTGCCGTTCACCCGTCTGGTGGGCGGACCGATGGACTACACACCAGGCATCTTCGAAACGCACTGCAACAAGATGAATCCGGCAAACAACTCGCAGGTACGCTCCACCATCGCTCGCCAGCTGGCACTGTATGTCACCATGTACAGCCCACTGCAAATGGCAGCCGACATCCCCGAAAACTACGAACGATTCATGGACGCCTTCCAATTTATCAAAGACGTAGCCATCGACTGGGACGAGACCAACTACCTGGAAGCCGAACCGGGCGCATACATCACCATTGCCCGCAAAGCAAAAGGAACCGACGACTGGTATGTAGGTTGCACCGCCGGCGAAAACGGTCATACCTCCCGATTAGTGTTCGATTTCCTCACACCGGGCAAACAATATATTGCCACTGTGTATGCGGATGCCAAAGATGCCGACTGGAAAGAAAACCCGCAAGCGTATACCATCACCAAAGGTATCCTGACAAGCAAGAGCAAACTGAACCTACGTGCGGCAAACGGTGGTGGTTATGCTATCAGCATCAAGGAGGTAAAGGATAAGACAGAAGTAAAAGGGATGAAAAAATTATAAGAAAACAGTTTTCAATAGGTATTATTTTAAGAGATATTTTCCTTTTTGAATTACAACAACTTTAAATTAAAAACATGAAAAAGAGCTTAAGACTAAAAGCCCTGCTCATCACCTTGGTAGGACTCTTCCTTTCCATAGGAGCATTTGCACAGCAAATAACTGTGAAGGGGCATGTGAAAGACACAACGGGCGAACCCGTCATCGGCGCCAACGTATTGGTGAAAGGTACAACCAACGGAATGATAACCGATTTTGACGGTAACTTTACACTGAATGCTCCCAAAGAATCCATTCTTTCCATCTCATTCGTGGGTTACCAGACTGTAGAAGTGAAAGCAGCTCCTTCTGTCATCGTGACATTGCAGGACGACAGCCAACTACTGAATGACGTAGTTGTCATCGGTTACGGACAGGTGAAGAAGAACGACATGACCGGCTCGGTAATGGCTATCAAGCCCGATGAACTGAGTAAAGGTATCACCACCAATGCTCAGGATATGCTATCAGGTAAAATTGCTGGTGTCAGCGTAATCTCCAACGACGGTACACCAGGTGGCGGTGCCCAAATCCGTATTCGCGGCGGTTCTTCATTGAATGCAAGCAACGACCCGTTGATTGTTATCGACGGTCTGGCCATCGACAACGAAGGTATCAAAGGGATGGCAAACGGATTATCAATGGTCAATCCGGCAGATATCGAAACCCTCACCGTATTAAAAGACGCCTCTGCAACTGCCATTTACGGTTCGCGGGCATCCAACGGTGTTATCATCATCACCACCAAGAAAGGAAAGAACGGACAAGCTCCCAGTGTAAGCTATAACGGTTCCGTATCCTTTTCTAAGACCCAAAAACGTTATGATGTACTGAACGGAGACGAATATCGCGCTTATGCTAATCAACTGTGGGGTGAAAAATTACCGGCAAATTTAGGAACCGACAGCACAGACTGGCAGGACGAAATATTCCGCACGGCTGTCAGCACCGACCATCATGTCTCTATCAACGGAGGACTCAAGAACTTGCCTTACCGCGTGTCTCTAGGTTACACTAACTACAACGGTATCGTGAAAACATCCAACTTCCAACGCTTTACCGCTTCTGTGAATCTGGCTCCTTCGTTCTTTGACGATCATCTGAAATTCAACATCAACGCCAAATTTATGAACGGTAAAAACCGCTATGCCGACGCCGGCGCCGCTATCGGCGGAGCACTGTCCGTCGACCCTACCCGCCCGGTTTACTCTGCCGACGAGCCTTACCAGTTCACTGGCGGCTACTGGCAGAACACCAATTCGGCAAGCAACTTCAGCGACCCTGACTGGAAATATACGGTAAACCCGAACTCTGCCCAAAATCCGGTAGCCGCCTTGCACCTGAAGAACGACCAAAGCAACAGCAACGATTTCGTAGGAAATGTGGACGTTGACTACAAATTTCACTTTCTACCCGACCTTCATGTACATGCAAGCATAGGCGGTGAATATGCAGAAGGTACTCAAACCACCAGTGTATCTCCCTACTCGTACTCCAATAATTATTATGGATGGAACGGGGCTGCCACTCAATATAAATACAACCTCTCTTACAACATATACGCACAGTATTTCAAATCAGTGGGTGCAAACGATTTCGACCTGATGGTCGGCGGCGAAGAGCAGCATTTCCATCGCAACGGATTTGATGAAGGACAGGGTTGGGACCCGTACACCCAGGAAGCACACGATGCAAGCCTGCGCAGCCAGACCGCTTACGCCACCAGAAATACATTGGTTTCTTACTTCGGCCGTCTGAACTACTCGTTGCTGAACCGTTATTTATTCACATTCACCATGCGTTGGGATGGTTCGTCACGTTTTTCCGAAGATAACCGTTGGGGAACATTCCCATCATTGGCATTGGGATGGAAAATAAAGGAAGAGGAATTTCTGAGAGACGTAAATGTCCTTTCCGATTTGAAATTGCGTTTAGGATGGGGTATCACCGGACAACAAAACATTTGGGACGACTTTGCCTATCTGCCCTTGTATATCACCAACAACGAATATGCCCAATATCCGTTTGGCGACACCTACTATTCAACTTCACGCCCGAAGGCCTTCAACGAAGAATTGAAATGGGAAAAGACCACAACATGGAATGCCGGACTGGATGTAGGATTTCTGAACGGTAGAATCACAGGTGCTATCGATGGTTACTTCCGCCAAACGGACGATCTATTGAATAGTGTAAAGATCCCCGTCGGAACTAACTTCAACGCCCAAATGACACAAAACATCGGTTCGTTGAAAAACTACGGTGTGGAATTCTCTGTGAACGCCAAGCCAATCGTAACCCAAAACTTCACCTGGGACCTGAGTTATAACGTGACATGGAACCACAATGAAATCACCAAACTGACAGGCGGTGACGACAGCGACTATTACGTAGAAACTGGAGATAAAATTTCCAGAGGTAACAACAACAAAGTGCAAGTGCATAAAGTAGGATATGCTGCCAGTTCTTTCTATGTCTACCAGCAGGTATACGACGAAAACGGCAAGCCTATTGAAAATATGTTCGTCGACCGCAACGGTGACGGTATCATAAACAATTCGGATAAGTATATCTACAAGAAACCGGCTGCCGACGTATTGATGGGATTGACCTCTAAAATGATGTACAAGAACTTTGACCTCAGTTTTTCATTGCGTGCCAGCCTCAACAACTATGTGTACTATGACTTCCTGAGCAACAAAGCCAATGTCAGCACTTCAGGTTTGTATTCGAACAATGCTTACAGCAATACTACTCCTGAAGCCATTGCACTCGGTTTCACCGGACAAGGAGAATATTACATGAGCGATTACTTTATACGCAATGCTTCATTCATCCGTTGTGACAACATCACATTGGGTTATTCTTTCCAGAATATATGCAAGAGTCAATCCTATAAGGGAATCAACGGACGTATATACGCCACAGTACAGAATCCGTTTATCATCAGCAAATACAAAGGTCTTGACCCTGAAGTGAGAAGCGGCATCGACGCCAATCCATACCCGAGAGCCATGACTTTCTTATTAGGGTTAAACCTTCAATTCTAAATTACATTAAATCAAACTATTATGAAAATAAGATATATAAAACAACTATTTTCTGCTGCACTGATTGCTTCTCTCTCCTTGGGAGTAACTTCATGCATCAACGACCTGAATATTAGTCCTATCGACCCTCAGACAGACGGAAGTTTTGACCAACAAGGCGTATTTGTGAAAGGATACGCCATGTTAGGGTTGACCGGACAAAAGGGTATCGCCGGTTCCGCCGATCTTGACGGACAGGACGAGGGCGAATCCGGTTTCTACCGTACCACTTTCAACTGCAACGAACTGCCCTCAGACGAATGTCTCTGGGCGTGGCAGGACAACCAAGACATTCCTCAATTTACAAACATCAACTGGAACTCTTCCAGCCAACGCACCGAGTGGGTGTATGTCCGCTTAGGATACAACATCACACAGTATAACTTCTTCCTGGATCAAACGGAAGGGAAAACAGACGAAGAGACTTTACGCCAACGCGCTGAAATACGCTTCCTGCGTGCCTTGCACTACTGGTACTTCCTCGATTTGTTTGGAAAAGCACCGTTCAAGGAGCATTTCAACAACGAATTGCCCGTTGAAAAGAAAAGCACCGAACTCTATACCTATATTCAAAACGAACTGAATGAGATTGAAAGCAATATGTATGAACCCCGCCAAGCACCGTTCGGCCGTGCGGACAAGGCAGCCAACTGGTTACTCCGTGCACGTCTGTATCTGAACGCGGGTGTATATACCGGACAAACAGATTATGCAAAGGCAGAAGAATACGCTGGCAAGGTAATCAATTCAGGATATAAATTGTGTGAAAACTATGCCGAACTGTTCATGGCTGACAATGATGAAAACCCTAATGCTATGCAGGAAATCATCCTGCCTATCCGTCAAGACGGTGTGAAAACACGCAACTACGGTGGCTCCGCTTATTTGGTTTGCGCCACCCGTATTGCCGGTATGCCCCGCATGGGAACCACCAACGGCTGGTCTTGTATCTTCGCCCGTACAGCAATGGTACAGAAGTTCTTCCCCGATCTGACCAAAGTCCCCGTATTACCTGACAATGTGGAAATTCCAAACGAAGGACTGGACACGGATGAACAGATTGACGCTTTCGACGCTCAATACCAACTCAGAACAGAAGACATCATCCAAGCAGCCGGTGACGACCGTGCCATGCTGTATTCCGGTGTGGGAGGTGGCAGACGCAAACTCCAGACAGATGCCATCACGGGATTCACCAATGGATTGTCCATCGTCAAATGGCAGAACTACCGTTCGGACGGCAAACCTGTGAGCCATACCGAATATCCGGACACCGACATCCCCCTGTTCCGCCTAGCAGAAGCCTATCTGACACGTGCCGAAGCTCTCTTCCGCCAAGATAAAGACGCGAAAGCAGATATCAATAAACTTCGTTCACGCGCCAACTGCACAAGACTGGTAGAGACTGTAACAGAACAGGAACTTATTGATGAATGGTCACGTGAGTTTTACATGGAAGGTCGCCGTCGTTCCGACTTGATTCGCTTCGATATGTTCACAACAAACAAGTACGTTTGGGACTGGAAAGGGGGCACAATGAACGGAACGCCTGTAGCTTCACACTACAACGTTTTCCCGATTCCGGTATCGGACTTAAACAACAATCCGAATATGTCACAAAATCCCAATTATTAATCAGTAGTCCATCATTATATAAAAGAATATCATTATGAAGAAAATATTCAATATATTATTGGCTGCCACGTTTGCATTTCCTTTGTTCACGGCATGCGAAACAGACAATGACAGCAATCCGGTCTTGAACGAACCCGATACATTTACGCTCGATACTCCCGCTTATGCAGCCGACAACGTATACGACCTGAAAAATGCCGAAAGCGTACAACTCACCTGTTCGCAACCAGACTACGGATTCACGGCAGCCACCACCTACAAGGTACACGTTTCCTTTGAACAGGATTTCACGGAAGCAACAGATGACACGCAGGCCAACTACACGGAATTGGGAAGTACCTACCCAACCACAACCATAGACATAGACGCCTCCGAACTGAACAGTGAACTTTTCGATTTGTGGACTGCCGTAAACGGAGAACAAGCGGAACTCCCCACCGAACCGGTAGCTGTATACATCCGCCTGAAAGCCAACATCACAGGTAGTAGCAGAGGGGTATGTTTGTCCAATGTGATTGAGCTACCGAAAGTTCTGATTTCCAAGGTTGCCAGTACACTGACGCCTCCTAAGACCATGTTCCTTGTAGGTTCTATGTTGGATACCGCATGGAAAATATGGAAGCCATTGGCTCCAGTTTACGGCATGGACGGTCAGTTCTATTCAATGGTTTACTTCGATGCTAACTCCGAATTCAAGTTCGGCACAAAGAAAGATGAGTATATCGGTATTAATGACACCCGCGTGACGGTTGCCGACAAAGCCGGAGCCCAAATCAGCGGCAGCGACAACTTTGTCGTAGAAAACGCCGGATGGTATATCTTCCACGTCAAAGCAACTGTCAAAGGCAATGATTATCAGTTCACCATCACCTTCTATCCGGCAGAAGTATATCTGTTCGGTAACGTGACCAGCGGTTCGTGGTCGTTCAATAACACATGGAAGTTTACGGTCCCAGATACCAAAGACGGCAACTTCGTATCTCCAGCCATGACCGGAAACGGAGAAGTGCGTATGTGCTTCAAAACAGAGCTCGACTGGTGGAGAACTGAGTTTACACTCCACAACGGTGAAATCTTCTATCGTGATTTCAATCTTATCGACAGTTGGGCAGAGAGGGGAGACGGTTATTCCATACAAGGTTCAGCCGGCGATGTGATACATCTGAACTTCACGGCAGGTACGGGAGAAAAGAAGTAATCTTCTTTCAGAAGAACGATTTATCATAAACAACCCGATATATCAAGATCACGTTTTCAAACATTCATCACTTATGAACAGGATGAATCTGAAAACGTGATCTTGCTTTTCTTGATGAGGAGAATCAGATTTGTGTCTCCCCCTCGATATAGTTTTCCAAAAAAAGATTCTCACCGTCGAACACGGCATAAGAGAAGAAATTAATCCAGTCGCCAAGTATCAGCACGCGCGACGTCGCACTTAGCATCAAGTCCAATTCAATGTGCCGATGCCCGTAGATAAAAAAATTGATATTAGGATGGCTTTTCAAATACTCCTTGGTATAGAGTACCAAATGTTCCTTATTCTCACCCATGTAATCGGACTCTTTTCCATCAGCCCGTTTCTGCCGGCTATGCTTTGCCCATGACAGACCTAACTCTACACTCCAGCGGGGATGGATAGCTGAAAACATCGTTTGCAAAGTTTTGCTATGAAACATCTGACGGAGTAATTTAAACTTCTTATCCGGATCGCCCAGCCCGTCACCATGAGCAAGATAGAATTCTTTCCCATAGATTTCGGTAGTCAACGGTTCACGATGCATAATGACACCACACTCTTTCGTGAAGTAATCTCCACACCAAATATCATGATTACCAATAAAGAAATGAACTTCTACTCCCATATCTGTCAGCTCTGAAAGCTTTCCCAAAAAACGGGTATAACCTTTAGGAACCACCAGCCGGAATTCATACCAATAATCGAACATATCTCCCAACAGGTAAATGGCAGAAGCCTTATGTTTTATACTGTCGAGGAAGTTCACCAGTCGTCTTTCTTGGGTGCGTCCATGCTCTATGGCACGAGACCCAAGATGCGCATCGGAAAGGAAATAAACGTTCTTCATGAGTTTTGAGTTGTTAGTTATAAGAGATTGATTATGAGGTTATCACTCGTAACTAGAGAAAACCGAGTTCGAGTTTCGCTTCCTCACTCATCATATCTTTGTCCCATTCCGGTTCAAATACCAGATTAATGGTAGCCGCAGTCACACCCTCCACCGATTCCACTTTCTGACGAATATCTTCCATGATAAAATCAGCAGCCGGACAGTTAGGGGCTGTCAATGTCATATCAATTACCACTTCTCCATTATCAGAAACATCTATCTTATAAATCAGTCCAAGATCGTATACATTCACCGGAATTTCCGGATCGTATACCGTTTTTAGCATGGCTACAATCTTTTCTTCTATGTCTATTTTTTCCATACGTCTTCTCATTTTGTTATGTATCGCAAAGATAGAGATAAAAAATGAAACATAAAAAATTAGGTACGGAATGAGCATCGTGTACCTAAAGAATATTACACTTATTCTCCATCTTCACTAATATGAAAAACGTACCTAGATGGTAAATTGTTGCAAAAGGGAATAAAGATTGTAGAAGAATTTAAAGCAATCCTTCATCCGCAAAGCTAAAGAACCCGTCTTCGCAAACGACAACATGATCTATCAGGTGGATATTCATTGTATCTGCCGCTTTACGAATATGTTCTGTCAGTGTTTTGTCAGGCTGACTAGGACGGATATTCCCTGAAGGATGATTATGGACCACAGCTATCTGGGTGGCTCTTTGCAGCAATGCTTCCCGAAGGATAGTGCGTACATCGGCGTATGTTCCATCTATTCCACCGGTACTGATACGCACTTTATCAATCAGTTTCGTTGCTTGGTTCAATAAAAGAACCCAAAATTCTTCTTGTTCAAGATCGCACATCAGAGGTTGGAATATTTCATAGATGTCTTTTGAACAAGTGATTTGAATTCTTTCTTTTGTACTTTGCAGTCTCCGCCGCTTTCCAAGTTCCAAAGCTGCCATCACCGTAATGCTCTTTGCCGGTCCTATACCTTTAAAACGGGAATAGTCGCAGACTTCCCATTTTGCCAAGGAATTGAGATTGTTATCACAAGATAGAAGCAGGCGTCGCATCAGTTCAACAGCACTTTCTTCCGTATTTCCGGAGCCGATTAATATAGCGAGTAGTTCGGCATCGCTCAATGCTGCTGCTCCCTTTTCCATCATTTTCTCCCGTGGACGGTCCTCCAGTGCCCATTGGTTGATGGATAATTTGTGTTTACTTTCCATTTGTTAGGTTTTGAAGGTGTAAAGGTAAGCTTATTTAATTTAACGATAGAGGCAATAGGAAAAAATTTGGCTTACTTATAAAAATTCTTTTGGAAAGCCTCAAACTCATCTTCCCCTCTGACACAACGCTGCCACCATGCACGCCAGAAGCCTGTACCATAGCCGATAAGTTGTATAAATGCAGCAGCTATGGAATATACACCAATAGTCAGACTCTTATTCTGAATAGTAGAATCCACACATACCAACAATGCATAAAGAATGATTGGCATAAAACTGAAAAGACAGAATGGAGTCCCTAATAATAAGAATGCCACTCCCAGCGTAAATACAGCAGGAAGTAAATGCACCAGTTTCAGAGAGTCCGGATATTTCTTATAAAGATTAATACGGGCAATACCGGAGTTATGCACTTGCTTGAAGAACTTCTTCAAATCAGTACGCCGTTTATGATACACCCAGGCATCCGGAAAAAGTCGGCAAGTATAGCCGTTCTTAAAAATACGGATGCTGAAATCAATATCCTCTCCAAAACGCATCTTTGAGAATCCGCCTAAAGCCTCATACACTGCCCGGCGAACTCCCATATTAAAACTGCGGGGATAGAATTTGTCCATCTTCTTTTTTCCGCCACGGATTCCTCCGGTCGTAAAGAAAGAAGTCATAGAATAATTTATCGCCTTTTGGATATCCGTGAAAGAATCGTGCGCACGGTCGGGACCGCCGAAAGCGTCAGCAGGAGAAGCGAGAAGTTCTTTCTCTACCGCATCGAAGTATCCTTCGGGAAGAATGACATCAGAATCTAATATAATAAGGTATTCTCCTTCGCTACGTTCTGCCCCGTAATTGCGGGTTTGTCCCGGACCGGAGTTAGGTTTAGAGAAGTATTTTATATTCAACCGGTCTGCATACCGGACTACTACTTCTTTACAAGGAATGGAGGAACCATCTTCTACAACAACGACTTCGAAATCTTTAAAGTGTTGCATGGTAAGACTTTGCAATAATTCATCCACTTCATCGGGACGATTATAAACGGGAATTATGACGGAGTAACGCATAGTAAAACGGAATATAACAGTTTACCATGCAAAGTAAAGGAAAAAAAAGGAAACCGCTTCTTATATTGACAAAAAAAGGATAATGGTAAAAACATCCCTTCCACATTCTAACAACAAAAGATTCAATCTTTTTGGGTTATTTCTCCTCCTTACAAGAAGCTAACTATGCTTAAAACATATCTTTAGTACTTTACAATAAAATACATATTAAAGAAACACGTTGATACTCATATTTCGAGAGTCCAGAATTGCTTTTAGTATACAAACAGTTTCTTTCTCTATTCAAATTCTTTCGATTTCTTTCTAAAAAGTTTTTTTATACGCTTTTTATATTTATATTTGTAGCATCAATATAGAATAAAGATAAAAATAGAAACAACAAGCATAACAAAAGGAAAGCTACAAGTATTTCCTTCTTCAAATGCGAAGTTCATATATGCAATATACATAGCACAGCTTTCCGCATTTAGAGATAAGAGTTTTTTTATTTTTAATTAAATTATATTTATATGATGAAAACCAAATTGCGTAAACATTTGCCAGCAAATGTAAGATGGAGGCAATGGTTACCTCTGTTAACCTTATTTTTACTACCTTTTTCCTTCTCAAGCTGCAACGATGGCGAAGAGGGAAGAAACGAATTTATCAGTGTGAGTCAAGTAGACAGCCGAACAGGAGAAAAAACGGAAATGAAACTTGACGAAGTCCTCAACATTCCCCCAAAAGCCGGACAGCTTTCTATTTTTGTAAAAACAAACACAAATTATTCGGTCCTGGTACAGAGTAAAACTCCAGCTAACGAACAGGAAAAAGAAGAAATAATTGAAAATTGGTTAAAGGCAGAAAAAACAGGGCGGAATGAAGCGACAGGAGAAGACGAATGGCGTCTTACATGGGACGCGCAAACCAAAGATTACAAACGTCGTACCGCTACCCTGTCATTTACCTCACCTGAAGTCGATTATGGCAAGTTTATCAACATTTGCCAAGGATTCACAACTCGTTTAAGCGAAAATTTCGAATGGTTGAAATATGGCTCGTCCACTGCTTCACCAAACGTAACAAGCAATGAAAAATTGATTGGCGACTGGACAAAAGCCCAAAAAGAATACAATTGGTCGTCCACCATTGCTAATGGAGCCGACAAAGCCTACTGTTATGGTAAATTCGGCTTCATCCGCCTTGGTGATGAACAAGGACATGGTGCTGACCTCCTCACCCCTTATATGACTGACATCGCAAGAGATTCGGTTCTTCTCGTTTCGTTCGATGCAGTTGCCTATATGGACGAAAACGGAGAAAAAGACAACAACAAGTTAACCATAAACATATTGAATGGAGGAGAATTTGCCGAGACTCACACCACTACAAAGACAGTCAGTCTTGACTATTACGACCCTCTTGATGCAGACGTTCTCCACACAATGTGGAATAAAGGGAGACATGATTTTTATGTAGTAAGCACCCCCGAACGCCCCATTACCGCCAACACCAAGATTCAGATTATCGGAGGCGACTATGTCCTTCCGACAGGCAACAACCGTGTGTTTGTCGACAATTTCCATGTCTACCGACTGGACGACGTATACTATTACTTACTAGAGGAATAAGATAAAGAACTATGAAAAATATATTTTTATATACAAGCATGATGCTCCTGTCACTTTCCTATATTTCGTGTGACGACGAAGAAACACAGGAAATAATAACTACCGGCGATGCATCCAGTATCTACATATCATCGGAAGCCGGCAGGCGTGAAATACCTTTAAAAGCAACCTGCGAATGGATAGTGGAACGCGACTCCTTGACCCGTCAGTGGATTAACATCGAACATAAAAAAGGAGAAGGAAACGGAAGCTTCAACCTGGTTTGGAGAGCAAATGAAAAGTTTCCTCGTAAAGGTAAAGTGATTGTAAAGCTCGCCAACAAGGTAAAAGCAGATACTATTTATATCTACCAATATGGTGTAGCACCTTCCATTTCCTTTCCGGACAAGAAGACCGACGTCCCCGCTACCGGCAAGGAGATAGAAGTAGCACTCAACACCAATATTCCCGCCAGCGACAGCACTCGCATCGCAATGACCGTGGATTATGACAAAGGCAAAGAATGGATTTCGCAACTTGCATTCAATAAAGAGATGAACAAGATGCAAGTAAAAGTGGCTGCCAATGAGCCCGAAGTAGGCGAACGTAATGCCGTCCTCCACATTACTTATACTGACGATTGGGGACAACCCTACACTACCGACTTCAATATTGGGCAAATGGAAATGGGAGGTACCAAAGCTACAAGAACCATCTCCTTTGCCGAAGTCCGCAAAATGGTGGAAACTACTGCCGGGACACTGACAATTGACGATGACATAGCTATCGAAGGCATAATAGTTTGTGATGCAACAGGAGCAAATAATGCTGCCAACACCCAACTAGACAAAACGAAAATCGACATGTCAACAACCTACCGTACGAACTACATACAGAGTCTTGATGGCAAATATGGTTTTGCGTTGGTTTTCGACACCAAAGAATTGAACGACTTTGCGCCTTTCGAAAAAGTAAAAATCTGGCTGAAAGGATTAACTCTAAAGAAAGAAGACATGCCCCAACGCTACACATTAACAGATATGGGACTTAAAAGTTTTATCTCAAAGGAGAAAGGAGACGCAACAAACATTATAAAAAAAGAACGCACGATGGCAGAGCTCACTGATAACGATGTTTACACGTTCGTTACCTTAAAGAACTGCGAATTTCCCATCCGCAAAGGTTCCTTCACTCCTTTCAACGAAGGCTATTGCCCCAGCTACAATGTACAGCGTATCGACCGATATCCTTTGCTAATGCACGACAATCAAGGAAGAAGCATGTTCCTAATGACCAATATCGACTGTACTTACCGTCGTGATGGCAGTGTGTTGCCACAAGGTTCAGGAACTGTTTCAGGCATCATTGTGCACGAAGAATACCCCCGCTTCGAAAAGGATGGAAACATCGGGCTCTATCAGATGCGCCACCTCTCCCGCGAAGATATAAAAATCGACCTGTCAAAAGATAATAGTTTCTCCACAATCATTGCCGAATGGAATGCATTCAAACTTTCGGGCACCAAAGTACTTCCTTCATACGGAAGCGGCGAATTGTGGCATACATCTACTACTCCTACAGCTGCGCCCGACTACGGTCATGTAGGTCCTTTCGTTAATGGAGAAATCGCCGGAACCACCAAAGGGGTTATTTCCGGTACTCTGAATCTGGCTTTTCAAACTAAAAACTGGTGGACAACTACAGGAGCAAACAGCTGGATGATAAAAATATCGACTTCCGGCATCACCGCCACACACATTTCATTACAGCTTGCCACATTAAACTATGCCATTGGTGCACCTCGTTACTGGAATGTAGAATGGTCTGAACACGGAAATCCAGACGGAATATGGAACAAAGCAGGCGAATACACCATCCCGGATGTAGTGCAATGGGGCAACACCCTTTATGAACAATTGAATGCATGGAAAAACACCAACATAGAGTTACCTCTTGATTTGCTTGGCAAAACCTCCGTCTACTTGCGACTGATTCCTTCCGTTAACAAAGCCGGAACAACTACAACCTATGATACTGCCAGCATTAACAACAACAGCACCAGTGGCCTGATGTATGTAAGTATTCGCTATAACCAATAAATATAAAATGTACTATGAATAAATTTTGCAAAATATTTTATGCTGCAATGGCATTAGTGATGGTTATCTGCCACTCCAGTTGCAACGATGAAGAAGAACTGCCTACCGGGGAACTCGAACTGGACAGCGGTTCCAGTGTAACGACAGAAACATTGAAAGTGGTAAGCTACAACATACTCGAAGGAATGAAATTGGACAAAGACAACAACTACGATAATTTTGTAGCTTGGGTCAGTGAACAAGCACCTGACATACTGGCAATTGAAGAGACCAATGGTTTCACTAAAGAAACGCTTACAGCACTGGCAAACCGTTGGGGACATAGCCACGCAGAGATATGTAAGGAGACAGGTTATCCCGTATCCCTTACGTCCAAATATCCGATTGAAGTGATAAGCCGTATCCGCAAAGGGGTGTCACATGGAGGGATACATGCCCAAATCAAAGGCATTAATATCCTCGTACTGCATCTTTATCCCCAATCCTACGCTCCGTCCGGCTCCACCGCTGCCAATGGAGACGCTTACCGCCTGGAGGAAATTCAAACTTACCTCGACAACACAGTCCATAAATATCCCGATGAAAAATACTGGCTGATGATGGGAGACTTCAACTCGGCATCACCACTTGACAAGAACGATCTTGCTTCGGGCAGCAATATCAATTATCAGGTGCACCAGACTATCCTCGACAGCGGCTATCGAGATCCGATACGTGAAATGAACGTCAACTTTGTGCGTAGTTGCCCTACCGTATATGGCGGTTGGACGGGATCATCAGGATCTTATAAAGGTTCTCGTATCGACTTCATCTATGCATCAGGAGAAGCTATGCGCAATATGCTCAACGCCCAAATCTTAATGGATGACTTTACCGACAATTATTCCGATCACTATCCGGTGACGGTAACTTGCCGCATCTATAATAAATAAACTTATTAAAAAAGCGCTTAATCTATAAAAAGCACATGAAACAATTAGTAAACAAAAACAACGCATCGCTCTATTGGAATACGATCCGAAAGACTTTGCTTATGCTGGTGGCATGTTGCCTGTTGCTCCCGGAAACAGTGGCGCAGAACGCAAATCAAAAAATCAAAGTGTCCGGTACGGTATTCGATGAAGAAGACCAGCCAATGGTTGGAGCTACTATCAAAGAAACCACCACACAAGTCGGCACCCTGACCAACCTGGACGGATGGTATGAAATACAGGTTCCTAAAAACGGAACTCTGGAAGTCAGCTTTATCGGCTATGAAAAGAAAACAATTCAAATAGCCGGACGCGAAAAGATTCATGTGAAACTCTTGCCGGACAAAAAAACAGCCTTAGACGAAGTCGTAGTTATCGGATATGGCGCTGTCAAGAAAGCCGATCTTACCGGCTCTGTTTCGAATGTTAAAATGGAAGATATTCAGGACGCTCCGGTACTCTCCATCGACCAAGCTTTACAAGGCCGTATCGCAGGAGCAGACATCATGTCGACAACCGGTGAACCAGGCGCCACGACCTCCATTCGCTTACGCGGCACACGCTCAATTTCCGCTTCTAACGAACCGTTGATTGTAGTCGACGGTGTAATGGATGCCGTTCACGACCTGAATGATTTGAACACTGCGGACATCGAATCCATTTCTGTACTGAAAGATGCTTCCTCTACAGCCATCTACGGTTCGAAAGGTAGTAATGGTGTTATCATCATCACTACCAAAAAAGGATTGATGAATGCAGATAAGCCAAGCATCAGCTTCAAAACGGATATCGGCTTCTCCCAAATTCCCCAAAAACTCGATATTATGAATGCATCCGAGTTGGCACAATATCGCAATGACTACGCTTATTTTAATACAGCCGATGGCAATGATAAAATCACCGATGGCACCCCCATGTCAGCATACCCCTACTCCGATCCTTTCTCTTTGGGCGAAGGAACCGACTGGGTAAAAACTATCGGACGCACAGCCATGTACCAAAATTATGCTTTATCCTTGTCGGGAGGTACAAAGAAAACCTCTTACTACGTTTCTTTGAGTTATAACAATACCGAAGGCGTAATCCGCCGAAGCGGACAGGAACGTATTACAGGGCGCGTCTCTCTTACTCACCAGCTTTTCAACTGGATGAAAGTGGGATATACCGGCAACTATACCTACCGGCACAACGACAAGAATCTGGCATCTATCGGTGGAACCGGATGGTATAACTCTGCCATCTATCTAAGTCCCAACATTCAACCGATGGATGACTACAACCCCTTCTACTATTCCGGTCAGAAGATTAATACTCCGTTAGCCACTATATTACTAAACACCGATTATCAGGCACACCATTCTACTAATCATACCGGTTTCATAGAAATTGAGCCTGTCAAGAACTTGAAGTTCAAGAGCCAGTTCACTTACTATATGTATCAACGCCACGCTTACCGCTACTATCCAAGCACCCTGCCTGCCAAGGTTGAAGGAGAGGGCGGAGAAGCCTATCGAGCCGAATATGACGATCAAAACCTTCTGACGGAAAACACTCTTTCTTATTTGAAATCGTTTGATTCCGGACATACAATCGACGGACTTCTCGGTTTCACCGGACAGCGTATTTCTTCGAATGATATCTCACTCACCGGTAAAGGTTACATGGACGATCATGTAACATGGAACAACATGAACGCTGTACAGGACAAAGAAACGTACTCAGCCTCATCAGGCACTAACAAACGTACCAAAATGTCTCTGTTGGCCCGTTTCAACTACAACTACAAACAGAGATACTATTTGACCGTAACAGGTCGTTATGACGGTGCATCCAACTTTGCAGCCAACAACAAATGGGGGTTCTTTCCCTCCGCGGCTTTAAAATGGAATGCCGCCAAAGAAGAGTTCATGGAGGGGATAGACTGGATTAACGAAATGTCTATCCGCCTGAGTGCCGGACGTACCGGTAACGACGCAATCAGCGCCTATCGTTCGCTTGCCGCCCTTTCCAGTACGACAAACGGTTATCTTTTCGGCGGTTCGCAGCCTGCAGCATACTATCCTTCACGGCTGGCAAGCCCTAACCTGACCTGGGAAAAGACCGACCTCTACAATCTTGGTATCGACTTAGCATTCCTGAACAACCGATTGCTTGTAACAGCCGAAGCCTATATCTCGAAGACCAAGGATTTATTGCTAACTCTTCAGACTCCGACACAAACCGGATATTCTTCCCGTCTCACCAATATTGGTAAGACTTCGAACAAAGGTGTCGAGCTGACCATAGAAAGCCGCAATATAGAAAAGCCCAAATTCTCATGGTCAACCACCTTTACCATCGCCCACAATGAACAAAATGTAGACGACATCGGCACCGAAGAGTTTGTAAAAGCGTATGGCGCACCGGGCAACAACTCATATATGATGTACGGTTATGTAAAAGATTACCCTCTGAATGCTTTATGGGGGTTCAAATATGGTGGCGTATGGAAGAATCAGGACGAAGTGAACCGTAACAAAGCAACTCATGCCTACGCGTCCCCCTCGACCACTTCAAACGGTACGGTACGCTATTATGACATCAACCATGATGGAACACTCAACCAGGATGACTTGGTATATCTTGGTAATGCCGACCCCTGGATTTACGGAGGTTTACAGAACACATTCCGTTTCGGTAACTGGAAAGTAGGTGTCTATTTCAACTACTCGCTGGGCGGCAAGATTTACAACTACGCCGAACTTTATATGTCGGGTAGTATGTTTACTAACCAATACCGCTACATGCTTGACTCTTGGCATCCGGTTCGCAACCCGAACTCCGACCTGCCCCGCGCCGGAAGTATTGATACACACGTGCCAAGTGATTTACAGATTCATGATGCAACATTCCTGCGTTTGAAGAATATCTCTATCGGCTACACATTCAACCTCTATAAAAAAACGAAATGTATTCGTGATTTGACTTTGAGTGTAAATGGAGAGAACCTTTATCTTTGGAAAAAATACAACGGATTTGATCCTGACGTATCAACTAGCGGCGATTCTACTCTACGTCGTATGGACTTGGGGGCTTATCCAAAATCGCGCACTATCACGTTCAGTGCCCAAATCAGATATTAATTAATGTAATAAAGAAAACTATGGTCATGAAGAAAAGAATAAATTGGTTGATTACTCTTCTGTCAATGTTCACGTTAGTTGCCTGTAGTCTGGAAGAAGACACATCGAGTTTTTCTACACCCAATAATTTTTATCAGACAAAGGCTCAATGTCTCTCCGCACTCAACTCATGCTATATCCCTTTAAACGGGACTTATAACTATACGTTCTTCATCGCGACAGAGGCTTGTACCGATATCATGTATATCAATTCAGGTACGCTGGACTCCCGTTTGGATATCTCTCCTGCGAAACCCCGTCATGGTGAAACCGTATGGACCAACGGATATAAAGGTGTAATGTATTGCAACGCTGCTATCCATGGAATCGAGAATTCTCCACTCACAGAGGATGAAAAGTTATCTTTACTGGGTGAAGGCAAAATCATGCGCGCATTCTATTACTACCTGCTCACTTCTTTCTTTGGAGATGTACCATTCTACACAGAACACGTGAAGGATGTAGAGACTCAACAAAAGATCGGACATCTGGGACGTATGTCCGCTGTGGAAACCCGTAATTACCTGATAAAGGAATTGTCAGAAGTTGTTCCGCTCATGGAACAGGTACGTTCGTCGGAAATAGCATCCAATCGTACAGGAGCCGCCACCGGCTGGATGCTGATTGCCAAGATGGCAATGTGGAACAAAGAATGGGATATAGCACTCAACGCAATATCCAAACTAGAAGATATTTACGGTGACCTCAGTCAGTATTCGCTCGAAGACGTTATGTTCCGCAACAAGAACACTCCCGAATCTATCTTTGAAATCCAACACTCTTATGTTACCGGTGGTTTGAACTACACTTCCAACCTCGCCTGTATCTGTATGCCTGTTACCCGTCGTGCAGGCACCTGCGAATATGACGGTGTAGAAATCCCGGAACTGGGCAACCAGTCGACTTGCTGGACTCCTTGGCGTCCCACCGATTACTTTTGCCAAAATCTGCAAACAAAAGCTGGTGGAGACTTACGCGCCCAATACAACATGGCTTGGGAATACAACGGTCATGCTTTCAAGAGTATAAGCACTACTCCATGGCCAGGTCCCAAATTCTGGTGTCCTTATCTCGACAGCAGTCGTGACGGGAATAATTATAAGGTATTCCGCTATGCCGATGCACTGTTGATGAAAGCAGAGTGTTACTGCCAGAAGGAACAAGATCCCGACATGGCTATAAAATATCTGAACATGACCCGCAACCGTGCAGGCATCGGCGACTATCCGAAGTTCCGTAGTTGGGCACGATTAATGGATGAAATTCAGAAAGAACGAGGACGTGAACTGATAGGTGAATTCCAACGCAAATTCGACCTGGTTCGCTGGGGAATCTGGTACACGCAAACCTATGACAACACAGGTTCACCGAGTTTAAAAGAGAATATCCGACCTTGTCACGAATACTATCCAATTCCTGACACGCAAGTCGTTTATTCCGGCTATGCGCTTGACAACAAAGCCTACGAAGCTTATTACAGAGACTAATTCCTCAGTAAAAGAACAACTTAGAAGTTAAAGTTATATGAAACTCAGATCATTAGTCATCGTATTGTTCGGATTGGCAATCACTTTGCCCGGACTTGCCAAAGACAAACGGGGAAAGCGGCCTATGAAGCTCATATCTTATAACATAGAATATGGTATGCGTGCCGACACCACCACGAATAAAAGTGTATTTGCCGCATGGATTCGTAGCCAAAATCCGGACATCGTATGCTTGCAAGAGGCTAATAAATTCACACAAAAATCTCTTGAAGCACTAGCTGCATCGTATGGACATCCTTATGCAGCGCTACAAAAAGAGAAGGGATTTCCCACTGCCATAACGTCTAAATATCCCATCGTGAACATTATGAGGGTAGAAGACAACATGTGGCACGGATTCGTAATGGGCATAGTGGACGGATACCATATCATATCACTACATCTCAGTCCGCACAGCTATGAAAGTCGTCAGCGCGATATTGACCTTATTCTCGAAACTATCCGTCAGAGCGGTCCTTTTGAGAAATGGATAATAATGGGTGATTTTAATTCCGTATCACCAGTCGATGCCGAAAAATATGCTGACGGGCGTTTGGTAGAGTATCTTCGCAAAGCAGAAGAAAAACGCCCTCAACTGAAGAACCTCGTCAACGGAAAGATTGATTATTCAGTACATCAGCGTATTCTTGATTTCGGTTTTATTGATTCGACACGTCTTGACAAGAACTTTTCAGAGACGAGTTTTGATAAGCGCATCGATTTCATCTATATTTCTCCCGACTTGAAATCTGCTTTCACCGGAGGAAACTTTATCATCGATGATTTTACCAGAAAATACTCTGACCATCGTCCCCTGTATATAACTTGGGAGAAATAAAAAAATTGTTATATAATCATTGAAACAACTTACAATTATGATACGAAAAAAATATTTGTATTATTCATTCCTTTTCATGATTTCGGCATGCAGTTTGATGCTGACAAGCTGTGAAAAAGATTTTGAATGGGAACTTCCGCTTGCTTTCACACAGAAAAACCTGATTCTGCCATCGGGGACAGGAACCACCCACATTTTAGTGTACGCCACAAAAAGCTGGAATGCACATTTCGTAGAAAAAGTAGACTGGGCCTCTATCGACCGCCTTACAGGCAAAGAGAATAGCGAAATTATATTCTCCTATGCCGCAAACTATGGAGTAAACCGTGAAGTCCAACTGGCTTTTGAAACCGAAGAGCATCTCTGCGATACGATAACTTTGGTGCAGACCGGTGAAATCTCAGCCGGCGATGCCCGTCTTATCATCAACGAGCAAAACGTGGAAGCATCAGCCTCTACTACGACACTCGAACTGGAGCTCGACACTAACCTGAAATACGACCTTCACCGTGTCAACTATCTCGTTACGTATGAATCCGACGAGATTGAAAACAATTGGATTAAAGAAGTATCCTATGATATGGGACATCTTTATCTCAAGTTAGAAGCTAACCCGGCTTACGCCCCCCGCGTTGCTGAAATAAGTTTATCTATTTCAATTCCGGCCAATGCCATCAATACTGCCCCGAAAATAGTGACAACCAGCACTATAATTACCCAACAGGGAAAAGAATGAAACTAAAAAGAACGATTTGTCTAATACAACAACTCTAATATGAAACGATTTATTAAATACAGACCTATACAACTGGGTGCTTTTTTAGGAGTGTTCATGCTCTCTTTGGCTGCCTGTGAACTGGACAACGGGGATGAAGCCTATTTTGAAGAACTCGGAGTCGACGGAAAAACCTACACGCTCTCTTCGGATGCAGGCGACTTGGACATAAAAGTCTACTCGAACCAAAATTATAACATCACACTTGAAAATAACGCGAACGAATGGATTGCAATAGCCGAAAGTCATCTTTCCGGTGACGGCACACTCCATGTTGAATATGATTTCAATGACGGATTTCCCCGTATGGCAAAAATATGTTTGAATGCCGACGGAAGCAACCTTTCGGATACAATTTACTTAAAACAGAAAGGCGTAAAAACTCCGACATTCAAACTTTCTAAGCCCAATATGACAGTGCATGGCTATGGAGGTGAGGTGAAAGCAGCGCTTGATATGAACATTGATATAAAAGATCTTACTATCAGTGTAGATTATACAGATGAAGAAACAACAAGCACTTTATCCGATAATGAGAATAACTGGGTGAAGGACATCACTTACGAGAATGGTTTCCTCGTCATCCAAACAGATCCGAATCCCGACGAACGTGCAATACGTACTGCCACTGTCAATATGGTTTATATCGACGGTTGGGAAGAAGAAATCAAGCAGCAGCTTTTCTTAATGCAGGCGAATGCAAAGGATGAATTAGGTGTTGAGGTTTCGTTCATGGACGTTCGCAACTCGGGTGATGTAGACGGTGTTACAGTGACCGATGATATTTATATCACCGGATATGTAGTCAGCGACCGTTTCTCGGGCAACGCAGGTGATAATGCACAAACGACCCAAAATACAATTGACTACTCTATCAGCCAAAAGACCGCTTATGTTGAAAGTCTCGACGGACGCTACGGATTCTGCATCGAAACACCTACAGCAGAAGACAATATCTTCTCCCGTTACAGTAAAGTTCAGATTCTGTTAAAAGGTACGAAAGTGACTTTGGAAGAAAACCCCGAACGCTACACAATTTCCGGAGTGACCGCTTCTATGGTCATGTCGTCTACAGAAGGAACGGCAGCAGATTTACCTGTAAAAGAGAAACACATGAAAGACCTCACGGACGAAGATATCTATACATACGTGACACTGAAAGATTGCGAACTTCCTGTCCGCAAAGGTAGCTTGACACCGATCAACGAAGGCTATGCCAATTCGGCCAACGCACATCGCTGTGCCAAATATGCTACATTAATGCGCGATATCAATGGAAACAGCATGTATATCTATACCAATACGACTTGCCCCTATCGCCGCGACGGTAGCCGCCTGCCTTATGGTTCCGGCAATATGTCGGGGGTCATCGTGTATGAGTTGTTCACTCGTTTTGAATACATGGAAGGAACAAGCGGATTGATTGACGAAGAGAAAGCAGGCGAAATCGGCCGTTACCAAATCCGTCACATGTCGAAATCGGATTTCAAAATGGCTGATGATTTTAAAAACAGTTTCTCGGGACTGATTACCGAATTCCGCTATATCGACACGAAAGGTATCCGCAAAGAAGACGGTTCGATCCCTTCCACCTATGGCGATAACGGTCGTCTCCGCCACACATATACCAAACATCAGATTGGTAACGGTCTGCGTGGAAATGGTATTAATGACTATGCCTACCTTGGACCTATCGGCAGTAGTACCGCCGCATCAAATATCTTTGGAATCCACAAAGGCAATGAGAACGGATTTGGTATCATTCTGGAAAACGGAACTGACTACTTGAGAAATTACACCAATGTCAATACTGACGGTAAAGGGAATGTCGATGGCAATGCTTGGCTGGCTTGGTCTAATCCTTATTGGTGGGATGAGGAACACAATCGCGGTTACGCTTGGGTGATCAATTTCTCCACCCAAAACATTACTAGCGATCATCTCTCTATGCAACTCAGCGTCAGCAACCAAGGTGGTACCGCAGTCAGCAAGCCCCGTTTCTGGAAAGCCGAATGGTCGTTTAGCGGTGATATGGATAATGACAATGATTGGCACTATATCACTTCTTATACGATACCGGACATGGTAGTATGGGCTAATACATTAATATCCCAGTGCCCTGGTTATAAAGCCATTGACGTAGAGCTTCCATTGAATTTGTTAGGTAAAGAGAACGTATACATCCGTCTGATGCCGGAAAATAACAAGGCTAGTAATGGAAGCTCCTGGATAGATGCAGGAGCCACAATCTCAGTACAAGGCAATGCACATAGCTCCATGAATTACTTTGCTATCCGTTATAACAAATAACGCCTGTCTCCACAATCATGACTAATTTCACTTTGTCATGCTGAGGCTGTCGAAGCATCTCATTTCCTGTGAATGGAAAAAGGAATGCTTCGACACTGCTTGGCATGGCAAAGCAATAAAACATATATAACATCATCCCCGCCCCACGCTCTCTCGAAGAGAAGCAAAGCAGAATGCCCGAAAACACGTTGGAAGAGTAAATGATTTAATTCGCTGACAGAATTATCCGACTTTAATCTGTACGATTCAAACAAAAAAACGCAGTTTTATCCTATTCTGGCAAAGAGTCATTCTCACCCTTATGAGAAAAAATACTCATTATAATGAGAAAAAGTTCTCATAGCGATGAGTATTTTTTCTCATAGGGGTGAGTATAGTTGAGAAAATAGATTTCCCTGACAATAGCTTTCTGACTACAAAATGCAATCTTCTTTATCAAAAAAAAATGTTACGGACAGTAGAACTGTCCGTAACATCATACCTATCAAAAACACTAAAAATAAATATACTATTGCATTTTCATGCACCAATCTAATCTATTTCGTGAGCCAATAGAAGCATTTGCTGAAGCTCTGCCAAATCACGCAGAATCAAGTCCGGATTGGGATGGACAGCAATAGCTGTTTCATACGTCGTTTCACCGGAAAGTACCAGCACTCCCAAAGCTTTTGCTTTCTGCGCCATCAATATGTCGGTATAAATACGATCGCCCACCATAGCTACCTGATCTGCACGCAAGTTATGGCGTTCCATTATTCCGTTCAACATTCGCGGATCGGGCTTTCCAATCACAACATCCGGTTCCCGCCCCGTGGCATACTCCAAACTGGAGCAAATAGAGCCACAATCCACCAATACCAAAGGCTTATCCGTAGGACACACACGATCCGGATTAGTGGCAATATAGAGTTTCTTCTGATTAATCCACCACGCAGCACGACATAAACGCGAGTAAACAAGCGACATGTCGAAGCTGACAACCACTGCGTCCGGTTCATCATCAGCATTGTCGTCAGTAGACTCGAATCCGGCTTCCTCAAACTCTTTTATCATGCTGGGAGTACCCAACAAGAAAAGCCGTTTACACTCCGGATGGTGTACACGTATGTAATCTATGGTCGCCTGAGCCGATGTATAAAATTCATCTTTCACTGCTTTAATTCCCATGCCAGACAAGTGTCGAAGATAATCGTTCGTGCTTTTGGAAGGATTATTCGTCAGAAACGAGTAGCCAATTCCCAATTCTTTCATTTTATCCAGGAAAGCAATCGTAAAAGGGAATAACGTGTTTCCGTTATAAATCGTTCCATCCATGTCCAAAGCAATATGCTTGATCCGGCGAATACGATCCATAAGTTCCGCGTTCAATTTATGTTCTACCTCATTAATCATTATCATACCCATTCGCTTTTGCCGACCATGCGGCCATAAATATCAAAGTTCCCATTATAGCAATCAGGATTAATGCACCCACTGCAATATCCCAACCATAATGTTGAGCTAACAATCCTAATCCCCAACCGGAAACCAACGTACTGACATATCCAAACAATCCTGTGAATCCGACTGCCGTAGCGGCTGCTTTCTTTGTGGCTATATTAGCCGCAGCAATACCTACCAAAGCTTGCGGACCATAAATACAGAATCCCGCGGCTCCCAATAAAAGCGTAGCAAGCCACATGGGAGGTTGGGATATTCCCCAGAATAAAGCAACGAACACCGTAGCCAGTGCCATACAAATCACACAAACGCGCGGACCACGCCCACCAAAGAAACGATCGGTTGCCCAACCGGCTACCAGCATACCTATAATTCCGGATATTTCAAAGGCTGCCACCATCCAACCTGCATGATGAATAGAAACTCCCTTCCACTCTCCCAAAAGAGTCGGTCCCCAGTCAAGTACAGCATAGCGCACGATATACACAAAAAAGTTGGCAATAGCCAGTACCCAAATCGCCGGATTTCCAAAGACATTCTTACGCACAAATTGCTTAAACTCGGCAGAAGTATCTTCTTTTTCTTCTGCACCCGTTTTTGAGTTCAACTCCGGAAGACCTACCGAGCGAGGCGTATCGCGCAAAGCAAACCACATACCGACTGCACCCACCAAGGCTATAATAGAAGGAAACCAAAAGCACCAGCGCCATCCGAGACTGACAATATATCCGCAAACAATCACCACCAGACCTGCGCCAACAGAATGTGAGGTATTCCACACCGACATCTTTGTTGCCAACTGTGTAGGAGGAATCCAATGCGTCAATAAACGGGCACAAGGGGGAAATCCCATTCCCTGAAACCATCCGTTCAGCATCCACACAACGCCAAACATCACCACAGCAGAACTAAACCCAAACCAAATATTACATGCTGCAGAGAGCACCAAACCTGTCACCATAAAATAGCGGGCGTTCACACGGTCGCCAACAAAACCGTTGGCAAACTTGGAAACTCCGTACAATAATCCGTGTAAGGTCAGAAATAATCCCAGGTCTCCCTTGGTTATTCCCAAATCATCCTGCATGGCAGGCATTGCAATACTCAAGTTTTTACGAACAAAATAGAATAGAGCATAGCCTATCATACTTGCTATGATCGTCCGTGTCTGCCAGTATTTAAATTTCTTTGCCACTTCGGGCGCCATTCCTTGTAGTTCCATTCCTGTCGTGATTAATCTGTTATTTCCCATATTTTACCTTTACCAAACAATCCATCCAGCCACTGTTCCATATATCCTGTCCGTACAGCTAAATCGAGGACAGTAAAACGACGACGGATAAATTGTGCACGAACAAACGTTTCACGCAGACGTTTCCGTGTAATGCCGATTTGTTCCGGTTCTACAGGAGCGCCTACCTGCCGCAAGGATTGTTTCACTTCTTTGTAAGGAACCAACTGTTTGGACAAACGTTCACGAATTTCAGGCCAGTATTCTTTCAACTGCCGCAACTGAATAGCCAATTGCTCGCGTGTCACATATTTCGCTTTCGTCTCCTGCAGGCCGATAGTAGGAAAATCAGTACCGGCAAACATATCAAGAGCTACCTTATCGGCTATTTCCGGTTCGGGCCATGCCGCACAGCACGCTTCCACGTCCAGTTTCTCTAATGGGGTGTTCAACACTTGTTCATAAAATGCCGTTACAGCCAACATACCTATACTCACCTGAAAGCCATGAGAAACATGCTCACCCTGATTTAAATGATGTTCCATATTCCAAAGATGGCTGAACTGATGTTCCGCCCCCGAAGCCGGACGACTCGATTTAGACCATTGCATGGCAAAACCTCCCAGCATCAATCCTTCAATAAGCTGCGACACCGCTTTTTCGTCTCCCGCCACTGCGCCTTCAGGATTCGACAACGCATCATGCAATCCGTCCTGCACAATCGACCATGCCTTTTCATCAATATCTTCCACGCCCATCCAATCGGCAAGAATCCAATCGGCACCAGCCGTCACTTTGGCAAACAAGTCGGCATATCCTGATGCTGTCATCGGCTTGGGAGCTTTCTTTATGATTTCAATGTCAGCCAATACAGCTTGCGGAGCCGGACAGCTAAAAGTCTGTTTAGCGCCATTGGCAGTAATGGAAGCACCGAATGCAGTATATCCATCCATGGAAGCGGCAGTTGCCACACACATATATCTTCTTCCGACCAGATGAGAAGCTAACTTCGTTAAATCATTGATCGTACCGGAGCCGACAGCTACCGGAATAGCGTCATGCACTTTCAACGATTCCACCAGACGGTCAACATACGAATATTCCGCATACAAGCCGGAATCAGTGAAAATAAAAGATGGCAATAATTCTATATTCGCATTACGCAACTCTTTCTCTACTCTTTCGCCGGCAACACGATAGGTGGTTACATCAGCTACCACTACGGCCTTTCTTCCTGCAAACTGTTCCTTAAACAGTCCGGCTACGTCATTTAATATGCCGCTTCCTATACGAAGAGCACGTGTCTCATTCGCAGCTTTCAATGCTTGTTCTACTTTTGACATTTTCACAGTATTAATTGTTAGTTCACTAACCGGATTTTCCTTTACGATAGTAAACAGACGTTGCACCATATCAGGGCAACAATCTATCGAGATTGCAAAACTGTCCATACTTCTGTCGGTATATCAGATTCTATAATATCCGGTTTCTTATCTATCTCTTCTTTATATTTCAAAGCCCGTTTTTCTTTCGAAGGCAACCTGTCGTGCGTAGGTGCCACGCTAATCATACAACGTACGCCACGAGCATGCAGCATTTCAACGATTTTCTTATTTTCGGGTGTTATACTATGCCCTACATAAGCGATCATATTTTCCCATGGCACACCTGATATCGACAAGTCCTCAAACTCTTTCATATTACGGGCGAAAGCGGACATCATAATCGTCGGGAAACGGTCATAATAGTATCTGGCTTGAGCACCGGTATGCACAGTCAGCATCACATGTCGCTCCGCCTTATGTTTTTTGATTAAAGCCGCAATCATAGCCAGCGGCACATCTTTCTTATCCAGGTTGATAATCGTTTTACCTCTGCTCCATTTGATCACTTCTTCCAAAGTAGGAATCTTGCAGTCGGTCACTTTTCCCGAATGGTCTTTCAGACGAAGCTTCTGCAACTCTTTCCAGGTATGATCGCAAACTCTTCCCGTTCCTGTAGTTGTACGATCCAAAGTAGCATCATGCATCAATACAATCACGCTATCTTTTGTCAGACGAGGATCGATTTCGAAGAAAGCCGGCATCTGCTTCAACACATTTTCCAAACCTTCGATGCTATTTTCCGAATATCCTTCTTCGTATCCACCGCGATGTCCGCTTATAATGATTGAGCCATTTTCCGCATACTTAAAGAAGTCTCTCAATTGTGTGACATCATCAAACTTTAACAGATGTAGTTTTCCCTGCGCCGACACAGACTGTATCCCTGACAACAGAAGAAACATCAATGAGGCTACGAGTCCTCTCTGCAAAACCATACAACTTTTCATAAGCATTTATTTACAAACAACAATTCAAGTATTTTTTCTTCTAATTCAAGATATATCCTCTTGCCAATTGGTTAAATTCGGCTATCTGCGCCTGCTCCCAAGACTTGTCCTTTCCCAGTTCCGCCGCTAATACCGATGCCACTTTCGGAGCTATTTTAAGAGCAGCACGGGCATCCAGAAACAGCATCCTCACCCGGCGGGCCAACACATCTTCTATATTCTGCGCAAACTCCTCACGAACCGCCCACACAACATGCGCCGCTGTAAAAGTATAACCTTCATACAACTTTTCGGCAAAAGAAGGTTCTTTTTCTATCATCTTTTGTATTTTGCCCGCGTCGCTGCCATACACATAATTCCAATCATTCTCATCAAATTGCTCTGTTGTATATCCATGAACCCTCAAATTCTTTGTCACACATTCCGCAGGAGACAGCCCTCCTATCACGATGGCCTGATTGATGACATCTTCAGCCATTGCACGATAAGTAGTCCACTTCCCTCCGGTAATTGTCAAAAGCCCCGATTTCGAACGATAGATTTTATGATTCCGTGAAATCTCTTTCGTTTTCTTCGAATCAGCATGCGTTGGCGCAGCCAAAGGACGCAAACCGGCAAAAATCGAAAGCACATCGGCACGGGTCGGTTTGCGGTCGAGATACTGACCCGCCTGATCTAAAATGAAATCAACTTCTTCTTCCAATGCTCTCGGTTCCAAAGAAGCTTCATTCAGAGGGGTATCCGTGGTGCCAAGCACCACTTTGCCGTGCCAGGGCACTCCAAAAAGAACGCGTCCATCTTTCGTTTTAGGTATCATTAGTGCCGAACGACCACCCAGGAATTTACTATCAACTACCAAATGTACTCCCTGGCTGGGACGTACCTTCTTCCGCGTATCACATTCATCCATCTTCATCACATCGTCCACAAAGACTCCGGTAGCATTCACTACTACTTTCGTTTTGATCTGATATTCTTTCCCGTCAAGTGTGTCGACAGCATGCACCCCATTTATTTTTCCGGCGGCATCTTTCAGCAAACAATTCACCTTCATATAATTCAAGCACACGCCACCTTTATCAATAGCGGTCAGTGCCAGCGTTATAGCCATGCGCGAATCATCAAACTGTCCGTCATGATATACCACTCCGCCTCTCAATCCTTCATGCTTTAAAGAAGGTATTTCTTTTAATACAGAACGTTTTAACATCGGCAACGAACGTCCCAATGCTTTGCGTCCTGCCAGTAAATCATAACAAGTCAGCCCCACCGCATAAAAAGGCTTTTCCCACCAGCGGTAATTACCGATTATAAAACGCATATCTTTCACCAAATGAGGAGCATTGAGTCTCATACGCCCACGTTCATGTAATGCTTCAACTACCATAGAGACATCTCCCTGCGCCAGATACCGGACTCCTCCATGTACCAGCTTCGTACTGCGGCAAGAAGTACCCTTAGCAAAATCATGCTGTTCCAATAGAATAACTCTGTACCCTCTGGAGGCTGCGTCCACTGCAGCCCCTAATCCGGTAGCCCCACCACCGATTACCAAGATATCACATTCACATTTCCAATTGAGCATCCTCTCAAGCAAATCACTTCGTTTCATTCCTTATAAATATTTCGTTTTCTTTCCTTATTTATAAATCAGCACTGCAAAAATACATAAAAAGAAATACCATCCAATACAAAAAGCAAATTATTTTTCGTTAGCTAACTATTTTACATATAAAACGGAAGCTTTATATCATAGAATGAAACTTTTCATCTTTTTATTTGCCACATATTAATATTTAGTTTATCTTTGTGATAAAAATTGGGAATTATGACAAGTATTGCTGAAAGACATAAGTATATTCTTGAAAGTTTAGCGAAAAACGGTTTCATCAAAGTAAATGAAATCGCTAAAGAACTGGAAGTTACTCCTGTAACAATCCGAAAAGATTTAAAACATCTGGAAGAAAAAAAACTTCTCTACCGTACTCATGGAAGTGCAAGTCCGGTCAACCCATTAACATCAGATATTGATGTGCACGAAAAAGAAAAGCTTCGAAAAGAAGAAAAGAAAAGAATCGCTACTGCCGCAGCTAAATTAATAGAAGAAAACGATTCTATTATCATTGCTTCCGGCTCTACCGTACATACGTTTGCCGAGCATATCACTCCCATCAACCACCTAACTGTAGTTACAGCTTCTCTGAAAACCTCCTTATTATTAAATACCATTAATAATATCGAAGTAATCCAGCTCGGGGGAATCGTACGGAAGAATTCTTTTTCCGTCATTGGCGACTACACTTCTTTATTCTTTGAACAAATCACTTGTTCAAAACTCTTTTTAGGAGTAGACGGTATCGACCTGGAATATGGAATCACGAACTCTAATATTGAAGAAGCTGTCCTCAACAAGAAAATGATAGAGGCGTCATTGCGTACTATCATCCTAGCAGATTCTTCCAAATTCGGGCGACGTGGATTCGGTAAAATCTGTAGTTTAGACTGCATCGATATGATAATCACAGACTCCGGCATTTCCCAGTCAATGGCGCAAGCGATTGAAGAAATGGGCATTGAGCTTATCATTGTCTAAAGCAATCATATCACTCATAAGATAATCTGTCAACAGTTACATTCAGATGGCTATAACTGTTTGATGACTTCATAAAAAAAGATGGACTCGAAATTGAATCCATCTTTTTTATTTATTAATCAGTAAATCTGTTACTTCTTCAGAATATCCATTGTATCGGATGCAATCAACAGTTCTTCGTCTGTCGGAATCACTACCACTTTCACTTTAGAAGCAGGAGTAGAAATAATTGCTTCCTCACCGTGAATCTTAGCATTCACTTCGTTGTCAAGCTCAATGCCCATGAATTCCATATCCTTACAAACTTCACGGCGACATTCCATCTGATTTTCACCCACACCACCAGTAAACAGGATGATATCTACACCGCCCAATGCAGCAGCATAAGCTCCGATGTATTTCTTGATACGGTAATAGTACATCTTCTCTGCAAGGATAGCTTTCTCATTGCCAGCCGCACAAGCAGCCAAGAGTTCGCGCATATCGCTTGATACACCTGAAATACCGAGTACACCGCTCTTCTTGTTCAACAGGTTGGAAACACCCGTAGTATTCAAGCCTTCTTTTTCCATGATAAATGTCACTGCACCGGCATCAATGTCACCGCTGCGAGTACCCATCATCAAGCCTTCCAATGGAGTCAATCCCATAGTAGTATCTATACATTTACCATCTTTGATAGCGGCAATAGAACCACCGTTACCAATATGACAAGTGATGATTTTCTTTCCTACCGGATTTACACCCAGGAATTCGCATACACGTTTGGACACGTAACGATGAGATGTTCCGTGGAAGCCATAACGACGCACGCCATACTTTTCATACAATTCATAAGGGATAGCATACATGAAAGCATAATCCGGCATAGTCTGATGAAAAGCCGTATCAAATACACCTACTTGCGGAATGTTAGGAAGAATAGCAGAAACTGCATTCACACCTTTCAAGTTAGCCGGATTGTGCAACGGAGCCAGATCATTGCAAGCTGTAAAGGCTTCCAATACCTCCTTATTCAACAATACAGATTCGCTGAAACGCTCTCCTCCGTGCACCATACGGTGACCTACGGCATTGATTTCATCCAAAGATTTGATAGCGCCATATTCGGGGTGAATCAATGTATTCAGGATAAACTCTACTCCTACTGTATGTTCAGGAATATCTTTTTCCAGAATTTTCTTTTCACCGTTCGGCAAAGTCAGTTTCAAGAAAGATCCTTTCAGACCGATTTTTTCGATACCACCTTGTGCAATCACTTCTTTGCTGGTCATATCGAACAATTTATATTTAATAGATGAACTTCCGCAGTTCAATACCAGAACTTTCATTTCGTTGTCAATTTAATACTTACTACTTGATACCTAATACTTATTTATTTGCCTTTGCAGCAATAGCCTGATTAGCCGTGATAGCAATCATACGATATACATCTTCCACAGAGCAACCACGAGACAAATCGTTTACTGGGCAAGCGATACCCTGAAGGATCGGACCGATAGCATCAGCATGTCCCAAACGTTGAACCAGCTTATAAGAGATGTTACCTACTTCCAGGCTCGGAACGATCAGTACATTTGCCTGTCCGGCTACCTCCGAACCCGGCGCTTTGCTTTTACCTACTTCAGGAACAAGAGCCGCATCTGCCTGCAATTCACCGTCCAAATCAAGAGTAGGAGCCATTTCCTTAGCTATTTTAGTTGCTTCTACTACTTTGTCCACCACTTCATGTTTAGCAGAGCCTTTGGTAGAGAAACTCAACATAGCTACTTTCGGATTTTCGATACCGGCAACCGCCTTGGCTGTCTGCGCTGTACAAACTGCAATCTGCGCCAATTGGTTAGCATCAGGAACCGGAGTTACGGCAACATCACCCATGACCAAAACTCCATTCTTTCCATATTCGGGAGCATGAGTCAGGAGCAACATAGCACCAGATACGCAAGTGATTCCCGGAGCAGTCTTGATAATCTGCAAAGCAGGACGCAGTACATTACCAGTAGTGTTGCGGGCACCAGCCAACTGACCGTCAGCGTCACCGTTCTTCATCATTAAACAACCAAAGAATAAAGGATCATTCGTTAATTTGCGGGCTTCTTCGATAGTCATCCCCTTCTTTTTACGAAGTTCACACAACAACTGCGCATATTCTTCGTGTTTCGGAGAAGTTTCAGGATCAATGATAGTAGCTTTACTGATGTTTCCCAATCCCCATTTTGCAGCAAGTTCATTAATTTCTGCCGGTTTACCCAGTAAAATTAGATCAGCTACTTCGTCTGTCAAAATCATATTGGCAGCTTTCAATGTGCGTTCTTCAGTTCCTTCCGGAAGAACAATACGTTGGCGATTCGCTTTCGCACGCGCCACGATTTGGTTGATTAAATTGAGCATAGATATATTGAATATTATTATAAAACCTCATTACAAGTTGTAATTTGCGGTGCAAAAATACTCAATTTTGCAATATCCACATTACAAATTCGGCTATTTTTCTCTCCCAAGTCTAAAATATTATAATATTTAACACTGTACTTCTATTTTTCATACCTTTGCACTGTTTTCAAAACAAAATCAATAGGTTATTAGTATATGATACGTCAGTGCGCCATTTTATTTGGCTGTTTGGCTTTGGGTGAATTAATCGTTTATCTTACGGGTATCAAGCTCCCCTCCAGCATCATCGGTATGCTGCTGCTCACCCTCTTTTTAAAATTAGGTTGGATTAAGCTACACTGGGTACAGGGATTGTCCGACTTTCTGGTTGCCAACTTAGGATTCTTTTTCGTTCCGCCCGGTGTGGCACTTATGCTGTATTTTGACGTTATTGCGGCAGAGTTCTGGCCGATAGTGACAGCGACCATTGTCAGCACCGCGCTTGTACTTGTCGTTACGGGATGGGTGCATCAGATTGTCCGTAAAATCAACTTAACAAATAAAGACAAATGAGCTTCTTAGAGAACAATTTCTTCCTGTTGGCTATCACCTTCGGGATTTTCTTCTTTGCCAAATTGCTTCAGAAGAAAACAGGACTGGTATTATTAAATCCTATATTGCTGACCATCGCCCTATTAATCATCTTCCTTAAAATGACAAATATCTCATACGAGACCTATAATAAAGGAGGACATCTGATCGAATTCTGGCTCCGCCCGGCTGTTGTCGCTTTAGGCGTACCTTTATATCTTCAATTGGAGATGATAAGAAAGCAATTATTGCCTATCCTTCTGTCTCAACTGGCAGGGTGTATTGTCGGAGTTATTTCAGTAGTGCTGATTGCGAAGTTCATGGGAGCTTCCCAAGAAGTGATCCTGTCTCTGGCTCCCAAATCGGTTACGACTCCGATTGCGATGGAAGTAACCAAAGCCATTGGCGGTATTCCGTCGCTGACGGCGGCAGTTGTTGTGGCGGTAGGCTTATTAGGAGCAATCTGTGGATTTAAGACCATGAAAATCATGCGCGTAGGCAGTCCGATCGCCCAAGGGCTTTCGATGGGAACAGCCGCTCATGCTGTCGGAACTTCCACCGCAATGGACATCAGCAGCAAATATGGAGCATACGCCAGCCTGGGTCTGACTCTGAATGGAATTTTCACTGCACTACTCACACCTACGATCCTTCGATTATTAGGTATTTTGTAAAAACAATTAAGTGTCTTGTAAAACAAAATCTCTTGATTTACCGTTATATAAAGAGTTAAACGCAAAAAGCAATTTTATGATTCCATTTAAAGATATCACGTTAGCAGACAAAGACACAATCACCTCATTCACGATGAAAAGCAATCGCCGTAATTGTGATCTTTCATTCTCCAATCTTTGCAGTTGGAGATTCATATATAACACTAAATTTGCAGTAGTCGGCAACTTCCTGGTATTCAAATTCTGGGCAGGAGATCAACTCGCTTACATGATGCCCGTAGGTACAGGAGATTTGAAAGCAGTATTGTGGGAGCTGATAGAAGATGCCCGCAAAGAGAACCAGCATTTCTGTATGCTGGGAGTGTGCAGCAGTATGCGCGCCGATCTTGAAGCCATCCTTCCGGAACAGTTCACTTTCTCAGAAGACCGCGACTATGCGGATTATATTTATTTGAGAAGTGATCTTTCTACGCTAAAAGGGAAGAAATTCCAGGCGAAAAGAAATCATATCAACCGGTTCCGCAACACTTATCCGGATTACGAATACACACCGATTACCCCGGACCGTATTCAGGAATGTCTGGATCTGGAAACAGAGTGGTGTAAAGTAAATAACTGTGACCAACAGGAGGGAACAGGCAACGAACGTCGCGCCCTAATTTATGCTCTCCACAACTTCGAGGCACTCGGACTGACAGGAGGTATTCTTCATGTAAACGGTAAAATTGTCGCATTTACATTCGGTATGCCTATCAATCATGAAACGTTCGGCGTGCATGTAGAGAAAGCGGATACCAGTATTGAAGGTGCGTATGCCATGATTAATTATGAATTTGCCAACCGGATTCCCGAACAATATATCTATATCAACCGGGAAGAGGATTTAGGCATCGAAGGTTTGCGCAAAGCCAAACTGTCTTACCAGCCGGCGACGATTCTGGAAAAATATATGGCTTGCCTCAAAGAGCATCCCATGAATATGGTTAAATGGTAAATCCATCATAAATATAATGACAAAGGAGCAAGTAAAAGCATTGTGGAAAATCTGCTTTGACGATAGTGAAGCATTCGTTGAAATGTACTTCAAACTGCGTTATAAAACAGAGGTGAATGTCGCCATCCAAAGTGGCGACGAGGTAATCTCTGCGCTTCAGATGCTTCCTTATCCGATGACTTTCGGCGGGAAAACAGTGCAGACTTCCTATATTTCAGGAGCCTGTACGCATCCCGATTTCCGAAGCAAAGGGGTCATGCGAGAGCTTTTATCACAGTCTTTCGCCCGGATGCTGCGGAATGGAGTACATTTCAGTACATTGATACCGGCAGAGCCCTGGTTGTTCGATTATTATGCCCGAATGGGATATGCTTCCGTATTCAAGTATTCAACCAAAGAGATCGTTTTGCCGGAGTTTATTCCTGCTAAAGAGATAGCAGTCGGTGTGGTATCAGAGTTTCAGGAGGAGATCTATTCTTATTTGAATAAGAAGCTTTCCGAACGGGCTTGCTGTATTCAGCACACGCCGGAAGACTTTCAGGTTATTATGACTGATCTTACCATCAGCGGAGGATACTTATTTGTAGCCAGGCAAGAAAACGAAATCAAGGGAGTGACTATTATATATAAAGGAGACAAACATATCATTATCAATGAGCTTTGCGCTGAAGATAAAGATGTGGAATATAGCCTATTGCATGCTATCAGGCAACACACCGGATATAAGTGCATGGTTCAACTTTTGCCTCCCGAAGACCAACAGCCTCAACATCCGCTGGGCATGGCACGTATCATCAATGCCAAAGAAGTGCTGCAAATCTATGCCGCGGCTTTCCCCGAAGATGAAGTGCAGCTGGAATTGTCGGATAAACAACTGTCGGTAAATAACGGTTATTATTATCTGTGTAAAGGGAAGTGCATGTATAGTACCGAGCGACTGCCCGGTGCGCATATACAGATGAATACTAGCGAACTAACCGATAGAATACTCCAGCCGTTAAAGCCATATATGAGCTTGATGATGAATTAAGACACGAATTACACCACCTAGGAGTTGAGCAGGTCATTTATATAAATGCTTTTCTGATAGTCCGGTGTCCTAATCCTATATGACACTTCGCTATCTATGCTTCTGAAGACATACCTGACCTGCTTCCTTATTCATTACTAACTGCCCTCTCTTTCATTAACAACAAACTTTCTTTTGATTATAGGTAAACTTACTATTATCAGTATGTAAACTTACTTTTCATTAAATGCAATCTATAATTGCAAGTTGCGTTTATAAAAACAAAACTTGCAATTATATAAATAAAAGTTTCATTTATATAATCAAAGCTTGCATTTATAGTTTTCTTATAATGCAAAAAAAGTTTAGGTCCTATACAAAGGAAGTTTATCCCTTATAGAAAAGAAGTTTTCCTATAATAGTCTGGAAGCTATCTGTTAATACTTCTCCTGCCAGCTATAGATAAAAGATTTAGCAGACTAGACAAGCTGTAAAAGCTAGGGTAGAAAGGTGAAAGGAAGGTGAAAGCCAGCCCTTCACCCGCTAATGCCGATGAACAGGGCATTGTGAAAGGTGAAGGGTCTTTTCTTGAATATGATTATTTTAGTATACCAGCGTAAGGCAATGTCTGCAATCACAACTGAATAAATTATATCCACGAAACATTTCTCAAATATGGTTTCATCCAAAGAATAAAGGAAGCAGTATATATTGTTCATATTCAAGCTATTATTCATAGCACAATTTGTGTAGCATAAAAAGTGCTACATAAATTATGCTATAAATATTGATTCTATCAAACTTTTACCGAACAATCATTGCCACATGATCCACAACAAACGGTAGAGATATCATCTATTTGTTTACCAATACAGCACCTCCCTGCGGAAGAATCTCCAACTGTACTTTACCGTTCTCTTTTACTTTCAACGGCACTAGCTGTGGCTCTCCTTTCTTATCATCCTTATACAGGGTAACCGTTTTTCCGGCAAACATCTCTAAATCCAGTTTCAACTTCAACGTTTCTTTTCCTGCATTCACAGCAGCCAGATACCAAGTATCATTGTGACGACGTGCCAACACGACATATTTCCCAGGATATCCATCAATGAAGCGTGTTTCGTCCCAAGTGGTAGGAACTGCTTTCATATAGTCCATACAAACAGGAGAAACATCTTTCAGGTTGTTGGGAGCAAGCGCAAAGTTTTGTACCGGATTCTGGAATAATACGGTAGTGGCCAGTTGGAATATATCAGTAGTGCGACGCGTAGTTCCTCCGTCATTGTTGCGATTCAGCCGTTTGTTCAGGAAACAGCCGCCAAATTCCATGCTACCCACCGTATTGCGGATAAACGGATGTAGGCAAGCATTGAAGGCTTCTTCGTCGCAGAAATGTTGGTTGAATATCATATTCTCCGATGCCAGTACGGCTTCACTACCTACATAATTCGGGTACATGCGTTCCCATCCGCGAGGAATCGTACAACCGTGGAAAATCACCATCAGACCGTGGTCGTCGGCATCACTCAAGATATCTTCATACAGGCGCATCGTCTCTTGTTTGTCGCCACCAAAGAAATCGACTTTGATGCCTTTTACTCCGAGGCTCTGCAACCATTTCATCTCCCGTTTGCGGATAATGGCGTTGTCCATGTGATTAACCGGTCCTTGCTCAATATCATTCCAATACCCGGAAGAGCTATACCATAAGAAGAGTTCCACCCCTTTACTACGTGCGTATTCTACCAAAGACTTTATGCGGTCGCGACCGATGTTCGTATCCCACCAGTTATCAATCAACGCATACTCATATCCCATTGCCGCAGCAAAATCAATATATCGCACCTGATCGTCATAGTTGATACTACCATCCTGCCAAAGAATCCAGCTCCATGTGCCGCGTCCGAAACGGTAGTCATATTTTGTTTCATAAAGAGGACGCACGACATCCCACGCAACAGTTGTTTCTACAATCGGTTTCAAAGTCTCGCCGACAGTGATAGTACGCCAGGGAGTAGCTCCCGGCAAGGCAAATGCCGGAGCAATCGTTCCGTTGCCGTTATTTTCTTCTGCCATCGGGAAAGCAACCGTATACAGATTACCTTCGCTCACATCGCTTAAACGTGAGCCGCAATATCGACTGTCCACTCCTGTCTCGCTGACCAGCACCCAACCATCGTCACCAATACGGAACAGGCAAGGGAATGTGTAACCATGCCCGTATTGAGAACGGTCGCTCATCGAAGCATCTGCCTTGTATTCTTCCTCATAACTGGGTTTTGTACGCTTCCATCCTATCATGGCATCGCTTTGCGGACACAAGAAAGTAGTAGTCTGTTGCGGGAAACGGAAGCCGGTTTCTTCAGCAGTCACCGTTACACTTCCTTTTCCATCCTGACGCGGCAGGGTATAACAGAAAGCTACATCATTGTTGCTGACACGAAAGACAACATCTATTTTCTGTCCTTTCGGATTCTCAAAATGACAGTTCAGCTCGTTTGCCTGATAATGCACTTGTGAGGTTTTAATACGATCCTGACGATAGACAGTATCAATGGGGGTGACCGCATGCCCTGTCAGTTTCATTCCTTTAGCAAAGTCACCGATATTCGTGTTCATACCCAAAGGCGATTTCTCCAGCATGGTTTTCCCATTATAGGTAATGGAATAACTTGGCTTTTCGGTAGGGGAAGTAAAGACAACCAATTGCAGTTTTTCATCCGGTCCTTTCACGACCACGTCTTGTGCCATCAGCGAAGTCAGACAGCAACCAGCCAGCAGAGTGCTTATTATCTTCTTTATATTATTCATGTCATTATGTTCTTCATTTATCTCCTGTTATTTCTCATTTGCCTTTTTTATCCGGATCACCGTAAAAGAGTAGGCAGGCAATTGGCAATCAAACTGTTCTGCCACTTCCACTGTATCTTCAACAGGTAGCGGAGTATCTGCCGGTTTGCCGGTCAGTACGGTTCTCTTTGCAGAAGGCTGTATCGCACCGATTCCGGAAAGGTCGACATGGGTATTCACCTCTACAGGAAGTAAATTGACCAACTTCACAATCACATCTCCACTTGCCGAATCGCGGACAATGGAAGAAGCAAAACGTTTCTGCACTTTATCGTCTTTATTATCCAAAGTGATCTTCGACGGCAGATATTCGTTCCCGGCGTTCTGTCCGTAGAGTTTCTGCACATAATATCCGGTGGTAGGTTTCACCTCCCGGTTATTGAAGTAAATCAAATCCGGATTCCATTGGGTATGTCCTTCTTTGGCGAGAAGAGGAGCATAGGAAGTCATGTGTACAACGTCTCCATTGCGTTCCAGGGCAGCAAGATAAAGGGCTTCCGTCAGTGCAGTTTCGATATTCGCTTTTCGTCCCGGGATATGAGTCGCATATTCGCCCAGGTATACTTTTGTCTTTTTCGAACGGTCGTATTTATCATAGAAGTCCTGATTGTTCAGGAACCATCCCGGAGTCTGATAATAATGTTCGTCCACCATCGGTACACCCAGTTTGTCGGCAAGTTTCCATCCTTCTACGTAGTCTGTACCTTCATTGAACGGTCCTACCGTACCTACAACGATCATTTCAGGATATTTTTCTTTGATGGCATTAAATATCATTGTAAAACGTTCTTCGAAGATATCGGTGATGAGATCTTCATTTCCGATACCAATGTATTTCAGGTTGAAAGGTTTCGGATGGCCTGCTTCGGCACGTACCTTTCCCCACTTTGTCTTCTTAGCATCGCCGTTTGCCCACTCTATCAGATCAAGAATATCCTGAATATAAGCACCCATTTCGCTCATTGGGATACCGCCTTGCTGTCCGCCTCTCAAGTCACCGTGACAGGCAGAGTTTTGGCAAGGAACACCGGCTGCCAATACCGGAAGCGGTTCCGCGCCAATATCTTCGCAGAATTGGAAATATTCAAAATATCCCAGTCCCATGCTTTGATGATATCCCCAAAGGTTTCGTTGCGCCTTTCTTGCTTCTAACGGACCGATTGTGTTTTTCCATTGATAGATATTCTTCAGACCATCACCATGAGCCACACAGCCACCGGGAAAACGGATGAAACGGGGATGAATGTCAGCTAACACTTGAGCCAGATCCTTGCGGAGTCCGTTCTTACGTCCTTTAAATGTATGCTGCGGAAACAGGGAAATCATATCCAGATTCAACTCTCCAGCAGATTGGGGAATGATTTCGAGGCGAGTATCTGCGGTTGCTTTGGCAGTAATCACTGCTTTATACGTTTTCCATTGGCGGGAAGAGACAGTCAGAGAAGCCTCTCCACATACAACTCCTTCTCCATCTACCAAACGAACCTGCAATTTGTTTGATTGCCCCTGCGGAACTCTCGCGAATATGGAAAAGTCATATTTCTCTCCGACATTCAGCGCGATACCATCAAAGCCTGTATTTTCTAACGTGGCTCCCGGTCGTTCTACATTCAATACAGCATAATGCGGATTATTGGCATGAATAGGATCGGTAGTGGTAATGGTGAAAGTGGTTTTATCTCCTTTCAATGTCCAGGAATGAGTACTATTCCAGTTCTTATCCCCTTCCCTGTCTGAAGGGTCGTATTCGAAATCACGGTTCTGGATCAGCTCTGCATAGAGTCCTCCGTCTGCCGAATAATTGATGTCTTCAAAAAAAGCGCCCAGCAACACATCGCTGATGGCTTTGGCACGTTCGGGCTGTACGGTAACCGTTGCTTTTACAGGCTTCAAACCGGCAAAACGTTCTCCATCCTGCACCGGACGCTCTCCATACAATGAGTTCCGATATTGATTCCAGTCATAATTCTTATTTAATCCATCTACCAAAGCCCACGCTACCCGGTTGATAGTTCCTTTCTGCTCCTCTCCGGCAACTACGGCTTTCACTCTTGTTCCGTCAAAATCCGAAGTAGTACGGGGATATTTCTGGCTGGTCCAGTTTATCAAGTCCTTAGAAGTGGACTGACCATATCCATCATGATCATTCAATTTCCAAGTACATATCCATTCGCCCGCGGGCGAATGTTTCAAATAAGGATCGAGCATCTTCTTCTGTGATCCCCAGCGACTGTAATCACACCGGAGATATCCGTAGTTCCGACCGACTTCAAACCAGTTTTCCTTATCCATGCTCCAGGCAAAACGAAGTCCGCTGCGTCCGTCGTCTCCGGAAGTAGCGAAGGAAAAGAGATAAACCGAATCGGGGGTACTCGTCATTTCTTTGATGGCAGCTAAAGTGACTTGCTGAAATGACAAAAACAAGACAACTAAAAATAGGAATAATTTTCTCATGGTATCTATTGCTTTAAGATTATCAATCGCAAAGTTAAGATTTTTATTATTCTAACGGATATATTTCAAGATATAATTGTTCTTTTTACACTTTAAAATACATAAGAAACAAGTAAACAAGAGTAAAATATACACTTTTTCCAATGTCGTATACTATTTTCCTGGATTACAATAGTGAATCCACCTTATCTTAATAACTCAAAAAAAGACGAAAAGATGAATGTATTTATCTGGGAATAAAGATTACCCGCTTGAAATTTATTGAATTGGTAGATGAGAGGTGCCCCAATTTCCTGCAAAGAGGGGATAATTATCATTCAAAAAGGGTTAGAAATAAAACACCAATGATCATTTTATGACCATCGTTATTCGACCATTGGTGTATCACTATAAAATCAGTTTTCTTTTGTCAGCAGACTTTCCAATTCTTCTGCGTTCAGACGAAGGTAAAATTGTCCGCGATAGGCTACGGAGATACCGCCTGTTTCTTCCGAAACAATAATAGCATGAGCATCCGACTGTTGAGAGATTCCCATTGCTGCGCGATGTCGCAAGCCAAGCTCTTTCGGTATATCCAAATCATGGGATACAGGAAGAATACACCCCGCTGCCTTGATACGTTTTTTGCTGATTACCATTGCGCCATCGTGCAACGGACTATTCTTGAAGAATATATTTTCGATTAAACGCTGGTTGATTGCCGCATCAATCAGTTCGCCCGTACGGACAATTTCGTCTAAAGGAACGTTATGCTCTATAACAATCAATGCACCGACTTTTTGCTTCCCCATATTCAAACACGCCATTACCACCGGCATGATATCGTCATGCTTCAACGCCTCTTTTTTCGAACCGTTAAAAAGACGAGCCAGTGCGCTGACATGCTGGTGAGATCCCAAAGTCAAGAGGAAACGGCGTATCTCATCCTGAAAAAGAACAATCAACGCAATCACACCCACATTCATCAACGTATCGAAAATAGAGCCCAACAATTTCATTTCCAGCACTTGCGTCACCCCCAGCCAAATCAGGATAAAAACCAGAATTCCGGTGAACACCTTGATAGAACCGGAAGCTTTCATCAGTTTGTAGGTATAGTACAAAACAAAAGCTACCAGCAGAATATCGATAAAATCTTTTATGCCAAACTCAAAAAACATGTACCCTCCTCTTATTTGTCATATCCGCTCTCTATTTTTAATTTCTCTGTGATCCGGACAGCTTCCACCGCTTCACGCACATCATGCACCCGCAGGATATGCGCTCCTTTCATTAACGCAACAGTGTCCAATACGGTTGTCCCGTTCAATGAATCTTGCGGGGTTCCTCCCAACAATTTATAAATCATTGATTTTCGTGAAACTCCCACTAAAACGGGAAGTTCGAAGATATGAAACTCTTCCAGATGTGCCAATAGTTCATAATTATGTTCCAATGTCTTTCCGAATCCGAATCCCGGATCGAGAATGATATCTTTCACTCCCAAGTCGCGAAGTTGCTGTACTTTACGGGCGAAATACAGAAAAACATCTTTTATCAGATTATCATAAGACGGTTCTTTCTGCATATTTTGAGGAGTTCCCTGCATGTGCATCATTATATAAGGCACTCCCAAGTCGGCTACAGTCTGAAACATCCGGTGATCCATTTCACCGGCAGCTATGTCATTAATAATAGCCACTCCATATTCTTTCACACATTCTTCCGCCACATCAGCCCGGAAAGTATCAACGGAAATAATGGCTTCGGGATGATTGCGATTCAGAATTTCCAAACCAGTGCGCAGCCTTCGCATCTCTTCTTCAGCAGAAATATGTTCAGCATTCGGCCGTGAAGAATAAGCTCCTATATCAATTATCGAAGCACCTTCATCAAGTATCTGCCGGGCCCGGGCAGCAATGTCTTCTTCAGTCTGCATCCGGCTGCCGGAATAAAAAGAGTCGGGAGTAACATTTAAAATTCCCATCACCTGCGGAGTAGCAAGATCGAGCAACCGCCCTTTTACATTTATATAAATAGGAGATATAGGTTTCATCATTGACAACATTCCTTTTAGATCGCCTACAAATGTAGATAAAAAAAGCAAGTATTCGTACTAAAAAGAAGAAATAAACGTATATTTACAAACTATAGAAGAACCCGGGAAATGAGGAAAATTCGAAAGAATAGCCTATCTTTGCAACGTTTTAAATAAAAGATCAGGTTATGAAACTTTCTGCTCTTTACCAGATTTTTCTGGATTGCCAATCAGTAACTACTGATAGCCGGAACTGCCCGGACGGTTCTTTGTTTATCGCCTTGAAAGGTGAGTCGTTCAACGGTAATGCATTTGCCAAATTAGCGCTGGACTCCGGATGCGCGTTTGCCATTATCGATGAAGCGCAGTATGCCGTAGAAGGCGATCAACGATATATACTTGTAGACGACTGCCTGCAAACCATGCAGCAGCTCGCCAACTATCATCGCCGCCAACTCGGAACGCGAGTGATCGGCATTACGGGCACCAATGGGAAGACAACCACCAAAGAGTTAATTTCCAGCGTTCTCTGCCAAGCCCACAATGTGCTTTATACTTTAGGTAATCTCAACAACCACATCGGTGTACCGACTACCCTGCTACGGTTAAAACCGGAACATGACCTTGCCGTCATAGAGATGGGCGCCAACCATCCGGGAGAAATCAAGTTTCTTTGCGAAATAGCCGAACCGGATTATGGTATTATCACTAACGTGGGCAAAGCCCATCTGGAGGGATTCGGTTCTTTCGAAGGAGTTATCAAAACCAAAGGAGAGCTTTATGATTTCCTCCGCAAGAAAGATGCCACCACCTTTATTCATCACGATAACACCTATTTGATGAATATCTCACAGGGATTGAACCTGATTTCTTATGGAACAGAAGATGATCTCTATGTCAACGGCCGGATTACCAGCAATTCGCCTTATCTTGCTTTCGAATGGAAAGCCGGTAAAGACGGTGAAGCTCATCAAGTCTGTACACAATTGATCGGAGAATATAATTTCCCGAATGCCCTGGCTGCAATCACTATCGGACGTTTCTTCGGAGTGGAAGCAAAGAAGATTGATAAAGCTCTGGCAGAGTATACGCCACAGAACAACCGTTCCCAACTTAAAAAGACAGAAGATAACACGCTTATCATTGACGCATATAACGCAAACCCAACCAGCATGATGGCTGCCTTGCAAAACTTCCGGAATATGACAGTTCCTCACAAGATGCTCATATTAGGAGATATGCGCGAACTGGGTGCTGACAGCCCGGCCGAACACCAGAAAATTGTTGACTATATCAAAGAAAGTGATTTTGAGAAAGTATGGCTCGTGGGAGAACAGTTTGCCGCAAGTGAACATACTTTTAAAACTTATGCCAATGTGCAGGAAGTTATAAAGGATTTGCAAGAAGATAAACCCAACGGATATACCATTCTTATTAAAGGTTCCAATGGAATCAAACTTAGTTCAACGGTAGAATATCTATAAAGCCGGAATGGTAAATTTCAAATGATAAACGGTGAATAATGGATATGATATAGTCAACCATTATTCACCGTTTATCGTTCACCTTTGTTGTTCATAGGTTGCTTTTACTGCTTATGTATTTTCATTTTGGGTCGTACAACATAATAGGCCACTAAACTAGCCAAAATCGCCCCTGTTGTATTGGCAGCAAAATCTAACCAGTCACCACCCCGGTAAGTAGTACAGTATTCCTGTAGCAACTCCACACAACCACTGAAAACCACTGGACAGAGGAACGCCCCTACCCACGCATGCCACATGGGAGCATGATCCCTGCGATGTGCCCGCAAAAACTCCAGCCACAACATCCCCGACATACCGAAATACATACAAACATGAACCAGTTTGTCTAAATTGGGAATTTCATTCAAATCCGTCTTAGGCGGTTTAAAGAACGACAGGTAAATCACTGTCAAAATGATAAAAAGCGAAATAGGATATTTCTTAATATAAGATAGCATATCTAAATAATATTACAATTTTCGTGCAAATATAAGTATCATTTTCTATATTTGCACTTTAAATCGCATATTTATAACGATTTGTAAGATAAAACAAGATTTATGGCAAAAATTGATAGAGCGAACTTCGGCAGCAAATTAGGGGTCATACTCGCTTCTGCCGGCTCTGCAGTTGGGTTGGGTAATATATGGAGGTTTCCATACGAAACAGGGAATCATGGAGGTGCTGCTTTTATATTGATCTATTTAGGTTGTATCTTTCTCTTGGGATTGCCTATTATGATTGCCGAGTTCCTGATAGGACGCCGGTCGAGAGCCAATACTGCAAGAGCATATCAAACATTAGCTCCGGAAACGCATTGGCGTTGGGTAGGACGCATGGGAGTATTAGCGGGATTCCTGATACTTAGTTATTATGCAGTAGTAGCAGGATGGACACTTGAATACATTCTTGAGGCTGCCACCAATGGCTTTGCCGGAAAAAACTCCGGAGAGTTTATCTCTTCTTTCCAACAATTTTCCAGTAGCCCGTGGAGACCGGTCGTATGGTTGGTAGCATTTTTATTGATTACTCATTTCATCATCGTAAAAGGAGTAGAAAAGGGAATTGAAAAGTCTTCAAAGATCATGATGCCTACCTTGTTTATCATTATCCTCATACTGGTAGTTTGTTCAGTCACTCTGCCGGGAGCCGGTGCAGGTATTGAATTCCTACTCAAACCCGACTTTAGTAAAGTGGACGGAAATGTGTTTTTGAGTGCTATGGGGCAGGCTTTCTTCTCTTTGAGCCTGGGTATGGGATGCCTTTGTACCTACGCCTCTTATTTCAGTAAAGAAACCAACCTGACTAAAACTGCTTTCAGCGTAGGAATCATTGATACTTTTGTGGCAATACTAGCCGGATTTATCATCTTCCCGGCAGCCTTTTCGGTTGGCATACAACCGGATTCTGGTCCAAGTCTGATCTTTATCACGCTGCCTAATGTATTCCAACAGGCATTTAGCGGAGTTCCCATACTAGCATACATATTCTCTGTAATGTTCTACGCATTGTTGGCGATGGCTGCTTTAACTTCTACCATTTCTTTACATGAAGTAGTAACCGCTTATCTTCACGAGGAGTTTAATCTTTCCCGTGGAAAAGCAGCAAGGTTAGTCACCGGTGGTTGTGTATTCCTCGGAATATTCTGTTCATTATCATTGGGAGTCATGAAAGGATTCACCGTTTTCGGACTGGGAATGTTCGATCTCTTCGACTTTGTAACAGCTAAAATCATGTTACCATTTGGCGGACTGTGTATCTCCCTTTTTACCGGATGGTATCTGGATAAAAAGATTGTATGGTCTGAGATTACCAATGACGGCTCGTTAAAGATACCGGTATACAAGTCTATCATCTTTATTTTAAAATATATCGCACCAATCGCCATCTCACTGATATTTATCAATGAACTGGGATTGATTAAACTATAATATGATGTGGAAAGACTTCCTATATTATACTAAAACCGAACGACAAGGCATTATCGTCCTTGTCGTTCTTATTTTGGGAGTATATGCAGCTCCTAAACTCTTTTCCGTTTTCACTCGTGCCGAAGACACTGACCGCACAGAAAATGAAAAGTTCGATAAAGAATATCATGACTTTATTTCCTCCCTCCGAGATACAAAACCTCACAACACCTCCAGTCATTCTTTTCAATCATTCCCGCAAAAGGAAATCAGACTTGCCGTATTCGATCCGAACACCGCGGACTCCACCACTTTCCTTTCACTCGGATTACCGTCCTGGATGATAAAGAACATCCTGCACTATCGCCATAAACAAGGCAAATTCCGTCAGCCGGAGGATTTTCGGAAGATATATGGACTAACGGAAGAACAGTATCAGACACTTCGTCCTTATATCCGCATCACAAAAGACTTCAAAATTACCAAAGATACGGTGCGATTATTAACCGCACAGAACATACAACAGGACACACTCGTAAAATACCTCCCAGGGACCATCGTCAGCCTCAACTCTGCGGATACCACCGAACTTAAAAAGATTCCGGGAATCGGAAGCACCATTGCCCGAATGATTGTGAATTACCGCGAACGGCTGGGAGGCTTTTGCAGAATAGAACAGCTGCAAGAGATCCATCTAAAAGCAGAAAAACTCCGCCCGTGGTTTTCTATTGATGCCGACCAGACACGCCGCATCAATTTAAACAAAGCCGGCATGGAACGAATGATGCGTCATCCATATATAAGCTACTATCAAGCGAAGGTTATCATAGAATATCGGAAAAAGAAAGGTGTTTTAAAAAGTCTGAAGCAATTGTCCCTTTATGAGGAGTTCACTCCTGCTGATCTTGAGCGGATCGAGCCTTACATTTGTTACAATTAATAAAAAAGATGCATTCCTATCACACCAGACAAGAATGCATCACACACAAACAAAACAAACACTCTACTATCATCTTCACAGACTTACGTAGAGAAGCGACTATAAATATACAGCTAAAAGATAGAACACTTGCAAGGCTCTACCTTTTTGGTATATATTTTTAGAAATTAGGTTCTATAATTAAGATTTTTTAATCATACCATCCACCATTTGGACTGTCCGGTCCGTGATTTTGGCAAGTCCCTCGTCATGCGTCACTATGACAAAAGTCTGCCCTAGACGGTCCCTCAAATCGAAGAACAGTTGATGTAAATCTTCTTTATTATGTGTATCCAGACTACCGGATGGTTCGTCTGCCAGAATAACTGCCGGGTCGTTAATCAAAGCCCGCGCTACCGCTACCCGTTGTTTCTCACCTCCCGACAGTTCATTCGGTTTATGAGAAGCCCGGTCAACCAGCCCCATGAAATCCAGAATCTTCGTGGCACGGTCATTTGCCTCTTTGGAAGAAACGCCTGCAATAAGGCCGGGAATCATCACATTTTCCAATGCCGTAAACTCCGGCAACAGTTGATGAAACTGGAAAACAAAACCGATATTCTTATTACGGAATGCAGATAGTTCTTTCTCTTTCATCCGGCTTACTACTGTTCCGTCAATCTGCACCGTACCTGCGTCCGGTTCATCGAGAGTGCCCATGATCTGCAACAAAGTCGTTTTACCGGCACCACTCGGACCAACGATACTGACAATTTCTCCTTTATTGATTTCCAGATCAATGCCTTTCAGCACCTGTAATGAACCGAAACTCTTCGTTATACCTTCTAGTTTTATCATAATAGCCTTTATAATCGTTTAATAACATATTCAGCCAGATAGCACCCAAACACGGCCGGCATATAACTGACTGTTCCACACGTCGATTTCTTATTCTGTTCATCATCCGTCAGCAACACGGCTTTCGGGTCGGCTTGTTCCGTACTGAACACTACCGGAAGTTTCCGTTTCATCCCCATCTTCTGCAAGCGTTTCCGTACCGCCTTGCTCAAGCCGCAATGATACGTTTCCCAAAGATCGGCAAAACGCACCTGGGTGATGTCACTCTTCGCTCCTGCCCCCATACTGGAAACAATCTTTATACGACGTTTCATCGCTTCATAAATCAGAAAGCATTTCGGACTGATCGTATCAATAGCATCTACTATAAAATCATATTGATTGGCATCCAGCAGTTCCGGTATATTCTCATCTTTCAGATAGACGGGCAGAACGGTCAACTCGATTTCCGGATTTATATCTTTATAACGGGCAGCCAATACTTCCGCTTTCGTCTTTCCCAATGTGGAATGCATGGCCGGCAACTGACGATTCATATTGGTAGGCTGCACTGTATCAGCATCTACAATCGTCATCCGTCCGACTCCTGCGCGGCAGATCATCTCGGCGGCGTAAGCCCCCACTCCCCCCAGTCCCACAACCAATACGTGCGCATTCCGGATGCGTTCCATCTTTTCCTCTCCTAACAAGAGCGCTGTTCTCTGTTGCCAATCGTATCTTTCCATCACCATCAGTTTTTCTTTAACCATTTATAAAACCATTTACCCACTTTCTCATAATGTTGAGACTCATTATGTCCGCGAGGATCAGAGAATGACACAAATTCCTGCGGTTCTCCAAACTGATCGGGATAGATGATAATCAAACTATTATTAGAGAAATATTTTCCCAGTTGCGCCGGCAGACGCTCAAAAGAGGTATCGTAAGAAATAGACCCGCGACGGGCAGAAACTACTACCAGCAAGTGGTCATAATTCACCTGTCCTGTCAATAACAGGAGATCTTCCCATTCTTCCAAGATGGAAAATTCTGTCGGAGTACCCGCATGTCTCTTCTTCACCAGTTGCTGAAGGCGCATCAATGTACGCTCATTGGCAAAGAAATGCACCCGACAGCTCAGGATGCTTCCCATACGGCAGAAATGTTCCACCCATTTTGAGAAACCCGATTCATATTCAGCCTTTGGCGGAACGGCAATATTGATTCGACGCAGGGTGTTAACCGGCATCAGGAATTTGGCAATCATCACTTCACGATGCGTACCTTTCAACAGGCTTTCAGCCAGATGACCGAAGAAAGAGTCGACAATATTAGCCTTCCGGTGCAGACCGATCACAACATCTGTAGCTTCATATTCTTTGATCGCATGGATAATCCCCGAAGCAATATTCAAATCATAACGGCTCACCATCGTGACAGGCACATCGGCGGCGGCAGCAATCATGGCAGCCTTCTCCAGATTACGTTTGCCCTGCAGCTCTTTTTTCTCCGAACTGTTATTGTCATTTATCACATTCAATGCCACCAATGCATTCTTCTGCTTGGCATCCTTTATCACCAAAGCCAGATTAACCAAATCTTCAATCGTCTCCGGATTAGCAACTGGAATCAGGATCTGTTCCTTATTTATCTGTTTAGCTTCTTCTTCCGCTTGCACATTTTCATCCAAAGCAAAACGGCGTGCCGAACGTTCGGTCACCAAAGAACTAATGACGCAAGTGAAAAGTATCATCACTACCGTACCGTTCAATACATCATCATTCAACAAGCGTTCTCCATTCTCCATAATAATTTCGTGGCCGATCAATACAGCTGCTAGTGTAGCTGCAGCCTGTGCATTACTCAAGCCGAATATCATGCTCCGTTCATTGGACTGCATCCGGTATATCTTCTGCGTGATCCAGGCAGCCAACCATTTACTAAAGGTTGCCACCACCGTCATTACAATAGCCACTTTCAATGCTTCACCTCCGGCAAACAGGCTTCTTACATCAATAATCATCCCGACGCCAATCAGGAAATAAGGAATAAACAAGGCATTTCCCACAAACTCCAGGCGGTTCATCAAAGGAGATACATGAGGAATCAAGCGATTCAACACCAAGCCTGCCAGGAAAGCGCCTAAAATACCTTCCATTCCCACGAATTCCATCAACCCTCCTCCAAGGAAAACCATTGCCAGCACAAACACAAACTGCATCACGCTGTCATCATACTTCCGGAAGAACCAACGCCCGATACGGGGAAAGAAGAATACAATCAGGAATCCGAGAAAAGCCACTTTTGCCACAAGAAACACCCAGAACCAACCACCAACAGTGCCTTTAAACATACCACCTATGACGGCAAGAATAATCAAAGCAAGAGTGACGGTGACAGCCGTCCCCCCAATGGTTATATTGACGCTGCGCAAACGCGACAATCCATAACGGCTAATAATAGGATAGGCTATTAAGGTATGGGAAGCGTACATACTTGCCAATAACACCGCCGTGAGAAAGCCATAGCCCAGCATACTCATACTACTCCATATTCCCAACGCCATCGGAACCAGAAAGGTGAGCCAGCCGAACACAACACTTTTCGTCCGGTTTTTCTTAAAGTCTTCCATATCCATTTCGAGCCCGGCAAGGAACATGATATAATATAATCCTACTTTACCGAACAATTCGAAGCTACTGTCACGGTCAAGCACATGAAAACCGTGTTCGCCAATCAATACACCCGCCAGAATCATGCCTATAATATGAGGTATATGAAGACGTCCGAGGATCATCGGAGCAAAGAGAATGATAATCAATACCAAAAAGAATACCCAAGTCGGGTCGGTAATCGGTAAGGTTAAATTAAAATCAAACAGGTTCATAGGCTGTGGCTTTAGGAATTCAATGCAAAGGAACAAAAAAGTTTGCAGAATCACAATGAATGCCCAGACGTATTATTCAGCAGTCAATTACTTACTTTACTACTTTTTTTCCCCGCTTACCTATCAAGATCTATTTCGTTAGGCACTTTTAGTTCGTTCTACTATAGTATCTCTTGCGTATGACTATAGTTATACGCAAGGGAGACTATAGTTATCCTTGCGTTACACTATAGTTAAACGAAGTAATATTAGGCAATAAAGATAATCTTATCAGGCAATGAAACTAATCCGATTCGCATCGCGACGGAGAACGCATCCCTTTTGGTGCATTTATCCCGTCCAACAACCACACTTGACTATACGTAAGGTTAAATAAATACACCGAAAGACTGAAATATTTCTCTCAAAAGCGATGTTTATATGCTAAATTGTTATAATTTTGCAGCCAAATCTTTTCTATTCGACAGGATAAGGAGAGAAATTCAATATTCACAATTTAACAAAAGAAAAAGATGAAAGTAGCTATTGTTGGCGTAAGCGGAGCCGTAGGACAAGAATTCCTGCGCGTGCTCGATGAGAGAAACTTCCCGATGGACGAGTTAGTTTTGTTCGGTTCTAAACGTAGTGCCGGAACAACTTATACTTTCCGCGGTAAACAGATCGAGGTGAAACTCTTACAACACAACGATGACTTTAAAGGGGTAGACATTGCTTTCACTTCTGCCGGTGCAGGAACATCCAAGGAGTTCGAAAAAACAATCACCAAGTATGGTGCTGTGATGATCGACAACTCCAGCGCATTCCGTATGGATGCCGATGTACCTTTGGTTGTGCCTGAAGTAAATGCCGAAGATGCATTGGAACGTCCGCGTGGTGTTATTGCCAACCCGAATTGTACGACTATCCAGATGGTAGTTGCACTGAAAGCCATCGAACAGCTTTCTCATATAAAAACCGTGCACGTGTCTACCTATCAGGCAGCAAGCGGCGCAGGTGCCGCTGCTATGGACGAATTGTACGAACAATATCGTCAGGTATTGGCAAACGAGCCTGTGACTGTAGAGAAGTTTGCCTATCAGTTGGCTTTCAACCTGATTCCGCAGATTGACGTATTTACAGAAAACGGTTATACGAAAGAGGAAATGAAAATGTATAATGAAACACGTAAAATCATGCATTCTGACGTAAAGGTTAGTGCAACTTGTGTACGTGTTCCTGCATTACGCGCTCACTCGGAAAGTATCTGGGTAGAAACAGAACGTCCGATTTCCGTAGAAGAAGCTCGTGAAGCATTCGCTAACGGTGAAGGCCTGGTTCTTCAGGACAACCCGGCAGAAAAAGAATATCCGATGCCACTGTTCCTGGCAGGTAAAGATCCGGTATACGTAGGCCGTATCCGCAAAGACCTGACAAACGAAAACGGATTGACTTTCTGGATTGTAGGCGACCAGATCAAGAAAGGCGCTGCTCTGAATGCAGTTCAGATTGCCGAATATCTGATTAAAGTTAAGAACATCTAGTCTTTAAAAAAAACACATTGATAAGACTCAATAAGTGGCCGACTTGCTGCACGACAATCGTCGCAATACAAGTCGGTCACTTTCTTTATAAACACCTGTTTTTTTATATTAGCTTCCTTCCGCACATTGGCAGAGAATACAAGGAACTTGTGCCTTTTTTCATAAATAACGCCTTATTTACAAAAAGAAGGTCTATCTTTGTCCATCATTCAAATATCCAAACCGCAATTGCTTCTGCGCTATACATAAACAAATACGGTTTAACGAAAAAACTCAAATTAAAAACCGTATGAAAATTTACCAAACAGTCATTCTCTTATGTTTTTTCAGTATATTGTTCTACAACTGTTCGCTTCCTGCTGATGACGAAGAAAAGGGAGGATTAAATGGAGAAGACACTATCACGTCCGAACTTCCCTGGGAAGGAGAAATGGACAAATTCACCATCAATTCTAAAGGAATCCATCTAAATGATCCGCAGGAAGACGCCGGAACAGCATACGTCACCATTCCTTCCACCTCTGTAAAAAACACCCGTTGGGAATTTGGAGTTCACCTCACCTTTAATCCCTCCGCCAACAATTATGCACGATTTTACCTGACTTCTTCCTCAAACATTCTTTCCGGTGATTTGAACGGCTATTATATTCAGATAGGAGGAACAAAAGACAATGTAACTCTTTATCGCCAGAACGGAGAGCAATCTAAACTACTGGCTTCGGGAAGAGAACTGATGAAAGGCGACTCTTCACCGAAATTATATATAAAAGTAGAATGTGACAATAACGGTTACTGGACTTTTTGGACACGACGCGAATCTGAGAATGAATATGTAAAAGAAAAACAGATAAAAGATACCGATATACAGACTTCCCGCTACTGCGGTATATACTGCATTTACACCAAAACACGCTGTAAAGGATTCACATTCCATCACATACAGTTGTCCAACGATATAGAAACGAACACTACCCCTGATGAAACACCCGACAATCCCGGAACTGATCTACCGGACAACCCTGACACTCCTGAATTTCCCGAGTTACCGGAAGATGTGAGAGGCATGCTTCTTTTCAACGAAATAATGTATAACAATGCCACGGATGGTGCAGAGTATGTAGAAATCTATAATCCAACTGAACAGGCAATCATTTTACCCGCTCTCTATCTATATAAGATGTATGAAAGCGGTACCGTATACAGTACTACGATTCTCTCTAATGAAGAATCCTCTGATCCTCTCACCATTCCATCCAAAGGTTATCTTTGTTTCAGCAAATACCCTGGCAAGGTCATTCGAAAACATAAAGTAAATGGAGAAAATTTGATAGAAATAACCAAATTCCCGGCTCTTAATAATGACGGAGGCTATCTGGCACTTTCCAGCAGCAAAAAACCGGAGAAAGGACAAACTTTTGATACTTGCCGTTTTAGAGATGAGATGCACGATTCTGACAACAAAAAGACAACCGGCATTTCGCTTGAAAAGAAATCTCCGGAGTTGTCCTCGCTCAATAAAAACTGGCGTTCGTCCAAACACGCGACCGGAGGCACACCGGGAATAAAAAATAGGTAAGAGTATACATATCTATGATAAATTCCCTACTTTTGTAGACAAAGAAAAACTAATTCGGATCATTCATCCTCAAACGAATTTAAATAGCAGATATGAATCCAGCCGTTATATCTATTACTATTGTGGCATACTTTATAATCCTGTTCACTATCTCTTATATAGCAGGACGCAAAGCCGACAATGAGGGATTCTTTGTCGGAAACCGTAAATCGGCATGGTATGTTGTTGCTTTTGGCATCTTCACCAAGAAACAAGTTTATGATAAATATATTCCGTTGGTAGCTATCGCTTCTCCTATTCTTTGCTATATCCTGCAAAGAAATTCGGAAACATGGCTCAACGGTTACCAAATTAGTTACGAGTTGTTGATAATCAATGCCCTGTTCACATTCCTTGGACTCTGTTTGTTCATCAAAAGACAAGACAAAGAAGCATCTTACACAACTCATACTACAAAACAAAAAGTAAAATAATGAAAACAACAATCAACTGTTTTCTTCCTTTCAGCCGATTGGAAGAAACTGTGCAAACAGTTAAGGAGTTACGTGCATCGACACTGGTAGACAAAATTTATTTATTGGCACCGCCAATTACCAATGTCTGTATTCCCGGATGCGAACTCATCTCTGTAGAGAAAATGCAGTCTACACAAGCGATGCGAGCTATTGCAGAACATTCTGATAAAACATATACCTTGCTCTATACCAAACACACTGCACTAAAAATAGGTATGTTCGCTCTTGAAAGAATGGTTCAAGTAATGGAAATGACCCAAGCTGGCATGGTATATGCAGACCATTACCAACAGATAGACGGTGTGCAAAAAACAGCTCCGGTCATTGATTACCAACCCGGTAGCCTACGTGACGACTTCAATTTCGGATCGGTTTTACTGTTCAATGCCAACGCATTCAAGGAAGTTATAGAAAATACGGAAGAGGAATATCAATATGCAGGCTTGTATGATTTGAGACTCAAAATATCCCAAAAGAGCAAACTGGTACACATCAACGAATATCTATATACCGAAGTAGAAAGTGACAAGCGGAAAAGCGGTGAGAAGCAGTTCGATTATGTAGACCCTAAAAACCGTCAGGTACAGATCGAAATGGAACAGGCATGCACCAACCATTTGAAGGAAATTGGCGGATATCTTTATCCTATCTTCCGTCCCGTAGACTTCTCTTCCCACACTTTTGAGTATGAAGCTTCTGTCATTATACCCGTACGCAACCGTATTCGCACAGTCAAAGATGCCGTACGCTCGGCACTGAACCAGCAAACGACCTTTCCGTTCAATGTCATTGTCATCGACAATCATTCAACAGACGGGACCAGTGAAGTTCTCCGTGAACTTAGTTCGGACAAGCGGCTGATTCACGTCATTCCCGAAAGAGATGACCTCGGTATAGGCGGATGTTGGAACATAGGTATCCATCACGAGAAATGCGGAAAGTTTGCCGTCCAACTTGATAGCGATGACGTGTATAAAGACGAACATAGCCTGCAAATCATCATTGATACTTTCTATAAACAGAAATGTGCAATGGTAATCGGCACTTATATGATGACTAATTTTGATATGCAGGAAATTGCCCCCGGCATCATCGATCATAAGGAATGGACCCCCGACAACGGACGAAATAATGCATTACGTATCAACGGTCTAGGAGCTCCCCGTGCATTCTACACGCCCATTCTTCGGGAAATCAAAGTCCCGAACACAAGCTATGGAGAAGATTATGCCCTTGGATTGAAAATTTCACACGATTATCAGATAGGCAGAATATACGACGTGATTTACCTTTGCCGCCGTTGGGAAGGCAACTCGGATGCTGCACTGCCTGTTGAGAAAATCAACCAGAATAATCTATATAAAGACCGACTTCGTACGTGGGAATTGGAACAGCGCATCCTGCAACAAAAAACGACATTAGAGAAAATTCAGCAAAGTATCGAACAGTTATTCCAAAAGCAAACTCTTTCTTGGGAACTAGCCAAAGAGAATTACCAGGCATTGGAACAGTACCGGTCACGAACAAAAGAAATATCCAAGTGGTTTGGTAATCAAAATTTAGATGCGAACCTATTCTTTAATCCGAAACGTATTCTTTCGGCTACCGCACAGACAGATACTGCCTCCATTCACTCACGGCCTTGCTTCCTCTGCCAAACAAACCGACCGCAGGAACAAGAGTTCATCAGTTATAGGAATTATCAGATACTGGTTAATCCCTATCCCATATTTAAACACCACTTTACAATTGTAGATAAGGAACACAAGTCGCAATCCATAGCCGGGCGTTTTAAAGATATGATAGAATTCACCGACATAATGAGAGAATACTTCCTTTTGTATAATGGACCGGAATGTGGAGCTTCCGCTCCCGATCATGCCCATTTTCAAGCTTGCAGTAAAGAGGAAAGTATGCAGGGATCATATTACGATCACATAGAATTAATAGATAACGACAAGGTGCGAATTAGTTATGAAGATTTTCCGTACAGTTTCATCAAGATTCAGGCGAAAAATAAGAAAACAATGTCGAAAACCTTTCATCTGATTTACGACATCTTAGCTGCCAATAATAACGGAAAAGAACCAATGATGAATATTCTTGCCTGGTATGGTTTGGAACGCACCAAAGAGGATTTTAGAGAGCGCTACGAAGAAGAATTTGAATCAGTGGCCGAACACCCTTACAATTGTGTTATCTTCTTACGCAGCAAACATCGTCCTGACTGCTATTACGCAAAAGGAGACGAACAAATTCTCATCAGTCCTGCTATTGCTGAAATGAACGGCATATTCCCTATAGTACGTGAAGAGGATATGGAGAAACTGACTCCTGAAAAGGTATATGATATCTATCGGGAAGTATCTATATCCAAAGAAAAGCTGCAAAAAATACTAGAACGTATTAAAGCTGTATTATGACTCAACCTCAAATAACAGTTGGTATCCTTTCCGGGAAAGAGATTGAAATCTCTTTCCCGGTGAAATTTAGTTCTTCTGTCGGAACGGAAATTTCCGGGACACAGAAAGTTATTTATCAGGATGGGAAGATTCATTGGCAAGGGAAAGAGTACGACGAATTATCCTTCATTCCTCCACAAAATGCACATGCTTTCTTTGAACTGAAAGATGTGACCATCGGAATCAACTTCCATTGGGAACGCAAAGAAGTCCAGAAATTCAAAGGGGAATTAAAGATCATCATCGAAGGAAAACAACTAACTGCCATCAATGTGATTTCCATTGAAGAATATCTTACCAGTGTAATTTCATCCGAAATGAGCGCAACAGCTTCTTTAGAACTACTAAAGGCTCACGCCGTCATTTCCCGAAGCTGGTTACTTAATAAGTTGAGAGTTGAGAATGGAGAGTGGAGAATTACTATGCCGCCGGATAGCGCAGCCCACTCTCCACTCTCCACTCTCCATTCTCAATATATAAAATGGTATGACCATGAAGCGCATAGAAATTTCGATGTATGTGCCGATGATCATTGCCAGCGTTATCAGGGAATTACACGAGCCTCAACACCACAAGCCATCGAAGCAGTCTCCGCCACGCGGGGGGAAGTGCTGATGTATAAAGGAGCGATTTGTGATGCCCGTTTCTCTAAATGTTGTGGCGGAGCTTTTGAAGAGTTCCAAAATTGTTGGGAAAACGTAAAGCATCCTTATCTAATCAGACAACGGGATAGCAAGACTGAAAAACAACTTCCCGATTTGAACATAGAGGCGGAAGCTGATAAATGGATACGTACCTCGCCTGTTGCTTTTTGCAATACGCAGGATAAAAAGATTCTAAGCCAAGTATTAAACAACTATGACCAGGAGACGGCAGACTTCTATCGTTGGAAAGTCAGCTATACCCAACAAGAACTTTCAACACTGATTCATCAACGTTCGGGAATTGACTTCGGACAAATCATTGATTTAATTCCTATAGAACGCGGAACATCAGGACGTCTTGTCCGATTGAAAATTGTAGGAACCTTGCGGACGCTTATTATCGGGAAAGAATTGGAAATACGCCGTACCCTATCTGCTTCCCATCTGTATAGTTCCGCTTTCGTAATAGACAAAGAATATGAAGAAAAGGGAGATAAAGAGGATAAACTCCCTTCACGGTTCATCCTTACCGGTGCCGGATGGGGGCATGGAGTAGGACTTTGCCAGATTGGTGCTGCCGTAATGGGAGAGCAAGGTTACAAATATGAAGAAATACTGTCTCACTATTACCCCGGCAGTACGCTCGAAAAACAATATCAATAAAAAAAGAATAATACCATGACAACACCCACTACAAAAAGAAATCCCTGGAGCTGGATCCCCACCCTCTACTTCGCAGAAGGGCTGCCATACGTAGCGGTAATGACGATTGCTGTTATCATGTACAAGCGTTTGGGATTATCCAATACGGAAATAGCCTTATATACTTCCTGGCTCTACCTTCCTTGGACTATCAAACCGCTATGGAGTCCTTTCGTCGACTTGGTGAAAACGAAACGTGCCTGGATTATTGCCATGCAAGGTTTCATCGCTGCCGGATTTGCGGGGATAGCCTTCTTTATTCCGACAGCTCATTATGTACAGTTGACTCTTGCTTTTTTCTGGCTGTTGGCGTTCAGTTCCGCTACGCATGACATCGCAGCAGACGGTTTCTATATGCTCGGGCTCAACAATAAGGAACAATCTTTCTTTGTCGGTATCCGGAATACGTTCTATCGGCTTGCCAATATTTTCGGGCAGGGAATTCTAGTCATGCTGGCAGGATGGCTGGAAACATCACAGAACAATATTCCCTTGGCATGGAGCATTACATTCTACCTTCTTGCCGGATTATTTCTGGCTCTTACTATCTATCATCGGCTTATCCTCCCCCATCCTGATTCGGACATGAAACGTCCCGGACTCACACCGGGTAAGTTGTTGGGAGATTTTCTCCTGACCTTCGTCACATTCTTTCAGAAAAAGAACCTCGGTCTCATGTTCTTTTTCCTCCTTACCTACCGGTTGGGAGAATCACAGTTAGCCAAAATAGCTTCTCCTTTCCTGCTGGATGCTTCTGATAAAGGTGGACTGGGGTTATCTACGGCAACCGTCGGAATGATCTACGGTACCATAGGTGTCATAGCTTTGTTGCTCGGTGGAATCATCAGTGGTTTCCTTGTTTCCCGTGACGGATTCAAGCAATGGATATTACCCATGGCATTAGCCATCAACATTCCCGATCTATTATATGTATGGATGGCTGCCGCCCCCCCGGACAATCCTATATTTATAGCCATTTGTGTAGCGATCGAACAGTTGGGGTATGGTTTCGGCTTTACCGCTTATATGCTATATCTGATTTATATAGCGGAAGGTGAACACAAAACGGCGCACTATGCTATCGGAACCGGATTTATGGCACTGGGCATGATGCTTCCCGGGATGCCTGCCGGATGGATACAGGAACATCTCGGATACACCAACTTCTTTATCTGGGTTTGTATTTGTACCCTGCCCGGCATCGTCGCCTCATTAATGATTCGCAACCGACTGGAAGATGCTTTCGGAAAGAAACAATAAACATATTTACTAATTTAACACACTAAAAAGTAACAGTCATGAATGTAACAAGTAACAAACGCCTTCTGGCACTCGATGTAATGCGAGGCATTACTATCGCAGGAATGATCCTAGTTAATAATCCGGGATCCTGGCAACATGCATACGCTCCCCTTAAACATGCCCAATGGAACGGTCTTACCCCCACAGACCTCATTTTCCCTTTCTTCATGTTTATCATGGGAATCTCCACCTATATCTCACTTAAAAAGTATAACTTTACATTCAACACCCCGACTGCTTTGAAAATAATCAAAAGAACCATTGTTATTTTCCTTATCGGAATAGCCCTCAACTGGTTTGCCTTACTGTGTTACACCCACAATCCTCTCCCATTTGAGCAAATTCGCATCTTGGGAGTCATGCAGCGCCTAGCGCTCTGCTACGGTGCTTCGGCACTAATTGCCTTGTTGCTGAAACACAAGTATATACCTTATCTGATTGTCATATTATTAGTAGGTTATTTCATTATCCTCATTACTGGCAACGGTTTTGCCTACGACGAAACGAATATTCTTGCCATCGTCGACCGCAGCATCTTAGGAAACGCCCATGTATATCAAAACAGCCACATCGACCCGGAAGGACTTCTTAGCACTATTCCTTCTATCGCACATGTATTGATCGGCTTTTGCGTCGGTAAGCTACTCATGGAAGTGAAAGATATACATGAAAAGCTGGAAAGGCTTTTCCTTATCGGCACCATTCTGACTTTTGCAGGCTTCTTATTCAGTTATGGCTGCCCATTCAATAAAAAGATATGGTCGCCTACCTTTGTGCTAGTCACTTGTGGATTAGGCTCCAGTCTATTGGCTCTACTCGTCTGGATTATCGACATCAAAGGATATAAAAAATGGAGCCGTTTCTTCGAGTCTTTCGGCGTGAACCCTCTCTTTATTTATGTAATGGCGGGTGTCATCGGTGTTTCAATATGCGCTACCAACGTCACTTATCAGGGAGAAAGTACCTCCATCCAACAAGTTGTCTACCAATGTGCCCTCCAACCTGTTTTCGGAAACCAAGGAGGCTCTCTTGCCTATGCCATCCTCTTTGTCTTACTTAACTGGTCAATAGGTTATATATTATACAAAAAGAAAATATACATTAAGATATGATACTCATTGCAGATAGTGGTTCTACCAAAACCGACTGGTGCATCGTTTTCAACGGCACCCCGGTCAAACGAATGGGAACGAAGGGAATTAATCCCTTCTTCCAATCAGAAGAAGAGATTCAACAAGAGCTGACGCATTCCCTCCTGCCACAACTACCGGAAGGAGCGATCAACTCCGTCTTTTTTTATGGTGCTGGATGCACGCCCGAAAAGGCTCCCGTCCTCCGGCGGGCCATCGCCGACAGCCTGCCCGTCATCGGGAATATCAAAGCCTACTCGGATATGCTTGCCGCTGCCCGCGGACTATGCGGACATGAAGCCGGGATTGCCTGCATCCTCGGCACAGGTTCCAATTCCTGTTTCTACAACGGTGAAGAGATTGTCGACAACATCTCCCCTCTTGGGTTCATCCTGGGAGATGAAGGAAGCGGCGCAGTCTTAGGAAAACTACTGGTAGGCGATGTACTGAAAAACCAGCTTCCACCCGCCATCAAAGAAGCTTTCTTAAAACAGTTCGGCCTGACGGCTCCCGAAATCATCGACCGCGTTTACCGCCAGCCTTTCCCGAACCGTTTTCTGGCTAGTCTCTCCCCTTTCCTTGCACAGCACTTGGAAGAACCGGCTATCCGTTCACTAGTACTCAACAGCTTTATCGCTTTTCTCCGCAGAAACGTGATGCAATATGATTATAAGCAATATCCGGTACATTTTATTGGTTCCGTAGCTCACTGTTACAAGGAGATTTTGCAGGAGGCTGCGCAAACAACAGGTATTCAGGTCGGTAAGATTCTTCAAAGTCCGATGGAAGGGCTGATTCAATACCATCAACAATAATTCTTTTACCTATTTGTAACTTATAACCGAATAATAAAGCATATTTAAAAATAAAACAGCACGGAATTTGACGAAACCTTTTGAAAGAGATTTCGTCATTTCATTTCTCATATTCTCATACTTTTTAAATAAACAAAAGATAATCAAATAGATACCTTATGAGAAATACTTTTTCAAAACGGCATTTCTCATAAGTTTCCCCATATTTTGGCTCAAAATCCACCTTATTCTCATAGTATTTCAAGGTATTTCTCATTGTCAAATACGATCTTCTCCTCCCTTTTCTTCCGGTTGAAGATAAACTAGTTCCGGTTTTCCCACATATTGTGGGAAAAGATTCCCTGTTAAGCGGGAAAAGATTCCCATAATATGAGGGAATACTTTCCCACAATATATGGGACAAAAAGAATCTGTACTTCCCAGGTAATGATTGACTGGAAAGATACTATGAGAAATGAGAATCAAAATAAGCCGTATGTAACATACGGCATAGTATTGGTAACATAAACAGAGAGAGAGGCAACCTACAGACAAAAAATCTGATACATCTTTTATCTTTCATAACAAATAAATAATCTATCTTTGCAATATATACATCCGACCGATTTGAACAAAAGCGTTCAAATCATGAGAAACCCATATTAATTCCTATTACAAATGTATAATATGAATAGAAACACACTCTTCCTGTTACTCCTGTTAACAAGTCATTTAGTTTCAGGACAAGATTTGAAACTTTGGTACAGCCAACCGGCACAGAACTGGTCGGAAGCTCTTCCTATCGGCAATTCCCGCCTTGGGGCGATGGTATATGGAGGAACCGAACGTGAAGAATTACAACTCAACGAAGAAACATTTTGGGCAGGTTCTCCATACAATAATAATAACCCGAATGCCGTACATGTGCTACCGATTGTACGCAAACTGATTTTTGAAGGAAAAAACAAGGAAGCACAAAGGCTGATTGATGCCAATTTTCTAACCCGGCAACATGGAATGAGCTATCTGACATTAGGTAGTCTTTACCTGGAATTTCCGGAACACCAAAACGCATCCGGCTTTTACCGCGATCTGAATCTGGAGAATGCAACGACAACTACCCGTTATCAAGTGGATGACGTCACTTATACCCGCACCACTTTTGCTTCATTTACTGATAATGTCATTATTATGCATATCAAAGCAAATAAAGCAAACGCACTGAACTTTACTATTGCATATAACTGTCCTCTAGTACATCAAGTGAATGTTCAGAATGATAAGCTGACCGTCACCTGTCAGGGAAAAGAACAGGAAGGCATGAAAGCCGCACTACAGGCAGAGTGTCAGGTTCAAGTGAAAACAGATGGTATCATCCGCCCGGCAGGAAATACGCTCCAAATAAATGAAGGTACAGAAGCCACTCTTTACATATCGGCGGCAACCAACTACGTAAATTACCGGAATGTCAGCGCAAACGCCTCCCAACGGACCACTGATTATTTGAAAAAAGCGACGCAAATACCTTACGAAAAAGCTTTCAAAAACCATATCGCTTATTATAAAAAACAGTTTGACCGTGTACGCCTTACATTACCTTCAGGCAAAGCTTCCCAACTGGAGACTCCCAAACGAATTGAAAACTTCGGAAATGGAGAAGACATGGCAATGGCTGCTCTACTTTTCCATTATGGACGTTATCTGCTGATTTCATCTTCACAACCGGGTGGACAACCGGCTAATCTGCAAGGAATATGGAATAACAGCACACATGCCCCGTGGGACAGCAAGTATACCATCAACATTAATACAGAAATGAACTATTGGCCGGCAGAAGTCACCAATTTAAGTGAAACACATAGTCCGCTATTCTCCATGTTGAAAGATTTATCTGTCACAGGAGCAGAAACAGCCCGAACCATGTATGATTGCAGGGGATGGATGGCGCATCACAATACTGATTTGTGGAGAATCTGTGGTGTAGTCGATTTTGCCGCAGCCGGAATGTGGCCTAGCGGCGGTGCATGGTTAGCTCAACATATCTGGCAACATTACCTCTTTACCGGAGATAAAGAATTTCTAAAGGAATATTACCCGATATTGAAAGGAACCGCACAATTCTATATGGACTTTCTGGTGGAACATCCAGTGTATAAATGGTTGGTAGTGTCTCCTTCCGTATCACCGGAACACGGTCCCATCACGGCGGGTTGCACCATGGATAACCAGATTGCTTTCGATGCGCTGCATAATACCTTATTGGCTTCATACATCGCAGGTGAAGCTCCCTCTTTCCAAGATTCGCTCAAACAAACACTAGAGAAGTTGCCACCTATGCAAATAGGAAAACATAACCAACTACAAGAATGGCTGGAAGATGTTGACAATCCCAAGGACGAGCACCGTCATATTTCACATTTGTACGGGCTATATCCGAGTAATCAAATCTCTCCATACTCAAATCCCGAGTTATTTCAGGCAGCAAGAAACACATTGCTGCAACGCGGTGATAAGGCTACCGGTTGGAGTATCGGCTGGAAAGTCAATTTCTGGGCACGTATGCTGGATGGAAACCATGCCTTCCAAATCATCCAAAATATGATTCAACTATTGCCCAACGATCAATTGGCTAACGAATATCCGAACGGACGTACCTATCCCAATATGTTGGATGCCCATCCGCCTTTCCAGATTGACGGTAATTTCGGTTATACAGCCGGAGTAGCGGAAATGTTGCTCCAAAGCCATGACGGTGCCGTACATTTATTGCCGGCATTGCCTGATGCATGGAAAGAAGGAAGTGTGAAAGGGCTGGTGGCACGTGGAAACTTCACCGTCGATATGGACTGGAAAAACAAGGTGTTAAATAAAGCGATCATCCGATCGAATATAGGCGGTACGCTCCGCATCCGGTCTTATGTCCCACTGAAAGGGAAAGGTTTAAAACAAGTAAACGGAAAAGAGTGCTCAAATAGTTTATTTGCCACCACTCCTATCAAGCAACCTCTTGTAGCCAAAGGTATAAGTGCGCAATCTCCCAAACTGCAGAAGGTATATGAATATGACATTGAAACAAAGCCCGGTAAAACCTATATTGTAAGTAACGTCAGTTCGATATAAGTTCGCCCGCATGGCTTCCCCTCCTTCGGGAAGCCGAAGGAAGGGGTGGTAGGTAAATCTTTTCTCATGTTACATTATTCACCAACGATGTTACAACATCCGATTGTACCCCCGAAGCCTAATGAAAATATTCATCTTTTATTAGGTTATATGTAGGTTTTTAGTTTTCTTTGTACTACCAACAACGATCTATCAACTATGAGAAATGTATTGACTTTTCTATTATTATTGTTTTCTTTGTTATGCAACGGGCAATCTCCTAAGTTATTCACTACTGACAAAGAACTCTCCAGTAGTCTGATTAATCACATATATCAAGACCGGAACGGTTTCATTTGGATTGCAACAGAAGATGGCCTGAACCGCTATGACGGTGCTAAATTTACCATATACAAACATGAGCCCAATAATGAACATTCGTTAGCCCACAATTTTGTCCGTACTGTTTTTGAAGACAGCAAAGGTCATTTGTTTATCGGCACATATATGGGAATTCAAATGTATGATCCTGCCACGGACAATTTTACCTCACCTGCAATAAGGGAAGACAACGGAGAAATATTTGAAAGCAATATTGTCTCCTTTATCGAAAGGAGAAATGGAGAAATATGGGCATCCGGAAATATGTTGTGCAGGTTGAATATCAAAGATTACCAGTTGACTGTTCAAAAAATTGATATTCCCATCACATCAGCTGGATTTATGATTGAAGACAAGAAACAGAATGTCTGGATAGCCAAAGATGAAGAAGGAGTATATCGTCTTGATTCTAATAACCAACTTACTTTATATTTATCAAAAGACAACGGATATGTCAAAAGTATATGTGAAGATTCACGTGGGAATATTTATGTAGGAAGTATGAGAAAAGGACTATTCGTCTATAACAAAAGACAAGACTCCTTTATACCTGTTGATTTTAAAGAAAAGAGAGAACTTCCGATCTGTTTCCTCTACTCCGGACCACAAAATGAATTATATATCGGCACTGACGGTAAAGGTATGAGTGTCTACAATAACCAAACTCATGAAATCTCCGATTACAATTTTGACAACAACTATTTTCCATCCAAAAATTCAAAAATACATTCTATCCTGAAAGACAATTCCGGTAACTTATGGTTGGCTGTTTATCAGAAAGGAGTCATGCAGATACCTGCCCGAACAAACAGTTTCAAGTATATAGGCCATAAATCCATGGATAAAAACATGATCGGTTCCAGTTGTATAACCTCATTCTGTAAAGACAACAACGGTATGTTATGGGTAGGAACAGACAATGACGGAATTTATGCCCTGACAGAAAAGTTAGAACCGGCTAAACATTTCTCGCATACTAATCACCCTCATTCTGTGCCTTCAACAGTTATAAAACTATATGAAGATTCCGAGTACAACATTTGGGTCGGCTCCTTTATCAACGGCATGGGAAAGCTGAACAAACAGACAGGACTGTGCGATTACCAATACAAACTGGTAGATAAGAACAACAACTATATACAACGTGTATACGACTTCGCAGAAGATAAAAACAAGCGTCTTTGGATTGCAACAATGGGATTCGGTTTGTTCTACTATGACCTGAAAACGAAAGAATTTACCTCCGTACAATCTCAGACATCTCTAATCAACGAATGGATAGGTTGTCTGCACTATTCCGATGATAACAAACTGTATGTCGGAACTTATGACGGCGTCAACTGTATAGACCTTGACAGTCCTGATTTTCAAAGTCATAAGATACTCTCACAAAATGTTATTTATTCAATCTTTGAAGATGCCGACGGAGTTGTCTGGTTGGGCAGTTCCGAAGGATTATCCGGTTGGAATAAAAAAACAAAAGAACTAACCACGTATACGACTGCCGACGGATTGCCCAGTAATACAATATACGCCATACAAGGAGACGGAAAAGATTTTCTTTGGATAAGCACTAATGCCGGAATTTCCCAATTCCAAAAGAAAAACAACAAATTTATCAATTATTATGTCAGCGACGGATTACAGGGAAATGAGTTCTACAAGAATGCCTCCTTCAAAGATAAACAAGGCATTATCTGGTTTGGCGGAATGAATGGTATCACCTATTTCAATCCGCAAGACATTATCAATCCGGCAAAAACATGGAATATCCGGATTACCGACTTTTTCCTGCATAACAATCCGGTTAGAAAAGGAATGAAATCCGGTATTCACAATATTATCAACTGCCCCGTATTCAACGCAAAAGAGTTTTATCTATCCCATAAAGACAATGTGTTCAGTATCGAATTTGCCACTTTGGAATTAAATGCCCCCGAACACATCAACTACCTTTATTCTATCAACGATGAAAAATGGATTAGCCTGCCCAAAGGTGTAAACCGTATCTCATTCAGCAATCTGAAACCCGGCACCTATAACTTTAAAATCAGAGCAAAAGACAACACTGTGTATTCAAATATAAAGGAAATTACCATCTTTATATCTCCTGCATGGTATGCTTCATGGTGGGCTAAAGTTATCTACTCTTTATTATTACTGACCATTATATTTATCATTATTCTTCAAATCAGACATCGGTACAGAATGCATCAGGAAATGCTGCAACATATCCATGCCGAACAAATCAATGAAGCAAAATTGCAGTTCTTTATCAACATCTCTCATGAGATACGCACTCCGATGTCTCTAATCATCAGCCCCCTACAGAAACTGATTAAGAATGAAGAGGACAATGAACGCCTGAAAATATATCATATTATCTACAGAAATGCGGAACGTATTCTGAATCTTGTCAATCAGCTAATGGATATTCGGAAAATTGATAAAGGACAAATGTTTCTGATGTTCCGGGAAACCAACATTATTCCTTTTATAGAGGATTTATGTACCACGTTCGGTCAACAGGCAAATACAAAAAATATCCGGCTACAACTTCACCGTACGCTCCCGGAACTGAATGTATGGGTAGACACAAGTAATTTTGATAAGATTATCCTGAATATTCTGTCTAATGCCTTCAAGTTTACTCCCGAAAAAGGAAACATAGATATTACCATCCGTACGGGGGAAGATAATACACTACCCGATCCCTTGAAACAATATGCCGAAATAATTATCGCGGATACCGGAACAGGCATCGATGAACAGGAAAAAGAACGTATCTTCGATCGTTTCTATCAGATACGTAACAGCCAACAGAATCTGAAAGGCGGAACAGGAATAGGACTACATCTGACTCGTTCATTAGTGGAATTGCATCATGGAATTATCTATGTAGAAAATAATAAAGAACAACCGGGTTGCCGTTTCATTATCCGATTACCGTTGGGTAACAAGCATCTACGCCCTGAAGAAGTTGACAACAATGAGCAAAAGGTAACAGTAACCATACCAACTGTTCCTGTCATCTCTCCCATTATAGAAAATGAGGAAGAAAAGAAAGTCAGAGTAAAAACTAAATATCACGTATTAATTGTAGAAGACGACGAGGAAATCCGAAATTATATAGCGCAGGAGTTTGGAGACAAATTTCACATCATGGAAAGCCGTAACGGTAAAGAAGCATTAGAGCAAATATTTAAAAAGGCTCCGGATTTAATCATTAGTGACATCATGATGCCCGAAATGGACGGACTTACCTTATGCCGGAAAATCAAGCAGAATGTAAACCTCAACCATATCCCAGTCATTTTGCTTACCGCAAAAACGAGGGAAGAAGACACCCTCGAAGGTCTGAATACAGGAGCTGATGCCTATATCATGAAGCCATTCAATATCGAAATTCTGCAAAAGACGGTAGAAAATCTGATTAATACACGGCAGCAGTTGCGCAAAGTATTTGCAGGCAAGCAAAATCTGGAGAACAAGGTTCAGAAACTAGAAGTGAAATCACCCGATGAAAAGTTGATGGAACGTGTCATGAAAGTGATCAATGATAATATAAGCAATCCGAACTTGACCATCGAGCAGATTACCAACGAGGTAGGTATAAGCCGCGTGCACCTGCACCGCAAACTCAAAGAACTCACCAACCAGACAACCCGTGATTTTATACGCAACATACGATTGAAAGAAGCCGCACGCTTACTGTCTGAAAAGCAGCATACAATCTCCGAGATTGCTATGCTGACAGGATTCAACGACCCGAATAATTTTTCGACTACATTTAAAGAGCTATATGGAGTTCCGCCTTCAATGTATATGAAAGAGCAGTTGAGTAAAAAAGAAGAGTAACCCAACTGCTCTCTGGCATGTTTATCTGTTAAACTTGTACCAATCAAAGTTAAACAGTTTGCAGCCTTTACGGCCTTTGAATACAAAATAAATATCTTGTATTCCTGTGACCGGTTTTACAATATCAGCCTGCAATGTTTTCCAGCATTCCCAACCACCCGTTGAAGGAATAGTCAGTTCCGCAATTAATGGTCCGCTTATGCTGTCTGTACGTACTTCAAGTGTCCCGCCACGAAGGGCACTGGCAACGGTAGCAGTGAACCGTTTGGGAGATTTATTGCCGAAATCCACTTCACGTACCTTTATATAATCTCCATTATGAATTTCAGATATATATATACCGGTTTTCGCATTGGGTTCGGACTTCACACCTTCAGAAAAAGCAATCGTTTCAGCTTCCACCCTTTCGTAAGGATTGAGCGTACCTACCGGTGACACCCCTTCCTGGGTAGCATTAATAATCGGGAAAGTACCGTCAGCGTTATACTTAAATTGCTCCACCGCCGCACTTCGCCCGAAGCCTCCACCACCCGGCAGCTTACCCGTATGATAGAAGAAATAAGAATTGCCTTTATAGTCTATCACTCCACAATGGTTAGTAAACGAGCCCGTATCTTGTAAAGGCATGATTTCTCCCATATACTTCCACGGTCCAAGAGGTCCGTCGCTCATAGAATAGGCAATATGTTCGGGTACACCTCCGGCAGCATAAAGAAGATAGTATTTTCCTTCCCGTTTATAAAACCATGGACCTTCTGTATAAGTATCTTTATACTTCACATCTTTGACACGCTTTTCCGGATTGGGTGCACCAAAGCTCTCAACAGTCTGTTCCAGTTTGCCCACTTCACCTTTCAAAGAAATCATATCTTCATTCAATTCTGCATAATAGATATTCGGATTTCCCCAATACAGATAAGCACGGCCATCATCATCTATATATACGGTAGGATCTATATAATCCCAGCTCCCGTCATAAAGGGGTTTACCGATGGCATCCTTAAAAGGACCGACAGGCGAATCGCCTACCGCCACACCGATTGCCATCGTATTGGAAAGTTTGGAATGCAGGCAGACATACCAATAAAATTTGCCATTACGTTCGATGCATTGTGCCGCCCAGGCACGGTCGTCCGCCCAAGCAAATGATTCAATAGCAAGAGGAGAACCATGGTCAATCCAGTTCACCATATCTTTGGTAGAATACACGCGCCATTCCTGCATCCAGAAAAAATCAGCCTTATCTTCATCATGTCCTGTATAGACATACAATGTGCCATCATGCACCATAGGAGCAGGGTCTGACGTATAACAGGTTTGCACAAACGGATTTTGCGCTCCTGCCCCATGAGGTAGAGCACCTCCAAGCAGCAATAATGCCGCCACAAGTTTTGCTTTCAGATTCATATCCTTTTCAATGTTTAAACAAGTGTGGAACAAACTCTTTCAGACAGCGTCTCCATGTGAGCCATTCGTGTCCGGTGCCTTGCGATTCATAATAAGCCACGTTGATGCCCAGTTCGCGGAGAGACTTTACCAACTGCTTCGTGCCCATCTGTTCGTCCGTTCCGCAGCCGAGGAAAAGATAATGCACTTTCTTGTTGAACTTACCTGCATCGGCAAACACACCGTCGAAGCACGTTTTCACGTCCAGCCCGAAAATCGCCCCGCTAAACCCGCCAATGTAGGAGAACATGTCGAGACGCGGCAACGCTGTTTGGAACGTCTGGTGTCCTCCCCACGACAAGCCTGCCATTGCACGGTGTTCGCGGTCGGTCTTGGTGCGGAATGTACGGTCTATCATCGGAATGAGGTCTTTCAGAATGACATCATAGAAAGAAGCGCCGTAAAGCGCACGCTCTTCGTTCACATCTTTCCCCGGACGCGGCACGAAGGGAGTCTCCACATCTCCGCTATCCATCACCACAAGCATGGGCACGCACTTGCCGGCGGCTATTAGGTTGTCCATGATGTAGTGCATATATCCCTGGGTGCTCCAGCCGGTTTCATCTTCTCCCATGCCGTGCTGCAAGTAGAGCACCGGATAGCGTTTTTTGGGGTGAGACTCATACTCTGCCGGTGTATACACCATGCAACGACGAAACTCTTTCTTCGCTTCCGAATAATAGGTGCAGGAGCGCACTTGCCCGTGCGGCACTTGCTGCGGGCGGTAGTAATCGCCCTCCGCTCCTTCGGGTATCTCGATGCCGCTCGCCATGCGGCAACAACCGAAGAAGGTGCACGAAGAGGGATCTACCACCCTGAATCCGTCTACCAACAAGAAATAATAGTGGAATCCCACCGGCAGCGGGTCGGTCTTCACGCTCCACCAGCCGTGCTCGTCCATTGCCATCTCATACTTCTTGCCGCAGACGTCTGCCTGCAAGCGTTTCACATCGGGAGCATAGCAACGGAAATAAGCACGGTTGTCCTTGTCGACACGAGGGAAGTCGCTGCCGTGCATATTGGTGGGGGCTGCCACTGTGTGCTTCCACACATCATCGGGCGAAGGAAGTTCAATGCCCATCAGGTGGAGTGCCTGTGCCGCATAGCGGCGTCCCAGCACCCGGTAACCGGCAGCATCGAAGTGAAGATGGTCGGGAGCGCAGCTCAACCCCTTGGAGGAGACAATAGCGCAGTTCTTTATCACCTGCGGCAGCATAGCAATTACCTCGTTCATGCTTGCACAAACACCACCGTGGTCGGCATTCACCACTTCACCGGCAATCAGAGGCACCTCGTCAGCCTGCAGATGGAGGTCAGCCAGCAGGTTGTCATATACGCTCTTCACCTTTTGGGGCCACTCCTTGTCACCGGTGTTCGACTCACCCTGATGCAGAAGTATCCCTTTTATCACACCGCTTTTCTGTGCAATGCGTGCCATCTCCACCAAACGGGTATACGGGTCGTTGTCATACTCTTTCAGCGTGTTCACCATCCAGTCGGGAGCTGTTTTGATATACTCCTCGCATTTGTCTTTCTGGAAAAGCTCGATCCGGCACCCGCCTATCGCCACGTGTACCACTCCGATGCGCACATGCGGGGGCAAGTTTTCTACCAAGGTCCGTCCGAAATAATCAGCCGGTGTCAGCCCGGTGTTCGGACGACACAGCGGAGCGCGGGCGGGATACCATTCGCCTTTCACGCGTCCCAACTCTTTATTGTCTACCGCCGCCAACACTTGGAAGCGTGCATCCACCAGCGTATCTTGTGCTTCATAGCGGGCATTGCCTTCCATGTTGGACTGCCCCAGGCACAGATAAATGTAAAAGTTTGCATCCTGTGCAACCGCGCAAAGGCTTGCACACAACAAACAACTCAACAATAAAAACTTCTTCATTTACTATCTTTCTATATTATATTTATTCCAACTTTATGCTGCTTATCACAATCGGTTTGCCACCATTCGACCAGAACCCGACAATGTAGAGGTGAGACGGATCTACCCTATTGCCATCAGCATCTTTCATCTGCTGCAAATCTACCACTACGCTGCGTGCCTGTCCGAAATCGTAGGTGGCAGGCTTCGACCAATAGTTGTCCTTGTCAAAAAGGCGGAAAGAGACACCGCACTCGTTGTCGTTGCCCAATTCCACGGTCAGCCTCCGGTAGCCCGACAAGTCAAGTCCGCCGGGGTATTTCCATCCGCCAAAGCCCCATGCGCCTGTCACCAAGGTGCGGGTCGTTTCGTCAAAGGTACCTTCTTCCCATATCGAAGGGTCAAACACGTCTTCCGTCAGCACAAAAGGCGAAACCACCGTCACCTGCAATGTTTGTTGCATGCTGTTTCCCGCTGTTGTGCGGTAAGTCACCGTTACCGTAGCATTACCTGGTGCCACTGCCACCAGTTTGCCAGTCGGCTCCACCTTCAGCACTTGTTCGTCCGAGCTATTGATAGTCGCCTCGGCAGTCACCATTCGCGAGGTGCCGTCTTTATACACTGCCTTTACTTTCAGGTAGTGCACTCCTCCCATCTGCAACGAGCGTGTCGTCTGCTCGCCCATCAGTTCCAGTCTCTCGGGCTCGCCATTGACGGTCACTCCTTCGGCATACTCCTTGAACCAATGATACATTGCCCACGGGCAGGCTTCGGGGTCGTTGAGGAACGTATAATTGCCCTCTGTACCCGGCACGTCCTTAAACGCTGCCAGTTCGTGGCTTCTTGTAGTGAAAAAGAGCCACGACACATTTCCCGCATTGTCGGCTATATACTTGAAGTTGGCGCCGAAACCCTTGCCACCGGCTTCGCCTGTGATGCTTTTTCCCCAAGTAGCATCGTATTTCAAAGGTGCCCAATCTATTTCCGTCACCATGATGGGGGCAATCGCCGCCACCGGACCTACTTGCTTATCCCATCCGCGCTGGAAGGACTCGTAGCCGCCACCGGTGGAAGAGCCGATTCCCTCGCCACTGTCTTTTTCGGCATCGCTGCCATACCATCCGGGATAGCAGTGCACGGCAAAGCCGATGTTATCGCCCTCGATGCGGTGGGTGGCATATCCGGCATACTGCGACTGGTAGGCTAAGCCCGGCACCCAAATGATATTACGGCAATGGCTTCTTATCTTGTCTACAATGGACTGGAAGTAAATCTTTGCATTGGCAAAGCAGGCATCGGAGGTGCTGCCATAGGCTCCGTCGGTCCCTTTGATGTTGACCGGCTCATTGGCTAGTTCGAACATGATGTCCGTATTGTTCTTCACTTTGGGGTGTTGCGAAACAATGTTCCACACGTTAAGCAGGAACTGCTGATAGCTATCGCCCACCTCTATTCCCTGATAAGGAGCTTCGTTGGGGCATACCCCGGGCGGGCGCATCACCACATACATTCCCTTAGATACGAAATACTCCGCCATCGGCACAAACAGTTCGTCGAGATACTTGCGGAAACGGGTTTCGGAAAAGCGTTCGTGCCCTTCGTATCGTACAAACGGCTTTGAAGTATCATCGCTCCAATAAGGGTCGAGATGCATCCGCACGAAGTTGAACTTCCATCCGGCAGCCACAATCCCGTCTACCATACGTTTGTTATAGCTAAGACACGACTGCACATCGTAGTTAGTCCATGCGTTGTCGTTAAAAAAGGGGCTGTAGGTCTGTGTAAATCCATGAAGATTGACCGTCTCGCCCTTTTCGTTTTTAAGGTAGCGCCCCTCTACGTGCAACACCGGCAACTGATGGTAGTCTTTCTCCGGAGCCGGTTCGTCCTTGGGTGTTTCCGGTTCGGCAGGAATCTCCGGTTGTATGGGAAGAGAGCTTTCGTCCGAGCAAGACGCCAAAGCCAAGCCTATCCACGCCAGCAAATAAATGATCTTTTTCATATATGATGTTGATGTTACATAATAGTTGTTGCAAAAATATGCATTAAAACAATAAAGGCAGCGGATACAATTCGCCCCGCTGCCTTTTCTTATCAATCTCTATTATTTACCAGCCAATCCGTCTGCAAAACCGGCATAAGTATGCTTACGGTTGTAGTTGGAATCCCATAAGCCTACAGGTTCACCGCCACGCCAGTTAGAATCACCGGGGGCACCGGGAGCATCGGTAGCACACCACTGCGTGATGCCGTATTGCTGTGCCACAGGAATAATCTCGAAGTATTTCTTCACGATAAACTTATAATATTCAGCCATCGCCTTATGTTGTTCTTCTGTCATATCCTTTGTCAACACCATAGTGCCGCTTTCATCCATATATCCCATATCCAGCTCGGATACTTTCACGAGTTTACCACTCTTGGCTAAGATTTCAAACATATTCACTACACGTTCTTCTTGCTTCTGCTGGTCAGCAGCATTGGCGCGATAAGTCACGTGCATTTGTGTACCGATACCGTCAATCTTTGTCACACCGTCAGATTCCCACTTCTCTATCCAGTGTACCAAGCTCTTGGCTTTATGATTGTCATATTCCAAATTGTAATCGTTGATGAAAAGTTTGAGAGGTTTAACACCACCGTTTTCTGCATAATATTTACGGGCGGCAGCTACAACAATACGAGCATAATCTTCACTACCCAAGTAATCTTGCCAGTAGAAATTATTGGCTGCATTAGCACCTGCATTAGAAGCAGACTCCAAGACATAGAAACCTTCACCGTCATTGCCACCACCTGAAATAGCTTCATTCACTACATCCCAAGTAGTCACGTAACCACCGGTAGCTTTCATCATTCCTTCAATCCAATTGTTCATTGCCAAAGTAAGCGCTTCTTTTTTCTCTTCGGGAGTAAGAGGAATAGAACTGGCCGATTTTTCATAAAATATATTGATATCATCCATAAAAATAGTCCCTCCATATGCACCGACACTCCATATTAAACGCAATGCTTCTTCACCATTACAGATCGTTTTAACAGTTATTTCCTTCCATTCCGTAGTAATCGGTATATCCGGGAAATTACCACAATTAGGATACCCCTTATCGGGGTCAGGATTCTGAAAAGCTAACCCAATATTGCCTGCTACAGTTCCTTTTATCTTCAACGATACACTATATGTCTGTCCGTTTTCGAAAGGAACTTTCGTTTCATGACATATTTGTTTTTTCCAGCTGTCAGTCGGATTAGAAGTTTCTATGACAAACACCCCATCTTCAACTTTTAGCGTCATACCGTCTCCCCATCCAGGCAAAGGAGTACCATTTTGAAAATCATAAGACGCCACACTGACAGGTATCATAACTGCTGCGTCTCCCGGTGTAGGTATAATTGAATAAGAATGCGCATGCCAACTTGGTTTAGACCAATTAGAAGGCAAACTTCCTTCTTCAAAAGTTCCGTTCTTTATCATATTTTGCTCAGAACCTTTTTCAACCAGCACCATGTCATCAAACCAAAGATCTCCTCCAAACTGTCCGAAACTGAATAACAAACGAGAACAATCACTATTAGGTGTAAATTCAATACTTATTGTGCTCCACGTAGTTCCGGCTGAAATCTGTGGTATGCCATAATGTGTATTACCAGCATTCGGTGTTTCTATCCAAAGTGGAAATGTCACAGCTGATGAAGCCTTGGTTTTCATAGAGAATACATAAGTTTTCCCTTGTAAAAGAGAAGATTCCAAATCATAGATATTTTGCCAATCCCATGGATTCGCCTTCGCTTCAGGAGTATTGATATGCAAGCAATTTCCTTCTCCTACAGCGGGCGGCAATTCTTTGTCTTTAATCAAAGAATTCAAATACTTATTATTCTGCTGTGCGTGCCAAGCCAACGTATGTCCATATATAGTAATTCCGGCAGCTTGGGCGGCAGTGACAAATTTATCCACAGTTTCGAAATTCATCTCCCCTTTATCGTTCACACACGAAGCATATTTCATCGCGTTGCCTGCGGTCACTTCGTCGAAGTTAGCTTCCGCTAAACGAAATACCAATCCTCCTTCGATAAATTCGTTGGCTGCCAACGCTAATCCCAATTTAAAATCGGGATTAGCTGCACGGTCTATGTACGATTTCAGCGGGGCATAATCATTCAGATACTCGTATTGCGCTATCGACTCCGGTTTTGCCACCGTGACATCGGCAATCTCGGTATCCACGCAAGAAGCCAGCAAAGCTGCTACCAGCGTGCCCCATACCATATTATTTTTTCTATTCATCTTCATGTAGTTTTTTTTGAATTGTTTAGATTGCGGTTCACTTCAACTTCACGTTAAAAGTTTCGAATTTGCTCTGTCTGTCGCGTGACACCAGCGCGTCTGTGCTGCTACATTTGGCAGTACCCATTTCACCGGTCACAGCATTCAACACATAAGGCGCATAGGTCACTTCATAGGTCAGTTCGAACAGGTCGCGGTCTTTGTCGCCCCACGCTTTCTTGGCACCATGATAGGTCCACTTGCCCGAACCGCTTGCCTGAGCACCCGGCGTGTCGGTAGTGATGGAGCAATTGCCGTTGTCGTCAACCGTTATCACCAAGTCCATTGTCAACGTTTGCTTGGAAGCTTCGCCTTTGTCATTCACCACATCCACTGAAAGCGAAAGAGGATAACGCACTTTGTTGAGGGCAATAGTTCCCAACGTACGTAAGTCTGCTTTCTCTATATTCTGCGGGTTACGGTTAAGCGTAGAAGTGTTGCCATTAATGTCGAGCTGGTCCGTGCCACGACTCAACCAAGTGCCCTCATACTTGTTTTTGTAGGTCACCCCATAAAGCGCATAGTCCTTGGGAAGCACGTCCCAGTCTGCCGCATTCAAGCGATTGGGAGACTCAACTTTAGGTTTGCCCGACAAGATAGAGTCTGAAGCCTGTGCTAACCGTACCGGAATGACATAGGTAAGTTCGGGTGTGAGAGGATCGTTGAAGAAGGCATCGGTCAACTGTATGTCCATACGTCCGTAAATGTCTCCTTTAGGAAATACCACTTGTTCCGAAGAATAGGTATAATACTCCTTAGGCATTGGACGTATCGGCTCGCCATTATCGAAATAAGCATTGGCACACAAACTTTCATCGATAACAATCTGTGCCGTGCGCTCTTGGCGGTTTGACCACACACCGCCCAATGTAGCGATGATCTGCATCCGATATTCATTGTCTTGTTCGGTAGGATATACATCTTCGCCCAATGTGATGGTGCGTATAGGAGTCTGAGTAGCAAAACTGATGGTCTGATATTCGTAGTCGTCGAATTCTTTGTCTCCGTTTTCACAGCCGGCAAACAACAAGCCAAGGACCATGCATTTCATTATTGTCTTATTCATAATCATAGTATGCTTTAGCATTTTATTAAATTTACACTATCGGTTTACCAACCCTGATTCTGTTTCAGTTCGTCATACTTAAGAACTTCCGAATAAGGAATAGGACCGTAATACATATACTCACTGAACGAGCGTTTGTCTACCTCCATCGGAGTATAACGGGTTCCACTGATATTCATCCCTTTGGCAGCTTCGGTCAGATTGCTCTTCCAACGGCGCAAATCCCAGAAACGGAAACCTTCGAAACAAAGTTCGATGCGACGTTCGTTGCGGATAAGTTCCGCCATCTTCGCCTGATCGTTCTTGATGGATTCCAAGTAAGCATCACCATTGTCGAGACCGATGCCGGCACGGGAGCGCAACTTTTTCATCACGTCATAAGCAGAATAGCTGTTGCCGCCCTTATTTTGCGGACCGTACGCCTGATTTGCCGCTTCGGCATACGCCAAGAATATCTCGGTGTAGCGGATGCGCGGTGTGTAATGATACTGGTCGGCTTTCGCATTCGGGTCGAGGCTGATGTCCTGACGCAACAGTTTGCGCAGATAGTATCCGGTACGGGTAGAACGTCCTACCACCTTGTTCAGCGCATCATTGGTAGTTCCGTCGGCTGCCGTAAAGATTTCCTTATTCGTATTGCCTGCCTTGCCACCATTATAGAGAATGTATGCTGCCAAGCGCGGGTCACGGTTGGCGTACGGAAGATTTTCATCATATTCGCCGGACAAATGAGACACCGGATAACCGTTCAGCATCGGGAATGCATCCACCAGATTTTGAGTTGGGTTGATACGTCCGTTACCGTAGAGTGTGGGCGGGAAGTTATCTTCTTCGAGCGAGAGGGATTTGGCACGTTCGCCACGCCACAGAATTTCAGCAGGTGATTCGGTTGGACTAAGGTTTTCAATATCGTCCGCATTGCAATACCATGTCCATCCGGTAGGATCCATACCGTCTACCCCTCCGATATGATTCAGTACCTTTGCAGCACTGGCAGCAGCCGTTTTCCAATCAATGCCTGACTGGTCGCTATATGCCGGACTGGCAGCGAGCAAATCTGCTTTTGCCACAAACGCTTCCACCACCTTTCCGGACATACGCCCGATAAAGTTTGCTCCAAACACACGGGTGACTTTGCCTTGGTCTGCTCCTGCATATTTAGCAGACAAGCGTTGCATTTCCGCTGCGTCACCATATTCCCAAGGCAATCCTTCGAGTGCTAACCGGGCATCTTCTTTCAACGCCTTCATGCAGTCTACAAATGTGCTGCGGGGCACATTGAAGTTGGATCCGGCTACTTCCGGTTCGGTCAAGATGGGCACCCCCATCAACACACCGTCTTCGGTATAGCCCGCATGGGCTTCGAGGAGGTAATACATATACATGGCACGCAAGCCATAGGCTTCCGCTTTCTCACGGTCGCAGAACATCTGCGCCACCACTTCGTCTTTCGCCCATTTCACCTTGTCGGCATTGGCAAGGAAAAGATTGATGTATTGTATGGCGGAACGGCAGGAAGTCCAACGGTCGGCAGGATTGTTGTTTGCCGTCCACATGCCGGAGGCTATTTTACGCCAGCTGTTTGCCGCATCATTGCTCACAGCATCATCGGTAGCCACGTCGTTGAAAGAATAGCCTGCGCAGGGTATGCGTGTATAGGCATTTGCCAGTATTCCTTCGGCATATTGCGAATTCTCGTACATATATTCCAGTCCGAGGTTGTTCTCGATAGCCGGTTCGAACAAGTCATCGCATCCGGTCAGACAAGCGGCAAAGGCACATATTGTTATAATTTTCTTCATGACTTATTTATTCTATATTTTTATATTCTACAACGAGAGACCCATCAAAAGTCTACCTTTACACCCAGTGCGTACGAACGGCATTGGGGAGAAGTCCCTACATTCATCTCCATATATTTACGCTCCTTCGCCAAGGTCAACAGGCTTGTTCCGTTGGCATAGATTTGTAAACCTTTCACAAGTTTGCCTTTCAGCATAGCAGCCGGGAAGTCGTAAGACAATTGAACACGGTTCAAATCGAAACGTGAAGTGTCGTACAACCAGAAGTCGGAAGCCACAAAGTTCAGGTCGCCACCTTGTGTGGTGAGACGCGGGTATGTGGCGATATCTGCCGTCTCTTCCGTCCAGCGTCCGCGAACCACTTCAGAATATTTGCGATCGCCATACACGTGCATATAACTGTTATTCTTCAGACCTTTGCCACCAAACGATCCGGTACCTGCCACAAACAATGTGAAGCCTTTGTATTTGGCAGTCAGGTTGAGACCCATCACCCAGGAAGCACCCCACTTGCCCAATACCACCTGGTCTTGCTCGTTGATGACACCGTCGTTATTCTGGTCTACATACTTCAAATCACCAGGTTTGGTATTAGCATTCACCTTTGCCGAGCTTTCCACATCGGCAGCGTCTTTGAAGAATCCGATGCATTGATATCCGCGCAAAGCATCAATCGCCTCACCTTCGGCTTTCAGCCAGTCATATTTCACATTCTCGTCCCATTTGGTGTTCTTAGAGGTGTAGTACATACCCACAAGTCCCACATTCCATTCAAAGTCGCCGTGCTTTTTGCCCACGTTTACACTCAAATCCACACCTGTACGACGTTGGTTGTTCATGTTGATATAAGGACGCATATCGGACTTCGGATAGTATGTCTGGAAATAAGAGGGATAATTTTGGGGCTGCGCCAGCAATCCTTCGGTATTGGTCACGAAGTAATTGGCATTGAGTCTCACCAATCCCTTCCAAAGAGAAGCGTCCAGTCCTACCGTAAATTCCTTACGCTTGATGTAGCCGAGGTCGGGGTTTCCACCTTGCAGGAAGTCGGTGGTCTGCATCGAGTTGTTTACCTCGCTCCATCCCCACCATGTACCTGCCTGTGTAAACTTGGTAGCATACATGTAGTAATCACTGATATCCAAATCCTGATTAAGCACACTATAGCCTGCCGTCAGTTTCAGGTTATCAAGCCAGTCGGCATCTTTGAGGAAACCCTCTTCGGAAAGACGCCATCCCAACGTAAACGAAGGAGAAAGCCCTACCCGGTTGCCTTCGGGCAATTTAGCGGAATGAACCGCCGCCATGCTGAGATCGGCGTAATACTTACCGGCATAGTTATAATCGAGTTGCAAACCCAAGTTGGCATTGCTGGTGCGATGGTAGGTACCCGAATAGGTTTGCTGGCTACCTTGAGCCAACAACAATGCATTCACATGATGATTGTTGGCAAAAGTGTTCTGATAGCCGAACTGTGCGGAGAAATAAATGGTCTGATACTCCGTACTGCCCGATACATTTTGCGTACCGGTATGCTTGTCCATATTATACTTGGTCAATGAAGTAATACGGTCGCCTCCGAAAGCATTGTTCCAAGAGGCTTCATACACTGCATAGTCGTCATCGATAGAAGTGATGTAAGAAGTTCCGTAGTCTACGGAGAACTGTGTACGGAATGATAATCCTTTCAGTACTTTATACAAATCAAGGTTGATTCCCGCATCAAACTGGAAACGACGTGAAGTAGCTTTCTGATAACCGGACGCATACATGGCAGCAAAAGGATTCGTCATGTTCAACTGCGTACCTCCCAATAGATATTTGCCGTCGATAAGGTAATTGCTATTGTTGATCAACGTCCACGAAGCAGCATCGTTTTTATCGACAAACTCAATGGGAATGAAAGGTACAAGAGGCGCCGAACCGGGAGCTGTCGGACGTAACGTAGCCGAGTTAGTCCAGTAGTCTGCCTTATCGTGACGGGAATCGTAGAAGATAGCATTCGCATTTACCCAACCGCTGATCCAGTCGTTCATACGCAAATCCACATTACCGCGGATATTCAGGCGCGAGTTGCGGTTGTTCTTACTTTCACCGAAGTTGAGCAAGTCGTTAGAGCTCTCATAACCGATGTTCGTATAGAAGTTGGCGTAGCGTCCGCCGCCCGAAAACTCAGCCACTCCGTTATAGTCCTGACTTGTCTTCCGAATATAGTCGTCGGAAAAGAAGTTGATGTTCGGATAACGGTAAGGGTTACTTCCGCTTGCATAGTTGTAAATCTGCTCATCCGAGAAAGCGGGATCCAGCCCGTCGTTACGCAACGCCTCGTTATACAACGTCATGTATTCGGCAGAAGCCAGATATTTAGGATAGCTTTTAGGCACATTGATACCGACATTGGCACGTGCACTCACCTGCAAGTCTTTATCGCATCCGCGCTTCGTAGTGATAAGGATGACTCCTTTCGCACCACGGCTGCCGTAAAGCACCACGGCTTGCGCTGCTTTGAGGAATGTGATTTGGGCTATTTCGGTAGGACGAATGTTGTTTGCCTCACGAGGGACTCCGTCTACCAATACCAACGCTTCTCCCATGTTCCATAATTGTCCGTTGTAACCTCCCACTAAAGATTGCATATTGTCGAGACTGTACAGCGAATAACTTTTATTAGTCAGTTCCTCTACATTGACGGACGAGACACCACCCATCAAATCCGCCCGGTCCACTGTGCGGAAAGCCACATTCACTTTCTGAGCCAATGTATCAGTCTTCTCCACATCCGTCTGAGCCATCAGCCCGGCAGAAGCAAACAACAGTCCGGCGCTAAGAATTATATTTTTATGAATTTGTTTCATGATATTCTATTTCGTTTAATAAGTCACTTGTTTACCATCCCGGATTCTGATAGAACTCCGGATACAAGGTCACGTCAGACAATTTCAGAGGCAACCAGTAATGCTTCTCCGTGAAATTACGCGTCACGATTACCCGATATGTATAGCCGCTTACAGCTGTTTCCTGCGGATTCTCGGCAAGTTCGCCTACGCGTTGGAAATCAACAGCGGTCTTTTCGGTATAAGGTTTCTTGTCGATAAGCAGCCAGCGACGCAAGTCAGTGAAGCGGTGTCCTTCGTATGCAAGTTCTACCGCACGTTCGCGGCGAATCTCACTGTTGAACAGATCGATTGAACCGGTATATTTGTCATTGACACCTTCTACTCCCGCACGTTCGCGGATGGTGTTGATTGCGGCTAGCGCTGTGAGCGTGCAGTTGGTTGACTTTCCTGTAGACGAGCCGGTAGCATTTGCCGCAGCTTCGGCATACATCAGGTAAATGTCTGCCAGACGCATATAGCTGCAATAGATATGCATCTGCGGACTCCAGTCCCAACCTTTGTCCCATTTATTGTTTGTCACCGGAGTAAACTTGCCAAGCAGGAATCCGGTACGGCTTCCAAACTGGTCGTCACGAGCATTTCCGCCTGTATAAAGAGAGGCAACGGCTAAGTCACCGACCTCCTCCGAATTTTTATTTTCATCAGATACCATAGGCGATCCGTCGAAGCGAATGTCATGATAGAAACGCGGGTCGCGTCCTTTCCAAGGATGAGTCTTGTCCCACTTGGATTCCTCGTCGTCGAGCGGCAATCCGTTTGCCATACCGTAATAGTGCACGTAGTTGGCTGTAGGCGAGAGTTGCGGATTGTTTTCATTCTTATAGCTGGCAGGCACAAACTGATGAACTAAACCAAAAGCCGTGTTTTGCCAGCCGTTTTCTACCAATCCTCTGAACAATGCTTCTGTAGAACCCGGCATTTGGGCATTCTTTCCGTATGTGTAGAAGAGGTCGGAATAGTCCTCAAAGTCTACCAAGCTATATTGCGTCTGTTTTTTCTCTACCAGCGTAAGCAACTCCCCGAACGCTTCGGCAGCCTTCCGGCAATATTCCTGATTGTAGGATTCGCTTCCTGTGGACACCTTGTTCATCAACGGACTTCCTGCCCATAGGTAGTTTTTACCTAAATAGCCCAGTGCCATGATTTTGTTGATGCGCAGTTGGTTGTTTCCTTTCGTGCTCGGGCTGATAGATGTCTTGTCCCAATCAATAGGCAGCAGGTCGGCAGCCATCCGGAAATCATCGGCAGCCTTGTCGGCACATTCGTGATAGCTGAGTCGCGGCTCGTTGAATGTTTCGTTGGGAGGCAACACCTTATCAATATAAGGCAATCCACCAAAATATTGTATCAGCATGAAATGGAACCACCCGCGAAAGAAATAAAGTTGTCCGGCAATGGCATTCTTCTGTTCCTGCGTTGCATCGGTAAGCAGGTCCAGATTTGCCAGTCCCGTATTACATTTACGGATTCCGTACCAAGAAGCGGGCCACAAGTCGCGATTCCATCTGAATCCGTCGCCCACAGTAAAATCCAGATTCAGTGTTTTGCAATCCATAAATCCGGCTCCCCAGCCGTCGTGTTCAGCCTGCCATCCCCAAAAGTCGCCTTGGTCCACTTTATAGCCCATGTGATAGTTGCAGTCTACACCAATCACTTCGTCTTCACCCCAGTTCCAGGAGTTGGTCCAGTATTGTTTGGCCATGTCGGGAATACAAGCATAAAGCTCTTCTACAAATCCCTGAAAATTGTGGAAGTCCTTAAAGGCATTTTCCGGAGTGACATCCGATTCGGGTGCTTTGTCCAGATAGTCGGTACACGAAGTAGCCGTACCCGCCAATCCGAGACTCAAACAAGCCATTACAGCATATTTTATAATGTATTTTTTCATAATTCGATGATGTTTTAAAGGTCAAATTTAATACCCAGATTGAAACGACGTACAGTAGGATAAGCACCTTGCGAAGCCAATCCCGTACCTGCAAAGTTCGATTCGCGGTCATCTGGCATACGCGACCATACCCAAAGGTTGTTTCCGTTCAGGAATATTTTAAATCTGTTCAATCCGATTTTTTTTACCCATGGTTGTGTAAAGGTGTAAGCCACTTCAGCATTCTTCAGACGAATAAACGAACCGTCGTAATGGAAGCGAGTACCTTCATAATAGCTCGGAGTAGAATTGATACGAGGCATGGGAGCATCTGCATCAAAACGGTCTTTCGACCAGAATACGCCTTCGTCAAATACAGTATTCAGGTTATTGTGCAAGGAAGTAAAACCTACATAACGGTTGACGTTGGTCACTCCATAGAACTGTACAAAGCAACTGAATCCCTTGTAATCGAACCCGATAGTAGCGTTGTACGTATTTTCGGGAGTACCCGTATAACCGTAAGGAGCACTGTCGTTGGCATCTATCACGCCATCACCGTTATAGTCCATAGTGATGTACTGTCCGGGCAATTTCTGATCGTTCATCGTATTGTGTGTAGGCATGGCGAATACTTCGTCCCACGTGTTGGCAAATCCTGCCGTAAGATGAGCGTGGTCTTGTCCGATGGCAAATCCTTCCGACTTCTGGTATGCGGGACGCAACACAGGGTCATCGTATTTGAGAATCTTGTTTTCAGCATGAGTCATATTGAAGTTACCCCACAAACGAAGACCGTTGTTCAATGTTTTGTTTACACGGAGTTCCAACTCGTATCCTTTCGTACGCACACGTCCTAAGTTGGCAGCTGGGGCGGAAACTCCTAAATAACCGGGAGTGGCACGGTTTTCGCCAGCTATAAGAATGTCCGAACGCTTGTCATAGAAAAACTCTAAACTACCGGCAAGCAAACCATCGAAGAAAGCGTAATCAACACCGATATTCTGCTTCAAAGCTGTTTCCCAATGTACATCAGGATTACCTACTGTAGCTTCCTTGTACCAAGTGTAAGGAGATTCGGTACGATGGTTCAAACCGTGGAAAGACTTACCTCCATAAGCCCACTGTGTAGCATATAGGAAACGAATACCAAGGTTGTCGTCACCTACCTCACCGACAGAATAACGTACTTTCAACATATCTACCCACTTGCGGAGAGGCTTGAAGAATTTTTCTTCGCTTATCATCCAGCCCAACGCACCTGAGTTAAACAACTCGAAACGATAGTCGGGACTAAACTTCTCGGAACCGTTGTATGCACCGTTGTATTCCAAGAAATAACGGTTGCCATAACTGTAAGTGGCGCGGAACGCCCAGTCTTCACGATAGTGAGGGAACTCGCTACCTGTGCTTCGTTCGGTACGGTTGAACACTCCCATGGCGCTGACATCGTGGTCGCCGAACTTGCCGTTCCATGACAACTGTCCTTGATAAAAAAGATTGCGTTGAGTAGCCCAGTCCCGCACAGCACCACCTGCTGTAGACCACAAGATACCTTCCTGGAAATCGAGTCCGGTTTTAGAATCAGTTTGTGCGTTCTTATAATGCACTTCACCTGTTTCCGGATTTATCCATTTGGTCTGCGTCCCGTGATTCAAGTCATTGACACCACGACCGGCTTCCACAAACACGTTGTCCCACGAAATCATAGCACTTGCACGTAAGCCTTTTACAAGGAAGCTCAAGTCCTGTTCCAATACAAAGTCGGTATTGACACGGGTAGTAGTAAGCATTTCATAACCTGCATTGGCAAGATTCAACACAGAGTTTGGAGCACCTTGCGAATTAGGCATGTAGAATCCCCACGTACCGTCAGAATAACGAGGTAAGAAAGCGTCTGACGGAGAACTGTAGGCAGCCTGCCACAACTGTGAAGCCCCAAATGAATCATCGGCAATGTTCCATGGTGATTTCTTCACACCGTAAGAACCGAAAATATTGGCTTTCAATACGGTCGTTTTGGTAATCTTGAAGTCCAAATTACTACGTGCGTTGATACGGTTGAATCCGTAACCTGCCTGATAACCACGGTTATTGTCCCATTCGCGGAACAAGTCACCTTCGTGCAGAAAGTCTACCGCAGCGAAATATTTGACGTGGCGTGTACCACCCGACAGATTGATGCTCGGATTGTACGACATGGCATAATCTTTGAAAAGCTCTTTCTGCCAGTCAACGTTCGGATAACGTTCGGCCTCTTCCAAATTAGCCGGATGGCGATATTTGTCAATCGTCTCCATCGGCAATACTTTATTCCAAGAAGCAGGATTCAAGCCTAACTCATATTCGGCAGCCTGATTACGCACATACAACGCATCCGCCGACTCCAGTCTTCCCGGCAGAGCAGAAACCACTTTAGCCGTCATGTTCATGCTTACGTCAATCTTGGCGCGACCTTCGTTACCGCGTTTAGTGGTTACAAGGATGACACCATTGGCACCCTTCACACCATAAACAGCAGTTGCCGATGCATCCTTCAATACAGATATAGATTGTACGGAACTCATGTCCACACTGCTCATCGGACGTTCGATACCGTCCACAAGGATAAGCGGTTCGCTATTATTCCACGAGCTAACGCTACGAATTACAATTTTCGGGTCTTCGTCACCCGGCATACCAGTAGAGGCAGAAGTCACCACACCCGGCAAATTACCCGTCAATGCTGCACCCACATTCGACACACCACCTGCACGCTGTAAAGTCTCACCAGTGGTTTGTGCAATAGCACCTACCACAGATGCTTTCTTTTGTTGTCCGTAACCCACCACAACCACTTCTTCCAGTTGCTTGGTGTCATCTTCCAATGTTACTTTAATAAGACCTTTAGAAACGATCTTTACTTCCTGCGGCTTCATTCCTACATACGAAACAATAAGGACAGACTTCTCACCGGGCACAGTCAATACAAAATTGCCATCAATATCTGTGATTGTACCTACTGAATTATTACCTTTTAAAGTTACTGAGGCTCCAATGATTGTCTCACCATTACTGTCAAGAACCGTTCCCCTCACCGTTATCCCTTTCTGTGCTGATGCTGTTACAAAACTAAACAACATAAGGAGAAACAGGTAAGGAATTTTTTGAATTTTCTTCGTTACATTTTTCATTACCATTAGTTTAAGATGTTAATTAACTCATTGTTTTCTAATCATCATTTTTTTTTAATTGCATTAGCTGTCATTATAAATACAACTCATAGTTACTAGTATTAGATTTATATAAAAAAAATAATTATTTGCAAGTAGCGTATAATCCGATTGTAGTACCGGTAAATCCACCAGCCGTTGTAGTAGAGAGATAACTGGGATCTACATCTTTACAAAGCAGTTTCCAGCTTTTTTCACCATCAACAGAATAATAGAAATCGTAACCAATTCCTTGAGATACTAATTTCAAATATACTTCATTTATATTTGCGCCTATTTCATCTGAAGCCAACGTCTGTTCCTTTTCACCGATTTGTTTCAGAGCAATATTTTTATTCTCACCCACTTTATTCAAGCAGAAGAAATATTGATGCGTCTCATCTTTAAACAACAGCATTCCGGCTGCTTCCTTATCGTCAGAAGGATTGAACAACATACGGGTAGCACATTCAAATTTATGATGTTGCAACCGACGGCAGACAAATGCCGGAGTTTTCTTTTCCGTAGCGCTAATATCCGCACATTTCAAGGTCAAATATCCGGGTGTTTCCGTCAATGAATATAAATCGGAAGCAGCAGCTCTCAAAGTCATCCAGGTCATGTCGAGTACAGGAGAATCAAAGTTCGCTACTAACTCGAAGTTACCATAAGTAACTGTCGTATCGCGTTTCACACCTTCACGTTTTACAATCATAGGTACTAAATCATCGCCTTGTGTCATGTACGGGAATCCGTCTTCACTCCATTTCACCGGCATCATAAATGTTTCACGTCCCAAATTCTCAAACTGATTATTAATAGGGCGACAAGCCAGAAAAACAGCCCACCAATCTCCCTCTTTTGTTTGAATCAAGTCAGCATGACCAGCACAGGTTACCGAATTAGGACGGTCAGAATTCAAATGTCTTTGCGTCAGAATCGGATTGTTTTTCCATGGAAGGAATTTACCCATCGGAGAATCACCACGGAAAATCACTTCCGAATGCCAGTCACCCGTTCCACCTTCGGCGGACATCAAGAAATACTTTCCATTTATTTTATATAAATGAGGGCCTTCTATCCAAATTGGTTTGTCTGCCGGTTGGGCTCCTTTGTTTACAAGAATCTTACGAGGACCAATCGTCTTATCTGTTTTCACATCAAACTCTTGTATACGTATGGTACGGTGTCCGCTATATTCAGGTTTATTATCCGGAGCCTCATCATTATTAACAATATATGCCTTGCCATCTTCATCAAAAAAGAAAGAAGGATCAATACCTCCGACTTCCGGCAACATAATAGGTTCCGACCATTCACCAAACGGGTCTTGTGTCTTCACAAAGAAATTCCCAGCTCCTACATTGGTAGTTACCATATAATATGTCTTGTTACACGGATTATAAGAAATAGCCGGAGCAAAAATACCGCCACTCACGTTCTGTCCTTCCATATTCACTAATTGCGAAGCACGGTTCAACACATGCCCTATCTGTTTCCAATTCACCAAGTCTTTGCTGTGAAAAATAGGAACACCGGGGAAATAGGTAAATGTAGATGTTACCAAGAAATAATCACCTTCTCCATTTGTGCAAACACTTGGATCGGAATACCATCCCGGCAAAATCGGATTATAGAAATAGTCTTCATCTGACAGAGGATTGGAAATATAAAAATCATCATTTCCTTTATAAGAAAAATAATCAAAGAGAGCCACAGACTTTCCAATAGCCGGCAATTGTTGTTCTTTCTTTGAGTTACATGACATCATTGTCATCCCCAACATAAATATGGAGAGCCAGACAATTGACATTAATCGTATTACCTGTGTATTCTTCATAATACTTCTTATTTTTTTTATAATCAAATATGAATTACTGATCTTTTCCGCAAAGATAAGCCAGCTCACAAAACTACAAATATAATTATGTTACGGGCTTCTTTTCCTAAATAACATCTTCATTTTCAATGTTACATCTATCTTTTCCCTTGTAGCACGTCTAAATAATTACACTGATTATAAGCACATTACAATCTCATTTTTTTTGAATAAAAGCTATTTAAATTCCCAATAATCCAGATTGAAAAGTTTGTTTCCTTTCTCTCCTTTAAAGCAGAAATAAAGATCATGTACACCTTTTGCATTCTTTATCCGGCATGACATCTGTTTATATATATCCAGTCCTCCTGTTGGTGATATACTGACACAGCCTATTACCGGACCTTCCGTGCTGTCCAGACGAATTTCTATCATTCCGCCTTTTTCAACACAAGCTGCGCTTACACTGAATTTCTTTGCTCCCTTCTTGCCAAAGTCGACACCACGCACACACAGATATTCATTATCATCAATATCGGTTATATACAAACCACCATTCTTATGATTTTCAGCTTTCAGACCATATCCCCAAGCCATCGTTTCGGCTTCCACTCTACGGTAAGGATTAAAGTTTTCAATCTGTTCCAGTTTCGTTTCCTGCCAATAAGGAACTTCCTTAATGGTTCCATCCGGATTATAATGCATTTTTGCAACAGATACCGAACGGCGTTCTTTATGGTCGAAAGTCTCCAGATGAAGCAAATCATAATTTAGACCAAACACATAAGAACTGCCTTTATAATCGATAATTCCGGGATGATTTCCTCTGGTTCTTTCCGTTGGACGCATAATATATCCTTTTGTACTCCATGGTCCGGTAGCTTTGTCGCTCATAGCATAGCCAATCCCTTCCGGACAACAAGTAGAAGCAAAAGCCATATAATAATGACCGTTACGTTTATATACCCACGGACCTTCCTGATAATGTTCCGGTTTATCAGCCAATTTTACTATTTCCCCCGAATATGAAATCATATCTTCATTCAGTTTCACATAATAAACATTCGGATTGCCCCAATACATATACGCTTGTCCGTCATCATCAATAAATACGGTAGGGTCAATATCATCCCAATGCTCTTTTTGCCAAACCAATGGTTTGTTCAATGGGTCTTTAAAAGGACCATAAGGAGAGTCGGATACCAATACACCAATACCATTACCGTGAATCGGGCAATACATATAAAATTTGCCATTACGTTCGATGACTTGTTCTGCCCAAGCACCGTTATCACGTTTCACCCAATCAAAACTCTTCAGAGAAGCGACTGCTCCGTGATCGGTCCAATTGACCATATCAGTAGAGGTATAAAGCAACCAGTCCAACATTTTGAATCCTTCGGCATCATCCTCATCATGGGTTGTATAAAGGAAAACGGTATCGTTATATACCATCGGAGCCGGATCGGCAGTATATTTTGTTTGTATAATAGGATTTTGTGCAGTTCCAGAAGTAGCGGCAGTCATTGCCAACAAAAACGACATGCCTAAAAATTTTAAGTTTCTCATATTCTTTTATTTAAAATGATTATTTGGTTATTAATACTCCACCATTGCAAGGAATAGCCAATTGCAATTCTTGTTTCTTTCCTATTTCTATTTGTTTTACGCTACCCTGCAATGCCTTATCATCACTAAACAGTCTCACCTTTTCTCCATTAGAGAACATCGGCAAATTAACTTTAAGTTTCAGTGTTTCCTTCTGTGCATTTACTCCGGCAATATACCATTTGTCGCCATGACGACGGGCAAGAATAACATATTTACCAGGATAACCGTCAATGAAACGTACCTCGTCCCAAGTCGTTGGAACCTCTTTCATAAAATCAATTGCCCACGACGGAGCATCGGTCAGGTTATTCGGTGCCAAAGCGAAATGCTGTACCGGACTCTGAAATAGCACCGCCGTAGCCAGTGCGTAGACATCTGATGTCACCCGCCGGCTTCCCCGTGGAGCATTATCCGCATTATAATATTTGTTCAATGCACTACCTCCAAAATCCATGCTACCTACAGTGTTACGGATAAACGGATGCAGGGTGGCATTAAAGGCCTCATTATCACAACTGCCTTGAGAGAAATGAAGATTTTCACTAGCCAATACAGCCTCACTCGATGCGAAGTTAGGATACATACGTTCCCAGCCACGAGGCAAAGTACATCCATGGAAAATAACTAAAAGGCCATACTCGTTTGCGTCCGACAAGATATCCTCATACAACTGCATAGTCATTTGCTTGTCGCCTCCGAAAAAGTCCACTTTTATTCCACGGATACCAATGCTTTGCATCCATTTCATCTCCTTACGTCGGGCTATCGCATTATCCATAATACCTCTCGGAGTTTGCGGAGCATCATTCCAATACCCATTCGAATTATACCACAAATAAAGAGCTACCCCTTTGTCCTTCCCATATTTAGCCAATTCTTCAATTTTATCACGTCCTATTTGTTTATCCCACAAGGCATCCACCAACACAGACTGATAGCCCATTGCTGCCGAGAAATCAATATACCGGAGTTGCTCTTTGTAATTAGTACTTCCATCCATACCGATGATCCAGCTCCATGAACCCCTGCCATACGTAAACTCTCCTTTTGCAGGATAAAGCGGTTTTACAACATCAAAAGGAACCGTTGTCTCCACTATTGGAGCCAAAGTCTTGCCCACAGTAATAGTACGCCAAGGCGTCTCGCCCGGTAATGCTATCCCCGGAGAAACCGTACCATTCCCATTTGCTTCACCTTCTTGCGGAAATCCGATTGTATACGTTCCTCCTTTGTGTCCCAACAGACGACTCGCACAATATCCACCATTTACTCCCGTTTCGGAAACAAGCACCCAACCGTTATCTCCATTACGGAACAGGCAGGGAAATGTGTATCCTTCTCCCCAGCCATTTTTGCCTGCGGCATCATCTGCCGTATAAGACGTCTCATAACTTGGAGAAGTACGGGCAAATCCTCCCATCGGTTTACTTTGCGGACAAAGGAAAGTGGTGGTTCCGTCAGGAAACGCAAATCCTGTGGCTTCTTGCTTAACCACGCAACTTAGTGTCTCACCTTGCGGATACATCTTATATTTAAAAGCAACATCGTTATTACTTATGCGGAATATAACATCATAAATTGTTTTCCCTTGTTGTGTAAACGAAAATACAGCTTCATTCGCCACATAATGCACCTTGCTCTTTTTAATAGAAGCCAACTCGTATGTTTCATCTATTTTATTGGTTGAAACATTCTTCTCCAGCGACATCCCCGATGAGAAATCTCCTATATTTGCAACCATCCCCAATGGAGATGGCTTCAAAAAAAGAACATTGTCATAACTAACAGAATAAGAGGGTCTTCCATCCATATCTGCGACTGTTACTACCAACTTTCCATCAGGACTTGTTATCTGTTTATTTTCTGCACTTGCAACGCTACTCCCCAATAGCATAGCCATTACTATAAAAGACTTCATCCTATTTCTACTTTTCAGATTTTTTTCTACTGACATAATCACACTTTCTATTTACAATCAAAACTTTACAGAAACTGCCTTCCCACTATAATCAACGCTTTTTTGAGTCCCGTCCTGAAGGGTTACAGTAAATTTACGGTTCTTCAACATTCCCTCATACGTACCTTTTCTTGCCCCTATCGTCAATTTACGAGATGCATTATTCCAAGAGATTGGAATTTCCGTATAAGCTCCTTTTTCGTAATTGTAATTATCAAATTCATCTTCATATAAAATGAAGTTTCCATTCGCACCCGCATACACCTTCAATTCAAGATGATCCCACGGTTTTTCAGTTGCATACTGAACTTGTGGACCGACAGGAATAATACTACCCGCTTTTACATACAATGGAATAACATCAAGTGTAGTCTCTTTGGTAATTTCCTTTCCGCCTTCATGTTTCTCGTTCGTCCAGAAGTCATACCATAGAGTTCCTGCCGGTAAGTATATTTTGGTAGATTTCGTTTCCATGAAATCCACAGCAACGTCAGTTTTTGCTTTTTTCACTCCATCCCTGTTCCATCCCTCTTCTTCGGAGACTTTTACCACAGCTTCCGGTGTATATTGTGCATGAGCAATCGGAGCTACAAGGATTGATTTTCCAAACATATATTCGTCATTGATATCCCACACCTTTCTGTCATCTACAAAATCCATCATCAAAGCGCGCATAAAACTCGATTGGCGATTGCTTACCTCCCAAGAAGTAGAATAAATATAAGGCAATAAAGAGTAGCGCAGACCTATCATCTTCTCAATGGCGTCATATACAGGTTCGCCTTTTTTCCCGAATTTATAAATTTCCCTGTAAACATCCGTCCCGTGCGAACGCATCATCGGATTGAACGTTCCAAACTGCAACCAACGCACATAAAGCTCCTGATACAATGGATTTTTTGAAGCACTATCATCATTCCAGCTTTCATTATAGTGTCCTGCAAAAAAGCCACCAATATCACTATTCCAGTGAGGCATACCACACAAAGAAAAGTTTAATCCGGCAGGAATCTGATTTCTAAAACTCTCCCATGTGGAAGCGACATCACCACTCCATACATTTGCACCATAACGTTGTTGCCCCAAAAATCCCGAACGGGTTAAAATAAACACACGTTTGTCCGAAGTCACTGCACGCTGATGGTCGTAAACCCCTCCGACAGTCATCAACGGATAAGCATTACGCACCTTACGGAACGAGCCCAGATAGGTTTTGGTATCCATATCCTCCGGCTTCCAGTCCAAATGGTCGGGTTCGGTAGAGTCCATCCACCAGGCATCCATTCCCAGCTTGAAAATTCCATCATTCAGATATTTCCAATAAATATCACGCGCTTCAGGATTGTAAGCATCATACACTCTTACACCGGAAGGATATTCCATGTTGGGGGGCCATGACTCCAATCCCGATTGCGGCCAAGTAGTGAAGTTAAACAACATCCCTTTTTTGTCCAATTCTCTATAAGGTTTGGTCATCGGTCCGAATGACGACCAGATAGATATAGCCATGTGTGCGTTCATCGCATGGACATCCTCAATCATCTTTTGAGGATTATTGAAAGTCGGATTCTGAAAATCCATCGCATTCCACAAATAGTTATGCCCCCAATATTGCCAATCCTGAATAATACCATCCAAGGGAATACCCAATTCACGATATTTACGAACAACGTCTACCACTTCCTCCTGGCTTTTATATCTTTCTTTACTTTGCCAGTAACCATAAGTCCATAAAGGAAACATCGGTGCTTGTCCGGTCAAGCTGCGTACCTGTGCTATAACACCGTCGGCATTTTTCCCATACATGAAGTAATAATCCACACAGTCCCCCACTTCAGAACGGAAAGATGTTTCAACTTCGTTATCCGTAAAAAGAGTCGGCGAATAGTTATCCCAAAACACACCATATCCTTTAGTAGACTGGAAGAAAGGTGACACATCTTCAAGGTTACCCTGTACCAGATTTTTAGTCATGTTCCGCTGAATCATCTTTCCATTTTGCAATTGTCCCAAACCATAAATGGCTTCTTCCTTATCTAATACAAAAGGTTGATAAACCTGATAAGTTTTTGTCCCGGCATCATCGAAATCAATAAACTGCATACCGGATTTCTCTGCCAATAACGACTTGCCATCCTTTGAGAAATAAGAAACAATTCCCGTCCCGGTGTCCACTCTGACACTTAGTTCACTGGTGTTCAATACAATTTTATTATCTTGTATATCAGCCTTGAAACTTACCTTTTCAGGTTTTGCAATTACAGAAAGACTCTCTTTTTCATAGGCAACACCTTCCGGAGACTTTATTATCCTCGCCACAGCAGGCGCAAAAAATTGTACTTCTATATCCACTGCATTCACTGTGGTCTTGATACCCGACGATGTTTTCTGATAATTTTGTGCGAATAAAACATTTGTACTGAAGCATAAACATATACCCCAAAATAGATGATGTATTTTCATAATTATAAAATGATAAAGTTTTTAATTAGTTACCAACAGATGTTGCATACAAGCCAATCATTGCTCCTGTAAAGCCACCAGCCACATTAGTAGAAAGAATATCACCGGAAACGGTTCCTCCTAAGTTTATAAATACCTTGCCATCAATCGAATAATTAAAACGATAATCATCTCCATTGGCTGCTACTTGCAGTGTCACAGGTTTCTCTGTTTCTATCTTCACCTCACCCAGGACACTCGCTTGTCCTTTTTCGGTTCTTTGCAGTATCAGATAATAGTCTTTTCCCTTTTTAGTGATACCGAAAACATAGTGATATCTTTCATTTTGATAACATGTTATACCGGCAAAATCTTTCTCATTTTTCGGTTTGTACTCCATGGTCGCTACCGCTGTAAATTGATTATGCTGCTGACGGTAGAACAAGGTAGAAGTAGGTTTCACTTCATTGATATTTGAGGTAAAAGGGATGATCCGCAATCCTTTATCGGTCATATCAACGAAATCTTCACGAGGACCTCTAAGACCAATCCATCTAAAGTCTAATGTCTTATCGGAGAAATCATCCTTAAAGACAAAGTTGCCACTAGGCAAATAACCGTTTTTTCCTGTTTGGTTCTCTACTCCCGAAGGCATCTTCAATGTAGGTTTCATAGGGATAAGCCCATTTTCGAAAACGGGAAATGTTCCGCTCCAGTCCACCGGAAGAATAAAAGTTTCGCGTCCGGTATTCACTCTGTTCTTCTCATTGGGGCGTATTCCTAAAAATACACCATAATATTTTCCGTCGGGTCCCTCCACTAAGTCTGCATGACCAGCCCAGTCTACTTTATTCGCCCGATTTGCAGGAAAATAACGTTGAGTCAAAATAGGATTATTATTTGCCGGAAGATAAGGTCCTTTCGGATGATCACTTACAAAAATGACTTCGCTATGCCAGCCTCCGGTTCCTCCTTCGGCACACATTAAATAATAACGTCCATCTTTCTTATAGATATGAGGAGCTTCAATCCATATCGGCTTTTCTTCTATATTTACGCCACCGTTTACGATAATCCGGTCTGTTCCTGGAACCACTTTATCATTTTCTACATCATAATCCCATATTTTTATGACACGGTGTCCCGAATAACGTTCTTCTCCCTGAGCAGGAGCATCATTATGTACCACGTATGCCTTGCCATTATCATCAAAGAAAAGAGAAGGATCAATGCCTTCAAATTGAAGTTTGATTGGATCACTCCAGCCATTCTCCGGATTCTTTGTCTTTACCACCATATTTCCAAAGCCGCCGGAAAATTGAGTGGTTATCATATAAAACGTATCATTATGGGGATTATATCTTATAGCAGGAGCATATACACCAGCACTAATGCCACAATCTTCAACCTTTAATTGTGATGTTCTGTCCAGCACATGACCGATTTGTTTCCAGTTGACCAAATCATTAGAATGGAAAATAGGCACCCCGGGAAACATGGCAAAAGATGAGCACACCAAATAATAATCATTCCCTTTCCGCGTTATACTCGGATCGGGATAACAACCCTGCAAAATAGGATTATAGAACTCACCCGGCTTTAAAGGATTGTTTTGATAAATAGCATCCTCTCCCTGATAAATAAATTGCGTAAAGACAGGAGCATTTTTCGTTATTTTACCCTTGCCACTCACCTCCATATTAAAAAACAGCATAAAAAATACGACAAGCGCCACAGATTGCCAGCCCGACAAAATCAATTTTAATGTTCTCATAATATCACTTTTTATTTTCTATAATTTTCTGTTCCATAGTAGTGTTTGCAAATGTATCGATTCGGTTTTATCATATATGTAGAATCATGCTACAGGCATCTATATATAGGTTACATTTATCACAGACATGTAACATTCTTCTTTTTCGATGTTACACCAGCCTTAAATCCATAAAATGATAAGAGGTATGTTAGATTGAAAAGACAACTATCCCTGGTTGTCTTTTCAATCTGAAGACTGCACGATAAGTATTAATGGAAAGGAGCTGATCTATTAATAGAAAGAACCTGATCTATTAATAATAAACTTGCTCCCTATTAATTGAAAACTTCCGCAACTCAGTATGCAAACTTATTCTTTCTTCGTTATAATCTATAATTGCAAGCTTTGTTTATAAAAACAGAACTTGCAATTATATAAATGAAGGCTTCATTTATAAAAATGAAACTTGCGTTTATAGTTTGTAATAGGTGCAAAACAACTTTGCCAGTAACTAAAAACAAGTTTACCGGTAATGAAGAGTAATTTTTCTATTAATGAATCAGACGTGAAGTAGCTCTACACTATCTATTTAACGCAGTAAAATCAACGATATTATCACGAATTACTCAATAGTGTTAAGGAACATAATTACATCCTTTGCTTTTTTGGAAAAAACTCACTAAATTTGAAACATCATAAAACACAAAATAAGTAATATTTCAAATAAAGTTTTAGATAATTGATTATCAATAGTCCTATCTCTTAACCTTTATAGACTCTAATGTAAACATTCGCGCGCGTTTTTATTTAGTTGTATAACCTTTAAAATTAGAAATATCATGAAAGTAAAAGCGTTTATCTGTGCAATATTATGTACATTAGATTTATTTCTATTTAATTGTCAAGAAACAGTAGAAAAATTCAGTGATGAAAACACTCCAATTAAAGGATTAAAAAAAACAGTTACAATAGACAACATTGGAGAAATTCATAATGAATTATTAACAGCCTGTTATGCAACTCAAACAAGAGGAGAAAGCAGTACTTCTAATAATTTTGCAACTTCTTTTAATATATTCAAACACGAGTTCTTTGAAACTGGAGTATATGAATTTAGTAATGAAGATATAGAGCAGTGCCAAGCCTTCATTGCCGAATTTGAAGAATTTATGACTCTAGAATTAGATAAGACATTTTATGAAAAATCATCAGAACTTGTTTTAAATCGGATTAAGAATAATGATGGAATCTGTAATGAAGTCAAACAAGTTATTTATGAGATTACTGCTGATGACTGTACTCTTTCGGCGGATGAACTATGTGCATTAGCAGAAAAATACAAAAATTATTTGGGTGGTGATTATTTATTAGTATTCAGTAATATATTTAAATCTTCTTCAGAATATTGGTCTCCTGTAGCAACAAGAGGTTCTAATAACAGAAAAATCATAGTTGCTGATTGTATAGGTGGTTTATTAGGACTCACGTGTGGAGGTGCTATGAGCATTGTATGGGGAGCGGCTTTTTCTTATTCATTAGATAAATGCTTAGAGCCAAATACTTCAACTACTACCACCACTGAAACTACCACCACCACTGAAACTACCACCACTGAAACTGAAGCAATTGTACCTGCGTAGATAGTAATGAATATATATTATAAAACAATTCATATGAAACTACTAAAAGAAAACAAAACAGACACAGCGATACTCTTGTTGTTCGCAGTTTGGGGAATATATGAAATATTCGCAATGCCATTTGTGTATGACAAATTCGTCTCTATCGCTGTTTGTATGGTACTGGTGTGGCTGTTTCCCATATGTTGCCGGACTACAAAACCGAAAGACTCCGGCATCAGATACAAAGCCATGCAATATGCGCTGACGTTTACACTGACGTTGCCTTGCGCCCTTAAGATTACGGAAGTACTACGCGGACACGCTCTATTGGTCGATAGTATCAAGATTGTTTTCGTAAGTATCTTTGTGCAGAGTGCCTGTTTCCTGTTCTTCAAATATAAACAGACAAAGAGCTAAAGGCGATAAAGTAAATAGGAGGTGTGCCAAAATTAAGGCGCATCTCCTTTACTTGGTACGTATTTCAAACATGGTTATGCGATTTACAAACCAATAGTACTACAAATCCTGATAATACAGCCAGTTGTCCTTCTGATTCTATGATAGACACAGATTATCCCATATCAGTCATTCACCCATAAACAACCTTTTTATGAATCCCCCCATCAGGTTAACCCTGTTCGCAACCATTCTTTTAGGGCTGCTCACAGTCTTGACGTGTACCGAGAACGATACATGGTTCACCTTCTCTTTTGCCGCCATTTGTACTACAAGCAGTGTGTTTCTCGGGCAGCTAATCAAACAGCCCGGCATGATTTCCCCGAATGTGCTATGGAAACTATGCGGAATGTTTGTGTTTGCCATAGCCATGTCCGTCTGTATGCATCTCCTAATTGATGATTATGCAATCAAAGTGTCATGCATCGCTTTGACGAATCTGATACTCGCCTTAGTCACATTATCGTATATGATATACTTCAGGAAACGGTAAGCCGAAGCAACTCACAGAACAAAAGGCTGACAAACAACAGAAGAAACTGTCTAAAAAAGTCGGTTCCATCATAATTTTCCTCCTTCAGGAAGGAGGGGAATTAGAGTTACTGGCGACTTTTTAGACAGCCTCTTATTTATATCAGCAGTAGAAAGTAAATAGTTCCAATGTATTGGATAAAATCAAGAAGTATGATTATTGCACATCCATCACTATCGCTTTCAATTTATTTTCATCGGAAGAGCCTCCATACAGCAATTCATACGTACCAGCCACCGGATGCATGGTATTAGTCGCCTCATCAAACCATTCGAAACTCTCATGTGTAAGAGGAATGGTTACTGATTTAGTTTGCCCCGCAGGAATGTGGACGCGCTTGAAAGCACGCAAGGTATAACGAGGACCGTCTTTATCTGCCGGAGATCGCAGATAAACCTGAACCACTTCATCTCCGTCACGCTGCCCTACATTACTTACCGGAACAGTCAGCGTAACCGTTTCTCCATTTCCAATCGCATTCTTACTTAGATTAGCCTCACCATAAGTAAACGTAGTATAACTCAGCCCATGACCGAATGGGAAAAGTGGTTGCTGTTGCATATACCGATAGGTACGCCCCTTCATGGAATAGTCTTCAAAGTCCGGCAATTGATTCACATCCTTATAGAAAGTGACCGGCAAGCGTCCGCCGGGATTATACTCTCCCCAAAGAGCATCAACGATAGCCGTACCACCCGCCTGTCCCGGATACCATGCTTGCAGAATCGCTTCACAAGTATTTGTCTCCGGCACCAACCCGATAGCCGAACCGGAATAATTGATAAAGACCACCTTCTTTCCTGCCTTCTTCAATGCTTTCAACAGATTACGCTGAACAGCGGGAAGTTCAATATCCGTACGGTCACCACCTTTAAATCCGGGAACAGCAACCGGCATTTCCTCTCCTTCCAGACTTGGAGAAATTCCACCTGCAAAAAGAACCACATCGGCATCTTTTACTTTCTCTACAGCCTTATCCAGATTGATTTCCATCTCTTTGCCCATATCAAAATCGAGGGTTGCCCCTTCATTCCGTTGAGTGAACAGAATTTCGACCTTATATTCTTTTCCGGCTTTTGCCTGCAAGGTATAAAGATTCGTCGGATTCTTTACATATACTTTTTCCGCCACCTGTTCGCCGTCGATAATAAGTGTCACCGCACCGTCCAATTGAAAACGGAAAACAACATCACCCGACTGCGAAGGACGAAAGACTGATTCATAACGAGCCGAGAAATTAGTAATTTCCACACCGGGCGCAAATGTAGTAGCCCCTGTTGTCGCAAAATGGAACGGAGTGGAAATCTGATCGGTAGCAACGACTTCCCCTTCACGATCACGATTATTCCAGTATTCTGCCAAGAAACCGGGTTTACCGTTTATGCTACATTCATCAAACAGGCTTTGGAGTGTCTTTCCGTCCACACGGTCACAACCCGGTTCGTATATGATTTGCCCTTCCGGTAGTTTGGCACGGACAGCTTCCAATAAGGTAACCGTATGTGCCGGAATACCGTTATAATTTCCCCACTGCATCACGGAGTCATTGGCATTAGGTCCCATAACGGCTACTTTCAGATGGGTATTCAGAGGCAGGATGTTGTTTTTATTCTGCAAGAGCACCAATGACTCACGAGCCATACGCAAAGCCAATGCCTGATGTTCCTTACTATTCAGCACAGAGGCCGGAATTTCCGACCAAGCCGGTTGTTCGTCCATTTCTCCCAGTTCAAAACGTGCTGTCAACAAACGTTTCAATGAAATATCTATTTCTTTTTCGTCAATCAAACCGGCTTTTACAGCATCCGCCAGTGAAGCATATTCACTTCCACATTCAAGGTCTGTGCCTGTCCGCACAGCAGCTGCCGAGGCGTGTTCCTTGTCCGGGTGAGTCCCATGCGTTCCCGGTCTATGGAAATCGGAAATCGCTCCACAGTCAGAGACTACAATGCCTTTGTATCCCCATTCATCCCGCAATATTTGCATCAACAGGCGATTGCTGCCACAACAAGGCTCTCCCTCAAAACGATTGTAGGCACACATCACTTCTTTTACATGCGCTTTCTGTACCAAATCTTTAAAAGCAGGCAGATAGGTTTCCCATAAATCCCGGGGAGCTATATTCTCCGCATCAAAACTATGCCGGTTCCACTCCGGTCCTGAATGAACTGCAAAGTGCTTGGCACATGCGTGCAGCTTATCATATCCGGCATCTTCCGGTCCTTGCAAACCACGGACTACAGCCATTCCCATTTGTCCTGTCAGATAAGGGTCTTCACCGTAGGTTTCCTGACCACGCCCCCAACGAGGGTCACGGAATATATTGACGTTCGGTGTCCAGAATGTTAATCCTTGATAGCGTTTCAGTACGCCACTTTCACCGAAAATACGCGATTTTACGCGAGCCTCATCGGAAGTGGCATTGAACACTTCATATAATAATGAATCATTAAAAGAAGCTCCCATACCGATAGACTGGGGAAAAACAGTAGCCAATCCGGCACGTCCCACACCGTGCAACGCTTCATTCCACCACTCATATTCTTTAATTCCCAGTCGGGGGATAGCAGGTGACGCATTTTGCATTAATGATACTTTTTCTTCCAAAGTCAACCGGGGCAACAAATCCTCCGCCCGTTGTTCCGCCGTTAAAGAAGTGTCCTGGTAAGGCAGCAATTGCTTACATGCCGAAAACGATAACACCAAACAAACACCCATAATCGGTATCCAACCTCTTTTCATAATATTATATACTTATTAGTTATGATTAATTTGGAAACAAAAATAGCCTATTTTCCAATAAAACAATGTTTCATTGATTACAAATACATATTTGTGTGTTACATTGACGCATCACAGAACGAATAATCAAAGGAATCCACATCCACATAACCGCCCACGGAACGTGTAGCATAGTTAAATATGGCAAACTTACTGCCCATGAACATACGGGTGTAGTCAAATTTCATCTTAATAGGCAGACCGACAGGTATCCATGCTTTCCCATCAAGACTATAAGAGAAACGAGCCTCATCCCGTCCATTGGTAAAGTCACCTTCCACACGCAAATAGATAAGCTCTTTTTTAAGAGGTATACGGGCCTGTTCGGTCATATCCACACGGCTAATGGCATGCTTCGTTTTATCAAACACACTTTTCTGTTCACTCATCACAAGAGACAGTTTATTTCCGTTCTTTTCAACCGCAAGCACACCGCTGTCACCATTAAAAGCCGATAATCCCGCACGGTCACCATCTTTCATCCCCGCCAGAGAGAGACTGACAGTGCCCATGCATTTCGGTCCTACCATACGCTGAGTCAACGTATTGGGAGCAACAAACAGGTTATCTACCACACGGGAGGTTTTCAAACGCAGAAATCCGGGACGGTCGGTAAGACTCCATGCCTGATCGACGGGGTTATGATTCCACTGCCAATAGAGGGAAAGCTCGGAAGCGGAAAAATCATCCGAACCGCAGATACCCTCCATTGACATATACGACAAAGTGGTATCATTCGGGATGCGCCCATCCTTGTCTCCCAGCATAGGCCAACCATCTTCCGTCCATGTACAAGGCATGAGGCACGGCACACGTCCTACGCCACCACGATCCTGAAAAATCAGTCCGTACCATTCACCGTTTTTCCCGTCTACGATGCATCCCTGACCAACACCGCCATGCCCGTCGAACTCTGTTTCAAGAATGACACGCTTTTCGTAAGGTCCGGTAATCTTATCGGCACGATAGCATACTTCACGACGCAGACGGCCGGGAATACTCCAATCCATAGAAATCATCAGCAAATAATATTTTCCATTATGCTTGATGACGGAACTACCTTCCAACAGACCTTGTTCGTCAGCATCCCGTTCAAAAATCTGCTGGTTGATGCCACCGGGAAGTACATCGGTCAAATCGGGTTTCAACTCCGTAAGCTGTCCTGTACTGTGAAAGAGATACACCCGCCCGTCATCATCAAACAGAAGCGAACCGTCATGAAAATGCGGGGGGCGGGAAAGAAGTTTCCAGGGACCGGCCGGATCTGTCGCAGTATAGACGAACCCGCGTCCGGGCGCGCCATTGGCTGTAAACCATACATAGAATTTACCGTCATGATAGCGGATAGATGATGCCCATTGTCCTTGCCCGTAAGCAGTGCCTTCGAGCAGATCATAACGAGGTCCATCGTCAATGCGGGGAAATACGTAGCTGATAGTTTCCCAATGTTTCATGTCCGGCGAACGCATGATTGGCGCGCCCGGCATCAGGTGCATAGTGGTGGAAACCATATAAAAGTAATCGCCTGCGCGACATACTGACATATCGGGCACGTCAGCATAAAGAATAGGATTACGGTATTGTGCTCCGGCTGATAGCGGGAAGAACCATGTAAAAAGAGTACACAGCAGAATAGTGTTGATTTTTGTTTTCAGCATAATCATCGTTTTTTGTTAACTGGCTATATTATCTATTATTTGAAAGCGAATTATTTAAAATGTTCCTTGTTATCTTCCACATCACAAAAATAGAAAATGCAAACAGACAGATTGACTAAAGTATGCTACATGATTTCTTTGTGATGCTACATACCGAATGAAGAATGTTACATCTATATTTACTCATGTTACATCACCCTATTTCACACCTATTACATACCCGAAACAATAGATATCAGCAGCACATCGGCACCGAAGCCTTCCGTTATTTCCTGTATCCGCTCGTGTACATTTTCTGTCTTAGAGTTAACCACATAAGATGCACCGACTTTCTTCGCCAGTTCCAGTTTTTCGTCATCCAAATCGACAGCAATTACCGTTGCCCGGACATTACTAGAAAAGAAAGTTGAAAACTTGCTGGAAGTAGAAAAGGAGTTGAAAAAATATACCTTGTCTGTAGATAAACTCCCTATGGAAGATATGTAGGAGCTATTGACAGATTAGTGAGAGTAGTATAAAAACAATAAGGATAATAAAAATAAGAGATGAATTATGCTAAAAAAAAGAAGTTGTCCGACGTTCTATAAACAATCAAACAACTTCTCCTTAAATCATAATCTATTTTTCAATCTCTTTGCGGGTTTTCCTGAACACTATCCGCATCAAGCAACTGAATATCGAAAATCAAAGCTGAATAACCTGGAATGAGAGTTGTATTACTATTTCCACCACTACCATAACCATATTTCCAAGGTATATATATCACCCAACGTTCGCCAACCTTCATACAAGGAATCGCTTCCTTCCAACCTTCGACCACATTTGATAATGACAGCGAAGCCGGAGGAGTATCTGGTTGTGAAGCATTTGAATCACCGTCTACAGGATCAGCTCCCTCAAAACCATCAAAGCGCTCTCCTAATATATTCGTCCCTTTGTAAAAGACTGTCACATTTGCTGTATACGTAGGTTTTTCCCCTTCGACTTCAGTCGTAACACTATTAACTTTGATTGGAGTTTTCTCCTTATAATAAATATAGTCATGACCTTGCATCACTTTAATCCGCTTCAAGTCAGGATCAGTTCCCGCTTCAAATACGTTCGCTAAAGAATCAATAAAAGCTTCATTACGTGAACGCCAATTATCATACTTGTCTACCGTTTCCGTCTCACTGCAAGCAGTGAACGCAAGAGCCAGCAGTACTAAAGAGAATAAATAGATCTTTTTACTCATTCGTCAAAGGTTTATTGTAAAGTTTTCAATAGAGAAGTGATGCTTACTCTGTCTGCAATGATGTTATTCAGTTCAGAGATAGCCACACGCTCTTGTTGCATGGTATCGCGGTTACGCAATGTCACGCAGTTATCTTCTAATGTTTGATGATCGATTGTCACACAGTACGGAGTACCGATAGCATCCTGACGGCGATAACGCTTACCGATACTATCCTTTTCGTCATATTGGCAATGGAAGTGGAACTTCAGACTATCAATAATCTCACGGGCCTTTTCAGGCAGACCGTCTTTCTTTACCAACGGCATAACCGCCAGTTTCACCGGAGCCAAAGCAGCAGGCAATTTCAGAACCACACGGCTTTCGCCATTCTCCAATTGCTCTTCGCAATAAGATGCGCTCATGATGCTAAGGAACATACGGTCGACACCGATAGAAGTTTCGATTACGTACGGAGTATAAGATTCGTTCAGTTCCGGATCGAAGTATTTGATGCTCTTACCAGAGAACTTCTCATGTTGAGACAAGTCGAAGTTAGTACGCGAGTGGATACCTTCCACTTCTTTGAATCCGAACGGCATCAGGAATTCGATATCGGTAGCGGCATTTGCGTAGTGAGCCAATTTATCGTGATCGTGATAACGATAGCTTGCATCACCGAAGCCTAGAGCTTTATGCCATTTCAGACGGATTTCTTTCCATTTCTTGAACCAGTCAAGTTCTGTTCCCGGTTTCACAAAGAACTGCATTTCCATCTGTTCGAACTCACGCATACGGAAGATGAACTGACGGGCAACGATCTCGTTACGGAAAGCCTTACCAATCTGTGCGATACCAAAAGGAACTTTCATACGACCTGTCTTCTGTACATTGAGGTAGTTTACAAAAATACCCTGTGCAGTTTCCGGACGAAGATAAACCTTCATTGCTCCTTCGGAAGTAGAACCCATTTCAGTAGAGAACATCAGATTGAACTGACGAACTTCTGTCCAGTTCTTTGTACCGGAGATCGGACATACGATTTCTTCATCAATAATGATCTGGCGTAACTCTTCCAGATTACCGTCGTTCAGAGCTGTAGCAAAGCGAGTGTGAAGAGCGTCACGTTTTGCCTGATACTCCAATACACGACCATTGGTAGAACGGAATTGAGCCTCATCAAAAGATTCGCCGAATCTCTTGGCAGCTTTCGCTACTTCTTTATTGATTTTATCGTCATACTTTGCCAACTGTTCTTCGATCAACACGTCAGCACGATAACGTTTCTTAGAGTCTTTATTGTCAATCAAAGGGTCATTAAATGCGTCTACGTGTCCGGAAGCTTTCCAGATAGTAGGATGCATAAAGATGGCAGAGTCGATACCGACAATGTTCTCGTGCAACAGCACCATGCTGTCCCACCAATATTTCTTAATGTTGTTTTTCAATTCAACGCCCATCTGACCGTAGTCATACACAGCGCCTAGTCCGTCGTAGATATCGCTCGAAGGGAATACGAAACCATACTCTTTGCAATGCGATACAAGCTTCTTAAAAACGTCTTCTTGTGCCATTTTCTTTTCTATATCTATTAATTTGAATTTGCTTTTTTCGTAAAAAGTGCCACAAAGATAGGGATTTATCTCATAAATAAGACAGGGAGGGTATTAATTTATCTTATTCCTGAACTTCTTCGTCGATTTCCGGTGCCACCATACGGTCATATTCTTCCCGCTCCTGCTCCCGGTCCGCTTTCTTCATTTCTTTGGTCAGCATCTCTTCGGGCATATACAGATTAAAAGGAATAGCATCAAAGCATTTCCGTCAATACACACCCGAGTGTCAGATAAGTTGGCTGCAACAAAAATAAGTCTTCATTGCAAGAGAACAAAAGAATTCTTTTATATTTGTGCATCCCTACATATCTAAAGAAAAACATAAAACGATGATTAAGATTCTTCTATTGATAGACTATTCAAGCGATTTTGACAGGAAACTGCTACAGGGACTTGTCCAATACTCCAAAGAAAACGGTCCCTGGCTCTTTTACCGACTACCTTCTTATTATAGCACAATGCATGGCGAACAAGGTATTCTGAAATGGGCGAAAGAATGGAAAGCCGACGCCATTATCGGACAATGGAATAACGACACAATCGATTTGCAGAAGGAGCTGAATATTCCGGTAGTGCTACAAAACTATCATCACCGGAGCGTCACTTACTCTAATCTGACAGGTGATTATAAAGGTACGGGAAGAATGGCAGCTCAGTTTTTTGCCAAAAGAATGTTTCGCAATTTTGCTTATTTCGGTGTTAAAGGAGTTGTCTGGTCTGACGAACGCTGCGAAGGTTATCGGCAGGAGATAAAACGTATCGGAGGTGAATTTTTCAGTTTCGAATCGGATAAGCAGGAAGACGAGATAAGAATGGAAGTAAGCCAGTGGTTGCAGCAACTCCCTAAGCCAGTCGCTCTATTTTGTTGTGATGATGCGCACGCCTTGTTCATTTCTGAAACTTGCCGGATGAACAATATTCAGATCCCGGAAGAAATTGCTTTATTAGGTGTGGACAATGACGAACTGATGTGTAATATTTCCGACCCTCCCATTTCATCCATAGAGCTCGAAGTAGAAAGAGGCGGATATTCTATCGGCAGGCTTATTCATCAACAAATCAAAAAGGAACATGAAGGGACCTTCAATATCGTCATCAACCCTATCCGCATAGAATTGCGGCAATCCACAGAAAAGCATAATATAAAGGACCCTTACATTCTCGAAGTTGTAAAATACATAGAGAGTCATTACAATTCCGACCTGACCATAGAGTCTTTGTTGACACAGATTCCGCTCTCACGCAGAAATTTTGAAGTGAAATTCAAAAATGCGATGCATACTTCCATCTATCAGTATATCTTAAACTGCCGGGTCAACCATCTGGCCGATTTACTTCTTACTACAGATCGTTCATTGGCAGACATTGCAACGGAAGCCGGATTCAAAGACTATAATAATATCTCCCGGATTTTCAAAAAGTTCAAAGGATGTTCCCCTTTGGAATATCGGGAGAAAAAAATCACGAACAGATAAAAAATAAATTATTCGTTTTTCGAATATAGCTTTTCGTTTTTAGTACCGGAGACATTACTAAGCTACTTCTGCCCGCCCGCAGAATACGAAAATGTATATGGGAATTTTCGCTCTCCTTTATTATATTATAATGGGGATACAGTCAGAACCGTGGAAGACTGGCAAAGACGACGAACTGAAATCAAGGACAGATGGATGAGCCTGTTAGGACAATGGCCGCCTGTCATTACCGGACAAACACTGGAAATTCTGGATACTCTTCACCGCGGAAACTTCATGCAATACCGTGTCCGCTTCTACTGGACTCCCAACGAACAAACTGAAGGTTATTTGCTGGTTCCGGACAAAGAAGGCAAAAAGCCTGCCGTTATCACTACCTTTTATGAACCCGAAACGGCTATCGGATTGAGTGGAAAACCTTATAGAGACTTTGCATATCAATTGACGAAAAGAGGAAAAGTTCGCTTGTGCGGCATGGGGAGACCCCGGAATTGTATTCGACGAAACAAAAGAAGGCTATATCAATTACTGGGAACCCTGGTATTTGGGATATTATCCGCCACCATGGGAAAATACATGGAGTAAAAATGGGCATAATTATACTAAAGGCATTTACCCGAAGCTCCGCAAAGAAGGATATGATTTGCATGAATTGCATGCACTGATGGCACCTCGCCCATTTCTTGTTTCCGGAGGATACTCTGACGGAACAGACCGGTGGATAACGCTGAACCATATAATAGGGGGCAACCGACTCTTAGGATACCGCAATAAAGTCGCAATGAGCAACGGAGTTAATCATGACCCAACCCTTGAATCAAACGAAATTATATATGATTTTTTTGAATGGTACTTGTATTCAGCAAATAAATCTCCCAAAGAGTAGAAAGATGCGTTTTTTGAATACACTTTTTCGTTTTTTTGCGCAAAAAATCGACTCTGGATGCCTAACTTTGTTCTATCAATTCATCCAAGTAATCTAAATTACTTGATTAAAATGATTAGCCTATGAAAAATATACACTAGAAAACATAAAATGCCCCATCTGCGAATGGGGCAATATTAATACCATATTAATAAAACTAATCATAAATTATCACCTAATTAATAAATAACGCAATAATAAATTCACAATTAATAAATTAAAAGTGCTAACTCAAAGGAATTAATAAAGCTAGCAAATAATTCCGAGTTAGTAATAAATATTAAACTATTAAAAATTCAATAGGTTAAATATATACTAAAAAGAGTAGAAACTAAAAAAAGTAAACTATGGAAGCGAATAATCGCAGAGATTTCTTAAAGAAAGCCGCATTAGCGGGAGCCTCCGCCCTAATGACTCCCACACTACTGGCCGCTGAAGGCAAAGATGAAAGTGAATTCGTTCTCTCTCCGAGCAAAAGGACGGACAGCCAATTAATTGTACCGAAAAATAATGGTCTGAAAATCACAGGCACTTTTCTGGATGAAATATCTCACGATATTCCACACCAGAACTGGGGAGAAAAAGAATGGGATCTCGACTTTCAGCACATGAAAAGGATTGGTATCGATACCGTTATTATGATCCGTTCCGGATATCGCAAGTTCATCACTTATCCGTCCAAATATCTATTAGGAAAAGGATGCTATATGCCTTCCGTGGATTTAGTAGATATGTACTTACGACTGGCTGAAAAATATAACATGAAGTTTTATTTTGGACTGTATGACACCGGTCATTATTGGGATACACGTGATATGTCGTGGGAAGTGGAATATAATAAATATGTGATTGACGAAGTATGGAATACTTACGGCGAAAAGTATAAGAGCTTCGGAGGCTGGTATATCAGCACGGAAATCAGCCGCAATACCAAAGGAGCTATCGGTGCATTTCATACCATGGGTAAACAATGCAAAGATGTATCGAATGGGCTCCCTACTTTTATATCCCCTTGGATTGATGGTAAAAAGGCAGTCATGGGAACCGGAAAAATGACAAGGGAGGATGCTGTATCCGTAGAACAACATGAGAGAGAATGGAATGAAATTTTTGATGGCATACACGATGTAGTAGACGCTTGTGCTTTTCAAGACGGACACATCGACTACGATGAACTGGATGCTTTTTTCACTGTAAACAAGAAACTGGCAGACAAATACGGAATGCAATGTTGGACAAACGCGGAAACATTCGACCGCGATATGCCCATCCGGTTCCTGCCGATCAAATTCGACAAACTCCGCATGAAACTGGAAGCGGCAAAACGTGCCGGATATGATAAAGCAATCACTTTTGAGTTTTCTCACTTTTTAAGTCCGCAATCAGCTTATCTGCAGGCAGGACATTTATATGACAGATACAGAGAATACTTTGAAATCAAATAAACTATATGAAAACAACAATTAATCTGGGTTATATCATATTCCTTTCAGTCGTTGCTGCTTTAGGAGGCTTTCTGTTCGGCTATGACACTGCTGTCATATCCGGAACAATAGCTCAGGTGACACATCTGTTTCAGTTGGACACCTTGCAACAAGGATGGTATGTAGGATGCGCATTGATCGGATCGATTGTCGGTGTTCTCTTTTCCGGAATATTGAGCGACAGCATCGGACGTAAAAGAACCATGATACTTTCTGCCATTCTGTTTTCTACATCAGCAATCGGCTGTGCTTTTTGCATTGACTTTAACCAGTTAGTTGTTTATAGAATCATAGGTGGCATCGGGATTGGTGTCGTTTCTATTGTATCTCCTCTTTACATTTCCGAAGTTTCCGTCGCACAATTCAGAGGCAGAATGGTCTCCCTGTATCAACTGGCCGTAACTGTAGGTTTTCTAGGAGCTTATCTTGTCAACTACCAGTTATTGGCATATTCAGAGAGTGGAAACCACTTGCCTATAGCCTGGTTAGAAAAAATAGTAGTTGCAGAAGTGTGGAGAGGTATGTTAGGCATGGAGACACTACCAGCCATACTATTCTTTATTATTATCTTTTTCATACCCGAAAGCCCCAGATGGCTGATAGTAAAAGGACAAGAAAGGAAGGCCACTTATATTCTGGAAAAGATTTACAATTCATTCAAAGAAGCTGATTTCCAGCTAAACGAGACAAAATCCGTCCTTGTTTCCGAAACCCGTTCAGAATGGTCTATCCTTCTGAAACCAGGTATTCTGAAAGCAGTTATTATCGGTGTATGTATTGCTATTCTGGGACAGTTTATGGGGGTTAATGCAGTTCTCTACTACGGTCCTTCTATTTTTGAGAATGCCGGTCTTTCAGGAGGTGATTCCCTGTTCTATCAGGTTCTTGTAGGACTTGTGAATACACTGACCACTATCCTGGCACTTCTCATCATTGACAAAGTAGGACGCAAGAAACTGGTATATTATGGGGTATCCGGAATGGTCGTTTCATTGATACTCATTGGCAGTTATTTCCTCTTCGGAAATGCCTGGAATATTTCCAGCCTGTTTCTGTTAGCCTTCTTTCTGTGTTATGTTTTTTGTTGCGCCATTTCCATTTGCGCTGTGATATTCGTACTTCTCTCTGAGATGTACCCTACCAAAGTACGCGGATTAGCAATGTCCATTGCCGGATTCGCTCTTTGGATCGGCACCTATCTGATCGGACAGCTAACCCCCTGGATGCTCCAGAACCTTACTCCAGCCGGAACATTCTTCCTGTTCGCCATCATGTGTGTACCGTATATGCTCATTGTCTGGAAACTCGTACCGGAAACTACCGGGAAGTCTCTGGAAGAGATTGAAAGATACTGGACCCGTTCGGAACAGTAAAATAGACCTTATTAAATAAAAAAACTAACAATTATGGATTTTAAAAAATTAGCAAACCAATACAAAGACGAACTACTGAATAACGTTCTTCCATTCTGGTTAGAGCATTCTCAGGATCATGAATTCGGTGGTTATTTCACTTGTCTGGATCGTGAAGGCAACGTATTCGATACAGATAAATTTATTTGGCTGCAAGGACGCGAAGTTTGGTTATTCTCAATGCTTTACAATAAAGTTGAGAAAAAACAGGAATGGCTGGATTGCGCTATTCAAGGTGGTGAGTTTCTAAAGAAATACGGACATGATGGAAACTATCATTGGTATTTTTCTTTGGATCGGGCAGGTAATCCTCTGGTAGAGCCATACAACATCTTTTCCTATACATTTGCTACAATGGCTTTCGGACAACTCAGCCTGGCTACAGGCAATCAGGAATATGCTGACATTGCAAAGAAAACGTTTGATATTATTCTTTCAAAGGCAGACAACCCGAAAGGAAAATGGAACAAAATCCATCCGGGCACACGTAATCTGAAAAATTTCGCCCTTCCGATGATCCTTTGTAATCTGGCACTTGAAATAGAACACTTGTTGGACAAAGAGTATATGGAAAAAACAATAGAGACTTGTATTCACGAAGTGATGGAAGTATTCTATCGCCCGGAGCTCGGAGGAATTATTGTTGAAAATATAGGAGTGGACGGCAATCTCGTAGACTGTTTTGAAGGACGGCAAGTGACTCCCGGACACGACATTGAAGCGATGTGGTTTATTATGGATTTAGGAAAACGCCTGAATCGCCCTGATCTAATCGAGAAGGCAAAAAATGTAACCTTGACGATGATTAACTACGGATGGGACAAAGAATATGGTGGCATCTACTATTTCATGGACCGCAAAGGTTGCCCTCCCCAACAACTGGAATGGGACCAAAAACTTTGGTGGGTACACATTGAAACACTTATTTCCCTACTAAAAGGTTACCAATTGACAGGTGACAAACAATGTATGGAGTGGTTCGAGAAAATACATGAGTATGTATGGACGCACTTCAAAGACGCTCAATATCCTGAATGGTTCGGTTACTTAAACCGCCAGGGAGAAGTACTTCTGCCACTTAAGGGAGGCAAATGGAAAGGCTGTTTCCATGTCCCCAGGGGCTTATATCAATGCTGGAAAGTACTAGAAGAATTACAATAAATCTAATACCCAAAAACTTTTTTATTAACCAATTAAATTTTATCTTATGATGGAACAATGCTTTAAGCAAAAAAGTAGTTTCCGAACAATCAGAATCATACTATTCTCATTGTCGATGCTTTTTGCGTATGCCACAAATGGCTATGCCCAGAACATGGTTAGGGGAGTCGTCACAGACGTGACCGATGATCCGTTGCCAGGAGTCAGCGTCGTTGTCAAAGGTACGACCACAGGTACCACTACTGATATTAACGGTAGATACTCTATTAATGTACCTTCCACAGGTACATTAATCTTCTCATACATTGGTATGGCCAAACATGAAGTTAAAACACAAGGACAAACAACCATCAATGTCAGCTTGTCAGAAGATGTATCAAGTTTGAATGAAGTTGTTGTAGTAGGCTATGGAACTCAAAAGAAAGTCCACTTGACAGGTTCTGTCGCTTCTGCTTCCTCAAAAGAAATATTAAAAACCACAGCAAGTAATATTTCACAAGCCTTGGTCGGGAAATTACCAGGTTTAGTAAGCCAACAATCTACCGGGCAGCCTGGAGCTGATGATGTATCTTTCTTAGTACGAGGTTATTCATCTTACAACGGTGCTAGTACCCCATTAGTATTAGTTGATGGAGTAGAACGCGAAATGGCACGCATAGATGCGTCAGATATAGAATCTGTTACTATTTTAAAAGATGCTTCGTCTTGTGCTGTGTACGGTATGAAAGGAGCCAATGGAGTTATATTAATTACAACCAAACAGGGAACAGAAGGTAAGCCTGTAATCACTTATCGAGGCAGTGTTACTTTCAACCATGCGACTAACCTCCCGAAAATGATGAATGGTACACAATACATGCAATACTACAACTTAGCACGGCAACTAGACAATATAGCAAATGGTTTGGAACCTGGCGAGGGATTTTTCACTGATGAAGAGATTGCAGCAACCTACAATGGGGACCCGACAGACGGGTATGAAAATACAGACTGGACATCGCCCATATACAAAACTACTATGATGCATCAACATAACCTTTCTGTCAGTGGAGGTACAGATAAAACTAAATACTTTATCAGTGGTGGATTCCTACGCCACAATGGTATCATCAAAGACCATAAAAATCAACGTGGTAACTTCCGGTCCAATATCACAACAGAAATCAATAGAAACCTCAATGTTCAGTTAAATATTGCTGGCAATATACAAGATTACTATCGGCCAGGAGGATATACTTATGAAAACCAAAAAGGTTACAATCTCTTCCATTTAATGTTATATTCACTACCTTATGTTCCTCAAGAATATAATGGGTATCCCACCTCCGGTTACCGTCAATCCGGTAGTGCAGCCAATGCTGTATATGGATCAGCTAACTCAGGATTTGAAAAAGCACGTAATGTCCGACTGGAAACATCTGCCAAAATAGAATACTCATTCCCCTTCTTAAAAGGTCTAAAAGCAAGTATGTTTGCAAGTTGGGACTACTATGATGGAGATGGCAAAACATTTACTTATGCCTATGATTTAATGGCATTCACTCCGGCAGATAAAAACAACGCCAACAAAGGGAATGGATATTCACTGGTAAAAAGCGCAAATCTTTCACCAGAAGGAAATATGTATGTAGGGAATAACAAGAGACAAAAGGTAATGCTACGTCCTTCTATTTCTTATAACAACAAAATTGGTTTGCATGATATAGGAGCATTATTTCTTTACGAACAAAAGAAAGAAAACTCAAGTTCACTATCAGGAAGCCGCAAGGATTTTGATATATTCGACCTCCCTGAATTAAGCTTCGGTGATGCCGCAACAGCTATCATTAACGGGTCATCTGGTAAATCTGCATATGCTGGATACGTGGGACGTTTAAATTATGCCTATGACAACAAATATCTAGTAGAAGCTTCTTTCCGCTACGATGGTTCCTACCTTTTCGCTGAAGGTCAACGATGGGGATTCTTCCCTTCCGTCTCTTTAGGATGGGTTGCCTCTGAAGAAGACTTCTTCAAAGACTTACTCCCTAAAATCGATTACTTTAAGCTTAGAGGTTCAGTCGGAATATTAGGAAATGATAATGTAGATCCTTTCTTGTATCGTAAACTATATGAACTAAACGGCAACAATGTAGCTTTCGGAACCAGCCCATCTTCACAAAGTACATTATCCAATAAAGTGGCTTATCCAATGACCGATCTAACATGGGAAAAATGCCGTACAATCAATCTTGGATTTGAAATGAATGCCTGGAATGGTTTATTAGGGGTAGAATTTGATGTATTCTATAAATATACTTATGATATTCTCCAAAACATTACTTCCATCTATCCGGCATCTCTAGGAGGTCATGTACCCACCCGAATGAATGACGGAACTTTTGACAACAAAGGTTTCGAATTAATACTAAAACACCGCAATCAAATTGGTGATTTTAACTATAGCTTAACCGGGAATTTAACATATGCACATAACCGTATATTAAGCAAAAGACAAGCTGACGGTACATTACCTTGGCAAAGCACCTTGGGAAGTTCAATAGGAGATGTATGGGGTTTGAAATCCATGGGTCTATATCAAACTCAAGAAGAACTTGATAATGCTCCCAAACCCATTGGAACAAAACCACGCTTAGGTGACATCCGCTATATGGACATCAATGGGGATGGTCAGATTAATTCACAAGACCAAGTGAAGATTGCACGTAATTCACGTCCTGAACTGATGTTTGCCCTAATGGCGGATGCCAATTATAAAGGATTCGACTTATCTATCCAGTTGCAAGGAGCTGCCCTTTGCGATAAAATGTTGCAACAAAACTGGTATAATCTAAACGGTGTTACAGACCAAACTCCTTTAACCAAGCCTTTCTACGCAGGAGTAGACAATGCTCCACTTTATTTAGTAGAAAACAGTTGGAGACCTGACAATATTAATGCAGAATATCCACGGCTATCCATAAGTCCTGGAACCAATAACGCCCAGATTTCAGACTACTGGAAAAGAAATGGCGCATACTTACGTTTGAAAAATGTTGTGCTAGGATACACATTCCCTAAACAATGGATGAGTAAACTTGGTGTCGGTAGCCTCAGAATATATGCAAGCGGTCAGAACCTACTAACCTTTACAGAATTTAAATACCTAGATCCCGAAAGTGCCAATGTAATTACCGGCTATTACCCGCAACAACGTACTTTCAGTGTAGGTGTTGATGTTTCATTCTAAATAGACTATAAATATGAAAAATATAAAAAAATACATATTAGGCATGGCTACCGCTTTATGTTTATGCCAGTCATGCGACGTATTGGATATTGATCCTACTGGAAATTACAGTGAAACTACCGCTTTTAATTCTATCAAAAATCTAGACTTATATGTAAAAGGTTTTTATAGCATATTCTACGTAAACTCACAATTATATGTAGATGCGAACTGTTTGATGGATGACGGAGCTAGTGATTTGATCAAATATTCATGGTATGGAGTAGATGGAGGTAAAATGAATCGTTTCTTCTATCAAAGTAACTTCGTAACTCCTCAAGGCAATTTCCGTTCTAACTGGAATGATATGTATACTCGTATCCGCCAGTTGAATGAATATTTTTATGACTTAAAAAAATATGGGAACGGGTTAAATCCGGAAGAAGTAGCTGCACGTACTGCAGAGGTCCGTTTCATGCGTGCTTTTGCTTATCAAGAATTGGTTATTCGACATGGAGGCGTAATTCTACGCACATCTGAAGAGTATATAGACGGCCCAGAAGAAAGAGCAAAAGCTCGTTCATCGGAAACCGAATGCTGGGATTTCATATTGGAAGAATACAAAAAAGCTGCTAATGATTTACCTGAATCATGGGCAAATAGTGACGCCGGACGTTTAACTAAAGGAGCAGCTTATGGCATGCAAGCACGTGCAGCCTTGTATGCGAAACGCTGGGATAAAGCAATTGAAGCGTGTGAGGAAGTATTAAAACTAGACTATACATTACTTCCCGGCACGAGTTATGAAAGCTATTATAAGATCTTCACATCAGTCAATAACAAAGAACTAATATTGCCCGTATATTACGAAAAAGGACAAAATAAGAAACAACATAATTTTGATACATATTTCTGTCCGCCATTTGACTCTAAGCCATGGACGGGTGGAACTAATAACGGAGCTGCAGCTACTCCTTCAGATGAATATGCATCATCTTTTGACATTAAAGTTAATGGTGTGTATCAAGCTTTTGACTGGGATAAGCTTAACGTTTATGGAAACAAACCTTTTGATAATCGCGAGCCACGCTTTTACGCTTCTATTTTATATAACGGGGCTTCATGGAAAGGACGCACTCTACAGCTATATGTTGACGGTGATGACGGATATATGGACTTCTCCACAGCTGGACAAGACAATGTTCATAGATCAACTACGGGCTATATCTTTCGCAAATTCATGAGTAATGACCCTGAATACAACTTTACTAATGTCTTAAGTGGCCAATATTGGATAGAAATGCGATTGGCAGAAATATATCTGATCCGTTCAGAAGCATATGCCCGCCAAAATGAATTTGAAAAAGCATATGCTGATTTAAAAACAATTCGTGACCGCGTAGGACTACCCCAATTAGAACAAAAAAATAATTGGAGTGACTACCTAACCGATTTAGCCAAAGAACGTATTTGTGAATTAGGTCTGGAAGGTCATCGTTATTTTGACTTGATCCGTTGGGGGATTGCCGTACAAACGCTTAACCAAAAACGTCTGCATGGTATCAAGATAGAGAAAAAAGGTAATGATTTCGCTTATGAAAAAGTAGAATGTGACACACAAGATCGTTTGTTTCCGGAAAGATATACTATCTTCCCTATTCCTTTTAGCGAGTTACAAACTAACATTCTTTGCGAACAAAATGATTTGTGGAAATAATATTATTTAAAAAGAAGAATTATGAAAATGAAATATTTATTTCACGGTTTATTAGCTTCAATCCTTCTCATTACTGCATGTCAAGAGCCAGATGATTTGGTAAGAAACGATAGTGAAAACATTAATATTCTTTCTGTCAAAGGATCTCTAATATCCGATGCAGACAAGCAATATGATGCTATTGTCGATGAAGCAAATGGTACTATCACAGTACAGGTCCCTTATTACATCTCGGATACTGAAAAAATTCAAGGAGACCTGACTCAAATGAAAGTTACCGCAAACATGCCTACAGGTGCAAGATTCGAACCTGAAATCTCAGGCATTCATGATTTGGTTACAGGCTTCCAATCTACATTAATCAAAGAAGATGGAACAAAAATCCCTTACACTTTCAAAGCGATTTATGCAAAATCAAAATCAGCGCTCATTACTAAAATAGTGTTACCGGATATACCAAATCCATTGATCACAATCAAATCGCCTGAGAACGAAGGTGAAAATGGGATTATCGTTATTTATAAAACATCTTCCTCCATTGATGCCGCCATACGTTCGGCACAACTATTTTCCTCACCATGGGCTACTATTGAATCAACAGCTATGGACTCAGAAGGTAATATTGATTTAAGCCAAATGGCAGATATCTATGTTATCGCACAAGATGGAGTTACCAAGCAGAAGTATGCTGTCGAAATCCAAACTCCTTCTTTCGTTGCCCCGGGAGAAATCGGCTATAAATCCTTATTATTCGGATTCCAAACAACCCCTGCTGATCCTAGAGGTTTCGTTCCTACAAATAACCGTAGTCTAGCCATAGTTAACAATTATTTGATCGTAAGTAGTACAACCTTAGACTTTGTAGTCCTAAACCGTTATAGCGGTGAACATCTGAAAAATATACAAGTTAATACGACAGGATTGCCTACCGGACTTATCCATGCAATCACACAAGATGATGCCAATCACATGGTAGCCATAACTTTCTGTGCAGCTAATAACCCATGGAGCAAAAATCAGTTATTCGAGATTTATGTTTGGAAAAACGGCATTACCAATCCACCAACAAAAATTATGTCCGAAGATATTCTCACTAGTGATGTTTTTGCTCAGTTCCGTAGTACCAATGCTGGTGTTGCAACTACAGGAACGTGGGATATGGGACGTACCGTATCTATAAAAGGAGACATTACAAACGGAACTGCCATATTAATGTCATTAGCAAATAGTGTAATGAACCGGGTTCTTCGGGTAAAAATAGAAGACGGAAAAGTTATCTCCGCACATGGTTCAGCCAAAGGTCTCTATAGCTGGTACCTGCAAAGTAAACCTATTCCTATGACAACAGAAGACGAATGTGATTATATTATGAGTTCCAACAATGCCCGAAAGAATGTGATCTATACTCCCAAAGAAGGAAGTCAGATAATATTTGATCCTAAAGGCAATTGGTGGGGTGGTAGTCTGATTGGTACAGCATATACTGAATTTAATGGTGTAAAACTAGTGGCTGTCCAAAATTCCAACACAACTTCCAAACCTCAATATTGTCGCCTTTGCATAGGAAATATAACTTCTATGACTACAACGGCAATGGCAGACGCACAAATAATGGATTCACGCTTGGACAATTATGACCCTGCATTCGGGGCAACTGGACCCAATGGAAATAACAGTTCTCTAACCGGAATGACTTCATTCTATAATGCAATCGGTGAAAATCCAAACTCAACAGGCGACATAGCTATCGGTCATAGTGCTGACGGTAACTCTATACAAGTTTACATGTTAACTACTGACCATGGTATTATAGCATATGAATTAACGAAGTATAATCTATAATCATTGTTTCAATCAAAAGTCGATATCGCCTCAAAAGCTTATCGACTTTTGATTTCCTAAAATTGGAATTGTTTATCTATATTCCTGTAAATATTATAATTGGTCATGAAAATAAAAGTTGGTCTGATAGGTTTTGGGCGCATGGGACAGTTTTATCTAAAAGAAATGCAAAAAAGCGGTCAATGGGACATAGTATACATCTGTGATGTAAATACAGATGCTCTTGAATTTACCAAATTGTTATCACCTGAATAATAATGCAGTTCATTCTGATGCCCAATTAGGCAAAAGCAATAATCGACAATCAGCTTCTTTATATGACTTGATCCCTGCTATTCCACAAAATGCCAAACCTGCTGAAGAATGGAGAAAAGCCTATAATCATTATTAAATAACTAATAAAACCAAGAAACATGAAACTATTACTTACAACCTTGGCAATAGTCTATCTAAGTTTGTTCATGAGCCTGCAAGCACAAGAACAGGTACGGGTCATTCCCTATCCTGCTGAAGTCACCATGCAAGCAGAAACGTGTAAACTCAAATCGGGTCAAAAAATCCACTATCTGGATGCCAGTTTATATAAAGAAGCAGCATTCCTTGAAAAGAAACTCGCTGATTTAAACTATAAAATGAAAGTAATCCCCAGCAAAAAAGCCGCGAAAGGAATCAACTTATCATTAGACGATAGACTGCAAAACAAAGAAGGCTATCAGCTGATTATCGCCCCCAAACAGGTCCTCATCAAAGGGGGAAGTCCGGCTGGAGTTTTCTATGGCATTCAAACGCTATTACAGCAGTTAACCAACGGAAATCTAAGATGTGGAACGATAGAAGACGCCCCACGTTATGAATGGAGAGGATATATGCTTGATGAAGCACGTCACTTTTCCGGTGAAAAAAGGGTAAAACAAATCCTTGACCTGATGGCATATTATAAGATGAATCGCTTCCATTGGCATCTGACAGACGCACAAGGATGGAGAATCGAAATTAAACAATACCCTAAACTGGCAACCATAGGAGGAGAAGGTTGCCATAGTGATCCGGATACACCGGCACAATATTATACACAAGAGCAGATCCGTGACATCATAGCATATGCCAAAGAACGTCACATTGAAATTATACCCGAAATAGACATGCCCGGACATGCCACTGCAGCCAATAAAGCTTACCCGGAATATTCAGGCGGAGGAACGGAAGAACATCCGGAATTCACTTTTAACGTCGGCAAAGAAGAAACTTATACTTATCTGACTAATATACTAAAAGAAATAGCTGCCTTATTCCCTTCTCCATATTTACATATCGGAGGCGACGAAGTAGCCTATGGAATCAAAGCATGGGAAACAGACCCACATGTACAAGCATTATTGAAACGCGAAGGATTACAAACTGTAAAGGAAGCAGAACGCTACTTTATGCATAGAATGACAGATGTAGTAAACTCACTAGGCAAAACTTTAGTCGGTTGGGATGAACTTCTCGACCTGAATGTAAAGCAAGATAATACTATCATCATGTGGTGGAGGCATGATAAACCCGATTACCTGCGCAGATCACTGACCAAAGGATATTCGACTATCATGTGTCCGCGCAAACCGCTTTATTTTGACTTCGTACAATATAAAGACCACAAATGGGGACGAATCTGGGACGGATTCTGCCCAATAGAAGATGTATATGCTTTCCCCGACAAATGGTTTGCCGAATGGGGAGTGTCAGCCTCTGACCTCTCACATGTCAAAGGCATACAGGCCAATACATGGACGGAACTAATGCATACTAAAGACCGGGTAGATTTCATGATCTTTCCCCGCCTCTGCGCACTGGCAGAATCTGCCTGGTCCGCACCGACAGTCAAAGACTACGACAAGTTCCTGTCACGTATGGAAGATGCATTCACCTTATTTGATAAGCTGAATATTTATTACTTTGATTATCGTAATCCTCAGCACCATCCGGAACCGGTTGGTCCTGTCATCAAAAAGAAAGAAAAAATACAAATGGATTTCCGTGACTAAAAAAAGAAATGCCACATGAAGATTCTTATCTACTTTTTAATAATTGTACTGTGGAGCATCAATATGGAGGCAAAAGTCAAATTGCCTCCACTACTTAGTGACAATATGGTCTTACAGCAAAAAAGCAATGTACGAATCTGGGGAAAAGCGACTCCAAATTCTACTGTTATAGTAACTCCTTCATGGGCAAATAAGAAAGTCAAAACCCATGCTGACGAAAAGGGATGTTGGGAATTACAGATCACAACGCCTGCTGCCTGTTTCGAAGAATATACATTAACACTGACGGATGGAGAACAATCTGTCACTTTACAGCATCTCTTGATTGGAGAAGTCTGGTTATGTGCCGGACAATCAAATATGGTAATGCCTTTGAACGGATTTGATTATTGCCCCATAAGCGACTCCAATAATCTCATAGCAGATGCTCCCAATCATCCGGGAATACGAATGGTAACCATAAAGCCGACAGTAAAACTATCTCCGCAGGAGTATGCAGAAGGAAGCTGGCAGCAACCAACTACGGAAAATGCTCCGAAGTTTAGTGCAGCCGCCTATCATTATGCATTAACTTTACAACGGACCTTGCAGATTCCTATAGGAGTTATCACCTGTGCATGGGGAGGCTCAAGAGTAGAAGGTTGGCTACCTAAAGAAATACTACAAACCTACAAAGATGAAGACCTGACTTTAATAGGAAGTGACAAGACACCAGTCTATTTACAATCGATGTTAATGTATAATGGAATTTTATACCCCTGTCACAAATATACAATAAAAGGTTTTATCTGGTATCAAGGAGAAAGTAATGTAAGAAGTAGCAGAACATACGCCGAACGCCTGGCTACAATGGTAAAACATTGGCGATCAATATGGGAACAAGGAGACCTGCCTTTCTACTATGTTGAGACAGTCCCATTTGCCTGTGAATATAAAGAAGATGGCTACATAGGAGCATTATTGCGGGAGGCTCAACAAAAGGCGCTTTCACTCATTCCCAATAGTGGTATGATCGGCACAAACGACTTAGTAGAGACATACGAAGCTCCTCAAGTGCATCCTCACAATAAAAAAGGGATTGGAGAACGCCTCGCATATATGTCTCTGAATAAGACATACGGATATCAGGGAATAGAATCCGAATATCCATCTTATAAAAGCATGAAAATCAACGGAGAGACAATTGAAATCTCCTTTTCCCATGCAGAAAAAGGATTAAGCCCCTGGATGAATATCTCCGGATTTGAGATTGCAGGTTCAGATAAAGTCTTTTATCCGGCAGAAGCCTCTTTAAATCAGAAGGATCATACAGTAATTGTCAAATCCCCAACAGTCAAATCTCCCGTTGCCGTTCGTTACTGTTTTCGGGATTTCCTGAAAGGAAATCTGATTAATACACGCAATCTGCCGGTCAGACCATTTCGCACAGATAAGTGGTAATAAAAACATAAAATAAATGATGAAAAGAATACATTATACATATCCGGTTTTATTAGTCTGGCTTGTGTCGACATTGTTGCCACAATTTTGTATAGCTATGCCTAATGAACAGAAAGAAAACAATGATGTGGTCATAGAGAACGCGGAAATGCGTCTAATTATTAGCAATGACGGAAAAGCACGCAGCCTGATACACAAAGCTACGGGAGAGGAATGTCTAATAACAAATGCAGATATACCTTTATGCGCTATTACCCAATACCGTCCTTACGATAATGAAAACTTCCTAATGTTTCCTGCAAAGCCACGCACCTTCCCAGCCAATAAAATTGAACGTAACGGAAATGAATTACGTATAGAATTTCAGGATACCTATGACATTGCCATTATAGAGTTAAATATCACAGATTATTATATAGGTTTCACTCTGAAGCAAATTGATTATCGTATCGAAGATTTTGGGGTAAAACGCAAAACTGAAATAGATGAAATCTCATTATTACAATTACCAGTACGTAAACGTGAGAACTTTGGTGAGTGGCTGAATGTATCATGGGATGAACAGACAGCCATATGCCTGCTAGGCACCCATCCGACCACCTATATCGATGCTTTTGCAAACAAGGAATATACTACCATGTATGCAGGACTTGATTTTCAAGTGAAACTATTCAATTCCGGTGCAGCACTGATTACGACTTCAAAAGAAAAACTGCTAACCTGTATTGATAAAGTAGAACGTGACTATCACATGCCTTTAGGAGTAGAAAGTCGCCAACGTAAAGAATATCAGTACTCCTATTATGAGCTACGTGATGTCACGACTAAAAATATAGATGAACATATTGCATATGCTCAAAAAGGTGGCTTCAAATCCATTGTCGTCTATTATGTTGATTTCGCCAAAGCTTGCGGGCATTATGAATGGAGAAAAGAATATCCGAATGGAATGAAAGATTTGCAGGAAATCACTAATAAAATCAAAGCAGCAGGCATGATACCCGGCATTCATATTCATTATTCCAAAGTAGCAGTGAATGACCCATATATCAACAACGGCATACCGGACTCCCGCACCAACCATGTACGCGAATTTATTCTCTCGGAACCATTAGATGATTCAAGTACTATCATCACTATAGAAGGTAATCCGGAAGGCGTACGTATGGAGAAAGGACGACGTCTCCTGCAAATTGACAACGAGCTTGTCACTTATGAAAACTATACCACCGAGCCTCCATATCAATTTACGGGATGTGTACGGGGAGTATTTAACTCAAAAGCAGCCTCCCATGCCAAAGGACAACATTTCAGGCTATTGGATGTAGATGACTGGCCCCTGTTTATCCGTGTCAACCAAAATACAGGAATCCAAAAAGAGATTGCAGAACGTTTAGGAAAAATCTACCACGAAGCAGGCTTTCGTTTTGTCTATTTTGATGGTGCGGAAGATGTACCGATGCCTTATTGGTATAATGTCTCCCGCTCTCAGATGACAGTATACAACGAAATGAAACCAACTCCATTATTTGCAGAAGGAGCATTGAAATCACATTATGGATGGCATATTTTAAGTCGTGGGAATGCTTTCGATATATTTCCTCCGGAACGTATCCGTCCGGCAATGAAGAAGTATACACTTCGATGCGCTGAACAGATAGCCAAAGATTTTACTTCTGTCAATTTCGGGTGGGTGAATTACTTGGCTCCCAACGACAAGACAATAGGCATGCAACCAGACATGTATGAATATATTTGCAGCAAAGCTGTCGCATGGAATTCTCCCATATCATTAGTTGGCAATTTAAAAGAGTTACAGAATCATCCTCGTACGGAAGATAACCTGAGAGTTATCAAAATGTGGGAAGAAGCAAAACTTCAAGGTGTCCTGACAGACAAACAGAAAGAATTACTCAAAAATCCCGAACAAGAATATCTTCTGATGAAAGATAAAAAAGGAAATTATCAGTTATACCCCTATCGTCAAATAACCAATGATAACGAAAAGCCAATCCGGGCATTCATTTTCCAGAAAGCAGGAAAGACTTGTATCATTTATTGGCATATGAACGGTACAGGACAACTCACTCTTGATATAGAAAAGAACAAGCTGTCTTTGATGAATGAGAGTGGTAAAAGAATACCTATCCAGTCAGCAGGAAGCAAAAGTATCCTCCCCGCAGCAGGGCGTCTCATATTGGAAACCGCTCTTCCACAGGAGGAAGTAATAAAATTATTCAGAAAAAGCATCGAAATTATTAAATAGAAATTATTCATCCTAATCTTTTGTATATGAGAAATATGATAACCGGTATTATTAGCATATTATGCTATTTACAATGTTTTGGAACTTTATCAGCCTCAGTGACTGCTAAAAATGAAAATGGAAACTTTGTATTAAAAAACAAGAATGTTGAATTAGTGTTTGCCAACGGAAAAGAATTCTTATTCAAGGAATTCCGCATGGACGGCATAGACATATTGCCTGTAAATGGAAGTACAACGCATCCGTGGCAACTAATCTACCGGGGTCCCAACGGAGAGAACCCGACCTTAATGCCCCGATGGGGCGAATATAAAGGAGGCGAGATACAAAAAACTCAAGATGCCTCAACATTAATATTCACCTGGCAAATGGTTATAGATGCAGGACCGACATGTCCGGTACGCATATTAGTCACATTAGGTAAAGATGCCGAACTACCGGAATGGCGCATTGAAGCAGAAATGCCGGAAGGATGGGTGATTACAGAATCTGAATTTCCCCGTATTGCTGTAAACAGACCGGAAGGAGCAAAAGGAATTCTTCCTGTCGGATTCGGAACCGAATACACAATCGGCAATGAAGGACAACTGCAATCACGTTATCCTTCGTGTACAGGCACAATGCAGTTAGTGCTGATGCATCATAAAGGAGGCACAGTCTACTTTGCCGCACAAGACAAAGGGGGATCTGGCAAAGTATTCAGAATGAAAAGTGAAGGAAAAAGTCTTGTATTTATTCAGAACGTGACAACATCCTATGCCTGGACTCAAAACAAGAAGTTCAGCATTCCTTGGGAAACAGTGATAGGATTTACCAAAAAGGGATGGCAGGACGCTGCAGTACAATGGTATCGTCCATTTACTTTCGAAACACTGTGGGGTGCAAAAACTATTTCAGAACGTCCTATAGCAGAATGGATCAAAAACGCTGATATGTGGCTACGTCCGGGAGAAGTAAATGCTGAAACAATGGAAGCAGTACGTAAAGCGATGAAATACTATGGAAAAGGAGTCGGATTGCATTGGTATTATTGGCACAATCATCGTTTCGATACTAAATATCCGGAATACTTTCCTGAAAAAGCAGGATTCAAAGAAATGATTAAAGAGACACAGGAACTTGGAGGATTTATTACTCCATATATTAACGGTCGTCTATGGGATCCAGCAACAGACAGCTATAAAACGCTTAATGGTAAAGATGCCTCTTGTCGCAAAGCTGATGGTACATTATATACAGAAGTATATAGCTCAAAGGTATTAAATACCGTAACCTGCCCATCCTCTTATATTTGGAGAGATGTTCTGAAAGGAGTCAACAAACAGATATTAACTGAACTAAAAACGAACGGTGTATATATGGATCAGATAGGTTGCGCCAACAGCGAACCCTGCTATGCAACCAACCACGGACATGCACCTGGCGGTGGTGACTGGTGGCCTTTTGCCTACCGCAGTTTACTCACCGAAATGCGTACAAATCTATACAAAGAGAACCAAGCCATGACAACAGAAGAAAATGCAGAGTGCTATATTGACCTGTTTGACATGATGTTAGTCGTCAATTCTCCACACAACAGCTATACAAAAATGGTTCCGTTGTTCCCGCTCATTTATTCTGACCGTTGCATCTATAGCGGATACACCTACATCCCTTGGCGTATCACAGACGGTTCTTTGAATTTCATGAGCATGCGTAGTCTGTTATGGGGTTCTCAGTTAGGATGGGTAGAGCCCAGTCTGTTGATGCGCCCGGACGCTAAAAGGGAAGCTAAATTTCTGAAAAATCTGACAGATTTCCGCCGTCAACAACATGATTTATTCTTGGGAGGCCGTTTTATACAGGAAATAATTCCAACAGGTGATAACCCAACGCAAGAGATACCCAACTATGAAATAACTCCGGTAGTATTAGCGGCAGAATGGGCTAGTGTATCAGGCGAACACGTATACCTTATAGTAAACATGAGTGAACAAGAACACAAGGTTACACTGCCTAATAAAAAACAAATAACCGTCAAAGCACTTGATGCGGTCAGAATCAGCAAATAAACAGTCTTGTAATCAAACAATAAATAGTACAGTATAATGAAACAGATTATATTTATAGCAATATTATTAACATGTGCCTTCGGAGCCTGCTCAAGTGACAATGACGGCGACGAACAGTCTGCAAGCGTACAAGCACCATCAGACATAACCATAGAAAGAATGGGAAAAACCAAAGTATTACTCCGTTGGAAAGACAATAGTAATAATGAAACCGGATTCAGCATCTTATTAAGAAAAGCAGATACCAGTGAAAATATAGAAATAGCCAAGGTATCCGCAAATGTCACAGAATATACAATCGAAAGTGGTCTGGAAGAAGGAAACATATACTATTTCGGAGTTAGAGCATTCTCGGCTACGAATACTTCACGTGCCATTTACGAGCTCTATCGGTTGGTAGCCCTCGGTGACGAGCCAAGCATCGCAATCATAGGAAGTATCAAAGCAAACTCAACTTGTATCAGTACCTCTTATCAAGTGACAAACATAGCTGGACAAACCAACGTAAAATATGGTTTATGCTGGAGTACTGAAAACACACCCACTATCAATGATCAAAAACAAAACGGACCGGAAGTTGCTGAAAACGGAAAAGTATTTCAAGTGATTCCGAATACCTTACTCGACTATGGCAAATCCTATAAAGTACGTGCCTTCCTGACAACCTCTACCGGTACTTATTACAGTGCAGAGTCGACTGTTTCCTTGGAAACTGAGCCACAAGCAATCCAATTGACATGGAATAAACTGACTAAGTCTACATTGCCGGCAGAAATCGAACTGTACGAAACCACCAGTAACTTAAATGGTAGTAATTTCCATGCATGGTACGCCATTGGTGATCTCTCTACCGGTAAGGTAGAAGTACGTGTCCACATACCATCTTCTCCCGCAAACATCGACACGCAATCTGCATCATTCAATGGAGACTGTTATTTATTGGTCAATGGAGGATATTTCTATAATGGCAACCATACAGGAATAGCTGTTATCAATTCCATAAAATCAGGCTCTGTTTCAGCCGTTCGGGGGTCACTAAAAACTGGCGATACAGAATACAACAGTATGTATAATGTGACAAGAGGAACATTCGGCGTAGATGCTTCAGGCAAGCCGAATGTTGTTTGGACAGGTACGGATGCTTCCAACAATGTTTTCTATTTCGACCGTCCTTTGCCGTCTGTCAAAGGAGAAAATAAATACGGAATTATCACTAATGAAAATCCGACTACCGCAATTAATTGGAGTCCTAAATATGCTTTGAGTGCAGGGCCTGTATTACTGAAAGACAAAAAAATCCCATTCGATTTTACAGAGACATCAAAGGGCACAGATTACTATCTCAGTAACTATGAAATCATTCCGTATGACATTTTCGGAGCGAATGTAACCCCTGACCGTACGGCAATCGGTTATCGTGAAGATGGAAAAGTGGTCATATTCATTTGTGACGGACGTATTACCGCCAGTGATGGAGCTACTTTAACAGAACTGGCACAAATAATGAAAGGATTAGGCTGTGTAGGAGCTATTAATCTTGACGGCGGAGGTTCTACCGGAATGGTTGTAGGAGACGAACACTTGAATGACATGACCGGAGAAAACCGACCAGTCGTTTCTACAATTGGATTCTTCAAGAAAAATTAGCCCAATCCGGATATTCATAAAAGCTCTAGCAATATACATAGTAAGTTTCTTTTTATGTATATTGCATTGCTTTTATAAACAACCATTTATTATGAAAAGACATATCATCACCATTCTATGAATCATAAATACCTATACTTACTCCTGCTATTTTTGATGGTCAGTTGCCAACGCAATATAGAAACAGGTCCTCCTGCATTAAAAGAAATGTGCCAAAGATTATTTCCCCGGCATGCCCAGTCGTTTCTATTCGAATTACTGACAGATTCTATTGATACAGACCGTTTTATACTGGAATCGGCCCAAGGGAAAATACGGATAAAAGGAAACAACCGTAACTCATTGGCTGCCGGTTTGAATCATTATCTGAAAAACTACTGTCATACCCATGTTTCATGGTATGCCTCAGAGACAGTGGAAATGCCTGATGTACTACCGGAGATACCTCAGCCAGTATATATCCGTTCCAAATGTGACAATCGTTTTTTTCTCAACTATTGTACATTCGGCTATACCATGCCCTATTGGAAATGGCAGGACTGGGAACGACTGATAGACTGGATGGCATTAAACGGAGTCACCATGCCTCTTGCCATTACCGGACAAGAATCCATTTGGTACAAAGTATGGACAGACATGGGGTTGAGTGACGAACAGGTTCGCTCATACTTTACGGGGCCAGCCCATCTTCCCTGGCATCGGATGTCCAATGTTGATTACTGGCAAAGCCCACTACCTCAATCCTGGCTAAAGGATCAGGAGGAATTACAAAAACGTATTCTCGAAAGAGAACGTGAGTTTGATATGACTCCTGTATTACCAGCATTTGCCGGTCATGTACCAGCCGCATTAAAAACAATTTATCCGAATGCAAAAATCTATCAGATGAGTCAGTGGGGCAGCTTCGACGAAAAATATCGCAGTCATTTTATCGATCCGATGGACTCATTATACTCAATCATTCAGCGCCGTTTTCTGGAGGAACAAACCAAAGTATATGGTACTGACCATATTTATGGAATCGATCCTTTCAATGAAGTCGACTCTCCGAACTGGAGCGAGGATTTTTTAGCCAATGTTTCAAGCAAGATTTACGAGTCGATACATCAGGTAGACTCAGCAGCTCAATGGTTACAAATGACCTGGATGTTCTTCTATGACAAGAAGAAATGGACTCAACCCCGTATCCGTTCCTTTCTAAAGGCAGTACCGGATAACAAACTGATATTACTCGATTACTATTGCGATCATACGGAAATCTGGCGAAATACTGAAAAATATTACGGTAATCCCTATATCTGGTGTTATCTGGGTAATTTTGGCGGCAATACGATGATAGCAGGCAATCTGAATGATATTGATTTCAAGATTAAACGACTCTTCAAGGAGGGAGGAGACAATGTCTACGGTTTGGGAGCAACCCTTGAAGGCTTTGATGTAAACCCTCTTATGTACGAATTTGTTTTTGACCAGGCATGGGATTATCCTGTCACTACCGACCAATGGATAACCAACTGGGCCATGTGCAGAGGAGGAAATCAGGATGCCAATATCATCAAAGCGTGGAGAGCCTTGCATCAGAAAATTTATACCGAACATGCCACATGCGGCCAATCGGTGTTAATGAACGCGCGTCCCAGACTAACGGGAACTAAAAGTTGGAATACAAACCCCGGCATACATTACGCAAATAACGACTTATGGCAAATATGGAAAGAGCTACTAAAGGCCCGGAACATCAACAATAGTGATTTTCGCTTTGACGTAATCAATATCGGAAGACAAGTACTAGGTAACTTGTTCTCCGAATATAGAGATCAGTTTACCGCTTGTTATAACCGGAAAGATACAACAGGCATGAGAGAATGGAGTACCCGTATGGACAACCTCTTGCTTGACGTAGACCGCCTCCTTTCCTGTGACGCGACTCTATCCATCGGGAAATGGTTACAAGACGCCAGAAACTGTGGTGCAACCGCATCGGAAAAGGATTACTATGAAGAAAATGCACGCTGTATCCTGACCGTATGGGGGCAACAGGACACCCAACTGAATGACTATGCCAATCGAGGCTGGGGAGGACTTACCCGAAGCTTCTACCGGGAACGTTGGAAACGCTTCACAGACGGAGTCATCGCTGCCGTTTCGAAGAATAAGCCTTTTGACGAAGACAAATTCCACCAGGACATTACGCAATTTGAATACAACTGGACATTACAGAAAGACTCTTTCCCTATTGTTTCAGAGGAAGACCCGATTCAAATAGCAGACAGTCTTATCTTAAAATACGATACGTACTTTACCAAAGCACAATAATGGAGGCGGACATTCGACAAACAGGCGCTTCAAAAGATACGTTTTTTGAATGTAGCTTTTCGTTTTTCACAGAGAAGAAAGAAATCGAATGTCCTACCTTTGTTTTATCAATTATATAAATACATACTATAAAAGACCAATTTATGGGAAACAATCAACCTTCGGCAAGAAAAAAAACTTATTATATATCTCTGGCTATTCTGGCCGGTATGTTCTTTATATTCGGATTCGTATCATGGGTCAATTCCATACTGATTCCATACTTCCGTATTTCTTGCGAGCTTACCCATTTTGAATCCTATTTTGTAGCCTTTGCTTTCTATATAGCATACTTTGTCATGGCCATTCCTTCAGGCATTCTATTGAAGAAAGTAGGATTTAAAAAAGGAATCATGTATGGCTTTATGCTGACTGCTTTGGGAGCTTTTATCTTTGTCCCGGCAGCTCTGGCACGGCAATTTGAAATATTTCTCATCGGCTTGTTTTCTATTGGCACCGGCCTGGCTATTTTGCAGACAGCCGCCAATCCTTATGTCACCATTATCGGTCCGATAGATAGTGCTGCACGACGTATCAGCATCATGGGAATCTGCAATAAAGTGGCAGGAATTATCTCCCCGCTCATATTCGCTGCCCTTATTCTGAAAGCAAACGACAGTGAACTCTTTGCATTAATTGAATCCGGTGCACTGGACGAAGCAACAAAGAACGCCATGCTCAATGAATTGATACAACGTGTCATTATCCCATACATCATTCTGGGCATCATCTTACTGCTGACAGGTATCGGTATCCGCTACTCCGTATTACCGGAAATAAATACTGACGAGCAGAATGCCACTGATGAACAGGACAATAAACATACTGACAAAAAAAGCATTCTCGACTTTCCATACCTCATATTAGGTGCATTGGCCATTTTCTTTCATGTAGGTACACAGGTTATAGCCATTGACACTATAATCAATTACGCCAACTCTATGGGGATGGATTTGCTGGAAGCAAAAGTATTCCCTTCTTACACACTGGGATGTACAATGATAGGATATATACTTGGTATCATCCTTATCCCTAAATACATTTCCCAGAAAAATGCACTGATAGGGTGTACATTACTAGGTTTGGTTCTCTCATTCGGAGTGGTATGGGCAGACTTCGATATGACATTATTCGGTCATCAAGCCAATGCTTCCATCTTCTTCCTGAATGCTTTAGGTTTTCCCAACGCTCTGATCTATGCAGGAATATGGCCTCTTTCCATTCATGGGTTAGGCAAATTCACCAAAACCGGTTCCTCTCTGCTGATTATGGGATTATGCGGCAATGCCATTTTACCTTTGGTATATGGTCACTTTGCCGATCAGTACAGTTTGCGCATCGGTTACTGGGTACTTATTCCTTGTTTTATCTATCTGGTATTCTTTGCCATCAAAGGGCATAAAATCAACTCCTGGAGATAAGACTGAACGTAAGACATTAAAAATAAAAAAAATGGAAAGACTGATTATTATCAATGGGAAACTAGTACTCCCTACCGGCATCGAAACCAATAAAATAATGGTTTGCCGGAATGGTAAGATAGAACAGATTGTATCATCCGAAGCATATATTCCTCAAGCTGACGACCGGATCATAGATGCCAACCAACAATATGTCTCCCCAGGATTTATCGATATACATGTTCACGGCAGCGGAGGTCATGACTTTATGGATGGAACCGTAGAAGCCTTTCTGGGAGTAGCCGAAACTCATGCCAGATATGGAACAACTGCCATGGTACCTACAACACTGACCAGCACAAACGAAGAGCTAATGACGACCTTTGCCGTTTATCAAAAAGCCAAAAGTCTTAATAAAAAAGGTGCCCAATTTATCGGGTTGCATCTGGAAGGACCTTACTTCTCGCCTAAGCAGTGTGGAGCCCAAGACCCCAATCATTTGAGAACGCCTCATCCGGACGAATATAACACAATACTGGAAGCCTCACAAGATATTGTACGATGGAGTATTGCTCCGGAACTGGCGGGAGCAGTTGAACTGGGGAAAAAGCTCAAAAGCTGTCACATCCTCCCATCCATCGCACATACCGATGCCATTTATGAAGAAGTGGTAAAAGCATACGAAGCAGGATATACTCATGTCACCCATTTATATTCAGCGATGTCAACCATCACCCGTAGAAATGCCTATCGCTATGCAGGTGTGGTAGAGGCAGCCTATCTGATTGATGATATGACAGTAGAAATCATTGCGGACGGCATTCATCTGCCCAAACCTTTACTACAATTCGTATATAAGTTCAAGGGGGCCGATAAAACAGCACTTTGCACAGATGCCATGCGAGGTGCGGGAATGCCAGACGGTGAATCCATATTGGGCAGCCTGACCAACGGTCAGAAAGTTATTATTGAAGACGGAGTAGCCAAGCTTCCCGACCGTTCGGCATTTGCCGGAAGCGTAGCTACCGCCGATCGTTTGGTAAGAACTATGATAAATATAGCCGACATACCCCTAATCGATGCTATCCGAATGATAACCCTTACCCCCGCCCGCATTCTGCATGTGGATTCCCAGAAGGGTTCTCTGGAGGAAGGTAAAGATGCCGACATCGTCATTTTCGACAATCAAATTAACGTAACAACAACTATATCAAAAGGCCATGTTATCTACAATCAATGAAACATACCTGTTTCAACAAGATCTATTAACAGTCAAAATGTTCCCTTCTATCCAACAGATGGGGAAATGTGCTGCGACAGAAGTTACTAACAAAATATGCGAACTTCTCAAAGAGAAAGCTGAAATCAATATGATTTTTGCTGCAGCTCCTTCACAAAATGAATTCTTAAGTCATCTTATTCACAGTAAACAGATTGACTGGAGCAGAATCAACGCTTTCCATATGGATGAATACATCGGCATTCATCCGGAAGCCCCACAAAGTTTCGGAAATTTTCTCCGTCAGCGTATCTTCGACAAAGTCCCGTTCAAGACTGTAAACTATCTGAACGGACAAGCAGAAAACCTTGAAGAAGAATGCAAACGTTATTCCGAATTGCTGCTTCGTCATCCTGTCGATATTGTCTGTCTGGGAATTGGAGAAAATGGTCATATTGCATTCAATGATCCGGATGTAGCCAATTTCAACGACTCCCAATTAGTAAAAGTAGTAGAACTCGACCCGATATGTCGGCAGCAACAAGTGAATGAAAAATGCTTTGAAGCATTCGACCTTGTTCCTGCCAAAGCACTGACTCTTACCATTCCAGCCCTATTAAAAGCCGACTGGATGTTCTGCATTGTGCCTTTTAAAAATAAAGCCAATGCAGTATATAATACCCTTTATGGAGAAATTTCCGAAAAATGTCCGGCCAGTATATTACGCAAAAAAGAAAATTCTTGTTTATATTTGGATCCTGAAAGTGCAGAACGAATAAACTTATAAATACATATGAAAAATATCTTATTTATCCTCCTTGCTTTCTTGTCTGTCAGCTTCAGACTATATGCGCAGGATGTAATTAAAATAGGAATTATCGGGCTCGATACTTCCCATTCTACAGCTTTCACCGAGCTACTGAACGGAGACTCTGACGATAAGTTTGTCAAAGAGTTCGAAGTCGTAGCAGCTTACCCTTATGGTTCAAAGACTATCCAGTCCAGTTACGAACGAATTCCCGGATATATAGAAGAGGTCAAGAAACACGGTGTGGAGATTACATCTTCCATAGCGGAATTGCTTGACAAGGTAGATTGCGTCATGCTTGAAACAAACGACGGTAGAATCCACCTCGAACAAGCAATGGAAGTATTCAAATCCGGAAAAATATGCTATATCGACAAGCCTATTGGAGCGACATTGGGACAAGCTATTGCCATTTACGAAATGGCAGAGAAATACAATGTGCCTATCTTTTCTTCTTCTGCACTCAGATATTCTCCACAGAATCAAAAGCTGAGAAACGGAGAGTTCGGCAAAATTCTGGGAGCTGACTGTTATTCTCCTCACAAGGTAGAACCGACTCACCCCGACTTCGGTTTTTATGGCATTCACGGAGTAGAAACGCTTTATACTCTTATGGGAACCGGTTGCGAGTCAGTCAACCGTATGTCTTCCAAAGATGCTGATGTAGTGGTAGGCCGTTGGAAAGACGGGCGGATAGGTACTTTCAGGGGAATCAAAGAAGGTCCGGCCATTTATGGCGGTACAGCTTATACTCCCAAAGGTGCAATCGCAGCAGGAGGATATGAAGGTTACAAAGTTTTGCTCGATCAAATACTCACTTTTTTCAAGACCGGAGTAGCTCCAATTTCGAAAGAAGAAACAATTGAGATATTCACTTTTATGAAAGCTTCCAATATGAGCAAAGAACAGAATGGCAAAATCGTTACCATGGAGGAGGCATACCGAAAAGGGCTGAAAGATGCACAGAAGCTAATTAAAACCTACAAATAAAAATAGCACATGAGGTACACATACAGACACATCGGGCTCCTGACCATCTCATTAATAGTTGCTTCCTGCTCCTTTTCCAAAAAGCAGGCAAACAACAATCATGACAAAGATATGAATCCGAACGTAAAAATAGTGGTCCTCGACCCAGGACATTTTCATGCCAGTCTGTTGCAAAAGAATCCGCTGGCCTCAGTGAACGACACAATTCGGGTATATGCTCCCGAAGGAGCGGAAGTCAAACAATATCTGAACGACATAAATAGCTATAATCAACGGGCGGAGAATCCCACATCCTGGAAAGAAGAAATATATATTGGGGGCGATTATCTTTCCAGGATGCTTTCCGACCGTCAAGGAGACGTAGTTGTGCTTGCTGGAAACAACCAGAAAAAAACAAACTATATTCTGGAAGCTATCAAAGCAGGATACAATGTGCTTTCCGACAAGCCTTTGGCCATTAACAAGAAGGATTTCGACTTACTGATTCAAGCATATCAATTGGCAAAGGAAAGGAAATTACTCCTTTACGACTTGATGACTGAACGATATGACATCCTGAATATCATCGAAAAAGCATTACTGAACAATCCGGATCTTTTTGGTGAATTGCAAAAAGGGTCTTTGAATGATCCGTCAGTTTCTATGGAAAGTGTTCATCATTTCTTTAAGAATGTATCAGGCAAGCCACTGATTCGCCCGGTATGGTATTATGACACAGAGCAACAAGGAGAAGGTATTGCAGATGTAACCACTCATCTTATCGATCTGGTCAACTGGCAATGTTTCCCCAACGAAACCATCCGTTATCAGTCGGATGTAGAAGTATTGGAAGCCAGACACTGGCCTACCCGCATTACATTACCTGAATTTTCACAATCGACGCAGGTTGACACCTTCCCCGCCTTCTTAAACAAATATATCAATAATAATGTGCTGGAGGTTTTAGCGAATGGTAGCCTAAGTTACACCGTAAAGGGGATTCATATAGGCATGAAAGTTATCTGGAATTACACTCCTCCAAGTGATGGCGGCGACACTTTTACCTCCCTTAAGAAAGGAAGTAAGGCTACATTGAAAACAATTCAGGACAAAGAAAGTGGTTTTGTGAAACAGCTCTACATCCAAAAGACCGCAGACTCTGATCATTCCGAATTTGAGAGCCAGTTGCAAAAGGCCATCAAACAACTGCAAGCGACCTATCCGTTCCTATCCGTCAAAAAAATGAATGAAGGACTTTATCTGATTGATATTCCACAGGCGGACAGGCTGGGACATGAAGCTCACTTCAGTAAAGTAGCAGAATCATTCCTTGGCTATTTGCATGATAAAAATATGCCGGAATGGGAAAATGAGAATACAATATCTAAATATTATATCACCACTACAGCTGTAGAGCTGGCAAAGAAAGAGAAATAAGAAAGACCGCAGGCACGTGTTAAGAAGTGAAATAAAATATTATGCAGATGAATCCATGTTTCATGGATTCATTCCTCATGTTATGGGGACACGTCTTGATATCCTGATGATTCACTCCAACCTTCCCCAACTAAACATGCTTTGGGCACATATTACCGACGAGTTAGAAAGGTTGGATAAGATGTTGAACCGATTTGATGCCACAAGTGAAGTATCAAAGCTAAACAGCCATACACAACAAAATTCAGTTTCTGTCAGTGCGGAATTGGAAGATATCCTACGGTCATGCCAATATTATTATGAAAAGACTCTTCATCTTTTCGACATCACATTAAACGATTTCTCACAAATACAAATTCACAGCAATCACCATATCTCTTTTAGCAACTCTTCCGTAACACTTGATTTTGGAGGTTTCGCGAAGGGATACGCCTTAAAAAAGATTCAAGAAATCCTCTTGCAGGGAAATATAGAGAATGCTTTCGTCGATTTTGGCAACAGTTCGATTATGGGAATAGGACACCATCCTTATGGAGACTGTTGGAAAGTCAGTTTGCAGAATCCTTACACTCAACAAACTCTTGACGAATTCTGCCTTACTGACAATACGTTGTCCACTTCCGGGAATACGGAACAGTACACCGGGCATATTATAAATCCGCTTACAGGAACCTGCAACGAACAAAGAAAAGTTACGAGTATCTTATCTGACAATCCGCTGGATGCAGAAATACTCAGTACAGTCTGGATGATTGCCGACGACCAACAACGGGAACAGATCAACGAGAACTTCAAACATATAAAAGGAACTATATATACTCTATAAAATATGAGAAACAAAATAGAAAAAGGAGTCGATTTGAATCTCAGACAATTCATCAAAAGTCTGGGATATATCGCAGGAGGAACTGCACTGCTGGCAAGCACACCCTGGCTGTCTTCCTGCACACCCGAAAAGCTTAAAGAAATCCGCAACGAGAAAGCCCGGATCGCTTTAATAGGTACAGGTTCCAGGGGACAGTATCATATCCACAATCTGAAGGAGATTCCCCATGCCCGGATTGTTGCCGTTTGTGACAATTATGCTCCTAACCTCCAACAAGCAGTAGAGTTATGTCCGGGTGCCAAAGCATACACTGACTACCGGAAGCTTTTGGAATCAGCAGATATTGACGGCGTAATCATCTCTACTCCGTTGAATTGGCATGCCCCCATCGTACTGGATGCCCTGGCAGCCGGCAAACACGTATTCTGTGAAAAAGCTATGGCACGGACTTTAGACGAATGCAAAGCTATTTATGATGCCTATCAAACGACCAACCAGGTTCTCTACTTCTGCATGCAGCGTATGTATGACGAGAAGTATATCAAAGGAATGCAAATGATTCATTCCGGACTCATCGGAGATGTGGTAGGAATGCGCTGCCATTGGTTCAGAAATGCAGACTGGCGCCGTCCCGTCCCCTCACCGGAGCTGGAACATCAAATCAACTGGCGATTGTACAAAGAAAGCTCAGGCGGATTAATGACCGAACTGGCCTGTCACCAACTGGAAGTATGCAACTGGGCAGCTAAAAGAATGCCGGTAAGCATCATCGGTATGGGTGACATTGTCTATTGGAAAGACGGTCGCGAAGTATACGATAGCGCAAATGTGACTTACCGATACTCCGACGGAACGAAGATTGCCTACGAATCGTTGATTTCCAATAAATTCAACGGTATGGAAGACCAGATCCTCGGGCACAAAGGTACTATGGAAATGGCAAAAGGTATCTATTATCTGGAAGAGGACCATTCAACATCGGGCATCCGGCAACTTATCGGACAGGTTAAGGATAAAGTATTCGCTGCTATCCCGACAGCCGGACCCAGCTGGAGACCGGAAACAAAAATGGAATACACGCCACATTTTGTTATTGAAGGAGACATTAACGTCAACAACGGGCTGAGCATGATCGGAGCCGACAAAGATGGTTCCGATATCATTCTCTCTTCTTTCTGCCAATCATGTATCACTGGAGAAAAAGCACAAAATGTGGTAGAAGAAGCCTATTGCTCCACCGTACTTTGCCTGCTTGGCAATCAAGCAATGGAGGAAGAGCGACATATCCTTTTCCCCGACGAATATAAAATACCATACATGAAATTTTAAATTATGAAAGATATCATCATCACCTCCCAAAAAATTAAAAGGGAAAGAAACATTTATCTGATATGCTTTCTTCTCTCTTTTGCAATCAATATTATTGCAATCCTTGTCTATACACGTCCGTGGATTGAAATATTCACTCAACTGGGGTATGTGCTCGTTATCAGTTTTTTCATCTATTTCATACTATGGATTCCGCGTATACTCATTATCGGGTTACGCCATCTCCTTCGAAAAAAGAAGTAACAGCTTTACGTTTTTTGAAGATTGATTGACGGAAAAGAAGTCTGATATCAGTTAATAACGGCTTAACTTTGAGGAAAAATAAACACTATGACAACAAGAAGAGATTTTATCAAAAAAACAGTTGCAGGCACGGCCGCCCTTTCCTTGGGAAGCATTATTCCCGGCTTCGGTTCAAATAGTTATCAGGAAATCCTGGGTGCGAACGAAAAAATACGAATCGGAGTCATTGGTGTAAACTCCAGAGGTAATGCCTTGACACAAGGATTTGCCAAGATGAAAGGTTGTGAAGTTACTTACCTTTGTGATGTTGATTCAAGAGCACTTGAAAGATGTCAGGCAGATATTCATAAAATAAGCGGACGCACTCCCAAAGGAGAAAAAGATATCCGCAAAATGCTGGAATCGGACGATTTTGAGGCGGTAGTCATTGCAACGCCTGACCACTGGCATGCCAAAGCAGCCATTATGGCCATGCAAGCAGGAAAGCATGTTTATCTGGAGAAACCGACCAGCCACAATCCGGCAGAGAATGAAATGTTAGTCAGGGCGACGCTTAAATATAACCGGATTGTCCAAGTCGGCAACCAGCGTCGTTCGTGGCCGAATGTTATCAAAGCAATAGAAGAGATTAAGTCTGGGGCAATCGGGAAAGTAAGATATGCCAAGTCTTGGTATGTCAACAACCGTCCTTCCATCGGCACAGGAAAAGTGGTTCCTGTACCCGACTATCTGGACTGGGATTTATGGCAAGGTCCTGCACCACGGGTGCCCAATTTTAAAGACAATTATATTCATTATAACTGGCACTGGTTCTGGAACTGGGGTACCGGTGAAGCATTGAATAACGGAACTCATTTCGTTGATATCCTCCGTTGGGGGCTGGGCGTTGATTATCCGACAAAGGTAGATTCTGTCGGAGGACGTTATCGCTTTCAGGACGACTGGCAAACTCCGGATACACAACTCATTACTTTCCAGTTCGGCGACGAAGCATCCTGCTCTTGGGAAGGACGTAGTTGCAACAGCACACCGGTAGACGGATACGGAGTAGGTACCGCTTTCTACGGAGAAACAGGCACCCTTTTCATCAGTGGAGGCAATGAGTACAAAATAACAGACTTACAAGGGAAAGTAATCAAAGATGTAAAAAGTAACTTGAAGTTTGAAACTGGTAATTTGCTAAATCCATCGGAAAAGCTGGATGCTTATCACTTCGAAAACTGGTTTGACGCCATCCGCAAAGGCGGTAAGCTGAATTCCGGCATTGTAGATGCTTGCATCAGTACTCAGTTAGTACAGTTAGGCAATATCGCACAGCGTGTAGGTCATTCTTTAGATATTGATCCGGGAAGTGGACGTATTCTGAACGATCTGGAAGCTAACAAGCTCTGGGGCAGAGAATACGAAAAAGGTTGGGAAATACGGGTATAACCCCGCCCTTCTCTTCCTCGTTTTTTCATTAGGTTATAGTTTTGTTGGAGGGTATGTCAATAGTAACTAAACTCCTCTCCTTCGGGAAGGAGGAGAATTTTGTTACTATTGACTCTGACACACGCTCCTTCTTTGTATCATAAAGCGAACAGAGTTTATGTTATCATATTTCACCATATAAGCGCATCCGTGGCAGAGATACTGCAACACCCCGACCAAGCTCCCATGAAAAACTTCAACCTTTTATTCATAAACCGGACAAACGTTTCTAATAAATTCCTGCATCGTTTATTATAAACGTCCCCCCAGTTTATTATAAACTCAAATTCCCCTTTTCAAAGATTAATCTTTAATTTTATGCAACAAAAAAGGCTGCAAACCCGCTAAGAGTTCGCAGCCCATCAATGATAAATGAGTCTCACAGAGTCTGTTTTCTCAGACTTCCGTTCGTTATATTGTCAGTATATCATACCAAATTAAAGGCATATACTTCCTATCAGATGCAGCAAAAAACAATTCTTTTTTCATTGGTTCAGGTTTTAATTAAAGCTGGATAGCCGACTACAAATATACAACATAAAAAGGGCTTTGTCAAGTCTTCGGGAAGTTTATACAAGAAAACAAAGGATTACTGAAGCTCTCAGTATCATAAAAAACGTGAGTTCTTTTCGTCCTCATATTGAATTTATTTCGTATTTTTGCGTGCATATCCTCCTTTTTTTGATGGATAGAAGAAAATTTGTTGTTAAAGCAAAGCGAAGATTGATATATGAGTGACGAAATCAACGAGATAACGGAAGAACATTCAGACTACAAACCGGCGGACGCGCGGGACGAAAGCGTAAAACATCAGTTAACAGGCATGTACCAGAATTGGTTTCTGGACTATGCTTCATACGTTATTCTGGAACGTGCCGTACCTCATATCAATGACGGTTTAAAGCCTGTACAACGCCGTATCCTGCATTCTATGAAACGTCTGGATGACGGACGGTATAACAAAGTGGCAAATATTGTGGGACACACCATGCAGTTCCACCCGCACGGTGATGCTTCCATCGGGGATGCCTTGGTACAGTTAGGACAGAAAGACCTGTTGATTGACTGCCAGGGTAACTGGGGTAATATCCTCACCGGAGACGGTGCAGCTGCTCCCCGTTATATCGAGGCGCGTTTATCCAAGTTTGCACTGGATGTTGTCTTCAATCCCAAAACTACCGAATGGAAATTGTCATACGACGGACGAAATAAGGAACCGGTCACTCTTCCTGTGAAATTCCCGTTATTATTGGCACAGGGAGTGGAAGGTATCGCCGTTGGACTTTCTTCCAAGATATTGCCGCATAACTTCAACGAACTTTGTGATGCTTCCATCAGCTATCTGCGTGGGGAAGAATTCCAACTGTATCCCGATTTCCAGACAGGCGGATCGATCGACGTAGCCAAATACAACGACGGAGAACGTGGCGGAGCAGTGAAAGTACGTGCCAAGATTAACAAGATTGATAACAAAACGCTTGCAATCACAGAAATCCCTTATGGAAAGACCACTTCAACAGTGATCGACTCTATCCTGAAAGCTGTTGATAAAGGAAAAATCAAAATTCGCAAGGTAGACGACAACACTGCTGCCAACGTAGAAATATTAGTGCATCTGGCACCAGGTACATCATCGGACAAAACAATCGATGCATTGTACGCATTCACCGATTGCGAAGTAAGTATCTCACCCAACTGCTGCGTGATTGACGACAGCAAACCTCATTTCCTCACTGTCAGCAAAGTCCTGAGAAAGTCGGCAGACAACACACTGGATTTGCTAAAGCAGGAACTGGAAATCAAGAAAAACGAAATACTGGAAGCGCTGCACTTTGCTTCACTCGAAAAGATATTTATCGAAGAACGCATCTATAAGGACAAAGAGTTCGAGCAATCCAAAGATATGGACGCAGCTTGTGCACATATTGACGAACGCCTGACGCCTTACTATCCGAATTTTATCCGCGAAGTCACCAAAGAGGATATTCTCAAACTGATGGAAATCAAAATGGGACGTATTCTGAAATTCAACTCGGACAAAGCGGATGAACTGATTGCCAGGATGAAAGAAGAAGTGGCCGAGATTGATAATCATCTGGCTCACATCGTAGATTATACCGTCAACTGGTATCAGATGTTGAAGAACAAATACGGCAAGAACTTCCCGCGCCGTACGGAACTGCGTAACTTCGACACCATCGAAGCTGCCAAAGTAGTAGAAGCAAACGAGAAACTTTATATCAACCGCGAAGAAGGATTTATCGGAACAGCCTTGAAAAAAGATGAGTTCGTGGCATGTTGTTCAGATATCGATGATGTCATTATCTTCTTCCGCGACGGTAAGTATATCGTTACTCCTGTTGCCGACAAGAAATTCATCGGCAAAAACGTTCTCTATGTCAATGTATTCAAGAAGAACGATAAACGTACAATCTACAATATAGCCTACCGCGACGGAAAAGAAGGAACGACATACGTAAAACGTTTCGCCGTAACCTCTGTAGTCCGCGACCGCGAATATGATGTCACACAGGGAACTCCCGAATCACGGATTACCTATTTCAGCGCCAACCCGAATGGAGAAGCCGAAATCATCAAAGTGACACTGAAACCGAATCCGCGTGTACGCCGTATCATTTTCGAGCATGACTTCAGTGAGGTCAGCATTAAGGGACGCCAAGCACGAGGTGTGATTCTCACCCGCTTGCCGGTACATAAGATATCCCTGAAACAAAAAGGTGGTTCTACGCTCGGTGGACGTAAAGTATGGTTTGACCGTGACGTACTCCGCCTCAACTATGACGGACGAGGTGAATATCTGGGTGAATTCCAAAGCGACGACAGCATATTGATCGTTCTGAATAACGGTGATTTCTATACTACCAACTTCGATTTGAGCAACCACTATGAAGATAATGTAAGCATCGTGGAGAAGTTTGATCCTAACAAGATATGGACTGCCGCGCTTTACGATGCCGACCAACAGAATTATCCGTATCTGAAACGTTTCTGCTTTGAAGCCTCCAACCGTAAACAGAACTATCTGGGAGAAAATAAGAACAACCGTCTGATCCTGCTGACCGACGAGTACTATCCTCGCCTGGAAGTCATATTTAGCGGACACGACAATTTCCGTGATCCGTTGAATATCGATGCGGATGAATTCATTGCTGTCAAAGGTTTCAAAGCCAAGGGAAAACGTATTACGACCTACACAGTGGAAACGATCAATGAGCTTGAACCAACTCGCTTCCCCGAACCCTCACAAGAGCAACAGGAAGTTCCCGAAGAGGAACCGGAAAACTTGGACCCGGACAGCGGCAAGAGCGAAGGCGATATTATTGATGAAATCACCGGGCAGATGAAATTATTCTGATGAAGAAAAAACTAATATACCTAGGGCTGACAGGTTGCATCCTGTTCGCCCTTAGCACAAGATTACAAGCGCAGACCGACAGTCTGCAAACCCATCGATATGTAACACGTGCCACCATGTATGGTGTCGGATTTACTAACGTTTTCGACACCTATCTTTCACCGCAGGAATACAAAGGAATCGACTTCCGTGTTTCCCGTGAGTTGATTCGGATGACCAAGTTGTTTGATGGAAATGTATCTGCGCAGAACTTCTTTCAGGCAAACATCAGCTATACGCACAACCGGGCTGATAACAATAACACTTTCTCCGGATTAGTCAACTGGAACTATGGATTACACTACCAGTTCCGCCTGACAGAGAATTTCAAATTATTAGCCGGAGGATTGATAGATGCCAACGGAGGCTTTGTCTATAATCTCCGTAACACCAACAATCCGGCATCCGCACGGGCATACGTCAATCTGGATGCCTCCGGAATGGCTATTTGGCACCTAAAAATCAAACAATATCCGATGGTGCTTCGTTATCAGATCAATCTGCCGGTTATGGGAGTGATGTTCTCTCCCCACTACGGACAATCTTATTACGAGATATTCTCTTTGGGAAATTCGAGCGGAGTGATAAAATTCACCTCCCTGCACAATCAACCTTCGTTGCGACAGATGCTCTCCGTCGACCTGCCGATAGGATATACCAAAATGCGCTTCAGCTACCTGGCTGATTTACAGCAATCCAACGTTAACAATATCAAGACACATACCTACTCACACGCATTCATGGTAGGATTTGTGAAAGACCTATACCGTATCCGAAATAAGAAAGGAACCGCTCTTCCTTCATCGGTTAGAGCTTACTAAGAGAACAAAATTTAATGTTGAAACTTCAAGTGAGAGATCAATTAATGATGAGAAATAAGATAAAACAAATACTATGGCTGCTCTGCTGCCTTCCGGTGCTGACCGGTTGCATTGGGGAAGATGACTATGCCAATGATCCCAGAGGCAATTTCGAACAACTATGGAAGATCATTGACGAACAGTATTGTTTCCTGGATACGAAAGGCATTGACTGGGATGCTGTTCATGACGAATACAGCAAACTGATTATTCCGTCGATGTCCAATGATGACCTGTTCGACATCCTAAGCCAAATGCTTTATATCTTGAAAGACGGGCATGTCAATCTATCTTCTGCCAGTCGTATTTCTTATTACGATGCATGGTATCAGGGCTACCCTTGGAATTATAGAGAAGATATTCTTCATAACTATTATTTGGGTAGTACCAATTCAGACTATCGCACATCCGCTGGTCTTAAATATAAAATATTCGACAATAACATAGGATACATACGTTATGAAAGTTTTAGTGCCGGAGTTGGAGATGGCAATTTGGATGAGGTCCTTTACTATTTACAAATCTGCAATGGATTAATTATTGATGTCCGTGATAACGGAGGAGGTAATCTGACCAATTCTTCACGCATAGCTGCCCGGTTCACTGATAAACAGGTATTAACAGGATATATCCAACATAAGACAGGCCCGGGACACAGTGATTTCTCAGAGATGGAGCCCATTTATTTAGAACCCTCCAACAGTATTCGTTGGCAAAAAAAGGTCGTGATACTAACCAATCGTCGATGTTATAGTGCCACAAATGATTTTGTAAACATAATGCGCAGCTTAAACAATGATAACAAAGATAAAAGAATCATCCAGCTGGGCGACCAGACTGGTGGTGGCTCAGGGCTACCATTTTCATCAGAATTACCTAATGGCTGGAGCGTTCGCTTCTCTGCCAGCCCCCACTTTGATAAATATGGAAAGTCATTGGAGGATGGAATAGAACCTGATGTATACGTAAATATGGATAAGATTCTAGAAGAAGGAATAGAGCAGGGCGACATAGAATCACAAAAGAAAGATCCACTGATTGAAAAGGCATTCGAAATCTTAAGTGAATAACTTTATTGCCGAATTATTTGCCAAATCAGAAAATCTTCCTATCTTTGCACCGCTAAACAAAAAAGCTACACATGCGGATGTGGCGTAATTGGTAGCCGCGCCAGACTTAGGATCTGGTGCCGTGAGGCGTGTAGGTTCGAGTCCTATCATCCGCACAAACTACCCTGTATTTACAGTTAAAAAGCCCCTAAAACGGACATTTTAGGGGCTTTTTTGTGTCCTCTCCGCTGGCATTCCGAAAAATGCTAACAACAGTTCGGTGCCATTCTCAGTGACAGGATTTCTTTTTTTATCTTGATTTTTGGATTCAAAGTAGGATTCACCAAAAAAAATCAAGTATGGAAAGAAAAAAAATGTGTTCCTATGCAGTGTGTGGGCAATTGCTGCAACAACTTGTCCGGACAAATCCGCCATCAGTTTTCTGCATTATATCCCCTCAGAGTTATACAGCTACCTGTTCTTCTTTGATAATAGAGATACCCAACGCTCCTTCTATTTTGGAAAGAGTCTCCAATGAAAGATTTTCCCGTCCTTTCAATATTTTCGAGATATACTGTTGGCTGCAACTCATCATTTCTGCCAGTTGCTTTTGGTTTATTCCCAGTTCGTCCATTTTGTCCAGCATCAACATGGCTATGCGTTGCGAATATCGGAGCCACGTTTTGTTCTCCTGCCTGTATTCCAGTGCCTCACGCCATTTGGAAGGAGTTGAAGATGCATATTTTTCCAACTTCTCAATGGTTGTTTTCATGTCATTATCCATACTTTTTTCTCCTATAATTAAAGTTCAGTCATATAATCAGCAAATCCAGCTTCATCAATAACGTTTTCCTGCAACAAGAAGTTCCTTACCCGCTCCAGTTTGACGAGTTCCTTGCTCGTATGTTCTCTTTCCTGCATCGTTGCTGTCAGTTTGATAGCTCCCCCCGTGATGATATACACTCCGGAGACCAACTTGATAGCATAAAGCCGTAACCATGACGAATGACCGAATTTGCGTTTCAGTCTTGCTTTTTCCTTCTGAAGCATAACGTCGGATGCCTGATTGTTATCCAACGGGCGGAATATCCGGTTTAAATCAGCTTCCGGGGAGATATCTAAAATGATACGTTGCAGTCGGTCGCTGTCTTCAATCGTATCGCTTATCGCAACGTTGATATCAGATATTTTGAAATAAGCAATCAGGTCATTGATGTTCTCTATGAAAAACGCCCGCAGCCATTGCACGTCGTCCCATTGCTCAATTGTCCTGATGAATTCGTTATCAGTATTTTCATCAAACCGGACCGCCCACAATCTTCCATCTTTAGTTATCTTGTCGAATGTCATATTCTTCCTTTATTAGTATACACAAAGATACGGAAAAAGGGGGAGATATACAACTTATAAGTTGATTATTTTGTTTTTTGAATGGATTTTTATTTGGGTTTCGTTGTTGTATGGTAAATAGTGGTATCGGTATCCCACTCCTCAATTTCATCATTTTTGTTTATTTGTATGCTGTCTGTGCCTGTTTTCAGATGGGTTATTTCCGGTTGTTCGCAGCTTCCTGTCAATTGCATAATGAAGATTGTTCCTGCTATAATGATTCCCGCTATAATGTTATTGATAACATTTCTTTTTACACCTCTCATATCCGCACAAACTACCCTGTATTTACAGTTAAAAAGCCCCTAAAACGGACATTTTAGGGGCTTTTTTGTGCCCTCTCCGCTGGTCATCCGCATTTTAACGACATTAAATTCAGGTACGAACAACACCGGTTCGTACCTGAACCTTTTTCAACAGCCATCTCGCTTCTTGTGTTAAAATCAACCATTCCCTCTTTTTTCCAAAATCTTTTTCGACTTTCATTTGTTCACTTTATTACTCTTGTCAAAAGACGGCAGAAAAAGACTTCAACCTAAATATTAACAAATGGAAAAATTTAATGCAATGAGGACTAGACTTTTACAACATCTTCAGAAAAAAGCCATCAGGTCAAGGAGCATCATGACGCTTGTTTGCCTGCTACTGGCCTCTGCATCAGCCTTTGCACAGACAAAGACGGTGACAGGAACAGTGACGGACGCTACCAATGAACCATTGATCGGCGCATCGGTACTCGTACAAGGAACTTCCACCGGAACCATCACGGACATGGACGGTAAATATTCAATCTCTGTCACTCCGGAGGACGTACTGGCATTTTCATACGTAGGAATGACTTCGCAAACTGTTAAAGTGGGGACACAGAACGTCATCAATGTCACTTTGAAAGAAGATTCACAAGTACTAGCCGAAACAGTCGTTATCGGATACGGTAGTGCAAAGAAAAGAGACTTGACAGGTTCTATCACCAATGTCAAAGGAGAAGAGTTAGCCAACAAACCGGCAATGAATCCACTATCTTCCCTTCAGGGGAAAGTGGCAGGTGTGCAGATTGTAAACTCCGGACGAGCCGGATCGGACCCGGAAATCCGTATTCGCGGAACAAACTCCATCAACGGATATAAACCGCTGTACATTGTCGACGGATTATTCAATGACAACATCAATTTCCTGAATCCGGAGGACATCGAATCTATGGAAATCCTGAAAGACCCGTCATCTCTGGCTATCTTCGGTGTTCGCGGTGCGAATGGTGTTATCATCATTACTACAAAGAAAGCCAAAGAAGGACAGACATTGGTCAATATCAACACATCTTTCGGTTTCAAGAAAGTGGTGGATAAAGTAAAACTGGTGAATGGTTCACAATTCAAAGAGCTATATAACGAACAGCTAGCCAATCAAGGAGACGATCCTTTCGATTATACCGGCTGGGATGCCAATACCGACTGGCAAGACGAAATTTTCCAGACTGCTTTCATTACAAACAATAACATCAGTATTACAGGGGCTTCGCCCAAACACAGTTTCTATCTGGGCGTAGGCTACTCTTACGAACAAGGCAACATTGAGCATGAGAAATTCAGCAAGGTAACCATCAACGCAAGTAATGATTATAAGATTACGGACTTTTTAAAAGTCGGTTTCCAATTCAACGGAGCACGTATGCTTCCTGCCGATTCCAAACAGGTGTTGAATGCCCTGCGTGCAACTCCTATCGCTCCGGTGTATAACAACGAATACGGATTATATACGGCTCTGCCCGAATTCCAGAAAGCGCAGATTAGCAACCCGATGGTAGACGTCGAATTGAAAGCGAATACTACCAAAGCAGAAAACTACCGGGCATCCGGTAACATTTATGGTGAGGTAGACTTCCTGAAACATTTCACGTTCAAAGCAATGTTCTCCATGGATTATGCGTCGAACAACGGACGGACGTATACACCGATCGTAAAAGTATACGATGCCACTGTCAACGGAGGGATCTCTACTTTGGGAACAGGCAAGACCGAAGTCAGCCAGTTTAAAGAGAATGAAACAAAAGTTCAGAGCGACTACCTGTTGACATACACCAACAGCTTTGATAATGGAAATCATAACCTGACAGCTACCGCCGGTTTTACTACCTATTATAATTCGTTGAGCCGGTTGGACGGAGCACGCAAGCAGGGGGTCGGACTGGTTATTCCGGATAATCCGGACAAATGGTTTGTCAGCATCGGTGATGCGGCTACCGCTACCAATGGAAGTACCCAATGGGAACGCAGTACATTATCCGTACTTGCACGTGTGATCTACAATTATAAAGGTAAATATCTGTTCAACGGATCTTTCCGCCGGGATGGTTCTTCCGCTTTCTCCTACACAGGAAATGAATGGCAGAACTTCTTCTCACTGGGTGGAGGTTGGTTGATGTCTGAAGAAGAATTTATGAAAGACATCAAATGGCTGGATATGTTGAAAATCAAAGCATCTTACGGTACGCTAGGAAACCAGAACCTGGATAAAGCCTATCCTGCCGAGCCCTTATTGACCAATGCTTATTCGGCAGTATTCGGTAAACCGTCCATCATTTATCCCGGATACCAACTTGCTTATCTTCCTAATCCTAACCTACGTTGGGAAAAAGTAGAAGCCTGGGAAGCCGGATTTGAAACGAACCTGCTTCGCAACCGCTTGCATTTTGAGGGTGTTTACTATAAGAAGAACACCAAAGATTTGTTAGCCGAAGTTCCCGGAATTTCCGGAACTATCCCCGGTATCGGAAACTTGGGAGAGATCCAGAATAAAGGAGTGGAAATGGCTGTAACCTGGCGCGATCAGATTGGTGATTGGGGATATTCCGTCAGTGCCAACCTGACTACTATCAAGAATGAGGTAAAAAGTCTTGTTCAGGAAGGATACTCCATCATTGCCGGAGATAAGCAGCAAAGTTACACAATGGCAGGTTATCCTATCGGATATTTCTATGGTTATAAAGTGGCAGGCGTTTATCAGTCACAAGCAGATATTGACGCATCACCCAAAAATACACTGGCTACCGTTACCCCCGGTGACCTGAAATTCGCCGATATGAACGGTGACGGAGAAATCACCCCGGAAGACCGTACCATGATAGGCAACCCGACTCCAAAGGTAACTTACGGTTTCTCTCTCGGAGTAGACTACAAGAATTGGTCGTTAGGCATCGACATGATGGGACAAGGCGGAAACAAGATTTTCCGTACATGGGATAACTACAATTTTGCCCAGTTCAACTACCTGGAACAACGCCTGGACCGCTGGCACGGAGAAGGTACGTCCAACACCCAACCGTTGCTGAACACCAAACATTCTATCAATAACTTGAATTCCGACTATTACATTGAGAACGGTAGTTTCTTCCGTATCCGTAATGTACAGTTAGCTTATACGTTCGACAAGAGCTTAATTGCCAAAATACGTCTGCAAGCCCTGAAAGTCTATGTCAACATACAGAACCTGAAGACATGGAAACATAACACCGGATATACTCCCGAACTCGGAGGAACCGCCACCGCTTTCGGAGTAGATAACGGCAGTTATCCCGTACCTGCAGTCTACACCTTCGGCATTAACCTAACATTCTAGTGGCAAGGTGCCACTACCAGTTTTCCATGCGGAACACAACTTTAATCTTTAAAACTATCATTATATGAAACTGAATAAATATATATTTGCAACCCTTATTACTTCAACTACATTATTTCTAGGCAGCTGTAGTGACTTTCTGGATCGTAGTCCACAAGGACAGTTCACGGAAGATGATAATCCGAACGCTCTGGTCAACGGTAAGATTTATAATGTCTATACGATGATGCGTAACTATAATGTGACAGCCGGCCCTCCTGCTTTTGCCATCCACTGTTTCCGTTCGGAAGATTCGGAAAAAGGAAGTATTGCCAGCGATGGCTCTGATGTAGCCGAAATGTATGATGATTTTGTGTATACACCGACCAACGGCCTACTGGGTGCTTATTGGGGACAGAATTATGCCATCATCTACCAATGTAATGAGATTCTTGATGCCATTGCAGCAAAAGAAACAGCCGGACAAACAGAAACTGAAGACATCATCAATAAGGGAGAGGCCTCTTTCTTCCGTGCTTATTGCTACTTCAATCTGGTAAGAGCTTTCGGCGAAGTTCCTTTGGTGACTTATAAAATCAACGATGCTTCGGAAGCCAATATCCCGAAGACAAGTGCTGATAAAATCTATGAACAGATCGACAAGGACCTGAAAACAGCAGAAGAATCATTGCCGGAAACATGGAATACCGAATACACCGGACGACTGACTTGGGGAGCTGCCCGTTCCTTACACGCACGTACTTATATGATGCGCAACGACTGGAACAATATGTACACAGCCTCCACCGATGTCATCAAAAAGGGGCTCTACAACTTAAAGACTCCGTATAATGAGATTTTCACGGATGATGGTGAAAATAACGGAGGGTCTATATTCGAGTTGCAATGTACAGCTACTGCCGCTCTTCCTCAAAGCGATGTTATCGGTAGCCAGTTCTGTGAAGTACAAGGTGTACGCGGAGCAGGTCAATGGGACTTGGGATGGGGATGGCACATGGCAACAGAGTATATGGCGCAAGCATACGAACAGGGTGATCCACGCAAAAACTCCACCCTACTCTACTTCCGCCACTCGGACAGCGATCCTATCACACCGGAAAACACCAATGAGCCATACGGCGAGTCTCCGGTTTCCCCGGCAATGGGTGCTTACTTCAATAAGAAAGCCTATACCGACCCGGCATTACGTAAAGAATATACCAATAAAGGTTATTGGGTAAACATTCGTCTGATCCGCTACGCAGATGTACTGCTGATGGGAGCCGAATCAGCTAATGAAAAAGGTATTCCGGGTGAAGCAATCGACTATTTGGAACAAGTACGCGCACGCGCCAGAGGCACCAATAGCAATATATTGCCTAAAGTGACGACTACCGATCAGGGAGAATTACGTGAGGCCATCCGCCACGAACGCCGTGTGGAATTAGGGTTGGAATTCGACCGTTTCTACGACCTCGTTCGTTGGGGCATTGCAAAAGAAGTGTTGCACGCAGCCGGTAAAACCAATTATCAGGACAAAAATGCACTGCTTCCACTGCCGCAGACAGAGATCGACAAGTCTAAGGGAGTGTTGGTACAGAACCCCGACTACCAATAAGAAAGTTCCTCGGTGTCGAACAATGTCCTCCTCGGTGCCGAACATTCAACGCATCAGGAGGACTTTATATGAATAGAGATAAAAGCAACTATAATAATATGATATACAAAAAGTTAAGTCTATCCGTCCTGTTGTTTGCCGCAGGTTTTCTAACCGCGTCGGCACAAAAGTCGCCACAGGATATGGATCGTTTCATCGACGTATTGATGAATAAAATGACGCTGGAAGAAAAAATCGGACAGTTAAACCTTCCTGTCACCGGAGAGATCACTACGGGACAGGCTAAAAGCAGCGACATCGCCGCAAAAATCAAGAAAGGCGAAGTGGGAGGATTGTTCAATCTGAAAGGAGTGGAGAAGATACGTGAAGTACAGAAACAGGCTGTGGAAGATTCCCGACTGGGTATTCCGTTATTGTTCGGGATGGACGTTATTCATGGATACGAAACGATGTTCCCTATCCCGCTCGGTTTATCTTGCACCTGGGACATGACAGCCATTGAAGAGTCTGCCCGCATTGCGGCTGTAGAAGCGAGCGCCGATGGGATCTCATGGACTTTCAGCCCGATGGTGGATATTTCACGTGACCCTCGTTGGGGGCGCGTATCCGAAGGCAGTGGCGAAGACCCGTTTCTCGGTGCCATGATTGCCGAAGCGATGGTGCGCGGCTATCAGGGGAAAAACATGGAACGGAATGACGAAATCATGGCCTGCGTAAAACACTTTGCGTTATATGGGGCAGGCGAAGCCGGCCGCGACTATAATACCGTGGATATGAGCCGCCAACGAATGTTCAATGATTATATGCTGCCGTATGAAGCAGCCGTTGAAGCGGGTGTAGGCAGCGTGATGGCTTCTTTTAATGAAGTAGACGGTATTCCGGCCACTGCCAATAAATGGCTGATGACGGATATTCTCCGCAGACAGTGGGGATTCAACGGTTTTGTGGTAACTGATTATACGGGCATTTCAGAAATGATCGACCACGGTATCGGTGATCTTCAGACAGTATCCGCCCGTGCCATCAATGCCGGAGTGGATATGGATATGGTAAGCGAGGGTTTTGTAGGGACACTGAAGAAATCCGTTCAGGAAGGAAAAGTCTCTATGGAAACATTGAATACGGCTTGCCGTCGTATTCTAGAAGCCAAATATAAACTGGGATTGTTTGATAATCCTTATAAATATTGCGATCCGAAACGTCCGGCACGCGACATCTTTACCAAAGCCCATCGTGATGCAGCCCGCAGAATTGCAGCAGAAAGTTTCGTTCTTCTAAAGAATGACAGCCCCGACGGTAATCCGAACGGAAATCCGTTGTTGCCTTTCAACCCTAAAGGAAATATTGCAGTTATTGGTCCGTTGGCAAACAGCCGTAGCAATATGCCGGGTACATGGAGCGTAGCAGCTGTGCTCGACCGTTGCCCTTCTTTGGTAGAAGGATTGAAAGAGATGACAGCCGGCAAAGCGAATATCATGTACGCTAAAGGAAGCAACCTGATTAGTGATGCAAGTTACGAAGAACGGGCAACGATGTTCGGGCGTTCCCTGAACCGTGACAATCGCACCGACCAGCAGTTGCTGGACGAAGCATTGAACGTAGCCCGTCGGTCGGATATCATCATCGCAGCGCTAGGCGAATCTTCTGAAATGAGCGGTGAAAGCAGCAGCCGTACAGACTTGAATATTCCCGACGTACAACAGAATCTGTTGAAAGAGCTTTTAAAGACAGGCAAACCGGTGGTACTGGTGTTATTCACCGGACGTCCGCTTACGCTGAACTGGGAACAGGAGCATGTGCCTGCCATTCTGAATGTATGGTTCGGAGGTAGTGAAGCCGCTTACGCCATTGGTGACGCCCTCTTCGGTTACGTCAATCCGAGTGGAAAACTGACCATGACTTTCCCGAAGAATGTCGGCCAGATACCTCTTTATTATGCGCACAAAAATACCGGACGCCCATTGAAAGATGGCAAATGGTTCGAGAAATTCCGCAGCAACTATCTCGATGTGGATAATGATCCGCTTTATCCGTTCGGTTACGGCCTTTCTTATACGACATTCTCTTACAGCGACATCGACTTGAGTCATTCTTCCATGGACATGAACGGTTCGTTGACCGCGGCAGTGGAGGTTACCAATACCGGAACATGGCCCGGCTCGGAAGTGGTACAGCTTTATATCCGCGACGTTGTGGGTAGCAGTACCCGTCCCGTCAAAGAGCTGAAAGGTTTCCAAAAGATATTCCTCGAACCGGGAGAAATGAAGATTGTCCATTTCAAGATTGCTCCGGAAATGCTTCGATACTATAATTATGACTTGCAACTGGTTGCCGAACCGGGCGACTTTGAAGTGATGATCGGTACGAACAGCCGTGATGTGAAAACCGCGAAGTTCACGTTAAACTAAACTTTTATCACCTTGATTATGAACGATAAATATAAAAGAATAATAGAAATGAGTGCACTTCCGCTCATGTTACTATTTCTATCCGCCGTTGCCCTGACTTTCCAGAGCTGTAAAGGGAAAAGCAAAAGCAATAACCTTTCCGCAGCCACCGACTCGTTATCGGACGACGCCCTGATGGATACCGTCCAGCGACGGACTTTCCTCTATTTCTGGGAAGGTGCCGAGCCGAATAGCGGCTTGGCTCCCGAACGTTATCATGTGGACGGCGTTTATCCAGAAAACGATGCCAACGTAGTCACTTCCGGCGGCAGCGGCTTCGGCATCATGGCTATCCTTGCGGGAATCGACCGCGGTTACGTCACCCGCCAGGAGGGACTGACACGAATGGAACGCATCGTTTCTTTCCTCGAAAAGGCAGACCGTTTCCACGGAGCCTACCCTCATTGGTGGTATGGTAATACGGGCAAAGTGAAACCATTCGGCCAGAAAGATAATGGGGGCGATCTGGTAGAGACCGCTTTCCTCATCCAAGGGTTGCTGGCCGTACACCAATATTACGTCAACGGAAACGAGAAAGAGAAAGCCCTCGCCCAACGGATCGACCAAATTTGGCGGGATGTCGACTGGAACTGGTATCGGCAAGGCGGGCAAAACGTCCTTTACTGGCATTGGAGTCCGACGTATGGCTGGGAAATGAATTTCCCTGTACACGGCTACAACGAATGTATGATTATGTATATTCTTGCCGCCGCTTCTCCTACACACGGAGTACCTGCGGCTGTCTATCATGACGGTTGGGCACAGAACGGAGCCATCGTTTCTCCGCATAAAGTAGAAGGAATCGAGTTGCACCTCCGCTATCAGGGCACCGAAGCCGGACCGCTTTTCTGGGCTCAATACTCTTTCCTCGGACTTGACCCGGTGGGACTGAAAGATGAATACTGCCCCAGCTACTTCCACGAAATGCGCAACCTGACACTGGTGAACCGTGCTTACTGCATCCGCAACCCTAAACATTACAAAGGTTTCGGACCGGATTGTTGGGGCCTGACCGCCAGCTACTCCGTCGATGGATATGCAGCTCATTCGCCCAACGAGCAGGAGGACAAAGGAGTGATCTCCCCTACCGCCGCACTTTCATCCATTGTCTATACACCGGAATATTCCATGCAAGTGATGCGCCATCTGTATGGTATAGGAGATAAAGTGTTCGGTCCTTTCGGATTCTACGATGCTTTCAGCGAAACGGACAATTGGTATCCGCAACGTTATCTGGCTATCGACCAAGGTCCTATTGCTGTCATGATCGAAAACTACCGGACCGGATTATTATGGAAACTCTTCATGAGCCATCCCGACGTACAGGCCGGACTGACCAAACTGGGTTTTAACACCAACAAGCAAGACGTGAGACAGAAATAAGAGGGAATCTCGGTGTGCGGAAGTGGTCTACTGACCACCTCCACCACCGGTGTTTCCACCTCCTCCGCCGCCACCTTTCACATCGTCATTCTCGATGCTTCGTGCGGCTTTCTTCACACTGGCTTTCAACTCTCCAAACCGATAGCTGATACTGAAACCGTAATACCGGCTCGGATATTTGCTCGAACTCTTCGAAATAAAGTTAGCTCCTTCTGTGTGATTTTTGTAAGTTCTGTATTTTTCTACAATATTATTGCAAAAAACATTCAAAGAGAGACGTTCTTCTTTCAAGAAAGAACGGCTCAATCCCAAACTGTAATAATTATACCCTGACCCTTTTCCCTGCAAACTGATCCGGGGCGTACTTCCTCCTCCGTTCAAGCTCAAGCGGATCTTTCCCGGTAAAGTTTGCTGAACTCCGCAGAACGCAGAAGCATTCCATCCATAATTGTGCAGCTCTTGGGCAGGACTCCGCAAATCGCTATAATTGCCACGTCCATTAACGTAAATTCTCGTTTTAGGAGAAGCGTTCCAGTTCAAATAAAAGTTCAATCCTGTTTCCCGGCTCTTTCCGATATTACCGTATGTGCTATATAGTGCACCGTAGGGAGCTTTATGCCCGCCTTCAAAGATTTCTCCGTCTTTATCAGTAATCAAGCGGCTGATTCTTTCAATTCCATTGTTATTGAAAGAATGACGCAAAGAAAGATTGATGTTGAACTTGGACGTAAAATTGCTGTAAGACAAGTCGAACGAATGGCTCTTCTCACTCTTCAGGTTCGGATTTCCCTGATTGATAAACATCGGATTCTGATTATCGAAATAAGGATTCAAATTCCAAATACCCGGACGCCAGATACGCATATTATATCCACCACGCAAATTCTGCGTCTTTCCTAGTTTTATTCCCAACGAAACGGAAGGAACCAGATCACTAAAATTTGAATCAAAGTTCTCGCCCGGACCCACCAGATACTTCACTTCTTGTATGGTTTGCTCATAACGCAATCCCGGTTTGAAAGTAAATCCCTTGTATTTCAGCGTATATCCGGCATAAGCAGAGAGAATATGATTCAAATGACGGTACTCGCTGCTACGATTCTCATTATATGCATAGTTTTCACTTGCTCCCTCGGCTTCATAAAACCGATTATCACTGGAGTTGCGCCGGAAAATATATTTGGCACCGGTTTCAATTGTATGCAGCTTTCCAATCGGAGTAGTATAGTCCACCTGGAAAGTCTGCTCCATCGTATTTGTCTTTCCGTCCGAATGGAAATTCTTTAATGACAATGCTTTGATGATATCCAGTTTATTCTCATCAGGCTCAATGTCCAGATAAGTATTATATGAATCATTCGTTTGGGGTTGGGAATTGATTTTATAAGAAAGCGTAATCATCCGTTCTTTATTCTTTCGGGAAGTACGCTGATAGTCTATATTTCCGTTGATAGAATACCATGATCCTTTTCCATGATTGTCTGTTCTATAACGGTATGCAAAATCCTGACGGTCGGCTCCGTGCATAATCGTATGTCCGTCAGTGTTACTTTTATTATTACTGCCATACATTCCAAAAGCCACTGTCAGTAGCCTCAACGTATCAATCTCGTAACTGGCTTCCAAATTGCCATGCTGGAAATTTCCTTTCGACTTGGAGCTACTCTCCGATTCCAGGTATTTTTCATTCTCCTTATCCGGTTCATAATTTTCGCGGTAACTGTCGGAATAGCTGCGCGGACTATTATTATAATTATAGTTGTAGTTGGCAGAAACAGTCAGCTTACCCTGTTTCACCATTGCATAAGTGCCGGCACCCACACCGTTGTTGTTAACATTCCCCCTGAAAGTAGCCGTGTATCCTTCAAATCCGGAACCTACTGTGACGATATTCAGAATACCTCCGATACCTTCCGCATCATATTTAGCTCCCGGTGAAGTGATCACCTCAATATATTTGATTGTGTTTGCCGGCATACTTTTCAGTACTTCCTTCGGATTATTACTCATCATATTATTGGGCTTTCCGTTCACATGTATCTTGAAACTGCTACTGCCGTTCACCTGTACATTGTCTTCTCCATCCACCGTTACCAAAGGCACTTTCCGAAGCATCTCCAATATGCTGTTCGATTTTGAGTCCGGGTCATCCTCAATATTATATTCAATCTTATCCACATCTACCTTTACCAAAGGTTTTTGTGCGACTACCTCCACTCCTTTCAATACGTTATTGGCTTCCGAAGAAATCATTGTACCCAAATCAACCTCCTTCACGGACGGTTTTAGAGTAAATTCCTTTACTATCGGCGCTTTACCAATCGAAGAAATGGTGATGATGTAACTGCCCGCAGCGACATTCAGTTTCTCTTGAAATTTACCATTCGCCCCAGTCACCGCCATCTTTACCGCTTTATCCGGAGCATTTTTCTTTGCTATTTTGATGGTAGCATACGGTTCTCCCTCTTGTGTTAAAGAATCAATAAGTACTCCTTTGACTATATAAGAAGGAGCTGTGGTTTTTTGCGCCCACCCCGCCACGGAGGCAACGAATACAAATAGAATTAGTAGTAACAGTCTATGTTTCATGACTAGAAATATATTAGTTTATGTTTATTATACGCAAGACATTCAAAAATGCTGCAAATTTGAGAGCCAAAAGTAGTTGATTTATCCGCGCTTACGATTTTTTCGAAGTTAAGAATATAAAACGAATGGATAAAAAACATTACTACAGTATATTTCTAGTATTTTTAAACATTTCTGTTCAACGGTATCAGTGACTCCTTAATCTATCTCTACAATTTTCCAATCACCGATACTTCTTGTCGCACTATCGAAGTTAACTCCTATTTTTACAACTTTCCGATGATCAGGCTGATAAGGAATAGCATACCCCTTACTATTTATTTGCTCCAGTGCTTCCTCCGGAGTTCCATCTACCTTAAATTCAAAGACATAAATGGCATCTTGCATCTTTACTACTACGTCCGCCCGTCCGATTGCACTTTTCACCTCTGTATCTACATACTGCCCCATCAAACGGAACAACAAATAGAAAATTGTCTGATAATGTTTTTCCTGCTTATTTTCCAAATCATTGGGAATAGAAGCAAAGAAAGATCTGATTCTCTCCAGACATTCGGTCAGTTTTCCGGCACGCAAATCCTTGATAAAAGAGACTACATAAAATGTATTCTCACGAGCAGGTAAATGCACATAAGCGGGCATAAGAGATTCTATGAATCCTTTCCGCACTTCTTTGTTAGGATAAGCCAATGTGTAGAGTTGGAACTCCGGATCATATTCCTTGATGGTAAGATAGCCGCTCTGATAAAGCACAGGAAGAGGATCGGTAATAACATTCGTCGGCGCATCAAATTGCTCTGCAGTAGCTGTTGCACCATCCAATTCGCGAATGTCAAAATTACTCTGCTGCAATATATTAATTAAAAAAGTAGGCGTCCCGGTAGAAAACCAGAAATTGGCATATCTTTTCTGTGCAAATGCATTGAACAAACTAAATGGATTGTAAATATCTTCGCAGTTCTCGCTAAAATGATATCCGTCATATTGTTGTTTCAAATGTGTACAGGCCTCCTCATACGTTTCATTATTAGCCTGTGCCATCATTTCAATATCAGTTTTCAATTGTGTACGCAATTCCTGTTCGGTTATACCACAGATAGCACTATAATCGTCTCTCATGCTGATATTCTGCAAATTATTCAGTTCACTGAAAATGCTCATTTGACTGAATTTGCTAATACCTGTCAGGAAAAGGAAACGAAGATATTCTCCTTGCGCCTTCAAAGGACTGAAGAATTTCCGCATTTCTTCACGAAGTTCATTTTGCAGTTCCGGCAAATGGTTACTGTCTAATAAAGGAGCATCATATTCGTCGATAAGTACTACTACCGGTTTACCCGTCTGTTCATAAGCGCGACGAATCACTCCCCGAAAACGTTCCGCTGGCGTACCTTCTACTTCTTCCTTTCCATAGAGTTTTTCCCAATCGTATAGATTCAGATTCAACTGTCCCAAAAGGTCGGAAAGCGCTGTGTACTTTGTCATACTAAAATCAAGGCGCAACACCGGATAAACATTCCACTCTTTCTCCAAACGTTCCATTGCCAAACCTTGAAACAAGTCCTTCTTCCCCCTAAAATAAGCATCAAGAGTGGACACCAACAAACTTTTTCCAAAACGACGGGGACGACTCAAAAAATAAACTTTATTGGTATTAGCCAAACGATAAATCAACTCCGTCTTATCTACATAAACGTTGTTATTATTGCGTAAGTCTTCAAAATTCTGTATCCCTATCGGGTATATTCTAAAAGTAGTATCCATAATGCCTATCCTTATAAAATTGAAATGTAGACAAATATAGGCATTAAAATATAGACTTCAAACAGTATGTACTGTTTTCTGCTCTTCATTCAGTCAAATAGAAAAGATTCAAGTTTTTTTCAAGCAGACTCTAAAGGGTTCCTCTGCAAAAAACAGCATCTGCGCATTCATAAATTAATTCGTCCGGCTATAGGCGAACGAAAAGATGCCTATAGACAAATGGAAGGTTGCCTATAGATAAACGCAACATTGCCTATAGGCGGACGAATTAATTTATTCATAGAAAGGGATTAATTTATTCACTGGAAGAAATTAGATTATTCACAGAAAAAGATTATAATATAAAACCCATATAAGTTAATTACAATAAAATAATTTTATACGGGCCACACTCCATCTATCAAATAGTAAATGGACCTCCGTTTGATAAAAATGTCATTCAAGCCCCATACGCACGGCAATAATTCGCCTAATCAAGCCCGATAAAGCATAGAATGCAAATCTTTCAAAAAAGCAACATACGTCTCCAAATCCTTTCACAATGTTAGATATTAAAGACAAAAAGAGCCAATCTATTCATCAATGCAGAAAATCAGTTTATCCCTATTCTTAAGTCGCTAAAATTTAACACAGTTGCAATACGAAAAAAGACGTTAGAAACTTTGCATGTTTCATAGAAAAAAATAACTTTGCTAAACTATTATTATCAAAAGGAAATGAAAGGATAAATGATTCACAAAAATTTTATTAATTAATTAACAAAGCAACAAAATGAGAAATTTGAACTTTCTGAAGTTATTCTACGGGCTTATGCTTGTAATGGTTAGCACAGCTTTCGTAAGTTGCGTTGACGACAATGATGATACCGAGGCTCCATACCTCGAAGTTTCGCCTACAACCTTGATTTTCGGCTTAGACGGTCAACCAGCCAACGGAAGCCAAGCCTCTTTTGACATTTCAACCAACCGTAGTTGGAAAGCTACAGTAAAGGATGACAAATCATGGGTTACTCTATCAAAATATGAAGGTGAAGGTTCTGCTACTATTCAGGTTAGCATTCCGGAAAACGTTAATGATGAAGCCAGCGTTGTTATTGAGATTTCAAACAAAGTGGGTGTACTGATGTCGGAGACTGTTAAGATTAGCAGTGGAAGCGTAGGTCCTACAGAAGTAATTTACAACGAAACGGTTGGGGATAAGGCTGTATCAAGCCCCTACCCATATGTAGATTCATATGATGGATGGAATAAGAGCGGAGTTGGTTCTGCAAATGTCACTTATTCTGGAGCAAGTGCATCAGTTCGTGCTAGTGGATTAGCTAACTCAGGTGCATACGATGGTGCATCCGGACCTAATGTTGTATTCTTCGGAAGTCTTCCTGCATATTTCCAAATCAACAAAATAGCTCTTACAGAAGCACAAACGAATCTGAAACTTACGTTCGGTGCCAGCTACTCTATAAAAGTTGGAGAGGAATATGATAATACATTTGATACATCTAAGTTGACTGTGGCTTTAAGTGCTGACGGTACAAACTGGGTTCCTCTTACATATACTAAGAACAATGGAGATTCAGAAAAGCCATATTGGGTTTTAGCTACTGCTAATTTCACTCTCAAAAAGGCAGTATCTGAATTATACATTAAATACACTGCTTTAGCAGCTTCTTCTATCCGCCTTGATGACATAACACTTGCTACAGGTGCTGGTGGTACTGAAGTAGATTTAGAAGGTGGTGAAGAACCAGAACCAGGAGAAGCTAAAGTTATCACTATTCCTGAGTTGAATGCAATGATGACTACTACCCAAACTCCGGTTGATGAAACTGCTGACCGTTATTTCGAAGCCGTAGTACAGAATGATGTTGAAGGTGGAAATTATTCTTTCAACAACCTAATCCTTACAACAGAAAATTCTACAGTAGAAGGTAATGGTATTACACTATTTGGCAGCCAAGTAGAGCCTTCTAAACTCAATCTTAACAAAGGTGATAAAGTAAAAGTAACTCTCTACAAAGGTCTCGCTAAAACAGTGAATTATAACGGTATGTTTGAAGTTACGGGGGGTAAAGATGACACTTGGGCTAAAGTAGAAAAGATTGGAACTGCTGCTATTACTCCTGTAACAATTACAGCAGATAAATTAGCTGATTACCAAGGAATGCCAGTAATCATTGTTAATGCAACTCCTAAAGAAGGTGGTGTATGGGCAAAAACAGAAAAAATATCTTCACATACCTTTACTGCTGGGGGAACCGATTTCGTTGTATTCTGTAAGAAAGAAGCTACTGCTTTTATTGATAAAACATACAAAGTAACTACAGGAAACATTTCAGGATTGGCTGCAGTAAATTCAAATAAAGGCCAGCTCGTTCCACGTAATATGGAGGATGTTAATGCATTCAATTCGACTGAACCCACAATTGTATCTGTCGATCCCTCTAATTGGACTTTCCCTGCGACTGGTGGAAATAAGGAATTTGAAGTCAGTGTAGCGAACATGGGAAGTAACACACTTACAACTAGCGGATTAAATGGCATTTTATCTGCAACAGTCAATGGTACAAAAGTTACCGTTACAGCTAATGGAAACTCAACTACTAATGATATCAAACAAACTCTAAAAATTTCATTAGCTAATAGTGAAATAGAAGTTCCTATTACCGTTTCAGCGCCTAGCAGTTCTTCAGATACTGAAATAACCCTTACTGCTGACGAAATATCTAAGATGACTAATGGTGGATATGCAACATTCGATTATGATAATACTTATGGTAAATGGACGGGGAAATGTGGTATAACATCCACAGGAGCTAACGCCCCATATCTACAAATTAATTTCAACAGTTCATCTGCGAAGACAGCATTCAATTCACATATTCAAATTCCAAAAGTAAACGGAATTATACAAAAGATAGTTGTGACTACAGCGCCTAATACTGTAGCTAAACGCTATATCTTAGCTTGTGCAGCAGGGTATACTTATGAAGATGGAACAACTCAAGCTCAATTAGATGAAATTGCAAAAGCAAAAAGTAATGAATCAACAGATAAAGGCCAAACATTCACAATTGACAATATTGAGAACTTAAATCTCTCTGAATTAAGTATCTTCCCTGGAGGCGGTGCTGTGTATATTAACTCTATTACAATCACATACAAAAAATAAATAAGATTGTATACTAGACAGTTCTTGGGGTAAATTTTACGCCAAGAACTGTTTAGTTTTTCTTATCAATACTCCTTTAATGAAGTCAATTTATAAATTAACTCTTAAAATTATACTATTTACATTCTCACTGTTGTATTTCAGTGCGTGTAGTAGTGATGAATCAGATAATGGCTTATCACAGCCATGTGATGCCTACTGGAAAATTTCCTCCACTGTAAAATCAGCATCCGGATCGTCTGCCATAATCATCACAGGTACTCCCGGAACGACATGGAATGCAGAAATCACTGAAGGCACAACATGGTGTTCCTTCAGTAGCAATGATCAGACCTTATCCTATAAATCCGGAGAAGTAAAAGACGGGCTCAATGTTCTATACGTATATTATAATAGGAATACAGGTAAAGAGCAACGTATAGCCAAGATTACACTCCAGTTTGCAGACCAAGAGGCGAAAGTCTTTGATTTAGTACAATTATCTGAATCACAGCAGAACCTACCTGCTTTTAACCTGTGGGCTGAAGTTCCTGTTTTCAAGGAAGATGCTAATTATCAGTATGTAACTCATTATGCTCTTTTGAACAATAAAACAATACGTAATTATTCTATTTGTTTTGATAAAACTAAGAAAGCAGCCTTATGGGTAGCATATCCGATACACGCTGCATACTCAGGATCAATCAAGCGTACAGACCGCTGGGCTTTTGACCCAATCATCCCGCAAAACTATCAAGCAGATTGTACATTAGGGTCTTATGGAGGTCCTTACGACCGTGGACATCAACTTCCATCTGCTGACCGTGATGCTACGGATGAGATGAATGCCCAAACGTTCTATATGTCTAACATGACTCCACAACTCAATCGTCTGAACCAGGACATGTGGGCCAAACTTGAAAGCAAAGTCCGTACAAATCACTGTTCAGACACGTTGTATGTAGTTACCGGCGCACATTTTGGAACTGGAGCAACATCTACTACTACGGATGATACAGGCAAGGTAGTTCCTCTTCCTACACACTACTTCAAAGTGCTTCTGCGTACAAAGAGTGGAAAAACCGGAAAGAATATCAAAGACTGTTCGGCCGACGAGCTGATTTCCATAGGTTTTTGGGTAGAACATAAATCATACGGAAATATCGAGCCTCCTAAGTCTATTTGTACTTCTGTAGCAGACATCGAAAAGAAGACAGGATTTACCTTCTTCCCGCAAGTATCCAACAGTGTAAAACAACAAAATAATCCCACTCAATGGGGGATTAACTAATAAGCTAGCTTATGAAAAAACTGTTATTAGTAACCGCGCTTTTTGCGCTGCTGATATCGTTCAGCTTTGCACAGAAACCGTATAAGGTTGTATTTTACAATCTTGAGAACTTCTTCGATACTATCAATGATCCGGAAGTTCACGATGACGAATTTACTCCCGAAGGTCCTAAAAAATGGAACTCGGTCAAGTACAAAAAGAAATTGGCAAATACCGAACGGGTATTCTTTGACATTGCAGCTATCAACAAGGATTATCCGGTCGTCATCGGTGTATCAGAAGTAGAAAACCGCAGTGTGCTGGAAGACATCATCGCAACCCGCAAACTGGCTCCGGCAAACTATCGGATTTCACACTTCGACTCTCCTGAAGCCCGAGGCGTAGACGTTGCCTTTCTGTATCGTCCCGATGTGTTTAAGAAAGAAGGAGAAAAGGCTGTAAGAACGGTCATCCCTTCACTTCCCGACTTCAAAACCCGGGATATCCTGACGCTTTGGGGAACGATTGAGAACGAACCTTTCTTCTTTATGGTGGCGCACTGGCCTTCACGCCTTGGAGGAAAGGAAGCTTCGGAATTTAAACGTATCGCTGTAGGCGAACAGATGCGCTGCATTGCAGACTCTGTAATGAGAGCCAATCCTAACATGAAAGTGGTTATGATGGGCGACTTCAATGATGATCCGACCGACAAAAGTATAGCACAAGGGTTAGGAGCTAAATTCAAACTGAAAGATTTGAAGGAGGGCGACTTCTTCGCGCCTTATGCCGATATGCTCAAAGCAGGATACGGAACATTAGCTTATGGTGATGCATGGAATATATTTGATAATATTGTAGTATCCGAGAATTTAGCCAAAGGATCGACAGGAAAGCTGAAATTGCAGAAAGCTCCCGGATCTAAATTCTATGGAAATATCTTCAAGCAACTTTACATGGTGCAGAAAGAAGGACAATACAAAGGATATCCATTGCGCACATACGTAGGTAATAACTTCCAGGGAGGTTACAGTGACCACTTCCCCGTATATATCTATATAGGTAAATAAAAAAATAAGTTTATATGAAAATCAAAACAATCCTATTCATGGTATTATCTTTGATGTCTTTCACTGTTTTTGCACAAAACAATGGTGGAGTCAAAGGTAAAGTCGTTTCCCGTACGACACGTGCGGCCATAGACGGCGTAAAAGTGACATTAACCCCGGGAGATGTAACAACCAAGACTGATGCGTCGGGCAACTTCGTTATCGAGAACCTGGCAAAAGGAGAATACACGCTGTCTTTCGAAGCTGCAGAGTTCGAACCTTTAACTCTGGCTGTCCGTGTGGATAAGTTGATCAGAGATATCAACAACGTCATTTTGATCCCCGAAAACGTTGCTCCGACTATGGACGACGCCATCTTTGCCGAATTTGACACAGAAACACTGGAGGATGCGCAATCACTCCCCTCGTCTCTGTCCGCATCAAAAGACGTATTCAATAATATCGCTTCCTACAAATTCAGTGAAATGCGTTTCAATGTACGTGGTTATGACTCTCAATACTCAGACGTATATATGAATGGCATTCAGCTGAATGACGCGATGACAGGATATACTCCCTGGTCTTTGTGGAGTGGTTTGAATGATGCAACCCGTAATCAGGAGATCACATCTGCACTGAACATGGGGGATATGGGTCTTGGCGGTATCGCAGGTACAACAAATATCAATACCCGTCCTTCACAGATGCGCAAAGGTCTTCGTGCCAGCGTAGTTAACGGCAACTCCATGTACCGTTTCCGTGGTATGCTGACCTATGCATCCGGATTACAGGATAACGGCTGGTCTTATGCCTTCTCCGTATCAACCCGCCAGGGAGGAAACTCTTATGTAAACGGTGTGTATTACAATGCTTTCGGATATTTTGCCGCTGTAGAAAAGCAATTCAATTCGCAACACCGCTTGGCATTAAGCATCTTGGGTGCCCCCACAGAACGTGGTGCACAGCAAGCTTCTACTCAGGAAGTCTACGACTTAGTAGGCAACAACTACTACAATCCAAACTGGGGTTGGCTGAATGGAAAGCGTGTTAACGCACGTGTACGCAGCTATCATGAACCTATTACGATGTTGAATTATACATTTGACATCAATGACCGTTCGCAATTAAACGTGGCAACCTCTGTACGTTTCGGACAGAATGGTTACTCTGCACTGACTTGGTATGGTGGTCCCGACCCACGTCCTGACTATTACCGTTATTTACCCAGTTTCTATGACAATACTTACATCGGAGCGCAACTGTATGAAGCATGGATGGGAAACACTAATAACATCCGCCACATCAACTGGGACAATTTGTATCATATCAACCAAAGCCAGGAAGAGAACCCCGCCTATGGAGCCGGTCATCGTGCCATCAACATGATTGAAGAACGCCATGCCGATCAGATAGACTGGAATCTCTACACACAATTCTCTCATATCTTCCGTGACAATTCTAAAATTAACGGTGGATTGAACTTGCGTCGTAATCGTACAGAATACTATAGCGAAGTGAAAGATTTGCTGGGTGGTGATTACTGGGTAGACGTAGACAAGTTTGCCGAACGTGACATGGGTGGCATGAACCCGATCCTTTACCAGAACAACATGGAGTACTACGAGAAGTACGGTCATGCACAAGCTGTCAAGAAGGGGGATAAATACAGCTACGACTACTACGGAAATGTTATCAACGCACGCGCCTGGGCACAATATAGCAGAAACTTCGGCAACTTTGGAGCTAATCTGGGTGGAGAACTCGGACACACTACTCTGTGGCGTCATGGTATTTGGAAAAAAGGATTGTTCCTCGACAATTCTCAAGGAGACTCTAAGAAGCAGAATTACCTGACTTATAAACTGAAAGCCAACTTCAGCTATAAATTCTCTGCTGCTCATTCTATTGATGCTAACATTATCTACATGCAGGATGCTCCTTCCTTCCAAGCTTCATTTGTTTCTCCCCGTACACGTAACTCTGCGACTCCGGGCATTTCAAGTGAGAAAGTATTTGGTGTAGACGCCTCTTATAACTTGCGTTGGAGAGATATTAAAGCACGTATCTCCGGATACTATACGAAGTTTATGGATCAATCCAAAGTTCTCTCTTATTATGATGACGTAGAAGCTACCTTCTCCAACTTTGCAATGAGCGGTATCAACAAACGCCACTTCGGACTTGAAGCAGCTGCTTCTGTACCTATCTATGCAGGACTTTCTCTGAATGCAGCCATCAGCTGGGGACAATTCACTTATGACAATAATCCGGATTATGTACAGATTCAGGATAATAGTGGAGAAATCAAGAACCAAGGTAAAGTATACTGGAAGAACTTCCGTGTAGAAAGCACGCCGCAAACTGCACTAAACGTAGGCTTGTCTTACCGTGGACCTAAAAACATATTCGCGTCATTAGATATGAACTATTACGATAATATGTACTTATCTATGAGTCCGCTCTATCGCACAGATGCCGTACTGACACCGGGAATGACTGAAGAAGATATCGCAACGTTACGTAATCAGGAGAAATTCAACTCTGCTTACGTATTAAATGCAAGTGTTGGTAAAAACTGGTACATTAACCGTGCCTACACGCTTGGTTTCAGCTTGGAAGTAAAGAACCTGCTCAACAACCAGAATATCAAAACCGGCGGTTATGAACAAGTTCGTCTGCTGAAGAACAAAGATGAAAGTTATCAAACTTACCAACCGTTTGATTCGAAATATTTCTATATGTTCGGTACAACCTATTACATGAACATTTATTTCCGTTTCTAAGGACATCATAAGTAAAAAAGAACTGTTATGAACAAAATATTTAAATTATTTATGCTTGCGGTAGTAGTGCTCGGTTTCAGTAGCTGCTACAACGAATTTGAAGAGCCTGCTCCAGCCAAAGTCTGGACAAAAGAAGACTTCTCAAATAGCAAACTAATCTCCATCAAGGACTTTAAGCAACTTTTCTACGACAAATATGGAAATGGTGCAGCCAGTCTGGGGAAAACTCTGGAAATCACAGAAGACTATGTTATCAGCGGTAAAGTCATCTCAAGCGACAAGGCCGGTAATGTATACAAATCAGTATACATCTATGATGAATCATCCCAATCAGCCATTGAACTGAAATTGATGGTCAGCAACTATGTTTATTTTCACGTAGGACAGACTCTCTTTGTTAAAACCAAAGGGCTGGCTATCGGTAGCTATCGTTATATGTTAAGTGTAGGCGGAATGCCGACAGCAGAAGACATTTCCAAAGGTTATGCAAACCGTAATCTCGAGAATACCTTATTTGTAGATCAACATGTATTCAAAGGTGAACTCGGCAGTCTGACAGACGATGACATATTGGTTATCAATAAAGATAATTATAAAACAGCATTGAATGATGATGCATTAGGACGTTTGGTACGTTTCGAAGGATTGACTTACAAAGAAGGCACATACGACGGTGACAAGTATCCTCAATATCTGGAAACAACTTATCTGGGCGGTTCCACTACCGCAGTGTATGAGAACAAATATTATGCAGAAGAAGGATTGACACCGACCTATGCCTACAGTTACGACGGCAACCGATACTATGGTTCTTCCTTATTCGGCTTTGAGGATGCTACTTCTACTTCAAGCGGCAACTACATTGTACGTGTCAGCGGCTATTCCAACTTTGCGCTTCAGCCCCTGCCCAAGGCTGGCAGCGAAGGTAATATCACTGCTATTTATACCAAATACTCTTCTAAAAGTGGAGGATATATCAAATATCAGTTGTTGGTTAACAGCATGGACGATATTGATTTCTAAATAAATTCATTAAAAAAGGCATCTGAAAAACAGATGCCTTTTTTAATGAATCTTTTTTAAATAAAATGGAAGAACAGAAGCAGCACAAGATTTACCCCGATCACCGTCCCGAATCCTCCCAAAATCCAGGGACGCAACTTACTACCTTTCCCTGCAAAAAACAAAGCATAAAACATATTCACCAGAATATTACTGATAATAGCCTGCATACTGCAAGCCACAACAATCAGCACAGCTACGCTCCCTGTATTCTGCAGAAGGTTCAAGATAAAAGGAGTAATGTCGCTAAATCCGGATACGAAAGAAAGTAAATTCAATCCGCCTGTACCCGCATAAACCAAAGTATAGTGTGTCAGCACTGTAAACACAACGAAGAGAGTGGCAAAAATCAGAGCAACTTTAAATTCGAGCGGGTTACTGCTGTCCTCATCTTCCAGCTCATCGGTCACATCCTTGGAACGTCGATGACGGGAATGGATAAACCACGCAACAACGGCAGCCACCACAGACATAATCAAAAGATAAGGATAGATAGACGTAAATATCTCCCTGCTAAAGATCAAAATCAATATCATAAAACGCAGAAACATCATGCTGACAGCCAGCAGCATGGCAGCAACATATTCAGTTGCTTCCTGCTCAGAGGCTTTCCGGCTTTTACGGGCAAGTACTGAGATCGTAGCTGTGCTGCTGTATAATCCGCCAATAATACCGGAAACTAACGTTCCGGATTCATGGAATACATACCTCTTTAATAAATAAGAGAGATAGGAAATACCGGAAACGACAACCGTCGCCAGCCAAATAGAATAAGGAGTGAGATTAATATCCGGAATCAGGTTCTTATGCGGAAGCATCGGTAATATGATACCACTGATAGCCAAGAACTTTGCCAGCGTAATCATCTCATCGTTCTTCATCCGCTGGGCAAACTCCGTAAAGGTGTGTTTAAGCTCCGTCAATAAAAGCACCGTTACAATCACCATCACATAAAACCAAGAAGGTTGGGTAGACACAATAGGAGCTAGACAATAAGTAATCAGTGCAATAATAATGGTCGTTACACCAAAGACATGAAATTGAGACTGTTTGACGTAATAGTTCAAGCCCAGCAATAAACCGAGCACAGCTCCACCTCCCATAAACAGGCGCATATCTGTAGGGTCTAAGATATAAAGCAAGTAACCCAGTATACCAATAAAAGTAAAAGTGCGGTCGGTTCCGAAAAGAGTAGTTTCACCCTCACGCTTCAGACTGATTCGACGTTGCGAAAGTCCGATTAATAAAGAAAACAAGGTTACTAAAACAAAAGTAACCAATTCACGCGGCACATAGCTATACAACTGTTCCATACACTGCTCTCTTTTTTATATAAGAACAAATATACGGTTTATTTGTTAAGGCTCACCACGTTTTATACGGTTTTTTCATTAGCTGTGAGTTGTAGTAGCGTATGTCGCCCGTGACCTCCTCACCGATAAAGTCGGGTTTTACAAAAGCCTCATCTTCCGATGCCAGCTCTACTTCTGCCACAATAAGTCCTTCATTCTCGCCATAAAACTCATCGACTTCAAACACATGTTTGCCACTACGTACCAAATAACGGGTCTTGTCAATGATCCCCGGTTCGCAAAGCCTCATCAATTCTTCTGCTTCTGACAAGGGCAGCTCCTTTTCCCATTCATAACGACTGGTACCGGAAGTATTGGAAGCTCCCTTTATCGTCAGATACCCTTTATCATCCCGAATACGAACCCGGACAGTACGCCCGCGAGCACTACTGATATACCCCTGCACAATGCGACTTTGCGCAAAAGCCGAAGACTTGAATTCACCGATAACTAAAAATTTACGTTCTATTTCCTGTGCCATGGCACAAAGATAAATTAAAAATAAAACACGTGCATACGCATCAAGCATTTTAATGGAACTTTCACCGGAAAGGTCGACTTTCGCTTTACAGGCAACAACGGATGTACATTCCCCGAAATGCATTACAAAACAAAGAGTTCACCACAGATTACGCAGATTAACACAGATTGGATTTGATATTCATTCTATCAATAACCAAACAGTCTGGGTTGACCGTGTAATTTGTGGTGAACTTATCAGCCGAAAAAGGAAAATGCAATCAGCATAATCAATGCCAAAATAATTAATGAGACGAACACTATTTTGACCACCTTTTGGGCTTGTTCTTCTTCCTTTTTGGTAATCGCTACTTTTTTCTTCCCCTTACTCATAATAGTTAGCTTTTAAGTTCAACGCTAACAAAGTAAGAACAAATCTTTTAACTTTCCAAAAATAACACTTGCTAATTTTATTTTTTATGATTCTTGTGAAGAAAACTCCATCAGATAGGCTTTGATAAAGCCATCTATTTTGCCATCCATCACACCGTTCACATCCGAAGTCTGATAGTTGGTACGATGATCCTTCACGCGACGGTCGTCAAATACGTAGCTACGGATCTGTGAACCCCACTCGATCTTCTTCTTACCGGCTTCCACCTTCGCCTGTTCTGCCATACGGTGCTGCAATTCCTTATCATACAAAATGGAACGTAGTTGACGCATTGCATTCTCACGGTTCTTCGGCTGGTCACGGGTTTCGGTGTTTTCAATCAGGATTTCTTCTTCCTCGCCAGTATAAGGATCTTTGTATTGATAACGCAAACGGACACCGGATTCTACCTTATTTACATTCTGTCCACCGGCACCACCGCTTCGGAAGGTATCCCAAGAGATACGGGCAGGTTCAATGTTCACTTCAATACTGTCATCTACCAGCGGAGTAACGAACACGGAAGCAAAGGAAGTCATCCGTTTACCTTGTGCATTGTATGGAGAAACACGAACCAAGCGGTGCACACCGTTCTCGCCCTTCAAATAACCGTATGCAAAACCACCTTCAATATTGATAGTACAGGTTTTGATTCCGGCTTCGTCACCTTCCTGAAGGTTGGCAATGGTAGCTTTATAACCGTTCGTCTCGGCATAACGCAGATACATACGCATCAGCATGGAAGCCCAGTCCTGACTTTCCGTACCACCGGCACCTGAATTGATTTTCAACACACAATCCATCTGGTCGGCTTCGTCACGAAGCATATTTTTGAGTTCGAGTGCCTCTACCGCTTCACTGGCTTTGGCGTAAGCAGCGTCCACATCTTCCTCGGTCACCAGTTCTTCTTTATAGAAATCAAATGCCAGTTCAAGTTCATCTGCCAGTGTCTTAAGTTCGTTGTAGCCTTCAATCCACTTTTGCAGGTCTTTCACCAATTTCATTTGAGCTTCGGCTTTCTTTTGGTCATCCCAAAATCCCGGAGCTTGTGTTCTCAGTTGTTCTTCTTCGACTTGAATTTTCTTTCCGTCGATGTCAAAGATACCTCCTCAGCGCATCAGTGCGCTCTTTCACGTCTTTAAGTTGTTCAATAGTAATCATTGTGATTTACGTTTATTATTAGTTATAAAATGGTGTCGGACCGACGAGCAGGCGCCTATCGCCGACACTTATCTCAACGGGCACAAAGATACGGATTAAAAATGAGAAAGCGAATGGAATCCATTTCTTAAGTGAGCATCCGCATACAGCGTAGTTAAAAAAGTGTTAAACGAACACTAATTTAACGATTGAAGAAATACAACTTCTTGAATCTAATTATTAATTTTGCGCCCGTTTTAAACGTAAAAATTAAATCATATTATTTACAGTATGTTAAAAAGAAGTTTTTTTTATGCGGCAGCAGCTTTAGCATTTGCCGCCTGCACCAACACGGATGTGATTGAAGAAAACGAAGCATCAGGTGCAATAATCGGTTTTAATTCTCATGTCAGCAACAGCACACGTGCTATAACCATGGGGAATTTCACTAAATTCTTTGTTTATGGTGGATACACTCCCAAAGACCAATCAGACTATCACACCGTATTCAATGGAGTAGCAGTATCCAAAGATGCAGACAAATGGACGTATGAAGGCGCTTCAAAGTATTGGGTAGAAAACGCCACTTACAAATTTTATGCTTACAGTTGCGAAAATATAGCGTTAAGTAAAGGTACTCCTTCATTCACCACATCAGGTTCAGATGCAGGAACTTTCAAAATCACCGATTTTGAGTGCAATGACACACATCAACACGATTTGATTTTTGCAGAATCAGCTTCTATTGTTGCCAAAGAAACAGGAAACTCAGAAGTATCACTTAGTTTCAAACATATCTTATCAAAAGTAAAAGCCGTGTTCAAAAGCGGATTCGACTCTGATTTCACAATAACAATCTCAGATGTACAATTCCGCAACGTGTATGACAAGGCTGACTTCTCATCAAAAGCAGACGGATGGGGCAACCAGACACGTTCCATTGCATATAACGAAGCAGCCTCAGAATGGACCAAAGTGACACTTCCCTTAGAAGGCTCAGACAACACTATCCAAGCTGCAAACCCTGCCGGTTCGGAAGGTGGCGACGCGGTAGCTGCCAAAGAATTGACTACAGGAACCGGATATGTTCTTCCTGTAACATACAGTTCATCCGATGTTACTTTGAGCTTCAAGATTGAAGTAAAACAAGGTGCAGATGTAATAAAGACCGACTATGTGAAAGGTAATATCCAACCTACATGGGCACCCGGCACATCTTATACTTATAACGTAACTGTAAACGGTAGTGCTGCCGGAGTAGAGAAAATCGAATTTAGCGTAGATGCTACCGATGGTCTCCAAGACTGGACAGAATCTCCGGTAACAGATTTTAATATTGGTGGCTAATATCAAACGTCTTTAGACAAAAAATTCCCTAACAGACCGGGGAAGGAGCCAAGTGTTCCTTCCCCGGTCTTTCTTTTGATGATTGCATGCAATCTTCACCTTTCTCCTACATATCGGTTTTATTCTCTTAAAGAAGGGATTATCCCCATTACTTGGCACGGTGGTTTCCATTACTTGGCACAACAGTTCCCAATACTTGACACAACAGTTCCCAATACTTGGCACAACAGTTCCCAATACTTGACACAACGGTTCCCAATACTTGTCATACCAGTGGTTAATACTTGTCATACCAGCGATTAATACTTGTCATACCAGCGATTAATATTTGAGATGACAGGTATTAATACTTGAGTTAATAACCATTAATACCTGAGATGACAACTGTTAACAGTTGAGATGGTCAGTTGTTAATACCTGAGAAAGAGGGTATATATATACCGATTTCGGTCTATTTTTGCTGTCCGCCTACCGGTAAATCAATCTCTACATCGTTGTCCCAGTCATTGATATCCGGATCGAAACCGGAGTTAGAACCGCTTTCGTTATCTTCGATGCGAAGGTTTGATACAACGATAGTTCCTCCTTTGGGTTGAGGAACAAGCTGGTCGGTGACATCAAAATTAAATTCTTTTGTTTTGCCGTTGGTCAGCTCTACTTCTAGGTTCAACGTATGACGGTGGGAAGTCCTGCCCGTCCCTCCCTGTCCGCTCGGTTCGGGCGCGCGTCCAGGCGTGCCAAACGATAATACGGTAGCAGTAATTCCGCCTTTGTCCAACTTGCAATCGTACACAAGCGTAACAGCTTCGGTGGGCGTCGCACCATTGTAGAGATAGACCCAACGGGACATTCCACTGATGGCTCCGCGCGCATCGGTCACCCGGTTGAATCCGTATTCAAACTCGTAACGCACTTCGTAGACAAATACTAACGGCTTCATGTCGATCGGGATTCCCGCTGTCTCGTGATTGCCGACATCGGGAATGGAGGTGATGTAGGCGGCATAAAGCATATCGGGCGGACTCAACACGGGTTCGTCGGGATGCAACTCCTTAAATTCGGCGGGTACACCACGCCTGCCGGGAGTGGATGTGGCACAAACTTCCAACGGTCCGTGCGATTCACCCGAAATAATAACGCTCTCCGTATCGTTGTTGTAGAGCAACATGGAATGAGCACCGCCCTCTCCGAAGTTCACACTGCCCCCGGAAGGAGAAAGAAAGACTTCGGTGGGTCGCCCCGACTCATCGTACACCAGCACGGTGATTCCCTCGGGAGAGGGTGCTCCGGGATGGTCGTCCGCAGACCACTCGAAACTAATGTCCGCCGCCCCGAAATGGTTGTAGCACAACTCCTCGCGACATCCCGCCAACAAGGAGCACACCATTGTCATCAGTATATAGAAGAATTTACTTTCCATTGCTTCAACCTCTTCCGATTTCTATTGCCACATAATATTGCCCAAACGCCATACAAGCGTACACTTCAGCTTCAACGGCCCGATATAATTTGTGTTGCGCGAACGCAGGTAGATGTGATGGTCTTCGTAAGGAACATATTCCTTATAGCGGGTAGACAACCATCCGCCACCTATGCCGGCCTCAATCGAGAAGGTCTGTGAGAACGGCCACATATAGCCGAGCGTAATGCCTGACATGACGCCTTCGCCCCGATAACCCCGCTTGCCGTTCTCCCAATCGTACAAGCCCGCACCGACAAAAGCACCGGCATACAGCCCGCGTTGCATACTCTTGCCGCGAAACCACAGGCGCGCTTCGGGACTGACTATCGCCACTTGATAACACTTATGGCGCTGACGCTTTTTCCACCAAGCCATCTCTCCTTCCAGATTGACCGACCAATAACGTCCCACGCGCCATTCCATTTCGAGCGAAGGCATCAGGATAGCGGCATACAGTACATTAGTCTTCAAGGCAAAGCAACGTGGACGAATTTTTTCATCGACAATCACCGGAAACGATTCGGCAGGCATCTCTTCACAAGGCATCAAAGTATCGGCAGGCAAGGGCGACTGCGGCGGAAGGGTGTCGGCAGACAATACGGCAGCATCCGAAGGAATCTCTTTTCCCGCATACGGAAGTTCCTTCTTCGGCAGTTGCGTGTTGTTGGTGGCTCCCACGTTCTTGTCTTTCACATACAGAAGCAATACTGCATTGTGCAGTTTTGGAAAAATGTGGTACTGCAACCAGCGATAGGTGTCGCCTCCTTCAAGATCCATCAGACTCTTCTTGCGACTTCCCACAATGTTGTGATGCGCATCGAACACCCACACAGGCGTATGGTCAAGAATATGGAGCGCCTCTCTGCGAAACGGCACACGGTTATCGGCAGCAATCATGCGGCGCAATTCCTCCCAGCCGATTCCACCGGGAAGAGTATCTATCAGTGCATAATCTACTCCGGTTTCCGCCACCACATAAGCGGCAATTGCCCGGCTACGACTTGAGCTGAGCGCCAAATTGGCCGTACTCACCCCATTGGGCGAAGTGTACGAACAAATCACCAGCCGATCTATATTGCCAAGAACTGCCTGACGACGTACCTCCCCCAAAAAGCGCTGCATGACAAGGGCATTGTCCGCCACCTCCGGTTCAAAGCGGCTGTGTCCAAGTCGAAAGTATATTTTTGCCGAATCGGCTGCGTTCTGAGCCACTGCCATCACTCCAGCACATGCAATATACAACAAGAGAAATACAATTACTTTGTTCATCAATCCTTACCTTATTAATACAGTCTCAAAACATATATAGAGAGATGTATCTTGCCGGGTAAACATTTACTTCCCACCTGCTTCGCTTTCCTGATACATTTTTTCAATAAGTTCATTATAATTGCGGGCAACAACCGAGCGCTTCAACTTCAACGTATTAGTCAGTTCCCCACGTTCCATGCTGAATGGTTCAGGAAGCAAAGTGAAACGTTTGATTTGCTCGTAATGCGCAAACTGCTGTTGCAAGGTCTCTATCCGCGCACGGAACAAACCTACAATCTTAGGATGCTGCAACAATTCAGCCATATCTTTGTATTCGATGCCTTTCTCCTTTGCATACTCTTTTACGTATCCATATACAGGAACAATCAGAGCGGAGACAAATTTACGCTGATCGGCAATAATAGCAATCTGGTCGATATACCGGTCGATGACCAGTTTCGTTTCCAAAGCCTGCGGAGCAATATACTTGCCATTCGATGTTTTGAACAAATCCTTGATACGTTCCGTCAGGAAAAGCTGACCATTCTCGAAATAGCCCGCATCCCCCGTGTGAAACCATCCATCGGAATCAATGGCAGCAGCCGTAGCTTCCGCTTTCTTATAATATCCTTTTGTTATAGTCTTACCGCGAAGCAGGATTTCATTATCCTCACCTATCTTCACTTCAATTCCGGGTAATACGACACCTACCGAACCGATGTCATAGCCTACGGGCAACGTACAGGATACGGTAGCCGTAGATTCTGTCAACCCATATCCTACCACCATATTGATTCCTACCGAATGGACGAATTCATTGATTTCATCAGGTACGGCAGCACCGGCAGTCGGGAAAAAGTTACCGTTCTCAATACCAATTGTTTTTTTCAGTAAAGAGTAGATGGTCTTTTCGTAGAATTTATATTTCAGTTGATTCATCACCGAAGGAGTCTTACCCAAACGCAGATAATCCAGATTATGGATTTTACCTACCCGGATAGCATCCAGCATCAGTGTTTTCTTCAACCCTGCCGTTTCGTTTATTTTCTCCTGTACGCCTGCATACACTTTCTCCCAGAAACGGGGAACACTACACATCAGCGTCGGACGAATTTCCTTAATCGTTGTCTGAATATCCGCCGGACGGAGATTGATACAAATCTGCACTCCTTTATGAATACAGAGATAACACCATGCTTTCTCAAACACGTGTGTCAAGGGGAGAAAGTTCATAGACACATCCTTATCCGACATCGTTGTCAAACGGTCATCGTGTGTATGAAACTGTTCCAGATAGCAGGAATGATGAAGCATGACGCCCTTCGGTTCACCCGTTGTGCCGGATGTATAGAGAATGTTTGCCAAGTCATCGTATGAAGCCCGTTCGGTACGCTCTTCTACCGTATTATTATGAAGCAACCCCTCTCCCAACGCCATAAACTCGTCAAAATAGATAGAGGATACATCACGAGGATCCTTCACCACCGAACGGTCAAAGATAATCAGTTGTTGCAGGGAAGTACAGAAACCGAAGATACTGAAAGCAGCATCATACTGGAATTGCTCACCTACAAAAAGATAACGTATTTGTGCATCATTGATAATATATTGCGTTTGTGCCGGAGAGCTGGTTGCATAGAACGGAATAGTAACAGCCCGATTAGCAAATGCTCCAAAATCTACATAAAACCATTCAGGTTTATTCTGCGAAAAGATTCCGATATTTTCTTGTTCTTCTACTCCTAGTGCCACAAGTGCGTTGGCTGCCTGTCTCACCGTTCCGGAGAATTGATTCCAGGTAATCGGAATCCATTGTGCCGTCTCATAGTCGCGATATCTCAGAGCTACCTTGTTGCCATATTTTTCAGCCTGACGATGGACTAAGACAGATAAATGATGATAAGTCATACTCTTTGTATTAGTAAATATGGTGCAAAGGTATTGGTTTTATTTGAAACTATTGCGCAAAATTAGTCAGAAGTTTTAATTTCATGGTTTGAATAAAAGGAAGATAGATTCCATTTCAGTACAAGTCACTACAGGACACTCCTTGCTTTTGAAGTCCACACGAAGTCTGCGCATATAGTCCGGTCGATCCTCTTCGCCGGCAGGCTTCAACGCCTCAATGAAAGGGGTAATTTCGAGCTTTCGATATGCCTTGCAGTGATATACATCCGTTGTGTCCGAGGGATGTATCTCCACATCAAACTTCTCTTTAGCCACCAACACGACTTCCAACTGTTCTCTTCGGCGCCAAGCATTTATAATGGGATGAAATTCGGATATATGCCGTTCAATTAAGTATTGTTTTCCTTTTTCTGTGAGCCATACGGTGGCCCTGACTGAGGCACTATCTCTACGAATGACATTATATGTTATCAGACCGGCGTCCCGATAGCGAATCATACACGAATCGCATCCGTGACATTCGTATATCTTACCCATGTAATTACCGTTTACAATCCACACATTACTGATGGGAGTTTCCGTACCTCCCGGAAGAGGATGGGTGACATGCGGATATTTGCCCCCGAGAGGCAAGGTAACTTTACCTGTCTGCAAAACAAGAGCATACAACTCCTTATAAGGTTCGAGATGATTGCGCACTACGCGTTCCACATCAGCGTAGTTGCCACTACTACAGGCCGTGCAAAAGCATATCACAACCATAACAAACACTCCAACAGTGACAATACTTCGTGAAATAATATTAGATAGCATGTTAAGCATATAGTCAGGTATAAACAAGTAATCAATAATAAAAAGGAAAGAACACAAATTGCACAAGTTATATTAGAAATTAGGGGGATTCTCTGAATACCTGACCTATGCAATTTGTGTTCTTTCTATCACTTCACACTACTTGATGAAAGTAATCTCGTAGATGTCTGGCCCTGTACCATTATTGACTGTCAGCATTTCATCAAACTTGATGGCATGCATATTAACGGGCTCCTTGAACTTCATATATATAACACCATTGTTATCTCTAACAAATCTACCATACGAAATGAATCCGTCGCCTTCATCCACATACACGTTCATACTTCCAAGCTTGTAGCTATTAGTAACAACATCTATTCTGACCCCCAGTATTCTGGTGGGCTCTGAGAAAGTCATTGTCAAATAATCACTTTTTTTGCTGGGATACCACTTAGTACCCGAACGGTTTCCATCATACAGACATGACAGATTAGTGGTTTTGCTTGACTCAAAAATAACATTATTGTTAAAGTACTCTCCTTCAATCTCATCATTAGACGGATCAATATTGTCCTTTTCAAACGTGAGGCTCATCTCTATCAACACGCTATAGCTCTGTTCCGAGACTTTCACTCCACTGATAGCATCTACAAATTCCAAACATAGCGGGAGAACATATCCCGGCATTGCATTCAATACATCCGGCTTGGTGATATCCAAAGCGATTGTCCCCTCTCTGCTTCCGGCAGTTATGATGGCATCATGCAGTTCAAATGCTTCGTCCGGAAACTCTGCCAAAGTATGTCCTTCCAACAAATCAAGATCCTTTTTAAGACGTACCTTGACATCTTGATCCAAAGCCTTTTTCAATTTTACATTAAAGGTGAACTCATTCCCTTCGGTTATCGTAGTCTTACTTCCATCACTCTTGGCATTCAGCTTCATCACAGTCTTACCCTCCAGATACAAAATATTGGAAGGATCAAACGGAAACTCTTCCGGAATATCCACAAATACATAGTTTGCATCAAGCTGATAAGCCAAATCCTGGCTTACCACTTCTCCCTGATTGTCATCGCTACAAGCCGAAAAAAGAGCTACAACTGACAACAAATACAACAATTGAATTATTTTTTTCATTTGTCTTGATTTTTAATTAATTACACAAACGGAAGACTTGTCATCCGATTTCTTCTTCGGAATTTTCCGGCTCTATAATAACCAAATCTTCCGATGGGAATTTCACATTGTCTACATACTGCATCGCAGGAGGATCTTCGTCCCATATACCCAACGTAGCGAAGTCTGAGAATTTCCAATTGCCGGTCAGCTCTTCCATTTTATCATCTGCCACCCTTGTGAAAGGCATATACATAATAAGACCGGACTCTGCCGATGGATCGAGAGGCAGATACTCCTTGTCTATGATTTCGCCTTCGGTCAACGCCCTGTTCCACATACGTGCTTCGCGGATGTAGACACCGGAGTATTTGGTATTACCGATATACAAGCAACACTTGGGGTCGTCAGAGAAAGCGATGGGCGAAGTCGGGAACGTCTTCTGCAACTCTCCGTTCACATAAACCGATACGGTGGAAGCATCTCTGTGGACAAAAGTAATGTGCAACCATCTATTATTAGGCAGAGATTTTTGAGTGAAAGTTTCCTCTCCGTCGCGCCCGTTCTTAACCTGGATGCCCCGCTGACGTTCAATACGGGTATAGAAATTGCCCGCACCGTTTTGGATGGACATAACCGTCCAGTTATCATCCCTATTAGTCAGGTTCTTATAGTACATGCTCACCTGCATGGTCCAATTAAACAGAGGATTTTTTCTGATTGCCTCATTAGGTACCAATGCGATACTTCCTCCACGTCTGAATTGTCCGACAGAAGTGATTATCTCACGATTCAGACGGATGAGGGTAGACCTCGGCGAACTCAATATCTTATATTGGGAAGCAGCAGTCACACTCACCGGTACGGCCAAACGCTTGAAAGGAGGATATTTGGTTTCATCCAATTTCGGAATCCTCACCTCCACACTGGCGTTGTACTTTCCGGGCTCGATGGTCACCACGGCTTTTCCATGCGTTTCTTTCGTTTTTTTGGCATCCTCGCTATCTTTAGTGACGAACACAAAGTCTTCTGCTGCCAAAGCTTCCATCGACAGGCCAGCCTCGGCATTATATGCCGCCAACATTTCCTCATCCAACTCTACGGTCACTTCCACCGGTTTGTCAGCCAAATTAGCCAATCGAGGAGTGACTACAGCACTGGCACCCTCATTGGTCACTACCACTGAAATTACGCCATTGCTGGTGGAGTTGCCCATATAAACCGCATTGCCAGTACCTTCTCCTTCACCGGTGACCATATCGCAAGCGGTAAAAAGTCCTAAAGACAGAACTACTAACGCTATATATTTTTTCATTTTATGCTTCATTTTATAACGTGATTATTTACTTAATAGGAGGATTCATGATAGAAATCGCCTTCCGTACGTTACGATACTCGTTCTTCTCGGCTGCATCTGCATTGATGTGATAAGCACCGATTCCACCTGCCACACCGTCAAGGGTCTTCACTACGAAATCCGCATAGCGAGTAAAGCTTTCTTGGTTTGCGACGGCATTTTCAAATGTCTCCGTATAGATAATCCGGTCTTTCACATCGTTTCCCAAACGCTCGGTTACCGTAGACGGCCAATTAGAGTAATTACCATGATAAGATTGTGCCACAAAGTAAGAGAAAAGATCTTTCATATTCGGAGACAGCCAATGAATTGAACCATTAATATTCAGGATTCTCTCTTTGCCGTCCTTAGCCTCCAGTTCGTCCAAACCATCGCGCAACGCTTGAAAGAAGAAATTCTCATAATCTTTATTGCTATCTCGGTTACAAGAAATAATGGGCATTTCCTTACTCCATGGTTCTACCTGATTCCAGTTTCCACAGTGCATTCCTCCCCAAGGAGAAGAATAAGAAGGTTCATAGTCGATATCAAAGCCATCGTATCCATACTTGGCTATGGAATCGAGGATGGCATCGGCATATTGCTGAATTCCGGTATACGGGTCTTCAGACCATCCCCCGGCAGGTTTGTTTTGGAGCCCGTTGCCTACCTCCTCAATAATCCATCCAACTATCACCTTGGTGCCTTTCTCCTGTACCTCTTTCATCTGTTTCAACCGTTTGTCGCTGATATTGAAACAATTTCCCCAAATGGAAACAATATCCATACTGTCGGGAAGCAACGTCAAATTGAAATATTCACCCGGAGCGGTCTCGTCCCATGAGTTGAACCATCCGAACATCACCGGATGCTTGGTCTTTTTATACTCCTTCAAATCTTCAAGATAGAGTTTATAGAGACGTTCGTTCTCCTTGGCTATTCGTACGGAGTCCTCATAATTCTGTCGCTTCTGCTCATCTTCTTCCGCCCATTTATCCTTATCACGCTTGTTGTACAAATCTTCCACAGCTTGTTTTTCCAAGTCGATGGTCTCTACCTCGGTGCAGGCAAACATACAACCCGCTATAAGCGACAAAGCAAGCCATATTTTTATGCTATTCATCATTTCTGTATGTATTTAAGAGTTAATTTTTTACTTTTTTATCCCACCATACATTTACGGCGGCATTGTCTACACCACCCAAATACTGCTGGATGGCTTTTGTCAGATTCTCATTATTGAGTTTGTATTCATCTCCCGGATAGGGGATACGACGCACTCCATCCTTATATCCGTCGGTTGTCTTCACACCGGCATTGGTAAGATTAAGCACCGGAGGAATCTGACGCGGATATCCCGTACGTCTCCATTCGCTCCACGCCTCTTGTCCATCGGGGAAAAGGGCAAGATACTTCTGCGTGATGATGCGTTCCAACTTCTTCTCCATTTCGTCTTCTTCCACCCACTTCACGGTAATATTGCTGGGAGCTGCATGATTATAGGCAGCCTCCTTCATATCCTTGAAATCTGCCGGAGAAGCGGTACTGTTCAAATAACTGCCCAAGCTTACCTTACACTCCTCAAACGATTTCTGGATGCCCGATTCATAGAAATACTTAGCACTTCCGCCTCCCATATTGAAACCGGCCAGTACACCTTCGGCACGCAGGAAGTCTACTTCCGAAGCTCTCATCCAATAGACAGGATCTTCCTCTTGAATGTTGGGCAAAGATGCCGCGTCATAGGTGTTTGCAGTAACCGGCATACCGGCACGCACCGCAGACGCTCCATTATTTTGAAAATAGGTGGCAATACGCGGATCATTATACCCTTTCAAGTAAGATTGAATAGTGGCTCCCATGCGGCTGTCATTATATTGTCCGGGATTAGCAATCTGGAACATAGGGTTTCTGATTTCAAAATTGGCACCTTTATGCATTTTCGCCATATCATCTACGCTTTCCATCACGCCCAGCGGGTTTGTAACAGCCATTTCAGCATATTTGCGGGCCAATTCTTCATCGGCATAGCGCACGCGGATAGCCAAACGCAACATCAAAGAGTTGGCAAAACGTATCCACTTCGCCACATTGCCTTCGTACACCATGTCCGAAGCCAAAGGAACAACAGCACCGCCTCTCATGTAGAAATCGTAGAGAATCTGAACCGCTTCATCCAATTCTTCAAAGAACGAATGATACACCGCTTCCTGCGAATCGTATTCCACAGTGAACGAACCGCTTCCCGCCTTTGAGTAAGGGATAGGGCCATACTTATCAGCAGAACGGTGCAACCCCATAATTTTAGCAATCTGTACAATAGCATACAATTCTCTATTAGGGTTATCACCATTCAGATTGATTTTCTTCAACTGAATCCAAGGAGCAAAAATCTTAGCCGTAGCATAATCAAACATATGATTTGTCCGATTTACATGGAAAAAGAACGTAGTGGGATTAGCTCCTTCTTCCCATTTGTTGTCACGCGGGGAGAAATAGCCCACCCATGAGTCGCCACAAAGATTGATGGATACCTGATATGCATTAACCTCATCTGTATTGTCTGTTTTTAAAGGCACAGGAATGACGTGTTTTTCCAAGTTAGGCACATAAGCACCATTGAGCACACCGTCCAACTGTTCCATTTCCGTGTCGGAGTAATATGGGTTCTTATTGATTTCTTCAAATTCCGAGCATGAGGTAATTGCCATGAGTCCCGCGCATGCCAATAGTACCCCTGTTATCTTTTTTATTTGTAATTTCATAAATCTGAATATATTTAGTTGTTACAAGCTGAACTTAACACTGAATCCTAAGTTTCTCAAACTAGGCGGCATAAAGAAATCGCTACGGTTGTAAGTACCTGTAGAACCATTCATATCAGGGTCGAACGGAGCTTTGCAGTAGAACATAAAGAGGTTACGTCCTACGAAAGATACAGTAGCGTTGCTGAACACATTGCCTAGCCACTTCTTCGGCAACGAATAGGTCAATGAAAGTTCTTGAAGACGGATGTTGGTAGCATTGTAAGTATAGTAAGCCATCAGTCCCTGTCCACCTATAGTGTTATAAAAGCGTTCGGGATCATACATATACCCGTCAAGCATCACACCACCATTGTCACGCGCCTTGGCAGATGCTTCGGACACACCGAATGCATCCATAAACGCCTGTGTCTGAGATGTAACGACACCACCGAAGCGTCCGGTAACCATCACACCCAACGAGAAGTTCTTGTAACTGATATCATGGCGCCATCCCATAGTGAAGTCGGGATCGGAAGAGCCCAGGCGAACACGCTGGCTGCGGTCTACCTGATAGCCATTTGCCTGTTCCACCAATTTACCGTCTCTGCCACGTTGCAAAATACCTGTGGTGAAGATATCAGACATAGAATAGCCTTCGCGCAGATAAACGCCACCGGCTTCCTGCAACGAAAGTTCGGTAATGCTAATTGATGTACCATCAATCGGATTAATCTGATTGTGCACCATCTCTTGAATCTTGTTCTTGTTGGCAGTGAACGTCAGGTGTGTAGAGTAGTCTACCTTGCCATACTTGTCATTATACCCCCACGTCATTTCCACACCGCGGTTGCGCACCTTACCGGCCTGCACATAGAAGCCTGAATAACCGGTGGAAGAAGCCAGCTGCGAGAAGAATGTCTGATTGTAAGTATTGGATTGGTAGATGGTACCGTCGAACGTGATGCGTCCGTCCCAGAAACGTGCATTGAGACCTAACTCGTAAGACTTCGTACGCTCAGGTTTGAAATCGGGATACGGGAAACTACCTATCGGATCAATCGCACCGCTATTGATGACATGAGTAATAGTACCTGGAGTGATACCCACCTGTGAGATAGGCGAACCTACCTCGGTGTAAGATGCGCGCAACTTTAAGTAAGAGATAAAGTCGGGCAACTTCACCATTTCGCTGATAATACCGGAAAGTCCGATAGAGGGGTAAAAGATTCCCTCTACATCACCGTTACTAACCAATTGCGAGGCCCAATCACAACGTCCGGTAGCCGACAAATAAAGCATATTTTTCCATCCCAATTCAGCACTGGCAAATACAGCAAGGTTACGTGTACGATGGTAGCCTTGCGCTCTCTTACCCGAAGCTGGTTCCAAGTTGGCAAGAGAGAAAAGGTTGGGTATTGTCATCAACTTACCGCCCAAATCGACGCTGCGCGTATAATGGTCTTCAAAGCTACCGCCCACGTTGGCAGTCAGCGAGAAATCCTTGCCAAAACGTTTGTTTACGTTTGCCATCACATCAGCGTACGTCTGTGTGTAGAATTCCTCTTTCAGCTCATAGCTACCTTTGGAAGAACCGGTATAGAGTTCAAGCGTAGAGGCGCTAAGCTTGCGTTCTTCAGTAGCGTGGCTCTTGTCCAACCGCACACGTCCGGCAATATTCAACCAGTCAAAGATGTCATATTGCAGTCTGGCATGAAGCATATAGCGGTTTTTCTTGGAGGGGAACATTTCGCGGTTGACAATCCAATAGGGATTTTCAAACGAAAGCCCTTGGTCACCATACTCCCAATGCTGCGTAGGAAAACGACGTTCGTCGTTGTAACGTTCGTATATCTTCACATTCTCGAAATCCTCACCACGGGGAAACAAATAAAGCGGAAACAAAGGATTGAAGTAGCGTCCGCCCGAAACCATGTTCTGCTCAGCCTGAATGACGTAGCTGGCACCTAAATCGACATGCAATTTATCGTTCAGCATCAACGCAGTATTTCTGAAAGAGAAATTGTAACGGTAATATTCGTTGTTCTTGATAATCCCCTTAGAGTTGGTAGAAGCCAAAGAAATAAAAGTCTGATTGGTGCGTGTACCTGAAGAGATGTTCAGTGAGTTGATGGTATTCATACCGGTCTTGAAGAAGTCCATCGGGTCGAATGTAGAAGGAGTCTCCAATTTATCACCCCAGCTACGGTAAGAGTTCTTACGGTTGCCGTAGGTATTCTGAAACTCCGGCGACATCATCGGTTTGGAAAACTCTGTATTGGAAGAGAAATTGACCTTCATCTTGCCCTCTACACCCTTCTTAGTATTAATCAAAATCACACCGTTAGCAGCCGACGCACCGTAAAGGGCTGCTGCCGACGGGCCTGTCAGTACAGAGATGCTTTCGATATCCTCAGGGTTGAAATCGGAGATACCTTCACTACCAGCCACTGCACCATATTCTGTCTGGATGACACCCCGTGAAGGGTTTCCAACAGGTATACCGTCCACCACATACAACGCATTGTTGTCACCAACGATAGATTTGGAACCACGCATCACAACGCGTGTAGCACCGCCCACACCAGAAGAACTCTTTTGGATATTGACACCAGCTACCTTACCGTTCAAGCTGTTCATAAAGTTAGCGTCTTTGGCTGCGGTCAGTTCTGAATTGCTAACAGTCTGTACATTGTAAGAAAGCGCTTTTTCAGCACGTTTGATACCTAAAGCCGTAACAACCACTTCATCCAGTGCCTGTGAACCATCTTCCAACACCACATTGATTACATTTTCTTTTACATCCACTTCCTTCGACTGATAGCCGATATAGGAAAACACCAATACGGGAGTGGCACCTTGTGTGGTAATATGATAGTTACCATCTATATTAGTTACAGTTCCGTTAGCAGTCCCTTTTTCAAGCACAGTAACTCCAATTAGCGGATCACCTTTTCCATCCACTACATTACCCGTCACATTTCTGCTTTTAGATTTTTTAGCAGCCTGTTCCGGAATAATCATTATATAAGTATCTTTTACGGTATATGTGAACCCTGTTCCGGCAAGAATAGTATTCAGCGCCTGCTCCAAAGGCTGGTTGTTTATATCTAAAGATATTCTTGTATTAGGGAGTTGAGAACTGTTGTAAGATACAGACATTTTGGTCTGTTCCCTAACGTCAGCCAAAGCTGTTTGCAATGAAATATTCTTCTTTTTTATTGTTATTTTACTATTACTTTGGGCATAAAGTATTGACCCTATTAATAATAGAAAAGTTATTAATATACTTTTTCTAGTGTTTTCCAGATATAAATTCATATCTTTACGACGTTTTTAGTTTTAAATCATGTATTTTTTTCTCGTTTCTCAAAATAAGCAAGAAGTTGCTTATTTGTTTTAAGGCTAAAAATCATTTCATATCCGGAGAGGGTGGAGCCTCTTCCGGATATTTTTTTACATAAGCATATTAGATTTAAGTTTAATAAAAAATATTTATTATTTTTCTCTACCAAATTATATAGCAGATACTGTCTTCCAAACGATAATTGAATTGACCAATGACCACTTTCATCACCTCCAATGTCTCTTCCAAAGTCGCGTCTTTTCTGAACACAAAATTATAACGGTCTTGATTAGATTTCTTTGTTGAGATATGAAATGTGATTCCATAATGACGTTCCAGCGTCCGCACAATTTCGGCGAGAGTAACCTTGTCGAACACAAGTTCGCCCCTCATCCATGCCGTTACATCTTTCATGTTGGCAGTCAGCAATTGGCAGTCAGCCGTACATTTATTATACACAACCTGATATCCGGGAGTTAAAACATAACTAATCGTATCATTACAATCCACTCGTACTTTCCCTTCGATCAAAGAAGTGGTTATTATATCTTCTTCCGGATAAGCTTTCACATTAAACTCTGTTCCCAAGGCAGTTATTGCCATATTTGATGATCGCACAATGAAAGGTTTCTCCGGATTTTTTGCCACTTTAAATTCTGCTTCTCCCATCAGATAAACCGTTCGGGTCTTGCCCTCCAGATTTTCAGGATAAAATACACATGAACCAGAATTCAGACATACGGTAGTTCCGTCCGGAAGACTGATTGTCTCTCTAGCCCCATTATTCACATAATGTTCCACCATTGCGATATCGTCCCTGTCAAAATGATTGTAACTTACCCACCAAGTAGCCGTTACAGACAGAAAGACGATAACAGCAGCTGCCGCAACAGATTTCCACCACTTCCAGCGGTTTGTATTTGTAACCATTGGAGTGTATTCAATGCCGATTTTATCCAATACCTGCTGAAACGAATGCTCCATACCGCGTTCAGACTTTCCTTTTGTCTCAAACCATAGATTATGAAGTGCTTTTTCTTTCTCTTCTGCAGAATCAGAGCTGATCATCCAACGGTGAAATCTGTCGATTGTCCGCTTTGAATAATCAAAGTCAATAAAAGAGCGTAGCTGTTTTTCCAATTTACTTTTCATCGATACCAAATCAAGTGTTACATATAAGAGACAATTTGTTAGACATACATACTTAGTCTAAATAGAAAAAAAATAAAAATAAAACGATTTTTTTTAGATCTTGAAGGGCCTTATAGATATGTTGCTCAACTGTACGAACCGAAACATTCAGTTTCTCAGCAATTTCCGGTGAAGTCATTCCTTCCTCTCTGCTCATTAAAAAAACACGCCTACGCTGTTCCGGCATACGTTCAAGAGCCATCTGAACAAAAAGCTCAAGCTCATGAGCACAAAATTCATCATCCGGCGTAGGCAATCCCTGTTCCGCCATTCGCATCTTTTCTGCTGCGACATCCAAATAGTCATATTCAACAGCCTTATGCTTCAAAAAATTATAGATATGGTTTCGTACAACTGTATATAAATAACTATCCAATTTTTCACGTTCTAACCATAAATCCGGTTTCTCCCATAGCTTAACAAATATATCTTGAGCTATATCTTCTGCATCTTCTTCTGATTTTAACAATTGCCATGCGAAAGTTTTTACTTTGGGGAAATTCAGATCAAAAAACTTTTTAAAACGAAGAACTTTATCTTCCATTCGTGTGATAATCATCATGTATATCCATTAAGACTAACAAGTAAAATATAAAACTCTTCAACAAAGTTAATTATTAAATAATTTATCAACAACCTTTTCATAAGAAAAGAATTAGAAAAAGAAAGATTCCAATAGTCCCCAAAATCTAAAAAACTAATAATCAATAGATAATAATTAATTCATTAGTTTTATTTTAAACAATTGCTCAAAACGCCTATCTTTGTGCAAAGATTAAGATATAGATAAAAGATTTGCACTATGAAATATGATATTCCGTATATGACAACAGAGGCTGTAAGCCTGCTTAAATCACTGATTAGTATTCCTTCAATCAGCCGGGAAGAAACCCAGGCTGCAGATTTCCTGCAAAACTATATTGAAATGGCAGGTATGCAGACGGGACGTAAAGGAAATAATGTGTGGTGCTTTAGTCCGATGTTTGATCTGAAGAAGCCGACTATTTTACTCAACTCCCACATAGACACAGTGAAACCTGTTAACGGTTGGCGGAAAGATCCGTTCACTCCACGCGAAGAAAACGGTAAGTTATATGGATTAGGAAGCAACGATGCCGGTGCCAGCGTTGTTTCGTTATTACAGGTGTTCCTGCAACTATGCCGTACTTCGCAGAAGTATAATCTGATTTACCTTGCCTCTTGCGAAGAAGAAGTTTCGGGTAAGGATGGAATTGAAAGTGTATTGCCGGGGTTACCCCCTGTTTCATTCGCTATCGTAGGAGAACCTACAGAAATGCAACCTGCCATTGCTGAAAAGGGATTAATGGTATTGGATGTGACCGCGACAGGTAAAGCAGGACACGCAGCACGTAACGAAGGAGACAATGCAATTTACAAGGTATTGGATGACATAGCTTGGTTCCGTGACTATCATTTCGAGAAAGAATCACCTTTGTTGGGTCCCGTAAAGATGAGTGTCACTGTCATCAATGCCGGTACACAACACAATGTGATTCCCGATAAATGTACTTTCACCGTCGATGTCCGGAGTAACGAGCTTTACACGAATGAAGAATTGTTTGCTGAAATCAAAAAGCATATTTCCTGTGACGCACAAGCTCGCTCATTCCGTCTCAATTCTTCACGAATTGACGAGAAACACCCATTTGTGCAAAAAGCAACGAAATTAGGATGCGTTCCTTTTGGTTCTCCAACATTGTCCGACCAGGCCTTAATGTCCTTCCCATCAGTAAAGATTGGTCCGGGACGTTCGTCACGTTCACATACAGCAGAAGAATATATCATGTTAAAAGAAATAGAAGAAGCTATCGGACTTTATTTAGAGTTATTGGACGGGCTTCTTATCTAATAAAAATCATTGGTGAATTGATGGTTGTTATCCTACTATATAGTACTCAACTATCAATTCACCCACCCAATAAAACAAAGCAACGATTATTCAAACAACTTCGATAAAGCTTCTTCCAGTTTTTCGCCCCTTAAATTTTTGTCAATAACAATCCCCGTAGGATCTACAAGAAAAGTTCTAGGTATAGCATAGATACCATATATATCAGAAGCATCCACATCCAACAATTGCACCCAATTCATTCCAAGTTCTTCAATAGCATCCCTCCAAGGTTTCAGTTTCCTATCCGTAGATATGCTAATCACCTCAAATCCCTTAGAAGCATATTTTTCATAAGCAGCTTTCACATTGGGCATTTCATGCCGGCAAGGTCCGCACCATGAAGCCCAAAAGTCAATCAAGACATATTTTCCCTTACCTACATAATCGGACAAGAGCTTCGTGTTACCTGCATTGTCTCTCACGTTAGCATCCGGGAAACGTTCGCCAATCTTTATCTTGGCATCCATCTCCTGCCGTTTCTTTTTTTCTTCACGCTGTTCCGGAGTCATTCTCTTTTCAACGTTTGCCTTCATACGTAACTGTGCCTGGTTCTTCTTTTCCATAACATTTTTCACCAAATTATTTTGTGAAAACATAGGCGAAGCTTCTTCCATCAGAGCCTTCATATCATCAAAAGGCATCATCATACCCCCGACAGTAAAAAGGTATATCCCCACTATCGTATTCTTATAATCCTTTATACAATGCGATACAGAATCTATTTGTGCAAGAAATTTCTTCTCTATTTTATCATATCTTGCTCTAAATGCAGTATCATTCACCATCTTATCAGCAAATTCTTCAGATTTCATTCCAGTCATTAACTTATAAATACTATCTGATGTTTTCAACATATTATCCATTATTAGCTGCATACGATTTAAAGCTATATTCAATGAATCATTTAAGGGTGTTCCCCCTCTCTTATTCGCAGCAATATTCACAGATATCTTTCCTTTTTCGAGAATCAACGGATAGGTTTCTCCATCCATATCCTTAATAAGTGCAATATTCGGCATCTGACATACACCAGAAAAAGAGAACTTTCCCTTTTTCACTTTTGTACTGTCGAGAACCACTTCTTTGGCTTTCTCTCCATCATCCATCAGGCATAAATACAACAATTGATTATTCAATTCCTCATTTGCAATACCTCGGATAGAGAATTTCTCTTGGGCAGAAGAAAATATTGCAATAACACAGAAAATGCCCCAAAACACAAATCGTTTATTCATACTGAAGTACATTTTTTATTAGATATAATTTGATTACCGCAAATATAGTGATAATCAAAACAATATGAAAAATAGAACTCAATAATATAGAGGTTGTAAAACCTCCTAATATTCCGAAATCAATATAACGGCAAGTTCTTACATAAGGCAATATAAAATAATTTATAAATATACATCCCAAAAGAACCATTCCAATAAGCCTTATCCTTTTACTGTTTGAGTTTAAAGAATCTATTCCAAATCAAGAAAACAATCAATCCTAATAGATTAAGTGACAAGACTATAAAAATCCAAATGAATCTATATGCTGTAGACATTCGAGGAGTTTTCATCACCATTAATATTCCGACCAATAGAATCAGAATATAAGCAATCTCAATAAACGCTGGTAAAATCATAGTTAGAATCTTATTATATAAAACATTTTCTTCTTTATTTTTACATATTCTTATTTCAACAACCTGATAAAATATGCCCCTACTACCGAACGCCCGGCAAATACGACTATTAGCAGGCAAATAAATGTTTTATTCATTAGTGTTTTATAAACTCTCATTCGATTACTATATTTATTTCTATTATCATACAATCTTTTTCATGATAAACTATTTCTAATTAAACAATTTAAGTTTTAAAAATATTGTCATTTCTTATTTGAGGAGATTCGTCCCTCTACAATCGTATTGACACCTGTGTGTAAATGTGAAGTTATGGGATCAACGGGAATACCATCATTCGTTATGATACCCAGTGTGCTGAATTTCTGCCCTTTGTAAAGCCAATCCAATGCCACATATCCGAATCCAGTTTCGATATTTTCGTAGAGTCGTCGTTTGAGCATCGCAATAGAATCTTCGGTCAGTTTCCCGGCATCTACCATCTGACGAACCGTAACTATTTTAAATTGGGGATATATTTTCTGATGGATCGTCATGTCGGTTTCCGTATACGTTGTGTCGCTTATAACTAGGTTCGGCAACATTGATACGGCAGGCGCTTTGTCAGAATATGTAGCCTCTATCACACTATACTTATCCTTTTCAGACTTTATTTTCCCCTTGTAAGTGTACTTCAATAGTTTCAAATGTTTCAAATCACCCATCCAATCTTTGGCAGTATCATTTTTCATATACTCCAAATGTTTTTGCCAAATAGGCTGCGACTTTTGCGCACAGATTACTGGTACGAATAGGAAAAGACTCATCAAAAAAAATACGGATAATGCATTTCGTACTTCATTTGTCTTAACTGGAATACTTTCTTTTTTTGTTCTCATAAATCTATATTTAATTATTAATTATCACTGCTGGGTACTTAGTTCCAGCAGTGTATTTATTTCTCGCCAGATAATTGTTCTAACGTTCTTAATAATTTACGAGTATCCCCTCCAACATTTACCGCTTTTACTACCATATTTTTATCAACTATAACATTGGAAGGATACATATAAATTTTTAGTATATCAGTAAATTCTTCGTTATAATTAGGAACAATTTCTATATCTTCCCATTCTAGCTTAAGCCTTTTCATTAACTTATGCACTTCTTCAGGAGAATCAGGGGTCAATCCGACAAACTGAACATTCGAATAATCTTCAGCAAGTATATCTAAAACAACAAGCTCCCGAATACAAATACGACAATGCCTGTTCCAAAAACATATAACTGTATACTCAGATTCATCAAAATCAATAGACTTTCCGTTAATATCATTTAGGTCTATTTTAGGAAGAATTTTACCTATCAATGTTTCAAGTTTAGGATGTTTATAAACTAGATGGATTTCTGGTATTTCATCTGTTCCTTTAATAGAAATTATATATCTATGAGTTTCTAGAGAATCCCCGTGAGCCTGCTCTGTAATAGGGTTACCTTCTGCATCAAAATACAAGAAAGTTTTGCCTTCTATGCGAACGCTATTATCGCCATAAGTTACTTTTTGAGCAAAACAAACAAAAGGCAAAAACAAAAATAAAATCAAGATGTTTTTTTTCATGACACAGTTCTTTCTTTACATAAAACACGTATATTATATATTTTCTAATTACAAATTGAAGTTCTTATTTTTAGTTCAATTTTCTGTTTACAATTCCCTTCTATAATGATAGTTTTATGGCTAACTCCCGTATAATTACTTTTAAATTTTACTGAGATAGAATCCCGGGTATTAGAAGCTATCGGTTTTCTATTCCAAACAGGTACAGTACATCCACATGTTGTTATTACATTATGAATAATAAACTTATTAGAGCTATTATTCGTAAAACTAAAATTACAAGTTACTTCTTTATTAGAAGATATGATTCCAAAATCATATAAAGAAAAAGAGACTACCAATTGCAACAAACAAAAAAACAGAAATCAACCTTGTGAGTATTTTCATAATTATCAGAAAAATAGAGATAAATGACTCGTTTTATTTTTCTGCAAATTTACAGGTTGTTTCGCTATAGCACAAGGGGGCGTTACACCTCTATGACATGGAATATGCGCTACAGGGGTGTAGCGGCAAGGATTTTTTTTAGTTTCCCTCTCATATTGTAACACCCCAAATCCCGCCACTCATCCCATTTGACCAATAATTTTCCTTTTTTTGAATCAATATTGTCCTTAGAATAAATGGCTAAAGACACAATAAAGTTGAGTTTTCCTCCCTCACATCCTTCACGGAAAGAGACAGCAACTTATCAGCAAGAAGAAGGTCGATTGTTAAATGGCAAAGAATCATTTCAAATTCTAACAATCATTTGAACTAATAATAGATTTTCTTATTTTTCTTCTCGGAAACGACCTGATAATCCTTCACCTTTATATTAAAATATGATTTAAACTTTCCATTATCATTAGAAGGCAACTGTTCTTTATCCTTTTCGTGTGGCAACTCAAGAATATCTATTTCTTTCACACTATTCTTCAGTTTCGGGAATAGAAGGCTGATATAAATATATTTATGATTAAATCCTTTGACAGCCACCAGCCTACCCATCGGAGCCCCACCATCATATCCTCTCACATTATATTCATCGCCACTTTTCTTATCGACAATCTTAAATCCCGGACTATAATACAACCATTGCCAGTCCCAATAAATAGGTTGTATAAATGTCACTTTAGTATCATTCTTTCTTCTTTCAATCGAATATAAGGAAGGAGTTGTAGACCACCCATTCCTATACGCTTTCTCATACACTTCTTCAGGAACTATCACTATACTATCGCTTGGAAGCATATAGGCTTGTGCATATAATTCTTTATCACGCTTCTGCTTTTGCTCATATTCTTTCAACCGCTGTTCACCTCTTTTTACTCGTTCACTTTTCTCCGGCATTACCTCTTTGGACATCTCGGTATGGAGTTGCTGCACTAACAACGGCGTTGTCTCACGCATAACCATCAATGAAGCCTCTTTATATTTTTTACCTACGGGAGATTCATAAAATGCAGCAACAGCTTTTAATTCTTCCAATGTTAAATGCTTCTCATAAACAGGCATATACATTTCAAACACCTTATTTTCTACTTTCTCTTTCCAGTTTTTAGAGAACTCATTCCAATAAGCCTCATTCTTTTTCGGCGCATTCAATTTCATTATAGATGATAATCTCTGGAGAAAGTCATCCGTAGTAGTCGAAGTACCAGAAAAATTCATGATTTTCTTCAACGTTTCTTTGTACTCATCTGTCGCATTTGTATTTTGTGCAGAAGCTGATAAAGTTAAAGTAAACAGTGCAATTATGCACATCGTTACTTTGGAAAGTAAAATGTTTTTCATAATTATCTGATTATATTTATGGGATTTATATTGCTTTCATGTTTCCTCTTGTATTACTATACAAATATACACATTAAATCAACATCATTCAATAACCGTTTCCAATAATTTTATGAAATAGGCCCCCGTTACCGGTCTTCCCCATGATGTGACTCTTGTTTTCTGATTCACAACATTATAAGTGTCCGCCATTGGTACACGCCATTTGTTTTCATTCATATAATTGTAAAGCGGAAGAATAAACTCACGAAACATAAGTCGGTCATTTTGCAATGCAGCCGTCCATACAGTCCAATCAGCTTTCGCATAATCAGTTTTACTATGCAACGGACAACCGTAAGTATTCAATTTAGTCCTATAAAAGGCTGTCTCCAATTCTACTACTCTATCTGGGAAAACATGAAGGTCAAGGAGTTTATCCCAAATCAAGTTATACTTTTGCCCCCAGCTATCCGGCTGATCAAAAGCCAAACGATAATGGTCTCCGTCAGAAGCCTGCTTCTCCCATTCTTCCGCCATTCTTTTTGCTGCTGCCAAATATTTTTCAGCATCTTCCTGTTTACCTAGCATTTTTGCCAGAAGAGCATACGATGCAATACCTAGAATTCCTTTGGCAGACAAATTAGCATTATGAGAATAGCGGCCGGCAAAGCTGTCAGTATCAATCTGTTTATCGGTATCAACCCCGTTCTCCATCAAATAACCCGCCCATTTGGAGAGAGTCTCCCAATGAGCCTTTGCGTAAGATGCATCTTTTTCCGCTTTAGCCATAGCAGCCACCATAATCAGCATATTTCCGGCATGTTCAACCGGTAAATCTCCCCCTTTCGCTTGTCCGTTTACAAACGGATAACCGCCCAAATCATGAGCCGGGAAAGGCTTATTCCATTTACCACTCTCACTATAATAGAAGAAAGGATTCAACATTGCTTTCAGCAGATTGGGATTGTAACAAAGAAATAGCGGTGAAGCAGCATAATAAATATCCAGCGAACCCACCAACGTAGTAAAATAGAGCAACTCATCACTCGAATTCTTAGACATCTGGAAAGACGAAACAGCCTGACGATATGCCGAAGCACACAGTTCTGCGTACTCTTTACCACCGACACGGCAAGCATTTTCCATCAATTGCCTGTCAAAAGCATAGCACCTTGCCATTGTTTCTTTATATACTTTTTCCGCGTCTTCATATAACCTTTCTATCGTTTTATCTCCGTCCTTATTCCAATAAGGTCGTAGGTCCTCACCGAAATAAGCCATTGTATACAATCCATCGAAAGCCGCAATCAGATGTTGGGGAAACTCACTATTCATTTCCAGCTTCTGTGCTATTGCCGCATAACGTTTTTCATTCGACCGACGCATTCCTTTCAAATCACCTTCTTTCATAAAATGCGCCCGCATCTCTGCTGCATCCCCTTGTGCATAAGTAACATTCTCTTTCGCTCCTAAATAGAAATATCCCCAAGCCGGAGCATCCTTCAGCTTATCTACCCACAACTTCTGATTCTCCCGACCAGTCTTCATCATCACCCAACCGTCTTTTTCATACATCTCCGTAGACTGTCCGGCACGAAAGGCTTTATGAGGATCCATTTCAAAATAAATAGCGACATCATGCTCCTTACCGTCCAATGCCTTAGCCTGATAAGAAATATAATTAACCGGACGACTTAACAGTTCCAAATCATCCAATAAATAAGGAGCTGTAAATGTCAGTTTCAATTCCACATCTCCACAATCAAAAGTATAATGTGTTTGGGTAGCCTGCACATCCACTGATTTTTGCCCGGCTTCTTTCAGCTCACCATACAACCCGAAATCAGCAAAGGAAGTACCTCCCCAATTCACGCAACGTGCTGCAAACAAAGCTTTCCCATCTTTCATTGTTTCTAAGATAGAATCCGGGATCTGCACTTTCACGTCGTTGCGTGCCTTCGTTCCCGTACGTACAAGCTCCTTTCCATTAATAAGCAGTTGCATACCATCATTATACGAATAACGCACAAAAAGTTGTCTGTTTTTCACTAAAGAAGGATCGAATGAGACTTCCCTCCTGATCCATAGCCTATTGGTATTCCAGGGAGTACCAACACTCGGTCCGCCTTCCGTGCCAAAAGCAGCGCTTCCTTGTGTCCATGTGCTATCATTAAAAGCAGCCATTTCCCAACCCTCTTCCGGTTGTTCTGTTGTATATTTCCCAATCCATTCCTTCTCATTAGAAACAGGAGCTATGCCTTCTACCAATATTCCCGGCTCCTCTGCAAATAAGCCGAAATCAATCAATGCACTACCTTTTTTATTCTCACAATGAGCTGCAATAAGGGCTTTCCCTTCCTTCATTGTATTCAAGATAGAATCCGGCAACTCGACTTTTAAATTTGCCGCTGCGCGGTCCGCACTTACGACTAGTTTTCCGTTAATATATAATTGAACTATGTCATCATACGAATAACGCAAATATATCTTCTTGTTCTCAAGCAAATATGGATCAATATCCACGATTTCCCTCCGCACCCAGATATCAGTAGAAAGCCACTGCGTTCTTGTTTCACGTCTGTCGCGCGTACCGAATGCACCTTCATTTACCTGCCAATATTGATCATTAAAATCCGGTTGCTCCCAGCCTTCATCCGGTCTAAGAGAGGTGTACTTTCCTTCCCAGCTTTCATAATCGTATGCCATTGTTGCAATGGCTTGCATGGGCAGATCACGACTACCCATAAAGCGATACATCGTTCCGTCCACCCTCAGGAAACCGACAAAAGGAAGATTCTTTCCGTTTGTGAAAGTCATATTCTTCTCCGTCAGCTGATCTGCTGTCGACCATAAACGCAGATGCGGGTGGAGCATCAGCAGCGGATAAGCAGGTACACGCAAGTCGTTTTTAATAGTTTCGTCAGAATAAGGCACACTTTTCGAACAAGCTGCCAACAGGATAGCTAACAAATAAAGGATATACTTTCTCATAATTGTTTTTTGTTACAAATAATATATTGTCAGGCACTTAGTCCTAACTAACTTTCAATTTACAGTTTTGCAGTTAATAACGACTGCTATGGATACAGAGAGATAGAAAATATCTCGACATATAGTAACTAAAGCACCATAAACGAGCCATAAGGAGAACTATTATAACCAAACAGAGCCTATGTTGGAATCACAAAATAAGCTAAGGCAAGAAACGTTATAGATATAACATATCCTATCCTTTCTATTTTGCTATGCCGAAATAAATAATTAAATACAAACAAAGCAATTACCCAACCAAACACTATTTTAATTAAATCATAATGTTTCCCCAAAGGATTCCAAATATAAAGGTATACATTAAGGAAAAACATTATGAATGCCGCATAATTACATATTATATTCATAATATTAAAGGTTCACGCTCCTTTTTGAGTTGATATTTTATCCGCTTGATTAACATTGAATTTACTTTTGCAGGCTTTTTCACTATTTTCTCCCAGCATACTATCACTGTAACGTATACTTTCGAAAAACTGTTTCATGTATTTATCTTTCGCATTGTCTCCTTCCATCAGAAGGATTTTTGCCATTCCATACGGATGCCCCTTTTTCACCATATTTATCCCGATACACTTCGTATAAACTCCTTTATAAGGTTTCAATAACGGAACTTCATATACATATACTGTATCGGCATTGCAATAATTCTCCATATTCTCCTCTGCGATCACTCTCATATAGCGGGCAGTGTCGAACTGTACCGTTTCCTTATTGCGACTTGTCTTTTTTCTTCTTGAAAGCACAAATTTGCCATTCACCAGATTCGGTCCCATCTCGTCATCTTCTTCCGATGCTAAGTTCAATGCCGCCATTACTTCACCATAAGCCATATTTTTTGCAATACCATGAGGGCTATTTTTAATAAAGAATGGATATAGAATCAGGCAATCTTTATTTTCTGATTCCAACGCCACACGATAGAACGAGCCTATGCTTCTTCCTTCATTCACTCTGAATGAGACCATTTTATCAATGGTCTCAAATCCTGTCGGCATACTCAATTTTATATGAAAGTCTCGTTCACACTCCACCTGATATTCACTAAAAAGCCCTTTCCGCTCTGCGTTCGTAAACGAATAGAATATCCGGGAAGAAGCCTCACGCATTTTATCAACATCCATTTTCCACTCCTTGTTGTTTCCGTAGTTCACCGACTTGTAGAACTTTGAAAGATACAGCTTTTCCTTTGCTTTTCCTTTTTCTGTAAAGAAGCAACGGAATATCATAGGCGGTCGACCTTCCTTGCAGGCATAGATGCTTGTACAATATGAATATCCTTTATAAACGTTCTTCAATGCAGTGCGGAACACGAACACCGTATCTGCATTCATCGGAGCCTCAGTTCCGGAAAACACCGTCATTCGTTCTTCAATCAAAGAATCACCGACCTCCATCATAACATAATTTCTCAGAAATTCCGGTTTTCCACATTTTTCCGTCCATGCAATATCAGGGAAAGGCGTCACCATCTTCAGTTCGGGATACATGATGAGACAATCCTTATCGACTGACTCAACGGTCAGCTGATAAAATAAAGAATAAGGGTCTTTCTTGCCGAACGCCCACGTCTCGCTCTTCATCAAATCCGTAAAGCCTTTCGGTTTCTTCCACGAGATGTCCCAAACTTCGGAAACAAACTTCGAATAATAAGAAAATATTTCATCCTTTCTTACGAAGGAGTTTTTTCTCTTTGCAGAAGCATCAGCCATTATTCCGCCTATCAGTAAGCAGAAAAGAAGTATGATCTTATAATTCTTTTTCATCTTCGTACACTATTAATTAAACCATCTTTTTTCACCATATATCGTATTCTCCTTATCAACGCCGAATTTACTTTTGCAGGCTTTTCCAAAAGTATCTTTGCCAATTCCGAAGCCTTCTCTGTGTTACCTATGCATTTATACAGTTCATACAATTGATAAAGAGGCAAAAAACGACTAGGGCACATATACGAAGCACTCATATAGTATTCTTCAGCCTGTTTATAATCCTTTTTCTCTCTATAAATATCACCCAATAATAATTCAAGATCATAATCTGCCCAATACTTGCGACACTCCAACGCTACCTTCAAAGCCTTCTCGTATTCTTTGGCTTCCGTGAAAACAGCAGCATAATTATACAAGAAATAAGGATTATCTTCGAATCGGTGTTTCAGACTCACATAGTACGGAAGCGCCTCATCATACGAATGACAAAGAGCTAACTCCGAAGCCTCCTGCCAACTGCGTTCCGACTGTGTACGTTCGCCCAGCCTAATCTGTCCCCAAAAGCAAGACACCACCGTTACGGAATACATTATATTCCTGGCCCATGTGGTGCCTATCTTTATCCGCTTCAAATAATCAGCAGCCAACATGAGAACGGCAAGAAATGTCACCATCCACGTGAAAGGATACGTAAACGGATAGGAAAAGAAAGAGAATACGCCTATTGATAGCAAAGCATAAAGAGCTATTTTCTTTTCCTGTGTAGGATTTTGCCTATAACAATACACAAGCGCCCCCACCATACCCAAAAGCAAAGCTAATCCGACAATACCGAAATTAATCAGAACTCCCAAATATTCATTAAAAGGCTGCTTTACATTATCCGCTAACATTGCATAGCGATTTTGCGAACCATATTCTTTGAAATAATCCGCCTGATAGTCCATATATTTAGCCTCGAAACTTCCGATGCCATGTCCCGTCCAAGGAGCATCTTTCACCATCTCCAAACCACACCGCCAAATCAACAACCGACCATCTGCCGAATCTTTTTTCAACCAATAGGAGCCGATTATTAACAATCCTATCATAGATACCGATAGTAAATATCTCCATAATCTCCCATGAACGAATCTTCCACACAAATACATGATACATACCGCAATGACACTTACCATGCCGGATCGCGAATGAGATAAAAATACCGCCAACACCATCACTCCCCCTGCCAGCCATCCGGCATATCGAATATACTTATTTTTATGTACGATCAGAAAAACGACAAAAGGCAATCCAGCACAAAGGCAAGCGGCAAATCCTGCCGGATTATCAAAACTACCGGTCACACGGAAGGTTGCATGAGAAGGAAATAAACCTACGTATTGCAATATTCCATAAACAGCCTGCACCCAACAACTGGAAACAATGATAGTCCCCCATATCGTCATATCCGTCACTATGGATTTACGCTGCAATGCCAGAAATGCAGCATACACCAGCATCCATAACAGCACAAACAAAGCGCAGCACCATTTAGGCACAATATATGCATCTGTAAATTGGTGGGAATATACAAATATACTGCCTATACACGCTGCGGCAAACAAAATATAAAGGAGTCTTATCATCTTTATCCTAGTATTAAATTAAGTTCTCATCCTCCAATACCTTTTTCAATCGGTAGTAGAGATCCAGTTTATGTTCCCATTCCTTCGGATTATCTGTGTCGTCCGATGCCGTTTGTGTCGGACAGCAATGCTTTTCCTCCCAAACAGTCGCCGAAGCCTCATCAAATTCTGCCACTTCCACTTCTACCACATCCCCGACTTCCAATAGTCCTCCGTCCCATACCAAATGCATCTCATCAGACACCCGCAAACCACCAACGCTCCAAGACGCACCACTATGCCAAGTAATATTAGCAATAAGAGCAACTCCATTTTGAGGAATGCCAGCCTTGCTAATTTTATCTTTGTTTTTTACTAAAAGTCCTTTCATATCAATATTCTATATAAGTCCCTTTGCCTCAAGCTCGGCTTTAAGCTGTTCGTATTTTGCCTTCAATTCTTCCCGATCATAGATCATCTTCACAGTAGGAGATACCGCTGACACTTCAACAACCTTTATTCGAATCCTATCTCCCACTTTCAGTTTTTCATCTATCCAAACGATTCTTCTCGAAGTATCCAAGCCTCCTACATACATACTATCACCGAAAGAGTAATTGCTATGCACCATGACAGATGCCACATCAGGTGACGTGACAACCACAGGTGACTGATCATTAATAGCTATTTCATATCCTATCATATTTTTCCGTTATTGATGAATACAAGACGTTCGATTTCTCACCTCAACATATTTGCAATGTACATAACCAGCACCATCGAAATTATAACTATGAAGCTAATATTCTTCTTTCTATTTATTAGTACATCTACTACTTCCCACAATAAAAGAAAAGACCAGGTTGAAAGATAAACGATATGCAGTGTTATATCTCCTATTGGATATTTCCTGTTTATCATTAACAACACTAGATATAAGATACACAGTCCTATATAAATGTTATTCTTGGTCGACAGCATCTTTTTAGCTGGCGTTTTATCTTCCCGGATCATATTCTTTATTGATTCTATTTATTATTAGCAACTTCACGCATCTTCTCAAACACAGCAACAGATGCATTCACACTTAACTTTAACTCATCCGTGATTCTTAATATTTTAGAACACGCTGCCGAATATTCCGCAAACTCTTTCGTTTGTTCCACATCTTCGCCCCCACACATAGCATTCTTCTTTGTCCGATACTTTTTGTATGAATCAAGAAATACAGCATATTCATCCAATGCTACAATAGAATCAACTAATGCACGCTCTCTTTTACTGATGTTGAGATAATCCGATATTCTTGGATCACTCTTCATTTCATCATGATTCTTTGCTACCTTAGCAGAAGAGCCACAACTTGACATGAATATCAATGCCAAGACTATTGCCAAATAAATTTTCTGTCTGTTCATATTATAAAAATGATTTATCACCAATTTATTGATGAAATTAAACTTATACTTCTTATCTTCTCATATCTAGATATAACTTCGTTTTATCCATTCCTGTATAGAAATCTATATTTGCAAAATGACACAAATACTTCCAAAAATAAAGCGTTAGAAACATTTGCACCTCCCGATCATCCTTAAAGCCTTCGCAAATATTCTCCGTATTATTAGCGATCATCCCAAATAGCACAGACGAAGGAGGAATTCCTCCAGTTTCATCTTCAACCTTGGCAATCACCTTCAAAGCGGGATGAACTGCCTGTAATAATTCTCTTTGCCAATATGTAAAACCATCTTCTCGCTTCTTCAATGGCAAGGGGATATCCTCCACTTGCGCTTTATTATACATATACTTTGCGGAATCGACAATTAGACCAACAGAATAAGAATCCTTAACCTGCAACTTCTTTAATGCCTGCCGATAAGCATCAGAACGACGATATGCTGACGGAGAAACACCAGTAGGAACAAACAACATACATGAATCATTCAGGATAGCTCCATCAAGGAAGTAGGAATAAAGGATGCCACCCGTGTAAAGCTTTTCATTTATTCGTTTTAACCTATCCTTGTCTACCTCCAGCAAATAGTTGAAATGGTAGCGTCGCAGGGCTTCTGCAAACAGGCAGACTGCATCTTTATCTCCATAGTTTTTCTCCAACGTTGCTTGAAAGAACACAATCATTTCCGACTCCAAAGACGTGATATCCTCTTTCTGCCCGGACGAAGCGACAGCCGACAGAGAACACAAACACGACATTAAAAGTATGATAGTATATGCTACGATTCTTCTCATTTTTCGTTTCAATATAAGTTTGTATTTCAAATTATCAATAGATAAATATACCACTATTTTAAACTCTCCACCAAATCATCAAATATACTCATCACAACTTCAGTACTTCCCAAACCTCGAAAGACTCCGTTTGCATCCATCACAGCAATTGTTGGGAAATATTTTATTGCCAGTTTCTTCACTAAAGAATCCTCTTTAGAAACTTTGAATACCGGGAAAGTATATTTCTTATGGAATTTTTTCATATTATTCTCATACTCCCCGTTCTTACTCTCAACAAAAACTCCGGCAATAACAACGTTACCATTCATTCGATGTGTATCATATAAGCTCTGTATCACAGGAAACTTCCGCCAACAAGCTCCACAGCCGTTACACCAAAAATCCAATAACACAATTTTGCCCTCCATTTCAGATAAAAACAGCACATCTCCTTTCTCATCGTACAATTTATAATTATCGTCAATCGGAGTACAGATTTTACCTGTAAAAGTTCCATTAAATATTCTATTTGCCCACATGGCACCTCCTTCACAAAACATCCATACCGCACATCCAAATACAATTAAAAAGGAAAAACCTGCTACCTTATTGCGCTTTATAAACAACATATTGCCAATGAGTATACCTGTTATATTAAAAATAAAAGACGGCAAAGAAACCAGTGTGGAAGAATAGTTTATAATCCGTACCGGTCCTTCCAATAAAATAAGAGTCATCAAAGAGACTGCCAATATATTCTTAGCAGAAAGCTTATTGCGATAGGCATAAGCCAATGCCCAAGTAAACAACACAATAGCAGGAAAACCGATGAGAATGGCATGATTCCGAGATACACCTCGAAATACCATTATTACAAGTGCATATATTACTCCCCACAGGAAAGACAACTGTATCATATACCGTATTTTTTTATTCGCATACATATATATGATTAGCATTGCAATAACAGTCAAAAAAAAGATTGTTTCCGCATGTAATAAAGGTAATTTAATCGACACATAGGCAGCTACACTGCCCAATAATGCCGTTGCGATATATTTTAATAGATTCTTTCGGTTCATTTTTAATTGAAACTAAAAGGAGTATTCTTGTTAGTAAATATTTTAATTATTATACGCCACCCAATACGCACGTTCCATCGCATGTTTCAGACTCAAATTCATACTCTATCATGTTTTTCCGTTATTGATGATGAAGAATCGGAACAACCTCAATATGCTTTTTGGCATCTCGTTTGTATTTTCGGTTTATGAAATCAATATGGCTTTGTGGTATATTGGCTCCAAAAATATTCCCCCACTTCACAATTGCCTGCGTTTTAGCATTCACAAACATATAATAATGATAAGTCGTAGCCCACTATTCGCTAAATATATTCAGTGAAATTCCGTTTTATGAGTTATCTTTGTATATCAGTTATTTACAGATATATTCATTTGGTTTGAATACTCACGAAATTTCACAGTTTTAGAAAACATTGGTACTATTTGATACCATATTTCAGGATATATTTTGTACCTTTGCACCATAGTAACCAAGATATATCGCGTATGGATTTCATCTTCATCAAATCATCCAAGG
>CAPYSS010000001.1:0-400171 GCA_948742525.1 Bacteroides caecimuris | reverse complement strand
ATCGGTCTATTATCCGTTTTGCTTTGGTGTAACTGCTTCCTCTTTGGGGTGAGTTTAAAGTAAGTTCCTTGATTTCCCCGTATCGCTTCTGTGGTATATCGTGCCCGTAATGTCGTTGAGAGAACTGTTCTATGGCACGGTGGAATGTCATGTATCTTGTGGACGCTTTTATTTTGCCGGACTTTACCAATGATTTCAACAGATAGGCAAGACTTATGTCCTCTGTATTCTCTTTAAGAAACAAAAGGATACCCTGCTTGATACGTTCCTTGTCGCCCAAAAGAATATCATCCAATGATTGTATCACCTTTCTATTGCCTCGCCTGCCTTTTACTTTTCGTAAGGCAAACATCACCTCCTTCCAGAATTCCGGGGTACAGCTTTCTATGGTATCTTCCCAGTCTGCTTTGGTTTCTGTACCCATCTCTATACTTCTATTGGCAAGCATGGTAACACATGATTTTACCAAAAGCATATCGCCATGGTCAACCTCTTCGCTGTTCAGCAGACGGTTGAGTAACTTGGCCATACGGGACAAGCCATGGTCAAACACCACGAAATAATACATACAATAAACCAAATCCTCTTTCTTTTCCATTACACGGTCATACAGGTTAGCCATGAACCCACCAATGAACACCGCATAAGAGAGGAAAATAATTTGAGAGATATAGGTCAGGAACTGATAAACCATTTTTCTTTCCAGTTTGCTCAACAGATAACATCCTTTGCTGTTTCTCATGAACATATCTAATTGCCCAATCAAGTAGGACCTCAACCCCTGCGGCAGACGATTCCATATTTCAATAGGCGTTTCAGAATGCACCATCAACAGTCCCGATTTCGGAGAAGGAAACAATTCTACCGTACCTGTTTTCACATTGATGCCTATCCACAAACACTTGTTGGTGATACATCGGGCAATGGTCTCGGTATATTGGCCAGCCCATTGTTGGTTTGCAATGTCTGACACATCCTTGCCGTTTACAAAATCAGAGAGCCAGTTATACATCATCAAGGCTTCAGGTGGTACGCAATCCCGCATCATCAGATACATGTCCATCATAACTGATATGTTACCTTTAGCCACAGCATCTATGCGCTTACAAAAGTTGGCATACGCTTCCTCATTGGCCGATTTCCACGCACGGATAGCCATATCAGCAGTATCCTTTCTTTTGGAATAGGATTTTATCCTTTCTATGAAGTTTATCATCAGCATTACGGATTAAGGTTGTCTGAATAATTTAAGCAGTTCTTTTGTGGACATGATTGCCAGCTTCGCCAACAGAGCATCCCTTTCAGAAGAATTCTCCAAGTTTAGTAGTTTTGAATTGTTCTGCATCTGTATATCAAGAGGATAATGCTCAATGTAGATTTGGGTAATGGCATGATCAGAAGTTGAATGCCCCATGCTTTCAGAGATATAATCCATATCCACTCCGGCATTATGCAGATTAGTAGCAAACGAGTGTCGGCACCATGTGCCGGACGGACAGATGGACTTATCCCAATTCAATGCCTCATGGCAAATCTTAATGACGCGGTCTTTCACGTTTGAGTTCTCTTGCATGGTGTATTTGCGGCGTAACTCTTCCGTTTCCGCTCCTTTTAATATATCGGGGAACACAAAACTGTCCCGAGTCTGAGGTGCGGCTATCTCATCCAAGATATATCGTAAGGGAGGGATGATAGGGACTATCACCTCTGAGCCGTCAGCACTCCGTCGGGATGTTTTCTTTCGATTGAAGCGGAAAGCTTTGCCATTTGTCTGATAATAATAACTATTATAGGTCAAGCGGCCAGCATCAGCCATATTGAAACCGTTGCAAAGATATTGGGCAAGAAATAATCCCAATGAATAATGCGCACGTTGCACATATTCTTCCGACCAACGTTCTGGATACTTCTTTGATACGAAAAGGTTGTATAGTTCCGTCATCTGGTTTACGTTCAAGAAGCTCTGCTTGCGTTTTGCACTCTTGGGAATGCTCACAAGTCCTTTCTCTTTTTTGTTGGAAAAAGGATAGGGAACATCTTTGAGGTAGCCCTCATGCACACACCTGTTCCATACGGCACGGCAACAGCGCAAGTAGATGCCGGCCGTAGTGTCACTGATTTTACCGACAATCGCACCATTTTCGTCTTTTACTCCATTGTGCATACCATCCTTCCACTTCTGAAGTTCTGCCGCACAGATACAAAAGCCCTTAATTGCATTTTCTCCAAGAATCTTTCTGAATGATTTGAGCGAACACTCATAACTCTCTGCCGTGGTGAAACGTGCTCCTCCGTCTTCTGTACGCAATTCGTGAATGACTTGCTTCCATATACTAATAAAGGATTGTGATTGGGTTGTGTCCTCTTTGGATAGCCCCACTTCTTCACCCATGATACATTGACGTACCATCTCAAATGTCAGGATGCCGCCTTTGTTCAGGTTCATCAAGATTTCTTTGTACTTGGGGGCAATGGTATCTTTCCACTCCTTCTGAAATTTGTAGTTCTCGCTTTTACATTTCGTCGCATTGCAGATGTCCGAGAACTTTTTCTCAGTAAAAGAACTTCCAACTGTAAAATAGAAGAACTTGCGGTCAATCGTGAAACGAAGAGATAATGGAAACTCACACGCATTCTTTCTGCGGGTACGTGAATCCAACACGATAGAGACAGAACAGTTACGCTCTTTGAAAAGAGACAATGACTTGGTTAATTTTTCCATTGCATTCATTGTTTATGTTCAACATAACCTCTGAATACAGCCGCTTTGCAATGTGAGGCGTACATATACAAAACGCTGCATATAACCACTGAGTCCCTATCCCTTGACGGATAAAAACATTGTCGTTATATGCAGCGGTGCAATCTCGTTGTCTTCTGTCGCTGACTGGTAACCGGGCTTCTGCTAATCGGTCTTAACCCCTGAAGCAACTCTCACGTATTGTTTGAAATAGAGTATCTTCCGACTAATACTCCCTCTACGCTTCGATTCATCGGAATGGGATGACCCTCCCACGATGGTTAGGCAAACTCACTTTTCCTTTTTATTTAGGAAAGAGCACATCTTGGTCATGGCTCGCCATAAATGCATTGCATTTGCAAAGTTACAACATTATTCTGTAAATCAATATACAAATGGAGTATATTTGAGTTTATTTAATTATTTAATCGTAAAGTGTCGTCACACTAACAAAACTTCGGGTAAAGATGCTACAGGATTGCATGGAGCATCATAGAAATTCTATGTGTAAAACACGGTCAACTCAAACAGTTTGTTTACGCATTGTTTACGCAAAGGCAAGAAAAAAGGAGTTGCGAATTTCGTAACTCCTTGATTTTAAAAGTGGGCCATCTAGGGCTTGAACCTAGGACCTCCAGATTATGAGTCTGTTGCTCTAACCAACTGAGCTAAAAGCCCGATGTATCCATTAACTGGATGCGGTGACAAAAGTAGTATTTTCCGTCGAATTATGCAAATTCTTTCGAGAAAAAAACAATCATCCTCTGCTTTTAGAACTTATATTTGCGCTTCGGATTCTTGGGGAACCATCCTTTTTGTACCCGTTCTTCCTGTTCGAAAACCTCTTTGATCGTCCAGAAGGAAGAAAACGCAAACACGCCTAATAAAGAAGATAAGATCACATTATCAATACTTAAGGAGGCAATCACACCGGCAATACCGAGTACCAGAAATATCCACCAGCATTTTGTGCCCCAGTAATATTCGGCCTTTACCACGACGGGGTGAAAAAGGCCGATAATCAAAAAGGTACAGATTCCGATGAATAACCCTGCAAGGTGATATTCATTTAGAAACTCCATCACAATTATTTTTCAACGCGGATGGGAATCTCTTTCTTGATACTCTGTTCCAGAGAAATCAAAGTCTCGGTAGCTACTACACCCGGTATTTCTTGCATTTTGTTGTTCAGCAAATCCATCAGATGTTCGTTGTCGCATGCATAAAGTTTTGTCAGCATTGTGTACGGACCTGTAGTGAAATGACATTCCACTATTTCGGGAATCTTTTGTAATTCCGCTACGACAGATTTGTACATAGAGCCTTTTTCCAGCTTGATACCTACGTATGTACAAGTTCTGTAGCCCAATGATTTCGGGTTCACATGGTAACCAGAGCCTACAATGACACCTAGGTCAATCAGTCTTTGCACACGCTGATGAATAGCTGCGCGTGATACTCCACATTCGGCTGCTACGTCTTTAAAAGGGATGCGGGCATTCTGGGAGATAATCTCTAAGATCTGCCTGTCGAGGTTGTCTATTCTTTCCATAATAATAAATTGTAATTTCCTGTTGTTATCAAATAGTAAGCAAATATAGAGATTTATTTTAATTATTCTTCTTTTCCGAGAGAAAAAATAGGAAAAAGCAAAAAAAGAGGCACAAACGTTTTGTGCCTCTTTCCTTTTTCTATTTAGAAAAGAACTTTCTTATTTCTTATCTTTTTCGATGCTCAACAGTTCAACTTCGAAAATCAAAGTAGAGAACGGTTTGATTTGGCTGCCAGATTCTCTTGCACCGTAAGCAAGTTCTTGCGGGATGTAAAGTTCCCATTTAGAACCTACAGGCATCATAGTCAATGCTTCTGTCCAACCTTTGATTACTTGGTTAGCACGGAAAGTAGACGGTTCGTTACGTTTGTAAGAGCTGTCGAATTCTGTTCCGTCGATCAAAGTACCTTTGTAGTTCACTTTCACTTTGCAAGTGTCAGCCGGAATTTCACCTTTACCTTCAGTGATTACTTTGTATTGCAGACCGCTTGCAGTAGTTTTTACGCCTTCTTTAGTCTTGTTTTCAGCAAGGAATTTTTCGTTTTCAGCTTTATAGTCAGCATATTTTTCTTCCAAAGCTTTTGCTTTGATAGTTTCCATAGCTGTACGAGTATATTCTTGAGCTGCTTCCATAGTCATTACGCCGCCTTTTTCCAAAGTACCTGCGATGAAACCTGCCATGAAGTTTTCTTTGCTGATCGTTTTAGTAGAGTCTGTGCCAAACAATTCCTGGTTGATACCTTTCATCATCTGGTTGCTGATTTGCTGGCCGATTTGCAGACCTGCCATGTAAGCGATGTCTTTTTTGCTAGTCTTGTTTGCGCCTTCGTTCAAACCTTTGATGAATTCTGCCATGTAAGTAGTATCAACATCCAGACGGCCTGTCAGATAGCCTTTCAGACCTTGAGTCTGAGCCATACCGATAGAATACGACAGTGAGTCGATGTCTGTTTTCAGATTTGCTTTAGGAGCTTGAGCTGTACAAGAAGCAAGGCTTGCTGCAGCGGCGATTGCCATAAAAATACTAACTTTTTTCATTTTGCTTTGAAATTTTTTATTTATAATACTTCGAGTAATTCTACTTCAAAAATGAGTGTGCTGTGAGGAGGAATCATTTCTCCGGCACCTCTTGCGCCATAAGCGAGTTCTGACGGAATATACAGTTTCCATTTAGAACCTTCCGGCATCAGCTGCAAAGCTTCCACCCATCCCGGGATTACTTGGTTAACGCCGAATACAGCCGGTTCTCCGCGTTGGATAGAGCTGTCGAACAGTGTACCGTCAATCAATGTACCTTCATAGTGGCATCTTACCTGATCGGTAGCCTGCGGCTTTTTACCTGTTCCTTCTTTGATGATTTCATATTGTAATCCGCTGGGAAGGACCACTACACCCGGTCTTTTTTTGTTTTCTTCGAGGAATGCCTGTCCCTGCTCAATGGCAGCGGCACCCATCTTGGATTCCAATTCTTCGAAATATTTGTTTACTATTTCGCGGGCTTCATTGTGGCTGATAGCCGTCTGATTGCCTTCTAATACATCTTTGATTGCTTGTGCGAAATCATCTACCGCAAGGTTTCCGATTCCCATGCTTGATAAGTTTTGACCAATTCCGAGGCCAATAGCGTAACTGAATTTATCCATATAATGTTTTTTGTTGGCGATTGAAATGTATCACCTTCATGGTTTTAGCTTTCAATCAATTGCAAATTTATGAAACGCAAAAGTACGTGTTTTATTTGAATGATTTAGCATTTGCTATTTAAAAATTCTTATATCTGTGAAAGTTAATCGCTTTTCTTTAAAGAATTAGTTCTTTTGTTGGCGCGATTTAATCTGCTTATTCTTATTGTTTAAGTTAGTTTATGCAGATAATTAATCGTCTAACTATAGTTTCCTTTTCGTCTGACTATAGTCAGACGAAAGAATAACTACAGTCAGATGAAAGTTTAACTACAGTCAGATGAAAGTTTAACTACAGTCAGATGAAAGTTTAACTACAGTCAGACGAATAAATATTAGTATGTTTGATGTTAACTACCTATATCTTTCATCTTAAAGTTCTGCATAAACCGGATTAGATTAAGCGTAAGAAAGTCTTCTTTTATTCGATGATTCTGATTACATTTGTGTGGCTATTAAAAAAGAAGGAGGAACAATAATGAAGAATCTGGTAGTTTTGACGGGTGCGGGTATGAGTGCCGAGAGCGGGATTAGTACATTCCGGGATGCGGGTGGTTTGTGGGATAAATATCCTGTGGAGCAGGTGGCTACTCCTGAAGGTTATCAGCGCGACCCGGCTCTGGTGATTAATTTCTATAATGAACGCCGTAAACAGTTGTTGGAGGTGAAGCCGAACCGTGGACATGAATTGTTGGCGGAACTGGAGAAAAACTTCCATGTAACGGTAGTGACGCAGAATGTAGATAATCTGCATGAACGCGCCGGCAGCAGCCACATCATTCATCTGCATGGCGAACTGACAAAAGTGTGTTCCAGCAGAGATCCATATAATCCTCAATTTATAAAAGAGCTGAAACCGGAAGAATATGAAGTGAAGATGGGAGACAAGGCCGGTGACGGTACTCAATTACGCCCTTTCATCGTATGGTTTGGAGAAGCTGTGCCGGAAATAGAGACAGCTATCCGCTATGTGGAGATAGCGGATATTTTCGTCATTATCGGTACGTCGCTTAATGTATATCCTGCGGCGGGGCTGCTTCATTATGTACCGAGAGGAGCAGAGGTGTATCTGATTGATCCGAAACCGGTAGATACACATACTTCCCGTTCGATACATGTAATTCAGAAGGGGGCTTCTGAAGGAATGGGCGAATTGAAACAATTGTTGGGAGTTTGAGACTTTCTTCTCCGGCAGATAGTCAATTATCTTTTTTGTCCTATATAGAATACATAGCCGTAGTATTCCTTATACTTATTATATAGGCTCTCTTCATGCCGTTGACCGGCGATGAAGTCTGCGGCAGCTTCATTTCCTGCATATTCTTTCAGAAAGGCTTCCTGAACTGGGAATTGGGGAGCATAGAAATGCTCGGTCCAGCAATTTTCCGGTAAGATGAAATGGGCTGTCGGGATATATCCGGCTTTTTCCATTTGTGCTATTTTTCTCGGAATCGTATCGATTTCCGGGTAATTAGCCATCCAGAAGTCCTCTATTTCGGAGGGGCGTTCCGGTGTGAACCAAGATACTTCCGTTACAGCGATAAATCCGTTCTTTTTCAGGAACTTGTTCCATTCATTCATGCCGCGTTCGAATCCTATATTATAGATAGCTCCTTCGGACCAGATCAGATCGAGTTCTTCCTCTTGAAACGGCAAAGCGTCCATAGAACCGACAATGCCTTTTACTCTGTCTTCGCAATGGGCTTCTATTGCGTTTCTGTTGAATATTTCGATGAAATCGGGGAAAAGATCGATGCCTGTAATCTGCCCTTTCGTATAGTTGGCCAATGTCATTGTCTGCCCGCCTGTGCCGCAGCCGATATCGGCTATTCTGGCATCGTCAGACAGTCTGTTGGTGAAACTTAAGGCTTTTTGTGTGACTTCAGGGCTTCCCGGACCTTGACGTTTTAGTCCTTTGAAGTAATTACATATCAGTGTAAAATCGAACTCGTGGATTGCTTTTAATTCGTTATTCATTGCTTTTAAATCGTTACTCATTGTTTTTTATGTTTTAGCTGTACGGCAAATGCAGGCATGTGACGATGCTTGTGACCATTTGACCATATAAATAGTTTAAAATATAGATATAGAAAATAACTCTGACAAGAATATGTCAGAAAACATAAGGGATAATCTGTAATGAAAGGAAGGCTTACAGATTATTTACAGAACGGAATCCTTATGGAATGAAAATGAGTTAAACATCCGATTTTTCTTCTAAGTTTGTGGCAAAGATAGGATTTTAGGTGTAAAACTCAATGATAACTTTGAAAAAAATACTGTAAATCTGCATTTTGGCAAGAATCGTCAAATAGAGATCCGTTTGTCTGTCCGGTTGTATGGATGAGATTGACTGCCCAAATTGATTGAAACTACCTATTTTTGAATTACATTTGCAGGATATTAGATACAAATCTCTCATTTAATGTATAGTACCGATGAAAAGCAAATTATTACTCGCATGTACCATTCTGTTTTTCTGTTCCTCTTTTCTGTGCGGACAGAATCAAACATCTAAAGTTGCAAACTCTGCTGAAACGAATAATGGAGCTGTCCGGCATCCATGGCAAGGAAAAAGAGTGGGATATTTGGGAGACTCTATTACAGATCCCAACTGCTATGGTGACAAAATAAAGAAATACTGGGATTTCCTGCAGGAATGGCTGGGGATTACTCCTTATGTATATGGTATCAGCGGCAGACAATGGAATGATGTGCCCCGTCAGGCCGAGAAACTAAAGCAGGAACACGGTGGAGAAGTGGATGCTATCTTGATTCTGATGGGTACGAATGATTTTAATGACGGTGTGCCTATCGGAGAGTGGTTTACGGAAACAGAAGAACAGGTGATGGCAGCCCGCGGACAGGTCAAAAAGCTGGAAACCCGCAAGAAACGTACGCCTATAATGGATGGAAACACGTATAAAGGACGTATCAACATCGGAATCAACAGGCTGAAACAACTGTTTCCGGATAAGCAGATTGTACTATTAACCCCGTTGCACCGCTCTCTGGCGGATTTTGGAGAGAAGAACGTACAACCGGATGAAAACTATCAGAATAGTTGTGGTGAATATGTGGATGCCTACGTGCAGGCCGTCAAGGAAGCCGGTAATGTGTGGGGAGTGCCCGTAATTGATTTTAATGCAGTAACCGGGCTGAACCCGATGGTGGAAGAACAACTGATTTACTTCTACGACGCAGGATATGACCGTTTACATCCTAGTACAAAGGGGCAGATACGTATGGCACGTACGCTGATGTACCAGTTGCTTGCGCTGCCTGCAACATTCTAAAGAGTTCGGACTGGATTCTATGGATTTGTACATTATTCTATGGTACATTTTCCTCTAACCCCGTAATTTTGTCTTCTATAAATATATAGAACCCATGAGACATAAACTTCTGTTTTCCTTTTTCATCTTTTTGATAGTTGCTTTGCCGATTCGTAGCAAGGATTTTGTCTTGACTTCCGGCCAAACGGTTGCCATAGCTTGCAGCCCTTCTGAAGAATTGGTTGTACGTACCGCGTTGGAAATGTTGGAACGCGATATTCAGGCAGTATTGTCGACAATCGCCCAAGTGAATGAGAAAACAGGGGAAATCGTGATAGGAACGGTGGGACAGAGTGAACTAATCAGTCGGACCGGTGTAGATGTTTCTGTCTTGAAAGGCAAGAAGCAGGCTTTTCTATTGTCTGTCTCTCCGGAAGGAAAACTAGTGGTGGTAGGCAGTGACAAGCATGGCACAGCTTATGGGATACTTGAAATCTCCCGTCTGCTGGGCGTCTCTCCCTGGGAATGGTGGGCAGACGTCACTCCGGAAAAGAAAGAACTTTTTAAACTTTCTCCAAAGTTCCAAAGCCTTCAGGCTCCTTCGGTGGAATATCGTGGTATCTTTATTAATGATGAGGACTGGGGCTTGATGCCGTGGAGCAACCGTACTTATGAACCTTCGAAAGTGAAAGGTGAGATAGGTCCGCGTACCAACGAACGTATTTTCGAACTATTGCTTCGTCTGCGAGCCAATACCTATTGGCCGGCAATGCATGAATGTACGCTTCCTTTTTTTCTGACTAAAGGTAACCGGGAAGCTGCGAAGAAATATGGAATCTTCATTGGCGCTTCCCATTGCGAACCGATGGCTTGCAATGCTGCCGGCGAGTGGAAGCGAAGAGGAGAGGGGGCTTATGATTATGTAAATAATGCTCCTGCAGTTTATAAATTCTGGGAAGACCGTGTCAAAGAAGTGGCAGGTCAGGAAATACTCTATACGCTGGGTATGCGTGGTGTGCACGATGGCAAGATGCAGGGAGCAAAGACAGTGGAGGAACAAAAGGCCGTGATAGATCGTGTGTTTGCGGATCAACGCGGGCTGATTGAGAAATACGTTGATAAAGAGGTAACTAAAGTCCCGCAGGTTTTTATTCCCTATAAAGAAGTGCTCGATATTTATCATGCCGGATTGCAGGTGCCTGATGATGTGACGCTGATGTGGTGTGATGATAATTATGGTTATATCCGCCATTTCCCGACTGCTGAAGAACGCGCACGTGCGGGAGGCAATGGAGTCTATTATCATGTATCTTACTGGGGACGTCCGCATGATCATCTTTGGTTGGGTACGATGAGCCCGTACCTGGTTTTTCAACAAATGAAACTGGCTTACGATCAAGGTATACAAAAGATGTGGATATTGAATGTCGGAGATATCAAGCCTGCCGAATATCAGATTGAGCTATTTATGGATATGGCCTGGAATATGGAGGCAGTGGCTTCGGAAGGAGTGACCTCTCATTTGAAACATTGGTTGGAACGGGAGTTGGGAGCTTCGTGCGCAAAGGCGGTGTTGCCTGTGATGCAGGAACACTATCGTCTGGCTCATATTCGCAAACCTGAATTTATGGGAAACACAAGGGAAGAGGAGAAAGATCCTGTTTATCGTGTTGTGAAAGATCTTCCGTGGAGCGAAAAAGAAATCAACGGACGTTTGCAGGCTTATGATAAATTGTCGGAGACGGTGGAGCGAGCGGCTTCGAAAGTCCCATCCGGCAGGCAAAGTGCTTATTTCGAGCTGGTGAAATATCCGGTGCAGGCTGCCGCACAAATGAATCGGAAGTTATTATATGCCCAGCTGGCCCGTCACGAAAAAGTGGATTGGAAGAAAAGCGATCTTGCTTATGACAGTATTGCGGTACTGACCAAACAATATAACTCATTGGAAAATGGAAAGTGGAACCGTATGATGGATTTCCAACCTCGTAAACTTCCGGTGTTCAACCGGGTGGAAAGGAAAACGGCTACTTCTCCGATGGTGAAAGAACGTCCTGCCCTGTATAGATGGAATGGTTTGGATGGGAAGAATAACCTAAATGGGAAAAACAATCTGAATCGGAAGAATAATCGGAAGAGTGGAAAGAAAGGAAGTCCGGTTACTTTCGAAGGCTTAGGATATGAAAGTAAGGCAGCAGTCATTAATAAGGGCGATGCGCTGACATTCTCCTTTGGCAGTTGGAAGGCTGATTCGGTAGAGGTTGATATACGTTTGTTGCCCAATCATCCTGTACATGGAGAGCAATTACGCTTTTCAGTCTCACTGGATGGCGGAGAACCTCAAGTGATTTCTTATGAGACGAAAGGGCGCAGTGAAGAATGGAAAGAGAACGTATTGCGTAATCAGGCCATACGGAAACTAGTGCTTCCGGTATCTGGTAAGAAGTCTCACCGGCTGGTAATTAAAGCGTTGGACGAAGGAGTGGTATTGGATCAGGTAATGCTTTATATGCCTTCGGCTATCGGCGGATAACCGCACGAATCACAAACCAAGCATGATGTGCTACGGTGCCGATCAGCCCGTAGTGCTTTGCCATGATACGAAATCTCTCTTTCAGGGAGGCTTTCTGATTGCGGGTAGTCATTCCTTCATCTAGATAATCAATAATTGTCAGATGGGTATTGTGTAAGGTGCGCGCTTTCTTCATAAGACGGATGCACCAGTCGAAATCGGCTGAAAAACGGTAATTCAGGTTGTAGGGCTCCACCAGCGTATGACGAGGAAAGAATGCCTGATGGCAGACTAACATACCCTGTTTGAAACTTTTCCAGGTGAGCGTTTCGGGGGCGGACAATCTGCGCATCCGCAGGAAATGTCTGTCCTGATCTACGATAGCAGTTTCTCCATACAGCACATCGGGCAGTTCATTGCCGTTGATGGTATGCACCATTTGTTGTAGTGTGTCGTCCTCGTGAAAACAGTCGCCTGCGTTCAGGAAACAGAGATAATCGCCGCTGGCAAGGGCGATGCCCTTATTCATGGCGTCATACAGCCCTTTGTCCGGTTCGCTGACAACGGTGTGTATGTGCGGGCGGTAGCGGTTGATAATAGAGAGGGTTCCATCCTTGGAAGCTCCATCTACGATGATGTATTCTATATGATGATAAGTCTGTGAAATGACACTCTGAATCGTGTCTTCCAATACCTTTTCAGCATTGTACGTCACCGTAATGATAGAGAACTTGGGAGTAGGATGGACGCTATGCATATTTCCCCGTTATTTTATTGTAGACATCTGTATATTTCTTTGCGATGATGCTCTCCGAATAATTGCCCAAGACCTTGCGGCAAGCTTGTGCGGAGAGCTCATCGTATTCCGGTTCCGTCAATATCCAATGGATGCCGTTGGCAAAATCTTCCGAAGATTTGTATTGTGCCACGTAACCGTTGTGCAGATGGTCGATCATTTCGGGGATACCTCCTACGTTAAAGCCGACACAGGGTACTCCGCACGCCATTGCTTCCATAATCATGTTGGGAAGATTCTCTTCCAGAGACGGGATGGCGAAGAGGTCTACGGCATTGTAGATATTTACTATCTCATGCTCATTCTTGATATAAGGGAGCGGGTAGACATGGAAAGGAAGCTGCTCCTGCAATTGCTGCGACTGGTTGCCGAATACGACTACTCCCAGTGACTCTTTCCATTCCGGATGCTTTTCTGCCAGCAGCTTGCAGGCTTCAATGAGATAGTCGACTCCTTTCCGTTTGTCGGTGATCTTTAGCGAGCCGAACAAAACCAGTTTCTTACCCTCCGGCAACATGAACTTGGCACGTGCTTCTTTTTTGTTCATGGGTTTGAACAGGTTGGTATTAATCGCGTTCGGAATATTGGTGACGCTTTTTCCTTCAAACAATGCGCTGGTCTGTGCTTGTTCCTTCAGCCAGTGACTGCACGTGACGAAATGGATGGGAGCGTAGCTGTATAACTTTTGTTTCTTACGGAAAGTGCGGTAAGATAAATCTTTCCGGCTGCCGCCTTTGTAGATGTAAGGGCAGTCGTGACACTCCTGCTGATAGTTCTTGCATTCCCGTGCATAGTGGCAGATACCGGTACATGGCCACATATCGTGCATGGTCCATACCACCGGTTTGCCGGAAGTGAGTATTTTCCGTATATCTTTCAGCGAGAGCATTCCTTGGTTGACCCAATGCAGATGGATCACGTCGGCCTGGCGGAATTCCGGAAGTGAGGTGATGTCTGTACCTGTGTTGGCGATGTCAACGTCGAACAGATGGTATCGGCGGAAACGATTGGCACTCCAGATAACGATCCGTTCCCACATGAACTTCCATACTTGCAACCAGTTGCTTTTTAAACGGACCACGCTGATTTGGTCGGTCTGCTTGTCGCGCACCAGCATTTTGGCTTTGATACCATTGTTTTTCAGTGACTCCATCAACCGGCTTGCTGCAATGGCTGCTCCTCCTATTCGTTCGGATGTATTTATAATCAGGACTCTCATGGGCAAAAGTTTATGCAAATGTACGGTTTTTAGAGGAAATGTTTGATATTTCCAACAAGCTTTCTGCTATTTCGCGCGAAAAGATCTCGAGGTTGAAGCGTTCTTCTGCCAGTTTGCGTGCATTCTCTCCCATGCGTCGTGCCTCTTCGGGATGGCTGGCGATGTAGCGGATAGCGTCTATCCAGCCTTGTACATCGTTATATTCTACGGTGATGCCGATTTCTTCCTTGTCGATGTCGATTTCGAAGTTGGGGTTGCGCGAGCAGATGACGGGGATGCCGAGGGCAAATGCTTCTACAAGAGTGGTCAGTCCTACGGTGTAGGGGAAGTCCAGACAGCAGATGACGATACAGCTTTTGCGGGCTACCAGTTTCCCCAGTTCGTAGGGAATCACTCCGTCGGTATAGTGGATACGGATGGAGTCGGGCACTGAATAGCGGTCGAGTATCTTTTTATAATTGATGTTGCCGCATGAGACGGCAATGTACAGATCCAATTCCTCGTTGGTTGCCGCGAATGCTTGGAGTAAGGTATCCACGTCCCGGTTTTCTTTGCCGGTGGAGATAAATCCTTCGGGCTTCCGGTCGGGCATTTCTGCTAGCAGATGGTCGTAGAAAGGAAGATCGGGTCCCCAATGTATCAGTTTCAGTTTGTGGGATGGAGCTTTCCGGGTTTTCTGCGAGTCCTGAATCAGTTTCCGGCTGAACAGGAACATTTGGTCGATGCCTTTGTAGAAAAGGCGGGAGATTTGTTCGCGCCACGGTTTGGGATTGGTGACGACTGCTGTGTGATGCCAAATGACAATAGGTTTGCGGTACAGCCCCAGCGCACGAAGGAAGATGACAGGTTCTATCCCCCGGAAAGAGGTGGCATAGATCACGTCGTATTTTTCCTTGCAGAAGAGAATCTCTTTGGTGGCGTAAAACATGAGCTTCAGGCGACTGGAGAAATATTTGCATTTGTGCATTACGGAATGTATTCCGTAATTTTCCAGCAGAGGAAGTCCGTATAAAATATGTCCGGGGAATTTATATTCTTTCCATTCCTCGTAACTTTCCCGTGTGAGGCGGGTATGGTAAAAATAAATAGTAAGCAACTTATTTAGTGGTGCTTGTTTCTTTTCAGCCATTTGTTTATTCGGTTTTTGACAGCTTTCATAATGATGGAGAAATTACCGTATTTCAGGTTGAGGAACAGTTCTTCGAACGAACGCCCTATCTTGATCCATGGATGATCCCAGCCCATGATGCGGTAAACCTTCTCTTTGTAGGCTACGTTTTCAATGACGTAGCGGGGATGCCGCAGCGGAAAGTCCACCTCGTAACGCTTCATGGTGAAGATGCGGCGATAGCCCTTGGGCAGGGTGTGGACCGAGCCGGCGAAATGGGTGGAATCTGCCGTTGCTCCGAGGTTGTTTATCATGTTGCGGGTAGGCACGATGCTTAGTCCGGAGTTGAACAGGATAGAGGCGTGGAAGATGGTTTCATAAAAGGCTTTCTGCTGTTCCCGGTGACGCTGGCACATATAGATAAAGTCGCTCCGGTATTTGCGCTCCTTGATGAGTTGCTTTAGTTGTTGCATGTTGAAGGAGTCGTCCAGGAAACTGTAAAACTCGTCCCATTGGTCGACTACCCGTTTCCAGCTTGCCCATCCCCAGATGGAAAAGGTGGTGGCGAAGAAATAGTCGGATGGCATATCCTGGGTGATTTCTTCGGGGTTGAATCCGGCAATCATGCTGATGCGGGTGTCGTGTTCGTATTTATCCAGCATCTCCTTGCAGAATTGGAAAAAGGAGACGGAGGGCACATCGTCGTCTTCCAATACGATGCACTTGTCGACTTTGGAGAAGGCCCATTTTTGCGAAATGTATTCTGAAGGGTCGCAGCCGAAATTCTTTTCCTGATAAAGGCGTTCTACTTCGCATTCCCAGTCTATCTGTGATACGATTTCACGGCAGGCTTCTATTCCGGGCAAATCGCGTTCGTTTCGTGCTCCGTCCTGATAGAGGAAGAGCCGGGACGGACGTGCTTTCTTCACTTGCTCGAACACTTGCGACAGTTGTTGCGGGCGGTTGAAGAACAGGATAAGTACCGGGACGTCTACTAAAGCGGATTTCATATTCATAGTTCTTGTTTTGGGGTTGTACTGAATGACAGGGCGGCAGGATAGTGGTTGTTCACTTTCTCCTGTTCTTCCTTGGTAAATCGATGCAAGGTCGGGTAGTTGTATCGCAGGAACCCTTCCAGATCATCGGGAGCGGTCACGGTGAGGGGACCGAACTTCACCGGTTGCAGGTGGCGGATACTCTCTACGGTCACGTGGTCGGCGGTTGCCATGACGTTGTTGTAGTAGCGGGTGTTTCGCGAGTTGAAACAGCTTTGTACGGATACCAGCATCCGGTAAATTGCTTTTTTAGAGAAAAGAGAGTCGACTATTCTGTTCAGGAGACAGGAGAAGGCTCCCCGGTTTGTAGGGTTCTCTATTTCGCACTTGCCGAAGTGTTTCCACATCCATATCTCTTTTCCCATCAGGCAGCATTTGAGGAAGCCGAGTATGCCGGATTGCATTTGCCGCAGCAGTTTGTTGTCGGGAATCCTGTCGAACGGGAAGATATCTACAAAGATGCCCGGATGCATCGGGACGTTCTTGAACATTTCTTCTACAAAGAGGGTGTTGTTTTTCTTAACCTTCGCGTAGTAATAGGGGGTGTGAGGGTCTGTCTCTATCCATGAAAGGAAGTAGGAGGGACCCAGTTCTCCGGGTGCTACTTTTAAGAATTTGTTGTAATTCTCCCGCGTCATGCCGATGTCTATATCATCATCCCAGGGGAGAATGCCCTGATCGTAAAGTGCGCCGATGGCTGTGCCGCCTATCACAAAATAGGGGATATCGTGCTTCTGACACACCCGGATGGTTTCTCCCAATATGTCGTAAAGTTCGGCATGTAATAAATCAAGCTCTTCGGCTGTATATTTCTTGTTCATCGGAAATGGTTAATGCACGTTGTCTTGCAAATGTAGTAATTATATTGCTAAGTTACTATAACTTTAAGTTTCCTTGCATAAATTCGGTCGCCACTCGCCCGCGTCCCGGAATGGGGAGGACGGATGCCTGTGGGAAGTCCTTGAGCAGACAGTCTGCCGGATGGATCTCCGGATAGAACTTCTTCAACAGGAACAGGCTGGGACCGGTGGTGATACTTCCTATAAAGACGGAAGCATCCATCAATAGCTGTATCGAACAGAGGAAACGTGCCATTTGTTTCTGTTTCAGCTCTTTGGCGGTCTGCGTGAAGGCACTGTTGACGTATCCTTGCTCGTTGGGGCTGCAAAGGGTGTACCAGTGTATGTCCGGGGCAAGGGTTTGCACTTGCTCGAAGAGGCGGTAGTCGTCGGTCAGTACAAAGACGTCGCGGATGGATGTTTTTTCTTTGATGAGGCGTATGTAGTGTTCCGGCGGCAGCAGGTTGGTTTCGGTTATCTTGTCTCCTCCGCGTATCTGGCATCCGGCGTATTGAGGCGGAAGTTGCAGGGCGGCGGCAAATTGGCGGCATTCCTGTGCGGTGGTGTCGTTGAGTTTCCAGGTGATTTCCGTCAGCTTTTGGAAGGTGTGGAGGTAGTCACCGTCTATTCCCAGTTCGGGGATATGGAAGTGCTGGTTGGGGTTGAACGTCACTTGGAAGTTGAGTCGGATCGGTTTACCATACGTGAAGAAAGCAAGGGTTTTTCCGATGATGTTCTTGCAGGTTACTTTCAGTTTCCATTTCAGTAACTTCGTTTTAGATAGTTTTTTGTCTTGCATCAATGCTTGCCATGAAGGCAGGCGATGGGTGTTGTAGGTGTGGTGAAACGGTTCGTGCACTTGCTCGCAGAAAGGTGCGAAACAGTCTTCCCAGCCCTTTTCCCATCCGAAGTTGGCGTCGTCGGAGTAAAGCTTGAACTGTATTTTGTGTTGCAGGCAATAGAGCATTGCATGGAGCATATAGGTATATTCGGTAAAGAATCCGGCGTCTATACCTATGTGATAAATCATCGTCTTTTTGAAAGAACGGTTCAGAAGGCGGTATTTGGTGGCAAGATCATTAGGGTTCATGTGGCTTCTTTTTGATGAAATACTGGATGCTTTCTTTAAAGGTGACCGAACGGCTACCCCACATGGCGGCTACGTAGAGTGCTGCTGCGAGCACTATCTTGCTTGCCAGGCGGAGATAAATATTCTCGATGGAGCGGGTGGAGTAATAGGTGATTACCATGACGGTGGCGGCAATGACAGCGTATGGAAGTATGTCTATCAGCGCATGGCGCAGCTTTAGTCCGATTTCCTGCCATACGAAGTAGTGCCACGTCAGTAGCCACAGTATATTGGTGGATACATAGACGGCGAGCATGGCATAGATCCCGTGTGCGTGGACTAACAGAACGCCTGACAGTAGAATAATGCCGAGCGTTATGGTGTTCCACATATAGATGCGGGATTTTCCTTTGCTGATGATGAGTTGCTGATAGAGGTATGCGATGGGAGTGAAGGCTCCGCTGATACACAGAATCTGCATGATGGATATGCTGGAATACCATTTGTCGGTGATGGTGATGGTAATCAGCTCTTCTGATACGATTCCCAGTCCGAGCATGGCGGGAAACGAGACGAAGGCGGTGAAACGCAGCATTTTGCGGAATACCCGTTTTTGCCGTTCAAGGTCGTCCGACACTTTGGTGAGTACCGGTTGCGCCACTCCGTTTATCATGCCGGATATAAAGAGCTGTCCCATGCCGCACCATTTATTGGCCTGGTTGTAATATCCTACTTCCTTTTCGGTGTAGAACTTACCCAGTATCACAGAGAACAGGTTGTTGTTGATGTGATTGAATACATTGGTTACCAGTAGCTTCCCGCTGAATCCGAACATTTCCTTAATCGGGGTGAAGTTGAACTGCAAGCTCGGTCGCCAACGGGTGAAATGCCAGTAACAGGCTGTGTTGACGGATACATAAACGATGCTTTGCGTGGCAATACCCCAATAAGAGAAACCGAAGTAGGCAAGAGTGACTCCGGTGATTCCGGATACGGTAAGCCCGATGACGGAAGACAGGGCCCGCTGTTTCACCATCAGGTTTCGCAGAAGATAGGCGCTGTGGGATATTCCCAGGCTGGCTATGAAAAAACCGATGAAGGAATAACGTGCCAGCGGTATCAGTTCGGGGGTCTTGTAAAAACCGGCAATGAGCGGTGCGCACAAGAATAACAGTAGATACAAGGACAAGCTGATGGCGGCATTGAACCAGAAGACAGCATTGTAATCGTTATGTGTCACTTCCTTCTTGTTGACAAGGGCGGCTGTGAAACCGCTCTCCTGTATCGAACTGGCAATGAGGGAGAAGATAGCCAACATTCCCACCATTCCGTAATCTGCCGGAGTGAGCAACCGTGCGAGGAATATTCCGAAAAGCAGGTTTAACAACTGCTGTATGCCGTTGCTGAATCCTCCCCAAAATAGTCCTTTGGCTGTTTTTTCTTTTAGTGACTGATTCTCGCTCATGTTATTTGCAAAAAATAAGGCTGTCTAAAAAGTCGTCAGTAACTCTAACTCCCCTCCGACTCCCCCGTTATCGGGGGAGAGCAACCTTCCTGAAGGAGGAGAATGATGATAGAACCGACTTTGTAGACAGCCTCATTCCCTATTTAAGTTTTATTATTTTACTTCGCTACCCGGCTTCACCTCACGTCCCGGCATGATGACTGCCAGACTACCGTCGTTGTTTTCGGCACTTAGAATCATGCCTTCGCTGACGATGCCTTTCAGTTTGCGCGGAGCAAGGTTGGCGATGAAGCAAACCTGTTTGCCTACCAGCTCTTCCGGTTGATAATGCTTGGCAATGCCCGATACGATGGTACGTGTTTCCAGTCCGTCGTCAATCTTGAATTGCAGCAATTTATCCGCTTTCGGCACTTTTTGACATTCAAGAACGGTACCTACACGGATATCCAGTTTCGTGAAATCCTCGAATTCGATGTTCGGACGGATAGGATTAGCCTTGTAGTTGGCTTCTTCGTTTGCTTTCTTTGTATCGAGTAATTTTTGTACTTGTGCTTCGATAGTAGCGTCTTCAATCTTTTCGAACAATAATTCCGGTTTGTTCAGCTGGTGACCTACAGGCAGAAGGTTGTCACGTCCCAGTTCAGACCATTCGAAAGTATCCATGTTCAGCATTTTGCGGAGTTTTTCCGAGCTGAACGGCAAGAACGGGTCGAAGGCGATGGCAAGGTTGGCAACCAGTTGCAGGGAGATGTTGAGGATGGTACCTACACGCTCCATATCTGTTTTTGCCAGTTTCCACGGTTCGGTGTCGGCGAGGTATTTGTTGCCGATACGTGCCAGGTTCATGGCTTCTTTCTGTGCATCGCGGAATTTGAATACGTCGAGCAGTTTTTCCACTTCTGCTTTTACGTCTGCAAATTCTTTCAGCGTTTCTTTGTCGTAGTCGGTCAGTTCGCCTTGTGCAGGTACGCGCCCGTCGAAGTATTTTTGAGTCAGCACCATTGCACGGTTCACGAAGTTACCGTATACGGCTACCAGTTCGTTGTTATTGCGTGCTTGGAAGTCTTTCCAGGTGAAGTCGTTGTCTTTCGTTTCCGGTGCGTTGGCGGTCAGTACGTAGCGGAGTACGTCCTGTTTGCCGGGGAAGTCCGCCAGGTATTCGTGCAACCATACAGCCCAGTTGCGGGAAGTGGAGATTTTGTCTCCTTCGAGGTTGAGGAATTCGTTGCTCGGCACGTTTTCCGGCAGGATATAGCTGCCTTCTGCTTTCAGCATGGCGGGGAATACGATACAGTGGAACACGATGTTGTCTTTCCCGATGAAATGGATCAGGCGGGTTTCAGGATCTTTCCACCATGTTTCCCAGCTGTCGGGGAGCAGTTCTTTGGTGTTGGAGATGTAGCCGATAGGTGCGTCAAACCATACATAAAGCACTTTCCCTTCTGCTCCTTCTACGGGAACAGGGATACCCCAGTCGAGGTCACGGCTCACGGCACGTGGTTGCAGTCCCATGTCGAGCCAGCTTTTGCATTGGCCATATACGTTGGGACGCCATTCTTTGTGATCTTCCAGAATCCATTTGCGCAGCCATCCTTCGTGCTTGTCGAGAGGAAGATACCAGTGTTTGGTTTCTTTCATCACCGGTTTGCTGCCGCTGATGGCGCTTTTCGGGTTGATAAGATCCGTAGGAGAAAGTGAGGTTCCGCATTTTTCGCATTGGTCGCCGTAAGCGCCTTCGGAATGGCAGTGGGGACATTCTCCGGTGATATAACGGTCGGCAAGGAATGTTTTTGCTTCCTCGTCGTAATATTGTTCAGACGTTTTCTCGATGAATTCGCCTTTATCGTACAATGTTTTGAAGAAATCCGAAGCCAATTGGTGATGCGTCGGCGAAGTGGTGCGGCTATACACGTCGAATGAGATACCGAATTCTTCGAATGATTTTTTTATCAGCGAATGATAACGGTCTACTACATCCTGCGGAGTAATTCCTTCTTTCTTGGCACGAATCGTGATAGGCACCCCGTGTTCGTCCGAACCTCCGATGAATAATACATCTTCTTTTTTCAAACGCAGATAACGCACATAAATATCTGCCGGTACGTATACACCAGCCAAGTGACCGATATGGACAGGACCGTTCGCATACGGCAGTGCCGATGTGACGGTGGTTCTTTTGAATTTCTTTTCCATTATATAGTGTGATTTTTGTTGTTTTCAGCTTTGCAATGTGCAAAGATAATGATTTTTCACCACAGATTACACGGATTAACACAGATTTTTCATTCTCATAGTCGTGGCTGTCTTGTAGTTGCGGCTGCCTTGTAGTCGTGGTTGCTTTGTAGTTGTGATTGCCTGTACGGTATGTGGCAACTGCGCTTATGCAACACATCTTGCGGGGGGCTTTGAGGATGAATATAAAAAATCAGTATTCCTCTGTCTCCTCCGTCCCCTTTATCTCCTCCGTGTCCTCTGTGTCCTCTGTGGTGAAACCTTGAAACTTACATCATCATGTGCCTCCTGATGGAGAATTTCACAATCGCCATCGCATTGATAGACGCGAATGGAATATCCATCGGCTCGTGGTGAGTATTATAGCTCACGAGCTTTAGATGCCCTTCCTTGTCCGAACGGTTCACGTATTTGACAGCCAGATACTCGTCTCCGTCAATCATAAACGACACCAGGTATATTTCCCCGTAAATGACGTTTTCGAAACTGCTGATTTCCTTGTATCCGATAATGTCTCCCGATTTCAATATAGGGTACATGCTGTCCCCGTTTACATATACCGCCCCGTCGCAGACGGATATATTGGGGATCAATATCTTCCCCAGCGCATACTGCTGCTTGTTGGTGAACAATGTTTTCAGGTTCGCAGCTGCCGTAATGTCGTACAATGTCACGCTACGGTCGTCTATCGGTTCGGGCGTTTTCGGGTTGTGTATAATGTCGACTTCTCCCTGCGCCAGTTCGCTTTCACAAAATCTCGGCTGGTGTTTCGGATTTCCTTTTCCCAACAATAGCCAGTTGTAGTCTACCTTGTTTCCGAACTTGTCAAGCAATAACTTGAAATCAATACTGTTTCGTGCGCCCCAATTGGTGACTGTGGCTCTTGAAACTCCCAAGTATTCAGCTAGTTCGCTGTCTCTTTTCAGGTTTAACGCCTGTTTGGCACGCTTGATGATACCTGTGACATCTAAATTTGTATCCATTCTGTTATCGTTTATTTTTGATGTAAAAATTCATAAACTCGTTACTTGCTCATTAGCAATTCATTATCCTCTTTTTGAAAATTAATTTCTAAAACCACTTGTTTTATATACGAAAACCGTTTTATCTTTGTGGCGTCCGGATAATTAAAACGTTTCAAAATTATAAATTAAAAACAGGATAACCATGAAAAACGAGAAAAAGTTAACGAAAGGTTGTGAAAAAGATCATTCACCGCCATTGGAACCTCCCCGGCTGCCCCGTTTGGTGTGCATATATCCCCACCACGGTGTACATATATCCCCACTGCGGTGAACATATATCTCCACCACGGTGTGCATATATCCCCAGCAAACACGTCATTTTTATTTTTTAAATTAAAAAACAAGTAAGCATCATGACACCATTAAACTCTTTACCGACACGACTCCCTGCCCCGGCTACGAGCATCTGCGCGAATTGTAAACGCGAACTTCCCCTGGACTCTTTCTATGTGAACAAAACAACTTTGTGCCCGGACAAATACTGCAAAGAATGTCGTAAATCCATCAGCCGCAGGCAATATTGCAACGACAAACGTTCTCTGTCCGGATTGTCCGATCGTCCGTCTTATCCTGTCATTACACAGATTGAAGACCGCGAAACACGGATGCAGCTGATATTGCACGCCCTTCAGGTGGTGCGTTCTCTTGTGGAGCGCAAAAAGAAAAGAACGCTTGAAGAGGAATCTTTGTTGTAGGGACCACTGCACGCCCAATCACTTTTGATATCAAAACCAGATACCGGAAATGTGTGCGTATCTGTAGCATTTATCATAAATAATTTTCAAAAATCATTGTAGTATGGCAAGAATAAAGAAAAAGGGACTGGACTATTTTCCCTTGAATACCGATTTTATCCACGACCGCGCCGTCCGCCGCCTGATGAAACGCGAAGGCGACGCAGTGCTTAGCATCCTGGTGGAAGTGCTTTCGTATATCTATGCTGGCGAGGGTTATTACGTATGCGCCGACCGTTTGTTTTACGAAGACCTTTCGGCGGGGCTTTATGAAAACAGTTCGTCCGACGTGGAACGTGTCGTCCGCCTTGCGGTGGAATACGGGCTGTTCGATGCCGGTTTGTTCGACCGCTGTTGCATCCTGACCTCGTCCGAGATCCAGCGGCAGTATCTTTTCAGCACGCGTCGGCGGACTGTCTCCCAGCTGGACGCTGCCTATTGCCTGCTGTCGGGTGAAGAGCTTGCCGGACATAAGCCGGATGGGAAGAAACCAGATAAGAAGGAACCGGATGAGACCAAGCCGGACGCGGTCGCTGAATTGCCGGCTTGTTTTCCGCAAACGGTCAGCGTTGAAAGCCGTTCAGGAGGTAATAATGTAACATTTATCCCCGAAAATGTTACATCCGGTACACATAGCACAGCACAGTATAGCATAGCACAGCATAGCGTAGCACAGCAAATAAAAGAATATCCCCTCCTCAATCCTCCCCTGCAAAAAACAGGGGAGGAGGTGGAAGTCGGGATTGAACAGGAGGCGATTTCTTCTGTAACTTCCTGCGGTAACGATCCTGCCGTTTCCTGCGGGCGGAAGGATCGGAAAGAATGGACGCGGGAATCCCTCGACCGCCTTCGCCCACCTTCTGACGGCACGCCACGCAATTACTCGGGTCTGCTTGACAACCTCCGGCTTTATGACATCCCTCCCTCCGAGCAGTATGCCATTATCCGTAAGAGCAACTTCGGCGCTATTGGCGGCACCGTATGGAAAGGGATCGCCACGCTGCGCGGCAGCGGCGGGAAGATCAAACTTCCGGGACGCTATCTTTTGAGCGTTGTGAATAAGAAACAGGAGCCCGTTGCGTATCCCGGTGCCGGCAGTTGACATCCTGCGGGCCATGTCATTTAAGAATTAGGTTAAGACACGATTTGAAAATCGCTTGTAGATTTAGATAAGAACACTGTATTTTTGTTTTGTTGATAAGCTTATAGACAAAACTGAACTTGATTAATTAACACAAAACTGAATTGGATTATGAACTATTTATTACGGCAATTGGTATTGGCGTGCATCTTGCTCGCCGGCGGAATGAATCAGTTTGCGCAGGAGGCTGCCTACGTTTACGATGCAAACGGTAATTTGACAAAAGATTTAAATAAGAACATTGTTGATATTCAATATAATTGTTTAAATTTGCCTAGTCGGGTGCTATTTAAGAATGGTGATAGCATTTCAAATTTATATAGTGCCGATGGTACTAAGTGGCGCACGGTCAGAGTGATTGGCGGCGACACGCTGACAACGGATTATTGCGGCAATGCGGTCTATGAAAACGGAGTGTTGGTGCGTTTGATGACCGATGTCGGGTATATTACTTTGGCTGATACTACCTACCATTATTTTATCAGGGATCATCAGGGCAATGTTCGTGTCGTTGCGGATGAGCATGGCAATGTGGAGGAAGTGAACGATTATTATCCTTTGGGCGGACTAATGTCTGCAAGTCCTCAGCGTAGTGTCCAGCCTTATAAGTATAACGGGAAAGAGCTGGAGGCAGCGGGCGGGCTGAACTGGTATGACTATGGCGCGCGGTGGTATGATCCGGTGCTGGGAAGGTGGAACGGGGTAGATCCTCTGTGTGAAGACTATTATTCGGAGACTCCTTATGGCTATTGTGGAAATAATCCGATCAACTATGTTGATCCGAATGGTCTGATGAAGGTGGTTTATAATCCTGATGGTACCTATAAAGAAACTACACATAATAACTGGTTTCATAATACATTTATGGGACGCCAGGAATATATTGATTATGGTGATCAAAAGGTGCATCTTTCGGAATCGGAATTCTGGCAATGGCAGATGACTGGAAGTTATGAAAATGTAGGTCCGGTTACAGATTTTGTTAGTAATTTGGAGCTTACCCTAAACGAACCGGCCGCAAATATTGCCGATGGAGTTGCCAAATATATGATATCGTCCGGTTATTCGTCTGTAAATTCTCCGAAAGTATGGCTGACTGGACGTTCTTGGGCAGGAACTTATGCAACTCCCGATGAAAGAGCCGGCGGATTCATTGATGTGGTCACTCAAAGATTGCCTGCCGTTCACTTGTTGAAACAATTGCATCCTGGCTCGTGGAGTAAGTTTAAATATGCCAACCAGCATATTCCCATAAAGAGTAAACATGCAGTTTACAATATGGAGATGAAGAGATTTAATGAAAGGATTCGTAATGCGAAAACTTTTGAGAATATAAATAAAGGTATAAATAAAGTCAGGTATATTAATAATAATATTGAGAAGGAGGAAAAATAATGCTAATTATAGAAGAAATAGGTACTTTGATTATGTGGCTGGCAGTTTTTATCGGCTGGTTGATAAAAGGCTGTAAAACCAATCTTTTTAAAGAATGTGCGAAAATAGAAGATTCTACCAAAAGAAATGTGGGAATAATTTTTGTAATATTTCTTGTAGGACCTGTTTTTTTAGGTGAGTGTCGCGTCGGTTGATTTTAAGAATGGTGATAGCGTTTCAAATTTATATAGTGCCGATGGTACTAAGTTGCGCACGGTCAGAGTGATTGGCGGTGACACGTTGACAATTGATTATTGCGGCAATGCGGTCTATGAGAATGGCAGTTTGAAGATACTGCTGAATGAATCTGGTTATTATAGTTTCCAAGATAACAAGTTTCACTTTTATATAAAGGATCATCAAGGAAATGTACGTGTCGTTGCTGATAAAACAGGTAAGGTTGATGAGGTGAACGATTATTATTCTTTGGGCGGACTAATGTCTGCAAGTCCTCGGCGTAGTGTCCAGCCTTATAAGTATAACGGGAAAGAGCTGGAGGCAGCGGGCGGGCTGAACCGGTATGGCTATGGCGCGCGGCGGTATGATGCTGGATTGGGAAGGTGGAACGGGGTAGACCCTCTGTGTGAAGACTATTATTCAGAGAGTTCTTATGGTTATTGTGGAAATAATCCGATTAACTATGTTGATCCGAATGGTTTGATTCCCCATAAAGAGTGAACATGCAGTTTACGATATGGAGATGAAGAGATTTAATGAAAGGATTCGTAATGCGAAAACTTTTGAAAATTTGAATGATGGAATGGATGGTATAATATATATTAATAAGAATAGAGACAAGAAATGAGAGGTATAGATTATTTTGGTACTTTGATTATGTGGCTGGCAGTTTTTATCGGCTGGTTGATAAAAGGTTGTAAAACCAATCTTTTTAAAGAATGTGCGAAAGTAGAAGATTCTACCAAAAGAAATGTGGGAATAATTTTTGTAATATTTCTTGTAGGACCTGTTTTTTTAGGTGAGTGTCGTGTCGGTTGATTCCTTTCTTGTTTTTCAGTTTGTTCCGGCGTTTAAGAATTTAGTTAAGACACAGTTTGAAAATCGCTTGCATGCAGAATGAAACTATCGTATCTTTGTAGTGTCGATAAGCTTACAGACAAAACTAAATTGATTATTAACACAAAAAACTATTTTAATTATGCCAGTATTGTATGAATCCTTTCAGTCCGCTCTGGAAGACAAAAACGGAAAAAAACTATTCTATCCTCGCGTCTTGCGCGCAGGCAATGTAAGTACCTCACAAATCGCCAAGGAGATAGCTGCCTATTCGTCGCTTTCTCCGGGTGATGTAAAGAATACGTTAGACAACTTGGTGACCGTGGTAAGTCAGCATCTTCAGTCATCGGAAAGTGTGACTATTGATGGCTTCGGGACCTTCCGCCTTGTCATGAAGTCGGGTGGTAATGGGGTCGAAACGGCAGATGAGGTTTCTGCCGCCCAATCCTCATTGACGGTTCGTTTCCTGCCCTGCTCCACCCGCAACCTTGACGGCACTATAGCCACCCGTTCGCTGGTGACCGGCGCGCGATGTGTTCGCTTTGACCGTGCCCCGTCGTCTGCTTCGGGCAGTGACGGAGAAGAACCGGATCAGAAGCCTGGTGGCGATAGCGGTGAAGCACCGGATCCGGCAGCATAAATGACGCCACGGCAGTGAGGTACACAAAATGTAAATGATAAACTTCGTAGGCTTAACTGAACATTTGACTTTTAACTAAACTGGAAATCATCCGCTAACATGATGATTATCAACCGAATTGTGGTGCATTACAGCGCCACGAGGGGGGATTGTATACTCTTTTTGGTGGATGACCCCAAAGTAACACAATACATTAAAGAACAGAAAGGAGGTAAATGATGGCAATGAAGAAATCCGTATGGGACATGATCCTGAAGGTGGTTATCGCAGTGGCTTCGGCTTTGGCAGGCGTTTTGGGCGCTAATGCGATGAATCTGTAAGAAATCTAAATTCATTAAAGGGTACATACCAAATGTCTTGTTGTGTACCCTTCTTATATTTATCTAAACTATTCTCAAAAATAAAAAATATATGAAACGTTTGAGTATTAAACATATATTTATAGCATTGCTGGCAATGCTAGGAATGCTACCACCGGTTGTGGCTAATAATCTTCCAGCAATTACTTCTTTGGAACGTGAACCAGTCGTCTATTCGCCGCAAGTGGCTTCAATGATCCGTTACGATCATACTCGGGTTAATCAGAATACAGGATGTATTAATCAAAGAATATCGCTTGTAAATTTCTTGGATAAGGATTTTGACTTTCCTATTGCCATATCTTACACTTCTCAAGGATTTCGTCCACAAGTAGCTGATAATTATGTAGGGAGAGACTGGATGCTAGATGTCGGTGGAATAATCTACCGTAAAGTGAACGGAATGCCAGATGATTTGAAGGGATATAAAACTTTGCCCGGAGTCCATAATACATATACGGGATTTCTTGCAATGCTGGGAACCAATTATTTCAACATGGACACTATGAAAAAAGATGTATATCAAAATCCTTATAAGTACGCTTACCGACCAGAAAATACAATGGCTACTTTACCTGTTATTCCTCCTACAGAGAATAAAGGGAATATAGAAAGTTGTCCTGATGTCTTTTATTTCTCTTTTGGAAAGCATTCCGGAAAATTCATGATTAATTACGATGGAAGTATAAGTGTCATCGGATACAATGGGGGGAAATACCAAGTGGATTTAAGTGGCATGAAGTTACTAGACTCTACTTCCTCTCAAAATACCTATATTCGTATTCTTACAGATGATGGCTACGTATACACTTTTGGTGGTGATGGTTATGCCTCCTTGGAATATATCGCACTTGCATGGAAAGGCGGTTTTATTTCTAATCCTGATAGTGAAATAATGCATAATGAAATAACTGCTTTTCATCTGACACAAATAAAAGCCCCTAATGGACGGGTATTAAATATCCATTACCGGGATATTGATCCGATTTATCATCAATTTCCAACCAGACTGATTGAACTGAATCAGAGTGCCGACTATGCGAAAAAAACAGATCTACTGACACAATACTTGCTTAGTGGAAAAAGAACTGCCGTTAGATATAATGTAATTGAAGATAAACTTAATTTCAAGACTAATCCCCCAATGTACGGAGAAACAGACGGAACTTTAAAGAATTCTTATTCTTTGACTAAAGTTGCTTTGATAGATCGTATTGAGGTTGATGGCTGTACTATACATTTTTATTATTCTGCTCGTAGCAAACATACTATTCCTGTTGGAGATATGAAGGAAGGTTTTTTTCTTAATAGCGGTGCAAAACTCGATTCTGTAGAAATGAAGTATAATCATATAAAGGAAATAGCACGACTCAAATATGATTTTAATTGGGGTAATCGTATGTTTCTGCGTACAGTGAGCACAACGTGTGAAGGGACACATAGCTTTAAGTATTATCTTCCGAATGTACCAGAAATTCCGACTCCTCTAACTGGTAACATTGACCATTGGAACTTTTGGCGCGGAAGAGATAAGAACGCTGGATTGATACCGGGAATGACACAAAAAGGAGATAACCAACTGGATTTTGAGTTCACCACCAATGACCGCGATGCCACAGGAAAAGACTTTGATGCAACCCAATTGGAGCAAATCACCTATCCTACAGGCGGCAGTGTACAGTTTATTTATGAGCCTCATCGATATTCCTATATCAGCAAGCAGACAGGAGGTTCATTTTACTATCCGTCTCTTGAATTCCCTCCTTCGGGTCGCTATGGATTAGCTGGAGGTGCACGTATACGTCTCATTCGCTATTTTGATGCCAATGGTAAAGAACAAAGAGAAATAGAATATACCTATGGAAAGGACTTGAATGAAGGAGAAGTGATGTATATACCTTTTTATAAATGCCTTCGAATTGAGGCTAACTTTGACAAGCCTGGTCAATATGTTGTTAAGGCAGTATCATATAACAGTGATGGTTTTAGTGATGTTCCTTATCCATCCACGCATATTCGTTATCCTGAAGTGACGGAACATTATCTTGATCCAAGCAAGGGGGGGATAGAGCAGGAGCACTCATATAAGATAACTTATTTTCAAGGCTATCTGCAGAATCTCTCTTGGTATACAGATAACGCTTTTTTTACACCCTTAAAATCAAATGCCCAAAATGAATATGGGATGGCGGAAAATTATAAAACTTACTTGAAACATTTGGTGGCACATCCTACAGAGGATCTTATTAAGCGTTACGGGAAAATATCCAAAGAAGTTTATTATAATGAAAATGGTAAAATGCAAAAATGTATAGAGTATAAATATCAATATAATAACTCTGACAAGTACAGTTTGTGCATATTTACACCTAGTTTCCCTCTTGATATCTACTTAGGATTATTTACTCATATTGCACAAGAATCTTTTCGCACATTTGTTCCCGTGAGTAAACGTACTGTTATTTATCAGGGAAGCCAGGAAGAAGCAAAAGTTCAAATGGAATACTTTTCCTATAGCGAAAACGGTTATCTGAAAGAACATGCTATGGTAAAAAATAATGGAGATTCTTTAATCACTTGGAATTTGTATGGGAATTATTCTACAAGTAGTGGCTTTCAAATATTACCGACTGACAGAAAGCTTTATCTGGGTACTTCTCATGGGAGGAAAATACTTAAATCCTATAATTTTAGTTATCGTCCTTTGGAGGTTCTTCCCGGATGGCGTCAGTATTTTAATGTTTTGGCACGAGAACTACAATTAGATGAAAATTATAAACTTATTGAAAGGATAGATTATAATTATTATGATAAATATGGGAATATTTTGGAGAAGGTGGAGAACAACTCAAAACATACTGTTTTTTTATGGAGTCACTATGGACAGAATCCCAGAGCACGGATAGAAAATGCTACCTATCAAGAAGTGAGTTCTGTTTTAGGTTGTAAACTAGAAGACTTATCTGCTTTAACAGTATATACTCCTATTCTTGACAATGATTTCCGAATTAAGTTACCTTGTGCAAGAGTATTTACTTATTGGTGTAATCAACGTAATAACATAACAATCTCTACTGCCCCTAATGGTCAGAGTACTTACTATACTTATGATCAAAGGGGAAGATTGATTCTGACTTATCAACTTAATGAAGAGGGTAGAATGGAAATACTTCAATTAAATAATTATCACATTGTAAATGAATAAACACTTGAGGAGGATATGAATACAAAATATTTGAAATTTATGTTTTTCCTATTGGTATATTTATTGATAGGGACACAGGCATATGCTGAATCCATAGATGTTGGAAGTCCTTACGGCTATTTTAAGAAGTCTTTTGTTGCTAATACTGAAACTTCTTTAGCATCGGATAGTTATGGAAATTCCAATAATGATGTGCATTATACATTTCGGATAAATGCTCCAACTGTATTGCTAGTTCATCATGTCGGCTCAGAGCTATCAAATACATCTATGTACTTGTTGAAAAAGACAGCAGAGGACAGTATGTATGCTGAAATATGTGTTGCACGCGATAACTCACAAATAGAAGATACTAAAGAAATACAGAAATATTTATTCTCCTATGATGATGAATTGGAAAAAGATCTGGCAATAATTCTACAAAATCAGGCTTTTATCTGCATGGCTCTGGAAATGGGAGAGTATGATCTTGTTTGCGAAGGTAGCACTTTGACGGATGGTGTGAATAATGGGAAGATTTGTACAACTTTTAGTATGTTACAGGAGGGAATGTTAATAGATAGTCCTATTGATTTAGGGACGCAAGGTTGTTGCTTTTCCTACGATATGGATGCGCATTATAATGTGGACTTCGCCAGGAAACTATCTGTTTATTATAGAGTATGTCTTAATGAACCAATGTCTATTAATGTGGTAGTCAGATCCAATGCTCTTATACAGGCATATGTATATGATGAACAGAAGTGTGAAATGGAACATAGTTACGATGGTAACATAACTGACATGGGGCTTAAAGCTGGTATCTATTATATTCATCTGACTGGGTATGATAAAGACATTTATCTTCATACATCTATAACAGGAGTCTCTATTAATACAGGAAACTGCATAGATGTACCAGTTCAAATAACTCAATCATCAAAGGATGGTAGCATATCTTTTGATATGTCTTGTAATACAACTTTATATACAGATAATTATCATGGGAGAGATACCAATGATATGTTTTTTGCTCTTCATTCAGAGGATTCCATTTCTCTTCAGATTATGATTCATCACTTTGAAATGATAGGAGGGTTAGAACTTACGCTTATGAAGGGAAAACTAGGAGAAAAAACATTATTCACTATTCATCAAAATGATGACATCAGACTTGAACTTTCTGCTGGAACTTATTATTTGATTTGCGAAGGGGTAGTGACAAATGGATGTTTTGGACTTAGCATAGAAGGAAAATGTTGCAAAGAACCGGAACAACCAGAACCAGAGGGACCGGAACCAATGGAGAATTATTCTCCCACAATAAGTTTGAATTATATTCAGACGATCACGCCAATGGTATCTAATGATACGATAAGTAATTTCTCTTATCTCAGCAAGGCTGTTCACAATATACGCTACTTTGATCATTTGGGGAGACCTGTACAGGAAATATCGTATAAATTTTCACCTAAAAAACAAGATATAGTTATTCACCACGAATATGATGGATTGGGACGTGACAGTAAACAATGGCTGCCTGTTGCTTGTACAAATAAGGAGGCAGGGGCATTTGCTGATCAAGAAGTAGTATCTGCAGATGCTCGCATTTTGTATGCGGATGATTCGGCATTCAGTTATCCGGTATACGAAGATTCTCCGCTTAATCGTGTGATAGAAAGTTATGGTCCCGGACAAGCATGGCAAAGTACCGGACACAGTAATAAAAACAATTATCGTATTAATAATGTCGAAGATTGTTGTTTGTTTCTGGGTGTAGGTGGAACACGGGACAATCCTCGATTACTGCAACATGGACACTATTTGGCTTATGAGTTGGATGTTATCGAAACCAGCGACGAGGATGGACATATTAAATACAGTTTTATGGATAAAGAAGGACATTTGATATTGTCTCGAAACGTTGTCGACAAAGATACTTTGGATACTTACTATGTTTACGATGATTTTGGATGTCTTTGTTTTGTATTGCCACCTAAAGCAGTGGACAATTTAGTAGAAAACTCTCAAGATATATTGGATAAGTATGCCTATCAATATCGCTATGATTATCGCCATCGTTGTATAAGTAAAAAGATGCCCGATTGTGATTGGATTGAACAAATATATGATCATAATAACCGTCTCTTATTTACTCAGAATGGAGAACAAAGAAAACGCAATGAATGGAGCTTTTTCTGCATGGACTTATTGGACCGTCACGTTCTTACAGGTGTGTATCGTGGAACTATACCGAATCGTGAAATTTGTGATGCTTCGGATATATACGCAGTATTTGCTCTAGACAGTGCTAATACTCACTATGGTTATAGGATTCAATGTCCGGAAAGCATTCTTACTGATAAGTTAGAAATATTACAAGTGAATTATTACGATACGTACGATTATCTTGAATTTTTGTATGGTATTAATAAAGAATTGTTTTATGTCGAAGATACTAAATATGGACGGTTGTATGATAATCAACAGGAACAACACTGTAAGGATCTGCTGACAGGAAATATAACTTTAGTCTTGGGTAACGGGCAGAAACTATATCATAGTTATTATTATGATTATTATCGGAATCTTATTCAAGAACGGCATACGACAGTGAATGGAAAGACTTTAGTATATAAATCTAATTTCAACTTTAGCGGACAGCCAATAGACGTTTGTAAGGAGTATGCTACAGATGCTAAGATTCAAAAAAGCTATGTTTATGATCATGCAGGGAGACTGACGAGAGAGACGAGTATTATTGGAAATGATACAACTGATTTTGTTTATTGTTTTGATGAAATCGGAAGGCTTGATAGTTTGATACGGATAAATGGATCAGATTCATTAATAACGACAAATGATTATAATATCCGTGGTTGGTTAACTGAGATTGATAGTCCATTTTTAGGCAGAAATTGCACTATACTGATGGTATGGGTGTTCCTTGTTATAATGGAAATGTTAGTAGTACGACATGGCAGAATGATGCATCAACGACACGTGGTTATCGATTCTCTTATGACGGACTTTCACGACTGAAAGATGCTATTTATGGCGAGGGAGAAGGCTTGGTAAATAATTGTAATCGTTTCAACGAGAAAGTGACCGATTATGACAAGATGGGAAACATCTTGGGGCTCAAACGCTATGGACAGACTGCAGAGAATAGTTATGGTCTGATTGACAACCTTTTTCTTACTTACAACGGTAATCAGTTGCAAGCTGTAAACGACGATGTAACGAGTATTGTTTCCAATCATAATTCTGAATTTAAAGATGGAGCAAAGCAATCTGTAGAATATTCTTATGATTCTAATGGGAATTTGATACAAGATTTAAACAAAAAGATGATTGAATTTCAGTATAATTGTTTAAATTTACCCAGTCGGATACAGTTTGAGGGTGGAAACAGCATCGTCTTTCTTTATGATGCAAATGGAACAAAAGTTCGTACTACACACATAATAGATGGGGTCATTACTTCCACTGACTACTGTGACAATGCGGTCTATGAAAACGGAGTGCTTGATAAACTCTTAACAGGAGAAGGATATATCACCTTATCAGACACTGTTTACCATTATTTCTTGCGAGATCATCAGGGTAACAATCGGGTGGTTGTCAGTCAGGATGGAACAGTAGAAGAAGTGAATCATTATTATCCGTTCGGAGGGGTGTTTGCTTCGACTTCATCTGTTCAGCCTTATAAGTATAATGGCAAGGAACTGGATAGAAGAAACGGACTGGATTGGTATGATTACGGGGCTAGGATGTATGATCCAATTTTGGGACGATTTATGGCTACTGACCCTTTGTATGAAATGTCATACTCGGAAAACCCTTATACCTATTGTCTGAATAATCCTTTTAATCGTGTGGATCCAACAGGAATGGCTTCACATTACAATTGGAAAACTCATCGATATGAGGATGAAAATGGAAATGAAGTTTCTTGGGAACAAGTGAAACAGGAGTATATGCCAGAAAAAGAATCTAAAGTAGAAAGAACTGAAGATTATTATTCTCAGGAAATGTCACTGGTAAATACATTCTTAGTTCCTTGGGGAAATGCAGCTGCTCTTCACGCCGGATTGAGATATACTGAACATCCGTTTGGAAAGGGTTACTTTAGAACGAAGAAGGGAAAATATTTTTCAATGAATATTTTTCATCAACCGGAGGGTACCAAGTTGGCTAGAAAAGCCAAAGGTCTTGTAAACAGTGCTAAAGGTGCAAAGGATGCAACAAAAATAGCTAGAGGATTAGGTAACGTAGTAGGAGTAGTCTCTACAGCAATGTCTGGATATCTATTTTATAATGATCCTAGTGTAAGAAATGGTATTGATATTTCTATGGGTATAATTAGTCTTTTCTATTGGCAAGTTGGTACAGCTTCTTTTGTCGGATCATCATACTATGATACAAGTGTGATGAACTATAATCAAAAAAAAGAGAATCTCAAAAATGGAGTGAATCCTATTATGGGCACTTTAAATTTTCAGACAGGGCGATATGATTTCTAAAATTTATATTATTAACCGTCCTTTATTAAAGGATTTAATACAAGAGAATAGATGAATATTATAGATTATTTTGTGTATCTTATTTTTCGTTTTTTTCATTGTCCTCCTGTAGGAAAAAATGCCAATGATGCTAAATTGTTTTCTGTAATGATAGCGGGCTGGATTATGGGAATGTTCATTATGACGATAGGATATAGTTATTTGTTGTGTACAAAAAACGAACTAGTCTTTTTTTTAAAAGATAGAAGTCCAGTCATAGGTATGGTAGTAACTTTCGTGATTTGGATATTCTTATTTTTAGACCATTATTTAATTCGAAAAGAAGTAATCGTCTTATTGGATAAAAAATATAAATTATTTACCCCATTAAAGCGAAGAATAATAAAGTGGATCACTATTATAAGTATTATAATGGTTGTTGTAACTTTGTTTATATTAAATAGATATGTCGATATGCTTCATTCTTAATGTGTTGTAAAGGTTGTTTTGAGTTATTCTTGTTTGTTCTTAGCATAGAAGTAACTTGAATTTGACGGCTACCCTAACATTCAGGACAAGACTCTATGTTAGGGTAGTTTTATGAATAAAAACATTATAATTAGGAAACATAAACTAGTAAATTCTAATTAAATCGACAAAGAGCTACCACTATTAAGTTATGATTGGGAATAAAATAATTTTGCTTTCTGTGAAAATTAAGATAAAGCATAAACTAGCTAAATGTTACTATATTATATATTAAACCTGGAATTTATTTTATATTTCTAAAAACTTCCACTCATATTTCTCCCCTTTTTCTTTCTTTTTTCTCATAAGAAAGAATATATTTGTATCCTAGTTTAAACGAAAACCAAAGCATGATATGATAACAACCCAGTTGCTTCGTCCTGAAAGCATTGTTGTAGTAGGGGCATCGAATAATGTGCATAAGCCGGGTGGCGCAATATTAAAGAATTTGATAAACGGAGGTTATCAGGGAGAACTTCGGGCGGTGAACCCGAAGGAGACAGAAGTGCAAGGAGTTCCCGCCTTTGCGGATGTGGATGATCTGCCGGACACAGATTTGGCGGTGTTGGCTGTGCCTGCCTCGATGTGTCCCGATATGGTGGAAACATTGGCCAGCAAGAAACAAACCAGGGCATTTATCATACTTTCGGCTGGCTTTGGTGAAGAAACTCATGAAGGAGCACTGTTGGAAGAACGTATTTTGGAAACAGTCAATAAATACGGGGCTTCGTTGATTGGTCCGAACTGCATCGGATTGATGAATACATGGCATCATAGCGTATTCAGCCAGCCGATTCCTAACTTAAACCCCAAAGGGGTGGACTTGATTTCCAGCTCCGGTGCTACGGCGGTATTTATTCTCGAAAGTGCCGTAACAAAGGGCTTGCAGTTCAATTCAGTCTGGTCGGTGGGAAACGCCAAGCAGATCGGCGTAGAAGATGTATTGCAATTTATGGATGAGAACTTCGATCCCGAAAAAGATTCTCATCTGAAACTACTCTATATTGAAAGTATTCAGAATCCGGACAGATTGCTCTTCCATGCCTCTTCATTAATAAGAAAAGGCTGTAAGATTGCGGCAATCAAAGCCGGAAGCTCGGAGAGCGGAAGCCGGGCGGCATCTTCCCATACAGGTGCAATTGCCAGTTCCGATTCGGCGGTGGAGGCGTTGTTCCGTAAAGCGGGGATTGTGCGTTGCTTCTCTCGTGAAGAATTGACTACTGTAGGTTGCGTGTTTACTTTACCCGAATTGAAAGGAAAGAATTTTGCCATTATCACTCATGCCGGAGGACCGGGAGTGATGCTGACAGATGCCTTGAGTAAAGGCGGACTGAATGTGCCTAAACTGGAAGGAAAAGTGACCGAGGAACTAAAAGCCCAACTATTCCCCGGTGCTGCCGTCGGGAATCCTATTGATATTCTGGCTACCGGAACACCGGAGCATCTGCGTCTTTGCATCGACTATTGCGAAGAGAAACTTGACAATATAGACGCCATGATGGCTATCTTCGGAACTCCGGGATTGGTTACTATGTTTGAAATGTACGACGTACTTCACGAAAAGATGCAGACTTGCAAGAAGCCGATTTTCCCCATTCTTCCTTCCATTAATACAGCCGGAGCGGAGGTTTCCGCCTTCCTGGCAAAAGGACATGTGAACTTTGCAGACGAAGTGACCTTGGGTACTGCTCTTTCACGCATCGTCAATGCTCCTAAGCCGGCAGCTCCTGAGATAGAACTGTTCGGAGTGGACGTTCCGAGGATTCGTCGTATTATTGATTCCATTCAGGAAGATGGTTATATCGCTCCTAATTACGTACAGGCACTGTTGCACGCTGCCGGTATTCCGTTGGTAGATGAATTTGTTTCCGATAATAAAGAGGAAATAGTAGCTTTTGCCCGTCGGTGCGGATTTCCGGTAGTTGCCAAAGTGGTTGGTCCTGTGCACAAATCGGATGTCGGCGGTGTCGTTCTGAACATTAAAAGTGAGCAACATCTGGCACTGGAATTCGATCGTATGATGCAGATTGCTGATGCAAGGGCAATTATGGTACAGCCGATGCTGAAAGGTACGGAACTGTTTATTGGTGCAAAATATGAAGAGAAGTTCGGACATGTGGTACTTTGTGGTTTGGGAGGTATTTTTGTAGAGGTGCTGAAAGACGTATCTTCCGGTCTCGCTCCGCTTTCTTACGAAGAAGCCTATTCAATGATTCATTCTTTGCGTGCTTATAAAATCATTCAGGGAACACGTGGACAAAAGGGAGTCAATGAAGACAAATTTGCCGAAATTATTGTCCGTTTGTCCACTTTGCTACGTTTCGCTACAGAGATCAAAGAAATGGATATAAATCCGCTTTTGGCAACGCAAAAGGCTGTTGTAGCAGTTGACGCGCGTATTCGAATAGAAAAATAGGACTATTTTTTCATTCATTGAGACATATTTATTATCTTTCCGATGTGATTTTGCCTACATTTGGTAGCGCTAACGGAAGGATGGAAAATACGTATATTTATGAAGAAAGTTCTCATATTTTTAATCTGTTTAATCGGTTATCAGATCGGCTGCCATGCGCAAATGGCGGACGAGCATTATTATTTCAAAAATCTTAGTGTACAGAACGGATTATCTCAAAATACGGTCAATGCGATTTTGCAGGATAGGCAAGGCTTTATGTGGTTCGGCACAAAAGATGGTTTGAATAGATATGACGGTTTGTCATTCCGCAAATTCAAACATGATGACCGTACACAGCGGAGCATTGGTAATAACTTTATCACAGCCCTATATGAGGATGCGAAAGGAAATATCTGGGTAGGTACGGACGTAGGACTTTATATTTATAACCCGGAAAAAGATTCTTTTCGGCACTTTGCTGATTTGAGCGCAGAAAACACGAAAATAGAACATACTGTAACTGCAATCTCCGGAGACAACAAAGGGTGTATTTGGGTAGCGGTAGAGTCGCAGGGACTATTTTGTTATGATCTGGAGGAAGGAAAACTTCGGAACCATACATTGAAGAACTTTTCTTTTATCTCCACCAATGTGCAGTCTTTTGTTTTCGATAATAGCGGAACCCTCTGGATAGCATGCTATGGTGATGGGCTTTTCTATTCGAAAGACCGTCTGAAAACCCTTCATCCTTATGTTTCACCTGTAGACAATCAAAAAACTTATGAAAATGATGTTGTGATAGGCTTGGTGAAAGGAGCATATAATTGTCTATATATAGGCTCTTTAAAGGGAGGAGTAAAAGAACTGAACCTGACTTCTAACAAATTGCATGACTTGCTTTCAGAAGATGAAAATGGAGAGTCTGTTTTTTGTCGTGAGTTGTTGGTCGCTTCTGATAACGAATTGTGGATTGGTACAGAATCGGGACTTTATATTTATAATCTCCGAACGGGCAAATACGTTCATTTGCGCAGTTCGATCAATGATCCTTATTCCTTGTCCGACAATGCTATTTATTCATTGTGTAAGGATCGCGAGGGTGGCATTTGGATCGGTTCTTATTTTGGAGGTGTGAACTACTATCCTCGTTTTTATACGTATTTCGAAAAATATTATCCCAAAGGAACTGATAATGGTTTGCATGGCAAACGAGTACGTGAGTTTTGCCAGGATAATCAGGGTATTCTGTGGATTGGTACGGAAGATGGTGGCTTGAACCGTTTCAACCCTAAGACTAAAACTTTCTCCTTCTTTACGCCCAGCAGTGCTTTTACCAATGTGCATGGTTTGTGCTTGGTTGGCGATTATCTTTGGGTGGGAACTTTCTCAAAAGGAGTGAAAGTAGTGGATACACGTACGGGAGCTATTGTGAAAACCTATCAGAAAACAGATTCTCCCCGTTCATTGATAGATAATAGTGTTTTCTCTATTTACTGTACAACGACTGGTGATATTTACCTGGGAACTTTGTTCGGTTTGCTAAGATATAATAAACAGTCTGATGATTTTGACCGGATATCGGAACTGAATAGCAAGTTTGTATATGATATAAAGGAAGATTCCGGAGGCAATCTATGGCTGGCAACCTATGCAAATGGGGCTTATTGTTACAATGTGAGCGAAAAGAAATGGAAAAACTATTTGCATGATGAAAATAATCCGAAGAGTCTTCCGTATGATAAGGTATTAAGTATCTTTGAAGACTCTCACCGGCAAATTTGGCTGACTACTCAAGGAGGAGGCTTTTGTCGTTTTCAGCCGGATACGGATACATTTGCCAATTATACTTTGTCGGAGGGACTGCCGAACGATGTTGTATACCAGATTGTGGAGGATAAAGAAGGTTTTTTGTGGTTGACAACTAACAACGGTTTGGTCTGCTTTCAACCTACTACCGGAATGAAGAAGGTATATACCACCTCCAATGGCTTGTTGGGCGACCAGTTTAATTATCGTTCAAGCTTTGAAACCGAGGATGGTACGATTTATTTGGGTAGCATCGATGGCTTTATAGCCTTTAATCCCAAGAATTTCTCCGAGAATAAGTTTCTTCCGTCTATTGTAATTACTGATTTCTTCTTGTTTGGAAAGGAAGTATATGCCGGTGAACCGGGTTCTCCGCTAGAAAAGAGTATTACCTTTTCTGATCAGCTTGTTCTCCAGTCTAATCAGAACTCTTTTTCTTTCCGGGTGGCAGCATTGGATTTTCAGGCTCCTAAGACGAGTCGGATTATGTATAAGCTGGAAGGCTTTGATACGGACTGGTTGACAATTGGAGAAAGTCCTATTGTTACCTATTCTAATCTTCGATATGGTGATTATACTTTCCGGGTGAAGGTTTCCAATAGTGATGGAGTGTGGAGTGATGATGAGGTGGTATTGGAAGTACATATTCTTCCTCCTTTCTATCTTTCTATGTGGGCGTACTGTGCGTATGCTTTGCTGATTATCGGCTGTTCTTTACAAATTGTTGTGTATTTCAAGAAGCGCAGTAATAGGAAACATCGCCGGCAGATGGAGAAATTCGAGCAGGAGAAGGAACGTGAAGTTTACCATGCAAAGATTGACTTCTTTACGAATGTGGCTCATGAGATACGTACACCGCTAACATTGATTAAAGGTCCGTTGGAAAACATTATATTAAAGAAACGGGTCGATGCGGAAACGCGGGAAGACCTGAATGTAATGAAGCAGAATACGGAACGATTGTTGAACCTGACTAATCAGTTGCTTGACTTCCGTAAAACGGAAAGTCAGGGATTCCGTTTGAATTTTGCGAAATGTAATGTAACGGAGGCCCTGAAGGAGACTCATGTACGTTTCACTTCCCTTGCCAAACAAAAAGGTTTGGAGTTCACCTTGCAAGTGCCTGAAAAGGACTTCTATGCACATGTGAACCGGGAGGCGTTTACGAAGATTATCAGTAATCTGTTGAACAATGGGGTGAAGTATGCTGCAAGCTACGTACACATATCTTTGGAGGTGCCGGAAGCGGATGACAATAATTCATTCCGTATTCGTACAGAGAATGATGGAGTGATTATTCCTAATGAGATGAAAGAGGAAATCTTCAAACCTTTCGTTCGTTTTAATGAAAAAGAAGACGGAAAAGTGACTACCGGAACAGGGATTGGCTTAGCTCTTTCCCGTTCATTGGCAGAACTGCATCAAGGAACCCTGGCTATGGGAGAAGGGGAAGAAAATAACACCTTCTGTCTGACTTTGCCGATCGTTCAGGATATGACAATCACTTTAACACCGGAACCGGAAGCCGGAATAGACCAAATGAGCGAAATTCCTGCTGGAGAGGCGGAAAATAGAGATAATCGTCCTACAGTGCTGGTTGTAGAAGATAATCCGGATATGCTTGCTTTTGTAGTGCGTCAGCTGTCGAGAGAATATACTGTATTGACTGCCACTAATGGTGCGGAAGCCTTGCAAGTGTTGGATGGTAATTATGTGAACTTGGTGGTTAGTGATGTTGTGATGCCTGTAATGGATGGTTTTGAATTGTGTAAGACGATCAAGTCAGATTTGAATTATAGCCATATTCCCGTTATACTGTTGACTGCGAAGACGAATATTCAGTCTAAGATAGAGGGAATGGAATTGGGAGCAGATGCTTATCTGGAGAAACCTTTCTCTGTGGAATACTTGCAGGCTTGTGCTTCCAGCCTTATTCAGAATAGAGAGAAGCTACGTAAGGCTTTTGCGCAGTCTCCTTTTGTGGCTGCCAATACGATGGCGTTGACAAAAGCTGACGAAGATTTTATAAAGAAACTGAATGAGGTAATTCTGACGAATTATAGCAATCCGGAGTTTAGCATGGATGATATGGCGGATAGCCTGAATATGAGCCGTTCCAATTTCTATCGGAAGATAAAGGGCGTCTTGGATTTGAGTCCGAATGAATATCTTCGTCTGGAGCGTTTGAAGAGAGCTGCTCAATTATTGAAAGAGGGAAAAAACCGGGTAAATGAGATTTGTTATATGGTAGGTTTCAATTCTCCATCTTATTTTGCTAAGGTATTTCAAAAACAATTTGGAGTATTGCCAAAGGATTTTGTGGGTTAATATTGATTTATAACTATAAAGATTAGGTAAAAAGTATCTTCTAAAAAAATGATAGAATGAAAAAGTATGTAAATTTGTTTGTTTTCGTATTCATGATAGTTGTTTGCTTTTCGCAGGTGAAAGCACAGATAAAGTCTGCAATCAGTTATAAGAATCCGGTTGTAGATATTGCCATGCCCGACCCTACGGTGATTAAGGCGGCAGATGGGTATTTTTATGTGTATGCTACCGAGGCTACCAGAAACGTTCCGATCATGAAGTCGAAAGATTTGGTGAAATGGACGTATTGCAACACAGCATTCACGAATAAAACTCGTCCCAGGTTTGAACCTAAAGCTGGAATTTGGGCACCTGACATTAATTATATTAACGGTAAATATGTGCTTTATTATGCAATGTCGGTGTGGGGAGGAGAACATACATGCGGCATTGGGGTGGCTACTGCCGACTCTCCGCAGGGACCTTTTACGGATCATGGAAAGATGTTCCGTAGCAATGAGATTGGTGTGCAGAACTCGATCGATCCCAGCCTCCTGCAGTATAAGGGGAAAAACTATTTGGTATGGGGTAGCTTCCGGGGAATATATGTTATTGAACTGACTGCGGATGGACTGTCGATCATGCCTGGAGCGAAAAAGAAGAAAATAGCAGGAACTGCTTTTGAAGCTGTCTATGTTCATAAGCACGACGGTTATTATTATATGTTCGCCTCCGTAGGAACTTGTTGCGAAGGAGTGAAAAGTACATATAAAGTCGTAGTGGGACGCTCTAAAAAAGTATGGGGACCGTACAAAGACAAGACTGGCAAACCGATGTTGAAAAATGGTTATTCATTGGTGATAGGTGCGAATGATCATTTTGTAGGCAATGGGCACGGCTCGCAGATTATCCGGGATGATGCCGGACAAGACTGGCTTCTGTATCATAGCTTTTCAAGATCGACCCCGGAGAACGGGCGTATTATGTTGCTGGACCAGATCAAATGGGATAAAGAAGGATGGCCTTATGTAGAAGGAGGATCTCCTTCTTACGAAACACAAAAAGCACCTGTATTTAATAACTGATTTTCAAATAAACTAATTATAATCTTAAATACCACAAACATGAAACATACCCCTATTAGCAGGCGGGATTTTCTAAAGAATTTAGGCATAGCTGGGGCTGGCACTCTTCTTGCAGTAAGCCCTTGGCTTTCTGCTTTTTCGGAGGTGATGAACACTTCAAACGAGAAGTGTCGTCTGGCAATTATCGGGCCCGGTTCCCGGGGACAGTTTTTAATGGGATTTTTGGCTAAGAACCCCAAAGTCGATATTGTAGCATTGTGCGACATTTATAAACCGTCTATCGAGAGCGCATTGAAACTTGCACCTAATGCCAAAGTGTATGGTGACTACCGGGAAGTGCTGGAAGATAAGTCGATAGATGCTATACTCGTAGCTACCCCTCTTAGCTCGCATTGTAAAATTGTATTGGATGCTTTCGACGCAGGAAAGCATGTGTTCTGTGAAAAGTCAATAGGTTTCACGATGGAAGAGTGTTACCGTATGTATCAGAAGCATCGTAGTACGGGAAAGATTTTCTTTACAGGACAACAGCGCCTGTTCGATCCTCGTTACATCAAAGCGATGGAGATGATTCATGCCGGTACCTTTGGCGAAATAAATGCCATCCGTACTTTCTGGAACCGGAACGGGGACTGGAGACGTTCGGTACCTTCACCCAATTTGGAACGCCTGATAAATTGGCGTCTCTACAAGGAATTCTCAAAAGGACTGATGACGGAACTCGCTTGCCATCAGCTTCAGATCGGAAGCTGGGCTTTGCGTAAGATACCCGAAAAGGTAATGGGACACGGTGCCATCACTTATTGGAAAGACGGCAGAGATGTGTACGACAATGTGAGCTGTGTATATGTATTTGATGATGGTGTGAAAATGACATTTGACTCTGTCATTTCCAATAAATTCTATGGACTGGAAGAACAGATCATGGGTAATCTTGGAACGGTAGAACCGGAAAAGGGAAAATATTACTTTGAAAGTGTAGCTCCTGCACCGGCCTTCCTGCAAATGGTGAATGACTGGGAAAACAAAGTATTTGACTCTCTGCCTTTTGCCGGAACAAGCTGGGCACCGGAAACTGCCAACGAAAACAAAGGAGAATTTATTATCGGAGAACGCCCCAAGAGCGATGGTACGTCCTTGCTGTTGGAAGCTTTCGTTGAAGCCGTCATAACACAAAAACAACCTAAAAACATAGCGGAAGAAGGATATTATGCAAGTATGCTCTGTTTGCTGGGCCATCAGGCGTTGGAAGAAGAGCGGACGCTTTATTTCCCTGATGAGTATAAAATAGATTATCTGAACCATCAATCTGTAAAAACACCCGAAGCAATATGAAAGATACGATTATAACCGCACGACGTAAGAAAACAGAGTTAATTACTTTACTTGTTTGTTTCGTAGTTTCTAATTTGCTACATCTTTATGCAATTATTGCTTATCATGCACCATTTACGGAGATGATAACGTCTATATTTTATATAGTTATATTTACTTTTGTGCTTTATGCTTTCTGGGGGATTTTGCGTCTCCTGTTTTATGGAATGCAAGCACTGTTTAAAAAGAAAAGCAAGGGTTGATAGTTTTCTTGCATAATTTTAAAGAAGAACTTAATCAATATCAATGAAAATAAATAATTTATGGTAACACGAAGGGATTTTTTGAAAACGATGTCGATGGCTTCAGCCGGATTGGCATTGGGAACCGGTGATTTATTACATGCGCAAACCGCTTCACCTAAAAAAGTAAGAGGTGACAAAGTGAAGATTGCTTATATCGGCATTGGTAACCGTGGAGAGCAGATTATTGAAGACTTTGCACGCACAGGCATGGTGGAAGTGGTGGCTTTATGTGATGTAGACATGGGCGCCAAACATACACAAAAGATAATGGCTAAATACCCGAAAGCAAAGCAGTTCAGGGATTTCCGCCAAATGTTTGATAAGGCTGGTAACGAATTTGATGCCGTAGCAATTGCTACTCCCGACCATTCGCATTTCCCGATCAGTATGCTGGCTTTGGCTTCCGGAAAGCATGTATATGTAGAGAAACCGCTGGCACGTACTTTCTATGAAGCGGAACTGTTGATGCAAGCTGCGCGTAAACGTCCGAACCTGGTGACGCAAGTAGGAAACCAAGGTCACTCCGAAGCCAACTATTTTCAGTTCAAAGCTTGGATGGATGCAGGTATCATCAAAGACGTTACTGCTATCACTGCCCACATGAATAACCCGCGCCGTTGGCATAAATGGGACACTAATATTTATAAACTTCCTTCCGGTCAGCAACTGCCGAAAGATCTGGATTGGGACACTTGGCTCGGAGTTACTCCTTATCACGAGTATAATAAAGATTATCATTTAGGACAATGGCGTTGTTGGTATGATTTCGGTATGGGAGCATTGGGCGACTGGGGAGCACATATCCTCGATACGGCTCACGAATTCCTGGAACTGGGATTGCCATACGAAGTCACCATGCAATATGCAAATGGACATAATGATTACTTTTTCCCGTATTCTTCCACCATTCTCTTCCGTTTCCCGCAACGTAAAGGAATGCCACCGGTAGATATTACCTGGTATGATGGTTTGGATAATCTTCCTCCTATTCCTGCCGGTTATGGAGTTTCGGGACTAGACCCGAACATCCCGGCAACTAATCAGGGAGATACTCCGAAATCTAAGTTGAATCCGGGAAAGATCATTTATACGAAGGATTTGATCTTCAAGGGCGGTAGCCATGGAAGCACTCTATCCATTATTCCGGAGGAGAAAGCCAAAGAGATGGCAGACAAGTTGCCGAAAGTTCCTAAAAGTCCTTCCAATCACTTCGAGAACTTCTTGTTGGCATGTAACGGTATTGAAAAGACACGCTCGCCGTTCGAAATCAATGGAGTGTTGAGTCAGGTATTCTCACTGGGTGTGATGGCTCAACGACTTAATACACAGTTGTTCTTTGATCCTCGTACGAAGCAGATTACAAATAATGAATTTGCTAATGCAATGCTGGCGGGACTTCCACCGCGTAAAGGTTGGGATGAATTTTATAAATTATAATAAATAGAAACAGCCTTTTCCATTCCTTCTCTTCAAGAGAAAGGGATGGGAAAGACTAATCAATGATTATGAAGAAGAATATCGTATTAACTTTACTTTTATTCTGTGCCGCTTCTTTAGGTGCACAGAATTGGGAACCTCTTTTCAATGGGAAAAACCTGAAAGGATGGAAAAAATTGAATGGCAAAGCCGAGTATAAAATTGTAGATGGTGCCATTGTCGGTGTATCTAAAATGGGAACACCCAATACTTTTTTGGCAACGACAAAGAATTATGGTGACTTTATCCTTGAGTTTGACTTCAAGGTAGATGACGGTTTGAATTCCGGAGTACAGCTTCGTAGTGAAAGCAAGAAAGATTATAAGAAAGGTCGCGTACACGGTTATCAGTTTGAGATCGATCCTTCCAAACGCGCTTGGTCAGGTGGTATCTATGATGAGGCACGTAGAAACTGGCTTTATCCTTTGACGCTGAATCCGTCGGCAAAAACCGCTTTTAAGAATAATGCATGGAATAAAGCTCGTATTGAGGCTGTAGGTAACTCAATCCGCACCTGGATAAACGGAGTACCTTGTGCTAATATCTGGGATGATATGACTCCTGTGGGCTTCATTGCTCTGCAAGTGCATGCCATTGGAAATGCGGCAGATGAAGGTAAAACAGTTAGTTGGAAAAATATCCGCATTTGTACGACGGACGTAGAGCGCTATCAGACACCGGAAGCGCAAGCTGCACCGGAAGTGAATCTGATTGCCAACACGATTTCTCCGAATGAAGCAAAAGAAGGATGGACTCTATTATGGGATGGCAAGACTACTGATGGATGGAGAGGAGCTAAACTTTCTACTTTCCCTGCAAAAGGCTGGAAGATAGAAGATGGAATTCTGAAAGTAATAAAGAGTGGTGGCGCTGAATCTGCTAATGGCGGTGATATTGTGACTACCCGTAAATACAAGAACTTTATTCTGAAAGTAGATTTTAAGATTACTGAAGGTGCCAATAGCGGAATTAAATATTTCGTAAACCCGGATATGAATAAAGGTGCAGGCTCTGCTATCGGTTGTGAATTCCAGATTCTTGATGATGACAAACATCCTGATGCAAAACTGGGTGTGAAAGGTAACAGAAAGCTAGGTTCGTTGTATGACCTGATTCCGGCTCCTAAGAATAAACCTTTCAACAAGAAAGAATTTAATACAGCTACCATTATCGTAAAAGGTAACCATGTAGAACATTGGTTGAACGGAGTTAAATTGATTGAATATGACCGTAACAATGAGATGTGGAATGCATTGGTAGCATACAGTAAATATAAAAATTGGCCTAATTTCGGAAATCCGGAAGAAGGAAATATACTTCTTCAGGATCACGGAGACGAAGTGTGGTTCAAGAACGTGAAAATTAAAGAACTGAAATAAGGCGTATTCCATATTATTGTGGGAGATACGTCGAAAATTCCTTATGAATTTTTATTCAGGCACGGATTGCGCGGATTTCACGGTTGTTCTAATGAAATAGCAACCGTGTAGTTCGGGTAATCCGTGCCTAATTTGTCCTGCTATACGATGCAAGTCCCTATTCAACATATCTATAAGCCGTCCCATGAAGGCAGTGGACTGCTTTACGCCTGGTTTCTTTCTATGCATACACGGGTGGATATTATCCTATATAGCAAGAATACGGAAGGAGAATTGTTGCTTGTGGTCAATCGTATTTATGATGCATTGTGCCGGTTGGAAAAGATGGCGAACTTTTATGATCCGGCCAGTGAATTGGCTTATGTCAACCGGACAGCTTTTGTTTCTCCGGTCGTTCTTAGCGAAGAACTCTATTCAATGATTGATTTATGTCTGGAATATAATGAGAAGACTCTGGGGTGTTTTGATATTACAGTCCATTCAGAAAATTACAATCAGACCACGATACAATCGGTCCATTTATCAGCTGAAGATCATAATATCTATTTTTCACGACCGGGAGTTGCTGTCAACTTATCCGGTTTCCTCAAGGGGTATGCTTTGGAAACAATTAAAAGCATATTGAATGAGTGTGTGATAGAAAATGCATTGATAAATATGGGAAACAGTTCTGTCCTTGCATTAGGTAATCATCCGGTAGGAACGGGATGGAACGTCAATAATATACTTCTTCATAATGAGTGTCTTACAACCTCCGGTAATGACTCTTCTGAACGTCGGCACATTGTTTCTCCTCGAGATGGAAAATTGGTGGAAGGTGCCCGACAGATATCTGTAGTTACAACGAATGGGGCAATAGGAGAAATATTGTCTACCGCTTTGTTTGCTGCTGACGGCGAACAACGTAAAGCCTTGATGGGCATATATGCACACTGTCGTGTATATATATATCCACCGTGCTGAGTATATATACTCACCGTGCTGGACATATATCCCCACCATACTGTATTGAGCATCTATATCCAACGATACTTATCCGACTGACTTAGCTAGCTTGTAGACGAGTAAAATTGATTATTAAATACGGGCAAATATCCCCAAAATTGCGTGTGACCTGATTCTTCTGTTTTTTGAGACAAAAATACTATTTGAGATAAGCTAGCATTTTTTATTTTTGCCGCAAATTTATATGATTATTAATGTATAGGCATTGGGATATAAAATGGAAGTAAGTAGATAAGTTCAATATAAGCTTGAATATTATCTTATTAATATTAACTCAAATTTATTTAATATGAAAAACAGAAAAGAAAGTTTCACGTCTCGGGTAGGGTTGTTCTTACTATTGGTGACTTTTTGTCTTGGTACAATACAGGCTCAAAGTTCTAAAATTACGGGATATGTGAAAGACCAATCGGGTGAACCGTTGATTGGAGTAAATGTGATGGAAAAAGGGACTACTAATGGAACCGTAACCGATCTGAACGGATTCTACAGCATTGCGGTAAAGGCTTCAAATGCTGTGCTGAATTTCAGTTATATTGGTTATAAAAATCAAGAAATTCCGGTAGCAGGTAAAAAACTGATTGACGTCACAATGAAAGATGATTCAGAGACGTTGGATGAAGTAGTTGTAGTGGGTTATGGTACGATGCGCAAAAAAGACTTGACTGGTTCGGTCGTCCAAGTTCGTCCTGATAAAATTGCTAATGAAAATCCTAAAACTGTTCAAGACATTTTACGCGGAACACCTGGATTGGTGGTAGGTTATGGTGAAGGTGATGCAGGCGCAAAAGGCGGCGGTGAGATGAAAATCCGTGGACAGCGTTCTGTTTATACAGATGGTGGTCATAACAATCCGTTGATTATCCTCGACGGTATGTTCTTCCAAGGAGAACTCTCGGAAATTAATCCGGATGATATTGGGCAAATAGATGTTTTGAAAGACGCGTCGGCAGCTGCTGTTTATGGAGCACAGGCTGCTAACGGTGTAATCATCATCACAACGAAAAAAGGTAAAAAAGGCAAGCCTGTTGTTAATTTCACAGCTAGCGTAGGTTTGACTCAAAAGGCTGCCTATCGTGATAGATGGCAAACTACGGACGAATATCTGCAACACTATGTAGACTGGAAAGAAAAAAACACTTATGGGGTGAATGCTGAAACAGGAGAATATGCAGCTTATTCAAGGCCAGGTAATGAATATACTTCAAAGCCGGAGTATTTCCGGAATCCTAATAATTTGTCGGGAGTGTCCTTGGAACAGTGGCGTAATTATTCGACTAATCGGGAAGGAGAATCTGATCTTAGTATATGGGCAAGACGTTTGGGATTTAGATATGATACGGCTGCACTTGACAATCTTTTGTTGGGAAAGACCGTCGATTGGCAAGATGAAGCGTTCCGATTAGGTTTCAACCAAGACTATAATGTAAGCATTAGCGGTGCCGGTGATAAAGTGGATTATTACCTGTCTTTAGGTTATCTGCGCAACGAAGGCGCGTTTGTCGACGATACTTATCGGGCTATTCGTGCAAACTTGAAACTAAATGCAAAAGTAACCGATTGGTTTGAAGTGGGTGCAAATGTAAACTTTCAAGATCGTTCGGATGGTGAAATCGGCATGGATAAAGGTGGTTTTATGGAAAACAGTCCATACGCCATGCTGAAAGACGAAAACGGAAACTATACACAAGACCCCTTGATGTATCAATATGACCGTGCTAATGAAAAGAACTGGTATTTTGAGAAGCAATACATTCAATTGGAAAAAGGGTATACTACATTGAATACGATCTTCAATGCTAAAGTAAAACTGCCTTTCAACATCACTTATCAGTTTAATATTGCACCTCGTTTCCAATTTTTCTACGACCGCTATTTTACGTCTGCAGAAAGACCTAATTCCAATCCTAACGACCGTGGAACAAACCGGGAACAAGCCAAACGTTTTAACTGGTCGCTGAACAATACTATTACTTGGGATCAAACTTTTGCCAACAAGCACCATGTTATTCTGACACTTGTGCAAGAAGCGGAAGAACGCCAATATTGGTCGGACCGAATTGAAGCCCGTAATATCTTGCCATCTGATGCGCTTGGGTTCCATAACACCCAGAATGGAGATAAGGCTGTCAGTACATTCAGAACAGATGATAATCATCAAACGGCTGATGCATTGATGGCACGTGCATTCTATTCTTACGGTGATCGTTATATGATTACCGGTACCATCAGACGTGACGGTTATTCGGCTTTTGGAGCAAATAATCCTTATGCATGGTTTCCTTCGGGAGGTCTGGCATGGTCATTCACCAATGAGGATTTCTTCCAAAAATATGCTCATATCATGAATAGCGGTAAACTGCGTGTTTCATACGGTAAAAACGGTAACCGTTCATTGGAAAATCCTTACGAAGCACTTGCCAATCTTTATCCGGGGGGTGGTAAGATGCAAGGTTATATCACTTCTTCAGGTGACTTATATTTAATGCGTTATTTGATGGCCCAACGTATGATGAACCCGAATCTGCAATGGGAAAAGACACAATCGTGGAACTTTGCATTGGACTTTGGATTCTTGAACGACCGTATCACAGGTACATTAGAATATTATCGAATGAGTACCAAAGATATGATTATGAGACAACCTCTGTCTAATTTCACCGGATTTGAGAATATCACCACCAATTTAGGACAGGTGGATAATAGTGGTTTTGAGGTGGCATTGAATACGCTGAATATTGATAAGAAGAATTTCCAATGGAGTTCGTCATTCAGTCTCTCATATAATAAAAACAGAATCAAACATTTGTTCGGTGATCGTCAAGATATAGTAGATGCTAATGGAACTGTGGTAGGTTCCAGAGAAGCGGACTATGTGGCAGCCGGATGGTTTATCGACAAGCCTATTAGTGCGATTTGGGATTATAAAGTAACAGGAATCTGGCAGAAAGATGAGGTTGAAGAAGCTAAAAAATACGGGCAGGTTCCTGGTGACCCGAAAGTATGGAACAATCCGGCTAACGACCAATACGATGCTGATGGCAATTTAGTAAAGGTTATCTATAATAATGATGATAAAGTGTTCCAAGGACAAACTGCCGCTCCGGTTACATGGGCATTGCGTAATGATTTCACCTTGTGGAAAGATTTGACTCTCTCTCTGAATATTTACTCTCGTATGGGGCATAAGAGTCTGGAAAGTATGTATTTGAACAATGATGACGACGGTGGTGGCATGACTTACAGATTGGTGAACAAGAATGCGAAGGAATATTGGACTGTAGACAATCCGACTAATAAATATGCACGTATCGAGGCGCAAGGTCCGGAAGGTGCAAAAGGTGCACGTAGATTATATAATCGTTCTTTCATTCGTTTAGAAAATATATCTGTCGGCTACACATTGCCAAGGGCTTGGACGGAAAAAGTACAAATCGATCGTGTGAAAGTGTATGGCTCTGTTCGCAACGCTGCTGTATGGGCTAAAGATTGGGAAGGATATGGCGACCCTGAAACCGGAAATTTTGCATCTCGTATTTGGACGCTTGGACTTAATTTAACATTCTAATCTTTTAAACAGAAACGTATATGAAAAATTATATTCAAAAATATATTTGTAAAAGTGTCACTTTATTGGTGGGCACTTCATTAATGTTGACCGGATGTTCGGAAAGTTTTTTAGATCCGGATCCTCAAACAATGTTTGAACCGGAAACTGTGTTTTCTACGGAAAATGGTATAAAATCTGTATTGGCTATTTGCGACCGTCAGCTTAAACGTAATTATGTGAGTGAAGATTCCAGAGAGATGATAGCGCTGCCCACAGAATATACTTTCTCAGATTTGATGGTACCGTCTGCAACTGATAAAAGCGGGTTGTTGGATAATGTTGACAATTTGTTGAGGCCGAACAGTGATCAAACTGACGAAAAAAATCTAGGACGTACAAACAGTATATACTTCTTCTGGAGACAAAATTTTGAAGGTGTTAGAAATGCTAATACAATACTTTCATTTATTGACAATGTACCAATGGATGAAACATTGAAAAACGAATACATTGGCCGTGCTTATTTCCATCGGGCGTATCGTTATTATTCATTAGTCTTTCAGTTTGGACATGTACCTTTGTTGACAAAACTTCCGGAAGTTCCTAAGCAGAACTATCGGTCTACTCACCGTGATGCTATTCTGAAAAAAATGGTAGCAGATATGGAATTTGCTGTACAATGGGTTCCTGAACAGAAAGATATGGACTATGTTGGTATGGTAAATAAAGGCGCTTGCCGCATGTTGCTTTCTAAACTCTATATGTCTATTGGCGAATTCGGGAAGGCAAAGGAACAATTGGATATCTTAATTGATAGATCAGGCTATTCTTTGATGAAAGAACACTTCGGTACCTTTTTTGAAGGCGGCGAATCGGCATCATGGACTATTACCCGCAATGTTATCTGGGATTTACATCGTCCGGAGAACAAGCTGATTGCTGCCAACAAGGAAGTGATTATGGGTATGCCCAACCGGGGAGCAGCTAAAGAATCATTCATCCCGATGTTGACTATGCGTATCATGTATCCTTTCTTCTTTGATAATAAAATTAAAATGCCTGATGGAAAGCAAGCTCTGTTCAACTATACTCGCAAAGATGGTAAATACCGTAAAGAATATGATTATATGCGCGGACTGGGACGTGGTATATCAACATTCCGTACTACCACTTTCTATCAAGACGATTTGTGGGCTGTTAATAATAAAATGGATCAAACCGATTTGCGGCATAGCGCGGAAATGGGAAACTGGATGCACATGGAAAACCTGAAGTGCAATAATCCGGATTCTGAATTCTTCGGGCAAAATATCAAGCTTTACGCAGAAGAGGATTATTACAATGAGAAAAATGAACTGGTTACCCGCAAGGGAGATTTGATGTGTTCTGACACTATTCGTCGTTGGTATGACGTCCCTCATTATATTTTCTGCCTGAATGATGTCATCAATCAAGCGAAAGAAACCAATAATGGTCTGGAAGGAGCTACGGATGGCAGTATTGCGGATTGGTATCTGTATCGTTTGGCGGAAGCTTACCTGTTGCGTGCAGAAGCAAAATTCTATATCAATCCGGATGATCCGACAATCAAGGATGATATAAACATCATCAGAGAACGTGCTCATTGTACTGAACTTTATACAGGTCAGGTTACTATCGGTGATATCATGGATGAACGTGCACGTGAACTTTTCTTTGAAGAATGGCGTAATGTAGAGTTGACCCGTGTATCTCTCTGTTTGGCTATCAGCGGCAGAGCGGACGAGTTTGGGAATACATATAAAGTGGAAACATTCGACAAGCAATCTGGCACCGATGCTGAAGGTGGTAGCTATTGGTATCAACGTTGCATCAAGAAAGGTATGTACAACAAAGGCGTTACTATTAACGTAAACGCTACTAAAACAGACATCAACTATATCATGGGTAAACATAACATTTATTGGCCTATTCCTGAAAAAGCAATCGTTTCTAACGGAAAGGCTCCTTTGTATCAGAACTACGGTTATGATGGTTATGATCCGAATGTGCAGATATGGGAAACCTGGGAAGAGGCTGTTGCCGATGAAGACAGATTCTGATAGATGAAGACAGCTTTTGATAATAGATAATAAATAACCACCGTAACTTCGGATTTCGAGTTGCGGTGGTTGTTTTTTGAACATATTTTGCTATTTATAGGTCGGTTTCTTTTATCCGTTTAATTGCTTTTTGCCTTACTTTGCATTATTAATAGTCAATCTAATGTGTATATGAAAAATAAAGTTTTATTGCTGGGCTTATTTTGTTGTAGCCTGATTTCGGCAAAAGCACAAGTTCTACTCGACAAAGGAACCGGAAAAAATAGTTTTCCTATTGTTTCTTCATCAACGAATGCAGTTGTTTGCTTTGATGGAAAAGATGCAACTGTAGTACGTAAGAGTGCTTCTCTTTTTGTGGATGATGTTCGTCGTGTGACGGGACAAGAGTTGAAAATGGATGAAAGCAAGCCCGGAAAAGTATCTGCGCGGTATGCGATTATTGCCGGTACTATAGGAGAAAGCGAATGGATTGATGCTTTGGCATCGAGAAATAAAATAGATACAGCAGCCATTGCCGGAAGTTGGGAACGCTATATGATAGAGGTGGTCAACAATCCCGTTCCGGGCATTAAGAAAGCAATTGTCGTAGCCGGAAGTGACAGACGTGGCACTGCTTACGGACTTCTTTCCATATCAAAGGCAATAGGAGTATCTCCCTGGTATTGGTGGGCAGACGCTCCAATCAAACAGCAAAAACAAGTTAGTGTAAAAGTTGATAAGTTCATTTCTAAAACACCGTCTGTCAAGTTCAGAGGTGTCTTTATCAACGATGAAGACTGGGGGCTTTATCGTTGGTCGAAACGCAATTTTGAGAAAGAACGTGGAAACTTCGGACCGAGAACGTATGCAAAAGTGTGTGAACTGCTGTTGCGTCTTCAGGCTAATTATCTTTGTCCGGCTATGCACGATGCATCTATGGCATTCCACCGTATTCCTGAAAATCGCCTGGTAGCGGATAGCTTTGCTATTGTCATGGGGTCCTCCCATTGTGAACCGTTATTGTTTAATACGGCAAGTGAGTGGAAACGTGATAAAATGGGTGAATGGGATTATATCAATAATAAGGATGGAGTCAACAAAGTGTTGAAATCACGTGTAGATGAATGTGCTCCATTTGAAAATGTATATACTTTGGCTTTGCGTGGATTGCACGACCGGGCAATGAATGCAAGCAATAATATGAGCGATAGAAAGGAAATGCTTCAGGAAGCTTTGATGGCACAAAGGCAAATGTTGGTGGATGCAATCGGCAAGCGTGCGGAGGATATTCCTCAAGCCTTTACTCCTTATAAAGAAGTGCTCGATGTATACGATCAGGGATTGGAACTTCCGGATGATGTGACTATTATCTGGCCGGATGATAATTATGGATATATGAAACGTTTGAGTAGTCCGAAAGAGCAAAAACGTTCCGGACGTTCGGGAGTATATTATCATTCTTCTTATCTGGGTAAACCTCACGATTATCTTTGGATGAACACAACTTCACCCACATTAATGTATGAAGAACTACGTAAAGCATACGACTTGACGGCCGACCGTATCTGGCTGCTCAATGCTGGAGACATCAAATCATGTGAATTTGCTGTTGATTACTTCCTGACGATGGCTTTTGATATTGATTCATTCAACTTTGAAAGAGCGGCAAACTATCGTGCCGAATGGTTATGTGGTATGTTAGGAAACGATTATCGCAATGAATATCAGGATGTAATAAACTCTTTCTATAAACTGGCCTTTGCACGTAAACCGGAGTTTATGGGATGGGGTTACCAGTGGGCTACCGACAAACACGGCAGAGAACGGAATACAGATACTGATTTCTCACTTGCCAATTATCGTGAAGTAGATACTCGTCTGGCCGAATATCGTCGGATAGGAAATGTAGCGGAGAAAATTTTGAAAGCTCTGCCGGAAGATAAGAAGGCATGTTATTATCAATCATTATATTATCCGGTCAAAGGATGTGAACTGTTGAACCGTATGGTTCTCAACGGACAGAGAAACCGTTGGTACTCTATTCAGCAAAGGGCAACTACTGCTGAACTGGAGAAAATGACTAAGGCTTGTTATGATAGTCTGGAAGTAATCACAAAAGGATATAACTCATTACTTGGAGGTAAATGGGATCATGTAATGACCATGAAACAAGGATTTGCCGCAGCCTACTTTGAACTCCCGGCTCTGCGGAAGGCAAATCTGGCACCTACAGCCTCTTTGGGTATATTGGCAGAAGGAGAAGATATTCTGAAAGGGCAGAAAAGCTTCCATTCACTGCCATCTTTCAACACATATTTCCGTCAATCATATTACGTAGACGTTTTCAATAAAGGAGCGACTCCTTTGAAATGGAAAGCATCGGTTTCAGATAACTGGATTCTGCTAAGTCAGAAAGCCGGAGAAACTGCTACAGAAAATCGTATAGAAGTATCAATCGACTGGGCTAAGGTTCCGACTGGTGAGAAAGTATTCGGAACATTAGAAATCGCATCTGATCGTGGTGAGAAGGAGAATGTCTATATTTCTGTCTTCAATCCTTCCTCTCCTTCATTAGCGGAAATGGATACTTTGTTTGTAGAACACAACGGATATGTTTCCATTGATGCTGCCGGTTTCCACCGGAAAGTAGAGAACAAAGCTATTCAAATGAGAACGATTCCTAATTTGGGAATAGAAAATACAGCTATTCAACTAGGTGATCCGACAGCCGCTCCACAGCGGACTGCAGGGCGCAGCACACCTCGCCTGGAATATGATTTCTATACATTCGAACAAGGATCGGTTGATGTTTACACATACGTATTGCCTACATTTACTCTAAGTAAGGATCGTGGGTATGCCGGACATGAAGCGACGAATGTGGAAACAAAATATGGAGTATGTATTGATGAAGGTCCTGTAATGAACCCTTCCACTTCTTCTTTTGAGTATGCACAAATCTGGTACGAAAGTGTGTTGAAGAACTGTAGAATAAATAAGACCACTTTGCATATTGACAAACCGGGTAAACACACTGTGAAAATTATATGTGGCGATGCTGGAACTGTCCTGCAAAAGATTGTTTTGGATTTTGGAGGAATGAAGCGTTCTTATTTGGGACCACAGCCGACAAGACAGGGGAAATAGTAAGTTGAATGAAATATAGTACAGCTATGAAAAACACTTTTTTATGTTATTTTTCTCCATGGCTATTTCATTCATAGTGTGTGGAGGCGGTGGGGAGAATGATGAAAATTTACCTGCCGATAATTATCCCCGCTATCCTCGTATAAAGAAAATGAAAAATGGCGACTATATTTTGTTCTATCACAATGGCAGTGCTAACAATAATATTGGTCGGCGTTGTGTTTATGCGCTCAGTAAGGATCTGAGAACGTGGACAAAGAAAGGAGAGATATTTAACAGTTATGATATTATTGATAGCAAAGGCAATAAGAATATACATTGCTATGCTAATTGTGATGGACTGGTGCTTTCTAATGGAGATATATTGGCTGTTGTATCTACAAGTACGGCTCGTTGGATACCGGTGACTGGGTTATGATTCGGAGAATTTAATATTGAATAATTAATTATATAGAACACTACGATTATGAAAAGAAATTATTTGATTTATGCTTTATTGATGACTGTTTTTTTGAGCTCGAATGTGATTCTCGCTCAAAATTATTTTGGAGATTTTCCTGTAAAGGCAGATCCAAAGACGGTTGGAAATAGATTGAGCAGACGTTTGATGGAAACTAAACACCAACTGTATTTTGATAGAGGAATACATTATGCAGAGGTGTGTACATGGTATGGAGCTCTTCGTTTTGCAGAATTGACGAATAACAAAGAGCTGATCAAGCTGTTGAGAAATCGTTTCGAACTATTGTTCCACCTGGAAAAAGAACTTCTACCTCCGCCGATTCACGTAGACCAGAATATGTTTGGTTGTCTGCCTCTCAGATTTTATAATATAACGAAAGATAAGCGTTATTTGGATCTAGGACTGCCCTATGCTGATACTCAATGGCAACTTCCTGCCAATGCAAACGAAGAGGAGCGTAAATGGGATAAAAAGGGATACTCTTGGCAAACTCGTCTTTGGATTGATGATATGTATATGATTACTATTGTGCAATCTGAGGCTTATAAAGCTACTGGTGATCCTAAATATATCAATAGAGCTGCCAAAGAAATGGTTCTGTATTTGGATGAATTGCAACATCCCAACGGTCTTTTCTATCATGCACCGGATGTACCTTATTATTGGGGACGTGGTGATGGTTGGATGGCTGTCGGTATGACGGAACTGCTTTATAACTTACCGGAAAAAGATCCTAATCGTGCACGTATCATGAAAGGTTACTTGTTGATGATGGATAATCTGAAAAAATACGTCAATAAAGATGGACTTTGGAACCAGCTGATTACCGAACCGGACTTTTGGACAGAGACATCTGGCTCGGCAATGTTTGCCTATGCTATGATTGTGGGTGTCAACAACGGCTGGCTGGATAAAGAGGAATATGCTCCGGTGGCACGTCGCGCATGGCTTGGCTTATGTAATTATATTAATGACAAGAACGATCTTACTGAAGTTTGTATTGGAACCGGAAAGAAAAACAGTAAACAATATTATATGGATCGCCCCCGTATTGCTGGTGATTATCATGGACAGGCACCGATAATATGGTGTGCTTATGCTTTACTGAACCAATAATATTGTCTATATATAGAATCCTCTTGTTTCTGCCCTAAAGCCTATGCTTGGTGGAGATAAGAGGTTTTCTTTTCATACAGATATGTTTATAGTTAAGAGCCTGTTTAAACTTCCAGAATTTATTTGTACTTTTGCTATGTCTGATAAAGGTTTGTTTGATTTTTACAGCAACACTAAGTTAAGCGAATCTTCTGATATGACAAAGTCCTGAGTAATAATAGCGTGTTGTGTTGATTAGGATTTTAACTAATTATCCATAGTAAAGTGTTGCGGAATTAAGAAAACAAAAGAATGAAGAGAGTTAGCATGAGAAATGCAAACCGCATTTGCGGAAATCTATTTTTGTTGTTGGCGGTATTTCTTTTTGCTGGTTGCAGAAGTGTAAGTAGAAAAGTGATGGCCGATAATACGCCCACAGTCGTAACAAAAACATTAAGAGTTGCTACGCAGAATTTGTGGGGTAAACCGACTGCTGTGGTTCTAGATTATTTCAACAGGATAGATGTTGATGTGCTTTGTGCGCAAGAATGCGGTAATCTTTCCGAAGCGGAGATTAGGGAAAAAGGGCTTTATGTGCATACCCATATTAACAATGGGCAAGTTGAATGTAGTATCATCTCGCGCTACCCGTTTTCGGGTGTTACTCCTCATAAATATGGAGTTTATATTGATTTGGGCGAGGGGATTGTCGCTTTGGTGATGAATTGTCACGGGGCATATAAGCCTTATGGACCATATCAGTTAGAAGGAATTGCGTATGGCGGTTATGAGCCTTCCAGCGATGTGGATAAAGTGGTTGAGATGAATAGGGAAGTGCGTCAGGAAATGGTGGACAAACTGCTGGAGGATTTGGCTTCGGCCACTACTTCATTCATATCTGTCTCCGGTGATTTCAACGAACCGTCTTGGCTTGATTGGACGGAGCAGACGCGATCGGCCGGTATGACGCCTCATGCCTTGCAGTGGCCTGTCACTTGTGCGTTGTCGAAAGGTGGTCTTGATGGTGATGCATACCGGACTATACATCCCAATCCGGTGACGCATCCCGGATATACTTGGACAACCTGTCCGAGTGCGAAGGATACGAGGGACCGCATTGATTTTACGCTTTATAAAATATCTTCCAATACAGCTGTAAGGAGTTGTCAGATAATAGGCGAGAGTTATGAAACCTCCGACATCGTTCTCCCTTCTTTTACTTTCGAAAAAGTGTTCGACCATAGAGGAGTACGAACGGAGTTTGTATATTCTGTCTTAAAGTAGATATGTTGTATAGACATTTGTAGAATATAATGGGATTGAATGACGATGGTGAATAGGTTGTTTTGTTTTATTGTAATTGTTCTTGTAGTGTGTAATGCATACGCACAGTTAGTCTATCATGACGCATCCCTTTTTCCACTGTTAGGAAAGGCTACAGATTTTTCCGGAGCACGTTATGAAAGATTCCCGGATTCATTAAAGCATGTATGTCGTACTCCATTATGGAATTTGAGCCGTAATTCTGCCGGAATGGCGATACGTTTTCGCAGTAATTCTACTGCAGTAGCTGTCAAGTGGACAGTGCTTTCCAACACTCACATGAACCACATGACTGATACAGGGGCTAAAGGTTTAGATTTGTATTGCCTTCAGAAGAATGGTGACTGGCGTTTTGTCAATAGCGCCCGTCCGAAAGGAAAAACCAATCAGGCAATCATCATAAACAATATGCATCCTGAAGAAAGAGAATATATGCTTTATCTGCCATTGTATGATGGTCTTGTTTCTCTGTCTGTAGGAATTGACTCATTAGCTACTATCAGTCAGCCATTAATGGATTATCCAATTCGTAAGAAACCTGTTGTTTTTTATGGGACCAGCATTCTTCAAGGAGGCTGTGCTTCACGTCCGGGGATGGCACATACCAATATCATATCAAGAAGATTAAACCGTGAATGTATCAATTTAGGATTCAGTGGAAATGCATTTCTAGATTTGGAGGTGGCCAAAGTAATAGCTGAAGTAGAAGCTGGTGCTTTTGTTTTGGACTTTGTGCCTAATGCTTCTGTTGCAAAGATGAAAGAACGGATGGAAACATTCTATCGTATCATTCGTAATAAACATCCGGATACACCGATTATTTTTATAGAGGATCCTATTTTCCCTCATACATTTTATGATGAAAGGGTTGCTAAGGAAGTGCGACGAAAGAATGATACGTTGAAAGAGATATTTAATCATTTGAAACAACAAAAAGAAAAGAATATTATCTTTATTTCATCCAAGAATATGCTGGGAGAGGATGGAGAAGCTACTGTAGATGGTATTCATTTTACGGATTTAGGCATGATGAGATATGCCGATTTAGTTTGTCCGGTTATAAAGAAAGCAATTAGATAAAATGCCAATTGTTATTAGCGTGAGTTCGGAATTTGATATAAACTCTTATTCCGAACTCACGCTATTTGTTTAGGGGTATATTCACTATCACAAAATAGTGGATTGTTGAAGAAGAAATTACCCAATAAAAGAAAGATATTGTTCAGATAGGTACTAATAAATGCTCTTCTGTATTATCTTTGAATACTTTAGATTAGTTTGAGACTAATTTTTCATTTATTGACCTGTATTTAATATTCTAGATAGCTCCATTTTTCTACTTTTGTATCACACAATAAGGGTGCTAGTACCTTTGTGAGAGTAATGATCATTATTACATACTATGAGTTTAGTTTTTTTAGATACAGTTGAAAAGACTGTTTAAAGGATAACACTTTTTATTTTATAAAACACACTAAGTATTACTTAAATCTATGTGTAATGAATAACAAATTAATTAAAAAAACATTCTTAGGAATTGGCACAATGTGCTTAATGGTAGGATTATCTCTATTCTTTTCTTGTGAATCAGATGATGCCTCTGGAGGTGATGGGGAGACAAAACCTTATTTATCATTAAAACAATATGGGTTAAACCGACTTTCGGTTGCTAATGTAGAAGAGGCAACGTTTTCTTTGACAGTGAAAAGGCATGGTGGAAATCTTAATTCTGAATTTACTGCAAAATTAGATGTTTGGAATGAAGATGAATTAAATGCTTATAATGAAAAAGAAGAGACTTCTTTTGTAATTCTTCCAGAGACATATTATTCTTTGACTCCATCGGAAATTGTACTTGCATCAGGTATGAAGGAAGTAAATGTTGATATAAAGGTGAAAGCTTCTCAAATTATATCTGCGATACAGCAAGGAACTCACTATTTGATTCCTTTACGACTAAATAGTGATGTTGTGGAGTTGAGAAAAGGGCAACGTGATCTGCTACTTCAACTTGTTATCGATTATGCCAATGTAGAAATAGTTAGTCCTGAAATTGTAGAAAAGGTAAACGTGAACGATGTATCTGTTACTACTACAGTAAAAACGATACTTGACTATAAGGTAGATGGCAAGGATCTGGCAAGTAGTTGGGATTTCATTTGCGACCTTAAAGTTCCTGAAAATGCATCTGAATTATTAGAGGCTTATAATAAACGATATAGTACTGACTATGAGTTGTTACCAGAAGGTAGTTATAGCTTGGGACAAGTGAAATATGCTATTGGAGATCGTGAGGCGGAAGCTAAACTTACAATCCGGCGCAATGCTATTGAGGTGAAGTATTATTTGTTGCCGTTAATGTTGGATAATCCTTCTACCAGCTCGGTGACTTGTAAGGATAACATTCATTATATAGTAGTGGGTCAGTTTTATACTAATCCGATCATTTCTGATAGAAGTGTAGCCGATCCTACAGTGATTAAAGCACAAGACGGACGTTTCTATTTGTATGCTACCCAAAATTCGAAAGATTGGATGCCTGTCTATAGCTCTACTGACTTGGTGAATTGGAAATATGAAAAGAATGCTTTTCAAAACGCAACCAAACCTGGATGGGGAGAGAAAGACCATGCTTTTTGGGCACCAGATATGCAATATATTAATGGTAAATATGTTCTTTATTATTCATTTGCTATAATGAATGGTACTGCAAAAAGCCATACATGTGTGGTGACGGCTGATACTCCATTGGGAACTTACACTAGTGCTTATCCCAAGGGTGCTTTTCTGGATAGTAAGAAATTGCTTTCAAATGAGGAATTTGGAGCAAACTGCATTGACCAGTTCTATTATGAAGAGGATGGACATAAATATTTGTTCTATGGAAGTTTCACAGGAATTTATGTAGTAGAGCTTACGGATGATGGGCTTGCTGTGAAACGTGATGTGGATGGTAATCCTGTCTTGAAAGAGAAGGTGTGTGGCAATGCGTTCGAGGGCACTAATATCTATAAAAAAGGTAATTATTACTATTTGTTTGCTTCTATTGGGAACTGTTGCGCCAACCAAAATAGTAACTATGAAGTGGTTGTGGGGCGTTCGACAAGTTTGTTAGGCCCGTATGTGGATAAAAATGGAAAGAGGATGCTTGACAATGGCTGGGAGCCTGTTGTAGATGGTGGTGATAGAACAAAGTGGGTCGGTCCCGGACATAATTCCGTTATTATTAAGGACGATGCGGGTACAGAATGGATGATTTACCATAGTTATTATTACAAGGAAAAAGGAAATAAATCTACGTTCGCAGGACGTCATGGAATGCTCGACCGCTTGACGTGGACGGACGATGGATGGCCTTATATTAAAAATCATTTGCCTTCTGAGTCAGACTTGATCCCTGTGTTCTATAAATGAGAAAGTAAGAATTATTAATTATTAATTTTAATATATGAAAAAGGAAAAATGTTGGAAAAGTCTGCATGGTTGTCTGTGTGTCGCTGTGCTTGCCTTATTTACATTTGGCTTTGCGTCTTGTAAAGACGATGATCTGAAAGGGGGATTCGACCCAAGCAAACCGATTGTGGTTACCGACTTTATGCCGAAGGAAGGTGGCTATGGTAACAATCTGATGGTATATGGTGATAACTTCGGAAATGATATATCAAAGATTAGGGTTACTGTGGGTGGCAAGAAAGCCAATGTTGTTTCGGTAAAGAATGATGTTTTGTATTGTGTGGTACCTAAGGGGGCGTATGGAGATGAAGTGGAAGTCTCAGCTTGTGATGATGAAGGTGAAGAGATTGCTTACGGTGTGGCGGAGGCCAAGTTTACGTATAAAAAACAGTGGCTGGTGACGACGATTGCCGGACAACGTTTTGAGGATTGGAAGGATGCCATAGAGGCGGAAGGCTCTTTTGACAACTGCGGATATATGGAAGGAATCACCTGGTTTACGTTTGATCCCAAGTCTAATTTTGACATCATGTACATCACCGGTGCTGACAAGGGGCCCGTCCGCAAGGTTAACTTTGCAAATGAGACAGTGGAGTTTTTAAGCCATATCTCCTATTCTGCGGAACGTCCTACTATTATCAACTGGACACCGGATGAAAAGCAGGATATGATTGTAACTCGTGACTTAAAGTCTGCAGGAAATGTGAATATCGTGTATAGCCGTGCTTCCGGTTTCACAGAAAAAGTAGATTTGGAAAGCACATTGGGTAAATTGCAAGCTGGAAATGCGGCAATGGTTCATCCCGATGGACAACTGTATTATACAGCGTATAATACACAAGAGATTTACCGATATGACTTTGCAACGAAAGAGACGGTCATTGCTAGCAAACATGTAAAAACAAAAGAGAATCTGCGTTTTGCTCTTCATCCCAGTGGCAAGTATGCCTATATGATGCGTTTGTATTATTCTGGTAATAATTCCGGTTATATTGCGCGTCTGGATTATGATGATGAGGCTAAAACATTCGGAATTCCTTATATTGTTGCCGGTAGCGATGGTTCTTTCGGATATAAAGATGGCGTGGGGAGTACAGTGCGGATGCAAGGACCCGGACAGGGCGTTTTTGTGAAAAATCCCGATTATGCCGGTGAGGAAGATGAATATGATTTCTATTTTACGGATGACCTTAATAACTGCGTGCGTGTATTGACACCGGCAGGACGTGTCTATACTTTTGCCGGACGTGGAAACGATATTGCGGAAGGTGGGTATGCGGATGGTGCATTGCGTACGGAGGCTCGGTTTGATCGTCCATGGGCAATCGCTTACGATGAGAAGAGAGGATGTTTCTATGTGGGAGAGCGGGAGAACAAAGTGATACGTAAAATTGCGTTGGAAGAATAATCAATGATAAACACATGTTTTATGAAAAAATTATTATTTATAGGGATGCTGCTGATAGGTCTTTCCCTGCAAGGATGGTCGCAGGAGAAAACTATTACAGTAACAGGTATTGTGACGGATACTGAGAAAGAACCGCTTATTGGTGTGAACATCTCTGTGCAAGATATGCCGGGGCTCGGTGTCATCACAGATATCAATGGAAGATATCGGGTCAATGTGCCGGCATATAATCGGTTGGTCTTCTCGTACGTTGGTTATGAGACAGTGAACGTGTTGATCAAGGAGCAGACAGTGGTAAACGTCACCATGAAAGAGGCTGCTTCCACCGTTATTGATGAAGTAGTGGTGACCGGGCTGGGTGCACAAAAAAAGATCGCGGTGACTGGTGCTGTGACGAATGTGGATGTGGATGCCTTGAAGGCTGTACCGTCTACTTCGGTGGTTGATGGACTTGCCGGTGTGGTGCCCGGTGTTATGGCGATGCAGACATCTGGACGTCCGGGTAGTGTATCCGAGTTTTGGATTCGAAGTATTTCTACGTTTGGCGCAAATACGGCGGCTTTGGTATTGGTTGATGGTTTCGAACGTGACATCGATGAAGTCAGTGTGGAAGATATTGAATCTTTCACTGTGTTGAAAGACGCTTCTGCTACCGCAATTTATGGTAGTAAAGGTGCTAATGGTGTGGTTTTGATCAATACACGTCGAGGTAAGGAAGGAAAGATCAATATCAATGCGAAAGCGGAAGGCTTTTACAGTATGCTTACCAAAAGACCGGAGTTCGTGGACGGTTATACGTATGCTTCAATGGCGAATGAAGCAAAAGCGGCGCGCAATCAGGCACCGATTTATTCCGATACGGAGTTGGAGTTGTTCCGCACAGGTTTGGATCCGGATCGTTTCCCGAGTGTGGATTGGATGGATGTAATGATGCGCGATGGTGCGTGGAGTTCACGTGTTTCGTTGAATATGACCGGTGGTGGAAAAACGGCGCGTTATTATGTAGGTGGTAGTTTCCAAGATCAGCAAGGTATGTACAAGTCGGACAAATCCTTAAAGAACTACAATACAAATGCCAATTATCGAAAGTGGACGTATCGTATGAATGTTGATATCGATATTACTAAAACAACTTTGTTGAAGGTGGGTATTTCGGGCTCTTTGCGCAAACAGAACGATCCAGGTTCGGGTACAGACAATATATGGACTGTGTTGATGGGGTATAATCCGATCATGATGCCTGTGACCTATTCTGATGGGCGTATTCCGGCATGGTCAGCACAAGATGATAACTTGAATCCGTGGGTTCAGGCCACTATGACCGGATATAATGAAAGTTGGAAAAACAATATCCAGACTAATGTCACTTTGGAACAGAAACTGGATTTCATCACGAAAGGGTTGCGCTTTGTTGGGCGGTTCGGTTACGATACCTACAACTCAAACTGGATTAAACGTTATGAGAGTCCAGAGGTTTGGAAAGCTGACCGTTATCGGCAGGCTGACGGTTCGTTGCTCTTCACGAAAATAAGAGACGAGAAAGTAATGGATAAAAATACCTCATCCGGTTCGAGTGGTGATCGTAATGAGTTCTTTGAATGGGAATTACACTATAATCGTGCTTTCAAGGCACACCATCCGAGTGCTGTACTGAAATACACCCAATCTTCCAAAGTTTACACACAAGGCATCGGTACTGAACTGAAAAAAACACTGCCTCGTCGCAATCAAGGTATAGCCGGACGCGTTAACTATAACTGGAATTATCGTTACTTCGTTGATTTCAATTTTGGGTACACTGGATCGGAGAACTTCCATAAGGATTATCGTTTTGGTTTCTTCCCTGCCTTCTCCGGTGCATGGAATGTTGCAGAAGAGCCTTTCATCAAGAATCGTATGGGGAAAACGATCAATATGTTTAAAATCCGTTATTCATGGGGTAAAACCGGTAATGACGTTTTAGAAAAAGACCTCCGTTTTCCATATATTTATAATATTGATACTTCTGGTTCATTCAATTTCTCGGATATTAATAGTGCTGCAAAGATATGGAATGGAAGACATTACTCTTCTATCGCTTCTGCCAATGTATCATGGGAAGTCTCTACCAAACAGGACTTGGGTATTGATTTTTCTTTCTTCGACGACAAATTGACTGGTGCGGTTGATTATTTCTTCGAACATCGTGAAGGAATTTATAAAGCGAGGAATTCAATACCTTACGAAGTCGGTATCGAACATACGCCGAAGACGAATGTCGGTATCGTAGAAGCGAAAGGATTCGACGGAAATTTAGCTTTGAAGCAGAAAGTCGGTAAGGTCAATTTTACGTTGCGTGGTAATATTACTTACAGTAAGAATGAAATTATAGAGTATGACGAGGAGAATACAATTTATGAATATAAATTGAAGAGAGGACAACGTGTAAACCAGGCAACCGGCTATTTGGCTCTGGGGCTGTTCAAAGACTATGATGACATTCGCAACAGCCCGAAACAATCGGGAGATATTATGCCGGGTGATATCAAATATGCGGATATCAATGGTGACGGCATTATTGATAGTGGTGATATAGTAGCAATTGGTTCTACAACCAAACCGAATCTTGTTTACGGTTTCGGACTTTCTGCAAAATGGAAAGGGCTGGATGTCAATGTGCATTTCCAAGGTGCGGGAAAGTCGTCGTTCTTTATTAAAGGTAGCACTGTACACATGTTCAGTGGCGGAGACGGCTGGGGGAATGTGCTAAAAGAAATGGCGGAGAGTAACCGTTGGAAACTTGGTGTGAACGAGGATCCGAATGCTGAATATCCGCGCCTGTCATACGGCTCGAATTCGAATAACGAATTACAGTCCAGTTATTGGTTACGCAACGGTTCGTATATGCGCTTGAAGACGCTTGATATCGGTTATTCTTTCCCGACAGCTTTGGTGAACAAACTCCACTTGAATAAAGTACGTGTTTTCTTTATCGGAACCAATTTACTTACTTTCTCTAGTTTCAAATTATGGGACCCGGAGCTAGGAAGCTCGGATGGAAAGAAATACCCGCTAAGCAAAACACTTTCAATGGGAGTGCAAGTTAATTTATAAACAACAAGGAATTATGAAAAAAATTATTATACATTTATGCCTGGTAGTAGGGTTGGGAACTGTTTTTACCGGCTGTTCCGATTTCTTGGATTCTGATTATCTTTTTGATAAAAAGATATCGATAGAAAAGGTTTTTGCGGATAAAAACTATACCAACGAATGGTTGGCTTATGCTTACGAGTTTCTGAATAACAATGAGATGCAACAGGCATGCAGTAAGAAGACTATTGCATTCAATTTTGCTGATGATATGTACTATGGGGATTCTGATTATTCAGGTTGGCGTTGTGGTACCTATACGGAGACAGGAAATAAGATTAACTTGAATATATGGGAAAATGCATATAAAGCGATCCGTCAGGTATCTATTTTCCTCAACAATGTGGATATGAATAAGGAACTTTCGGAAGCCGATATTATCGATATGAAAGGACAGGCGCATTTCTTGCGTGCTTATTTCTATTGGGTATTGGTCCGTACATTTGGTCCGGTTCCTATTGTACCCGACGAAACGCTTGATTATACAAAAGAGTATGATGAGATTTCTCTATTGCGTAACTCTTATGATGAATGTGTTGACTATATCGTTGGCGAATGTGTGAAGGCTGCCACGATGTTGCAGGATCGGCGCGACTTGCAGGAAATTGTACGTCCTACCCGTGGTGCTGCATTAGCGCTTCGTTCGAGAGTGTTGCTTTATGCAGCAAGTCCCTTGTTCAACGGTAAGGCTCCGCAAGAGGTGATTGCAGCATTGGTTGATAAAAACGGACGTCAGTTGCTTTCGAGTACTTATGACGAGTCAAAATGGGCAAAGGCTGCTGCAGCAGCTAAAGATGTTATGGAGATGAAACGATACCAGTTGTATGTCTCCTATAAGAGAGACTATTCTTCCTTGGCTTATCCGGCAACGATTACACCTCCTGATGATAATGGAACTTTTCATCTCAATGAATGGCCGAATGGTTGGGAAAACATAGACCCGTTTGATTCTTACCGTTCTTTGTTCGATGGTACTGTCAGTATGTATAATAATCCTGAATTGATATTCTCTCGTGGAAAGAATCAAGGTAGTGAGGATATTGAGGTAATGGTGATTCATCAGCTTCCCCGCTCGCAAGGAGGAGGGTACAACTGCCACGGCATGACGCAGAAGCAGTGTGATGCATATTATATGAACGATGGTGGTGACTGCCCGGGTATGAACAAGAATTACGCCGGACAAGATGGATATACCGATCCAAGCCGCTATGATGCGGGTGATTATCTTACAGATATCGTTCAGGCATCGGAATTGAATAAATATCCTGAATTGGGCAGTAAGGGAGCGGGTGTCTGCAAACAGTATGCACAACGCGAACCTCGTTTCTATGCGTCTGTGGGGTATAACGGAAGTGTTTGGCACATGCTTAATGCTGATGAAAAGGAAAAAGAACAAACAGATGTGCAGATTTTCTATTATCGAGATGAACAGGATGGGTATAAGCCAGGCACTTATTGGTTGAATACCGGTATCGGAGTGAAGAAATACGTTAATCCTTATGATATTTCGGATGTGGACGTATCATACGACCAGAGTCGTATCATGCCTAAGGCTGCACCGGACATTCGTTATGCGGAAATCCTGCTGAATTATGCAGAAGCATTGAATGAATTGACGACCTCGTACGAGGTGCCTTCATGGGATGGGGCAAAGGTATATTCTATTGCACGTACGGAGGAGGAATTAAAGAAAGGTATCCAGCCAGTCCGTATTCGTGCCGGATTGCCAGACTACGATGTTTATGGAGACCCGGACAAGTTCCGCATCAAACTGAAACGTGAGCGGCAGATCGAATTCTTTGCCGAAGGACACCGGTATTGGGATTTGCGTCGTTGGTGTGATGCGCCTATCGAAGAGTCACTTCCTGTGTATGGTTGCAATATTTATGCAACTAAATCAAGTGCCGCGTCTTTCCATACTCCGGTGGAAACCCCATCGTTGAAGAGTAGCTTCTCTACGAAAATGTGGTTCTATCCGATTCACTATTATATCATGAAACGGAATGTATTGATGACTCAAAATCCGGGTTGGACAAATCCGGAATAAAACCAATAGCAGGCAAGAATATGAAAAAGAAATATTTACTTTGGATTGCGATGGCAGCTATCGGCTGCATGTCGTGCAACAATGAGTGGGAGGATGAACAGTTTACTCAGTTGATCTCTTTTAAGGCTACATTGAATAATGATGGAGTTTCTCCTATTTATGTCCGCTATCAGACGGATGGCGTGAAACAGTATGATGTTCCCGTATTAGTCAGCGGGTCTACTGTAAACTCCCAAGATCGAACGGTGCATATCGGATTAGATCCCGATACATTGGCTTCCTTGAACTTGGAACGGTTTGGAACATATCGTACGGAACTTTACTACAAACAGCTTGATCCGCAGTATTATACCATGCCGGAAACACTGACAGTTCCTGCAGGACAGAGACAGGCATTGTTGCCCATCAATTTTACATTAGGTGGAATGGACAATGCTAATCCATTAAATATGGTGGAACAATATGTGCTTCCCTTGACTATAAAAGATGATGAATCATACGATTACGAATCTAATATCCACAAGCACTATCGGAAAGCTTTATTGAATGTGATTCCATTCAATGACTATTCGGGTACTTATGATGGTTCCAAATCATTGATTTATTTGGAAGGTCAGAAAGACGCGTTTACTGTGTCTAAACATAAAGCGTATGTGTATAATGACAATACGATATTCTTTTATATGGGGCTTCGGGATGCAAACTACATTGATCGTAAATTTTATAAGTTGTTTGTTGAATTTACGGATGAGTATTTTGAAGGTAAGTATAAATTGAAAATTTGGACAGATAATGGAGGAGCGGACGGTAACAATTTTGCGCTTGTGAAAGAAGTGGACCTTGTAGGTGAAACTCGTGAGAAACAACCTCTATATACTATTACTGAAGAAATGGACGCTACGAAACCGTATCTGAAGCATGTCTACTATACACTTTATATAGACTATACTTTTGAAGATTATACTCTTAGTCCGGGCAATCGCCTGAAATATACTGTAAATGGTACTTTGAGCATGCAACGCGATCTGAATACGTTAATTCCAGATATGGATCAACAAATTCAATGGGATTAAGTTGAGTAATGCTTGACAAATGATAAAGAGGTTGGTCTCAAATAATGTTTTGAATCAACCTCTTTGTAATTATTCTTAATTCGAAGATTTGAAACTAAATTGCTATAACTATTATCATGAAAAACTACAAAATTCTAAAGAATATTTATATATGTCTGGTTTTATTCTCAACCGTTTTATTAGTTGGTTGTTCAAAAAGTGATGAAACCCCGATCTCTGATGATCCCCAGCCTTCTGGCAAAGCTAAAATAACATTCAACCTCCATACTCCGGGTGCATTTCTTACCAAGGCAGCGGGTGTAGGTAACGAAAATGGAGGCACTAATGACAAAATAGCCTTTTATCAATTTAGCAAAGAAGGTAAGTATGAACAAAGGTATGTCTTAAATTATGCGGCTGCTTCCGTAAGTGCAAACGGTGATACAAGGTCATATACTATTGAGTTAACTTCTTCGACTGGAGGAGAAAAGAGATTCATCATTGTGGAGAGTGAGGATGAGAACAACTTCCCTAATTTGAGTGCAACAAATACAATCGATGAATTGCTCAATAGTAAGACTGTTGCAGAGAGTGGTAAGTTGAATCCTCCATTTGTTATGTCCAATGTCAAAACAGATGGTAAGGAGTACGTAACAGTTGCCGATGTAGAATCTTCCGACAATCAGGTTGATGTAAAACTTAAAAGGCGTGTAGCCAGATTTGATTTGCTGAATGATCCAGCAGAATCGGGATTGGTGATCGATAAGGTATATATTAAAAATAGATACACGCAAGGATTCATCGGTGACGTAAGTGGTAATGCAGGCAATATATCTGCTGATGTTCTGGAAATACCGGCAGCTGATTTAGCTAATGATGGGAAGAGTTTCTACCTTTATCCCACTCAGTTGACTTCAACTCTTGAGCAGAATGAAAAAACAGTAGTATGGGCTACCACTAAACTTGCCAATACCAATACGGAAGGTCCGACTCTTTATCTGAATCTTACTGCTGATATCAATGTGGAGGCAAACTATCTCTATCAGCTTAATACGAAAAAGATAGCCGGTTCTACAGGCTTCGACATCTCAGTAGAAGAATGGAAAGACGGTACTTCAATTGATTGGGTAACGATTGAAGACGGAATCTCTGTAATGGATAACAAAGCTACTGTCATTGCTGGTACAGATATTAAAGGGACTTATGTAAAAATTGCAGCTGACGCTACAATGCCATATACTATAAAACGTGTCGTTACAGATTATAGCTCGGCAGCATTGGACGCTGCGTATGACGGAAGCTTGCCTGCATGGCTTACCATTTCTTCATCTACTAAAGATGCAGGTAGCGGTCTTTATCGTCATGAGATTATTTACACGGTGACTGCACATCCTGCGAAGACAAGTCAGTTTGCCATCACACATCTTAACGGAGCCGTTTCAGATGAGAACTTGTTGGTAATCGGGTTTGCCGATCCGTATCCGGGCACTCCGCTTCCCTGTCTATCGTGGGGAGAGAAGCTCTATTCGCCGATTCACTGTCGTCAGTCCACCTATCTTGTGCATAACATTGTAGATAAGGCTTATTTCTGTGGAACTGAAGGCTACACGTTTAATACTCCTATGAAAGGTAAAACGGGTAATGAGGGGGCGAAGAATCTTTGTCCCGAGGGCTGGACAGCACTGAATGATGCAGAGGCAAAAGATTATATTTTATGGGTAGGACAGCATCTTAAATCGCAAGTGGCAGAGGCTTTATATACTTACTGTTGGTTCGATAAAGACGGCGAGGCTACTAATCTGCGCATATTGGGGGGATACCCATTCAATAAAGCTACTCCCAATGTGAAAGACTTAGCTTGTTATGGTACGTGGCCGAACGTAGCGTGGGTGAACATCAAACTGCCGGACCTTACTATACAGGACCAGACATTTAATAGTGCATGGAAAGTGAAGGCGGATTACGGAATCCCCTACAGATGTATCCGCGATAAAGCCGGTTGGGAATAATTATATGGATTCTCGAAAGGATATATATTCAATGATTAAATTTGAAAGACAATGCTAAAGAATACTTTATTAGTGATTCTCCTGATGATTTCCAGCTTATTCACGGCTTGTGCTGAAGGATATGTAAGTGATGTGCAGAAGGAGGATGACACAAAAGAAATACGTTTCAGCCTGAATATGGAGGGAGGGCTAACGATGTCCTCCACCAGGGCTTCTGTGTCTTTGGACGGAATGAAATGGAAGATATTCTGTTTTGACGATCAATATAATTATCTGTTTGACAAAACAGGAAGTATAGGGGATGCAGCGAATGAAATAAAGGTTTCTGTAACTAAAGGCGTCGTTTATCGATTCCTGTTTTTGTGCACCACAGCCGATAACATATTCCCGGACTTGGCTTCCGGTAAGACTTATTGGGATTTAGAAGCGTATGCTCCTCAATTGCCGTTAGCTGATCCGATGGCGATGCTTGTCAGTAGAGGGAATGAAAAAGATGGTACACTTCGTGTAGTTGCTGCGTCGGCATCGGTGCAGGTTGCTCTTGCTCCGCGTGCATCCAAGGTTGTTTTGCAAAAGGACCCGCAAACGGCTTCGGATATTACGGTGAATTCCGTGACTTTTGCAGATGCCGCTTCTTCTGTTCCTTATGCCCATATCGAACCTCAACATTACAGTGAATATGAGAATCTTCCGGTAGCCACCCGAAAGACCTATCAGTGTGCGCCCCAAGAGGATGTATGCTATATGCTTCCGGATATGTGTGCCGGAACCTTTGGAGTGAATGCTACGCTGCACATCACTCATCCGATTTCTGGAGAACAGGACGTACGGGTAACGGTACCAGTGGGACTTGCGCTGAATGCAGGCAGTGGAAAGACTTACTATATTGAAATGTCTGCTGACGCAAACGGAAAAGTTGCCGCTACTTGGGCAACACGTGTAGCACCCAAAACGCTGAAACTTGCTACACAAAACTTATGGGGCAAATCGACTTCCGTTGTGTTGGATTACTTCAATAGAATTGATGTGGACGTGCTTTGTGCGCAGGAATGCAGTAATCTTTCCGAATCTGATATACAGGCTCAGGGGCTTTACGTGCATACTCACTCCAACAATGGACAAGGAAAATGCAGCATTATATCGCGCTATCCTTTCTCGGGGATTACACCGAACAAATATGGTGTTTATATCGACTTGGGAGAGGGGACTGTCGTGTTGGTGATGAATTGTCATGGCGCTTTCAAACCTTACGGTCCTTATCAGTTGAACGGTATTGACTATGGAGGATATCCCGCTACGGACAATGTCGACGAGGTAGTAAGAGTCAATAAAGAAGTCCGTCAAGGCATGGTGGACAAATTGCTGGAGGATTTTAATTCGTCTACCACTCCTTTTGTTTGTCTCTCCGGTGACTTCAACGAACCATCGTGGCTTGACTGGACAGAAGAAGCCTTGGCAGCAGGTCTTGCCCCATACGTTGTTCAGTGGCCTACCACCCGTTCCCTGTGGGAAGGCGGCATAAAAGGATGCCTACCGGACGATACATCCGGACCCTGTGACGCATCCGGGATTCACATGGACGCCGCGTCCGAGCGAGAAAGATACCAAAGACCGATTGGATCTCACTCTTTATACCTTGTCTCCCAACACGGAAGTGAAAAGTTGTCAGGTAATAGGAGAGAACACGGAAACATCGGATATCGTTCTTCCTGATTGGGGACCTTTCGAAGAGGTGTTCGATCACCGGGGATTACGGACAGAATTTGTCTTTACAAAATGACGGAACGGTGTACCGGAATTAGAGAGTCTCCAGGCTGTTAATTATTGAGGTCTCGGGTGTTAATACCTGTCGTGTCAGGTATTAATATCCGAGAATTCAGCTATTAATAGCTAACATGCCAATTGTTTGTAATAGACAAACCAATGATTAACCAATGTCTTTTTGTTTGTTGCCAAATAACCTTCAAATAAGCAATATATGGCAGTTTGGGACTCAAATTTCATTTATTGACTTGTTTTTGGCATACCGGACAGCTAGAAAACACTATTTTTGTCCTCATCCGTTTTTAGACTTTTAAGATTATATAAACAAATAAATAGTAACGTACAAATATGCACAACATTGCTAAAACTTTTTTCCCGATTTTATTATTACTTTTTGCTGTAGTAGTGACAGCACAGAATGAGAAAAACAATATCGGAAATGCGCAACGCATCTGGCTTGATTCTGAAATTGGTCATCAGGGCGACTACCAGTGGAAAATGATTAAAGCAGGAGATGCAACAGATCCCGGAGAAAAGATTTCGTTATCCAATTATGCAACTGCAAATTGGATGCCCGCCATCGTTCCCGGAACAGTTTTGAATTCTTTGGTATATAACCAAAAATACCCGGAGCCTTATTATGGAATTAATAATAAGATTGAATCTAAATTAATACCGGATATCTCTGAAACCGGACGTGACTTTTACACCTATTGGTTTCGTACAGATTTTACTGTTCCCCAGTCATTCAAGGGAAAGACTGTCTGGTTGCAGTTGGATGGTATCAACTACCGGGCAGAAGTATGGGTGAATGGTAACTTGTTAAGTACAATAAACGGTATGTTCATTCAGGATTACATTGATGTTACGGATTTTGTGAAAGTCGGGGAGAAAAACGGACTGGCTATCAAGGTCTATCCGGTAGATGTTCCTGGAAGTACAAAACCGAAAACCTGGGGAGCAGCCGGCGAATTCCATAACGGTGGAAACGGTAACATTGGCTTGAATACTACCATGCTGATGACAGTAGGTTGGGACTTTACCTTTATGGACGGTATCCGTGACCGTAACACAGGTATATGGAAAAATATTTCCCTCTATGCTACAGGCAGACTAGCATTACGCCATCCTTTCGTTAAATCTGAATTGAGAAAACCTGATTATGACCAGGCTCGTGAGACTGTATCGGTTGAAATTATCAATCCATCAACCAGTAACCGGGTAATCAGTTGCAAGGTGAAGGGTGAAATTGTAGGTGAAAATATCACTTTCGAAAAGACCTTCCGACTGATGCGTGGAGAAGAAAAAACAGCAACCTTCTCTCCCGAAGAGTTTCCGCAACTGGTTATTAACTCTCCAAAACTGTGGTGGCCTGTCAATAAAGGACCGCAAAACTTATATGACCTGAAGCTGACAGTATCTGTTGATGGCAAAGAATGTGATTCTGTGAAAACAAGATTCGGTATTCGTGAAATTGTCTCGGATAGAAAGACTCCCGATAAATCACGTGTCTTTTATGTGAACGGCAAACGATTGTTTATTCGTGGTACCAACTGGATACCGGAAGCCATGTTGAGAACTTCAAATGAACGTACTTATGCTGAATTGCGCTACTCCCGCCAGTCAGGTGTCAACCTTTTAAGAATGTGGGGAGGCGGTATTGCAGAATCTGATTATTTCTTCCAGTTGTGTGATGAACTGGGATTGTTGGTATGGCAAGAATTCTGGATGACCGGTGACACTCGTCATCCGCATGACAAGGGTCTTTATATGAGTAATGTGGAATCTACCGTAAAACGTATCCGTAATCATCCGTCTTTGGCTTATTATGTTGCTTCTAATGAGAGTACAGAAGTTACCGGTACTCCTGAATTACTGAATAAACTGGATGGTACACGTGGATTCCAGATGCAGTCCGAATGTGAAGGAGTGCATGATGGCAGTCCTTACAAACAGGTAAATCCGATGCAGCATTATGAAAATACGGCCTCTCCCAGAGGAAGCCGTGTAGACGGATTTAATCCGGAATACGGTGCACCTACTCTTCCGACTGTGGAAATCCTCCGGGAAATGATGGATGAAAAAGACCTTTGGCCTATCAATAAAGAAGTATGGGATTATCTGGATGGAAATGGTTTCCATCTGATGAGCACTATGTATACAGACTTGGTGAATAACTACGGAAAATCATCATCCATTGATGAGTTTGCACAGAAAGGACAATTGTTGGGAGCTATTAATTCGAAGAGCATTTGGGAAGTATGGAACTACAATAAGCTGGATTATGGTGATCGTTTCTGTTCCGGGCTTTTGTTCTGGTATCATAACTGCTCTATGCCTCAAGTGGCTTCCCGTATGTGGGACTGGTCTCTGGAACCGACAGCATCCCTTTATCATACTGCCAACTCTTTAGAACCATTACATGCACAGTTTGACTATCTTAAGAATACAGTGTCTGTAGTGAATGATTATTATCGTGAATTTAAGGATTATAAAGTGATAGCACAGGTTTACGATATTAACAGCAAGAAAGTATTTGAAGAATCGGCAGTGGTTAATCTGCCTTCGGATGGAGTAGTGAACGATGCGTTGACTATTCGTTTCCCGGAAAACATATCTCAAGTTCACTTTATTAAACTGATTCTGAAAGATGAAAAGGGAAAAGATGTTTCTTCCAACTTCTATTGGCGCTCCAATGACAAATATGAAGGAAGCAAAACCTTGACCGGTCCGGCAGCTTCAGGTTTTGAAGATTTGAGTAAACTCAAACAGGCAAAAGTGAAACTTACCTATAAAGTAAGAGAAGACGATAACAACTACTTTGTAGATATTACTTTGAGAAATACCTCCGGGCAGATTGCATTCTTTAATCAGTTGCAATTCCTGAATTCAAAAATGAGTCCGATACGCCCGTCATTCTATACAGACAATTTCTTCTCCCTGATGCCGGGTGAAAAGAAAGCGGTAACCATTGAAACTGCAAAAGGAAAATTGAAAGATGGAGCTGTGTTGGTGCTGAAAGGCTGGAACATAAATAAGCAGGAATATAAATTGAAGTAACTAATCATTGAAAAGGTATTGAGATGAAATTTAAACTTATCATAGGTACGATAATGGTATCAGTATGTGGATTTACTGATATCCCTTTTTTAGATACTATTTCCAAGGAAACGCAGGACAAACATTGGGTGCTCGGTCCGTTCGTACGCCCTGATGGAGCTAATCCTGTCATATCTCCGCAACCGACCGAATTTCATTGTCCAATGCAAAAACAGCCGGTAAAATGGGAAGAAAGTGACACTTTCAATCCGGCTGCCACCGTGAAAGACGGAAAAATTGTAGTGCTTTATCGGGCAGAAGACCGTTCGGCACAAGGCATTGGCAAAAGAACGTCGCGCATTGGGTATGCGGAAAGTAAGGACGGAGTTACGATGACAAGACTGGATGCCCCTGTGCTCTTCCCGGCCGATGATGAGTTTGCCGACCTTGACAATCCGGGGGGCTGTGAAGACCCTCGGGTGGCAATGACCGAAGACGGACTCTACGTGATGCTTTATACGGCATGGAATCGGAAAAAAGCTCGTCTCTCCGTAGCCACTTCCCGCGACTTGAAGAACTGGACGAAACACGGACTTGCTTTCGGAAAGGCCTATGACGGACGTTTCGCCAATCTGTTTTGCAAATCAGCTTCCGTATTGACAAAGTTGAAAGGAAGTAAATTGGTGATTGATAAAGTGGATGGTAAATATTTTATGTATTGGGGCGAGTATGCTGTTTATGCGGCCACTTCGGACAACCTGATAGATTGGTATCCGGTGTTGGACGAAAAAAATGAACTGAAGAAGCTGGCCCTGCCACGTAAGGGACATTTTGATTGCCAGATGACGGAATGCGGTCCTCCTGCCATTCGTACAAAGAATGGTATTGTGCTTTTGTATAATGGAAAGAATGCCGGAAAAGACAGGGATACGGATTATCCGACCGGTGCATATTGCGCAGGGCAGATGTTGTTTGATAATGATGATCCTTGTAAACTTTTAGATCGTTTGGACAAGCCTTTCTTTGTGCCCGAAGCTCCTTTTGAGAAGAGCGGACAATACAAAGACGGAACAGTGTTTATCGAGGGACTTGCCTATCATCGGAAGAAGCTGTACCTTTATTATGGTTGTGCGGATTCGCAGGTGGCAGTCGCTGTATGCGATGATGTGAAAAAAATAAAGGTAAAATAGCCTTGTGCTATGGAAAGTATTGAAAGTAAAGATGAGTTAAATATAGGAGAGTCGAATGAATCTCAACTTAAATTTAAAATGAAGTATTATGTATAAGAAAGTATTAATCTTGTTATTTTTGATTCCTTTTCAGTTGTTTGCTCAAAAAAGTATGTTGAAGGATTTTCCGGAAGGCTCTACTCCGGAGGAAATTGGTAAACGATTGGCATATCGTTTCTTGACAGAGAAACATGCGCTCCATATCGGCAAATGGATTGGCTATCCGGAGACTTTTTATTGGAACGGGGCTTTGCGATATGCTTATCTTGCAAAAGATAAGGAACTTCTCAATCGTTTGCAAGACAAGTTTGAATATCTGTTTACCGAAGAGAAAGCGCTGCAACCTATTATGAATCACGTTGATGTGAATATGTTCGGCAGCTTGCCTCTTGAATTGTATCTGGTGACAAAAGATAAGAAATATTGGTATTTAGGCTTGCCATACGCCGACTCGCAATGGGAACTCCCGCGAAAAGCGAATCAGGGAGAAAAGGAATGGGCTGAAAAAGGATATTCCTGGCAAACACGTTTGTGGATTGATGATATGTATATGATTACAATCGTGCAGACTCGTGCTTATAAAGTGACGAAGGATAAAAAATACATTGATCGTGCAGCTAAAGAGATGGTGATGTATCTGGATGAGTTGCAACGTCCGAACGGTCTTTTCTATCATGCACCCGATGTACCTTATTATTGGGGACGTGGAAATGGCTGGATGGCTGCCGGAATGACAGAATTACTTCAGTGTTTGCCTAAAAATCACAAAGACCGTCCCCGTATCTTGGAAGGTTATCGGATGATGATGGAAAGTCTGAAGAAATATCAGAATCCGGAAGGGCTGTGGAATCAGTTGATTGACCAGTCTGACTGTTGGACTGAAACATCAGGATCGGCTATGTTCACTTTTGCTTTTATCAAAGGAGTTAAGAATGGATGGTTGGATGCTGAAGAATATGCTCCTGCTGCCCGTAAGGCGTGGATAGCTTTAGTGTCATATCTTAATGATAACAATCAAGTAAGAGAAATTTGCGTGGGTACGAATAAGAAGGACAGTAAACAGTATTATTATGACCGTCCACGCCGCACAGGTGATTATCATGGACAGGGACCTTATCTGTGGTGTGCTGCCGCTCTAATGGAAAAATAACCGTTTCGGTATTGAGTAATAGTTGAGGCTTTGGGAGATATTTCTATTGATTTGGATAATTTTTTTTATTTATAGCCCAATTTGTTTTATCCAATGTGAAGGATGTTTCCTAACTTTGGCTTAACAATTTAGTACAAACGGAATCAGACAGGCTGATTCGCAATCGTGTTTTATATGAGTTTGAAATATTTACTTTGTGGGATGGCTTTTGTGGCATGTGCCACTATTGCTGAGGCTTTTAATAATGTGCCGGAATCGATTTCTGCATCTATTTCTTTGAAGGTACCAGGAAATAGAGCGAAACACTATCCATTGACTTTTCAGAAATCGCAGAATAATAATGGCACTTATTATTTGGAGAATTCGGAAAAGATGCCGTTGACTGTGTCTCAAAATATAGTTACTGGTAATGATGGGCTACGTATTTGTGTATCTATCACTGCATTGGAGGACCTGTATTTTAATTACAATCAACAGATGGCAACCGGCTTCCGTCATGACGATTGCCTGTTCTATATGCCGGGATTTTGGTATCGACGTAATCTGCGTTCACCCAAAGAGGCTCCTTCATTCCATACATCAGATAGTTGGATTGTGAGCGAGGACAGGTTAAGTGCACCTCTTACGGGAATTTACTGTGAGAAGAAACAACGTTTTATGACTGTCAACAGACTGGATAAATTTGTAAACAGCACTTTGGCCACGCACCGGGAAGGCGAAATAATTCTTTCGGATAAGACATCCTTAGGGTATACCGGATTTGAAAATAAAGATGGTGTTGCCACTCTTTCCTTCGGTTTCCCCTACCGGGAGGCTCCGAAAAGTTATATTCGTAAATTAACATTAGCCCCAGCTGTGACAGCTTATCAACATCTGAAAAAGGGAGAAACAATTTTGTTGACGTGGCAAATAGCTGAGGGTGAAGCCAAAGACTATTCTGATTTTGTGCGCCATACTTGGGAATATTGTTATGACACATATTCTCCCAAGCCTGTTGATACTCCCTACTCAATTGAGTATATGAAGCAGACTCTTAGCCAATTCTTTGTAAGTAGTTTTGTTGATAAACACCCATTGGTGTATAATTCGGGCATACATCTTAGGACGGATGCATGTACAAATAATGGGCAGGCAGAGGTCGGTTTTATCGGTCGTGTTCTTTTGAATGCATTCAATGCTTGGGAATATGGCTGGGAATGTAACCGGGAGGATTTGAAGGCTAATAGTACTAAAATCTTTGATAGTTACCTGAAGAATGGTTTCACAGAGGCAGGCTTTTTCAAGGAATCGGTTAATTTTGATAAGAATTTTGAAGATCCCGTTCATAGCATCCGTCGTCAGTCAGAAGGGCTTTATGCAATCTTCCACTTCCTGGCTTATGAAAAAGAAAAAGGACGTAAACATCCGGAATGGGAACAGCGATTGAAGAAAATGCTGGATATGTTTCTGCAATTGCAAAATGCCGACGGCAGCTTTCCACGCAAGTTCCGTGGCGATTTCACTATTGTAGATAAAAGTGGGGGAAGCACTCCTTCTGCTACATTGCCTTTGGTGATGGGATATAAGTATTTCAAGGATAAACGTTATTTGGATAGTGCTAAGCGGACTGCAGGTTATCTGGAGAAAGAATTGATTTCTAAAGCAGATTATTTCTCATCTACTCTTGATGCGAATTGTGAAGATAAAGAAGCATCACTTTATGCTGCAACTGCTACTTATTATCTTTCATTGGTGACTAAGGGAGAGGAACGTAAACATTATGCTGACCTGACGAAGCAAGCCGCTTATTTTGCCTTATCATGGTATTATTTGTGGGATGTTCCTTTTGCTCCCGGTCAGATGCTGGGCGATATTGGTTTGAAAACACGTGGCTGGGGAAATGTATCAGTAGAAAATAATCATATCGATGTATTTGTGTTTGAATTTGCCGACGTACTTCGCTGGCTGTCGAACGAGTATAACGAGTCTCGCTTTTCAGATTTTGCAGAAGTAATTTCAACTTCTATGCGCCAGTTATTACCTTATGAAGGGCACATGTGCGGTATTGCAAAGGCAGGTTATTATCCGGAGGTTGTCCAACATACCAGTTGGGATTACGGAAAGAATGGTAAAGGATACTATAATGATATTTTTGCACCCGGATGGACTGTTGCTTCTTTGTGGGAACTGTTTACACCGGGGCGTGCAGAGACTTTTATGAAAAAGTAATTATAATAAATTGATTTGTCATGACGTCTAGAAGAGATTTTCTTAAAAAAGCCGGGTTGCTTAGTGCTGCTTTTGCAGTTCCTTCCCTTAATGTGAATGGCGATACCCCACAGTCTAAAATACGTCTGAAAAATACTAAGATTGTGGTGGACGATCGATGGGATGTTATTGTAATCGGTGGTGGACCGGGCGGATGTACCGCGGCGATTTCTGCAGCTAGGGAAGGTGCTAAGACTTTATTGATTGAGGCAATGGGGCAACTCGGTGGTATGGGAACTGCTGGGATGGTTCCGGCATGGTGTCCGTTTTCGGATGGTGAGAAAATCATTTATAGGGGATTGGCGGAAAGGGTATTCGAAGCATCAAAAAAAGGAGTACCTCATGAGAGCAAACAGAAATTGAACTGGGTGAACATAAATCCCGAATATCTGATGCAGGTTTATGATCAAATGGTTGCTGATTCGGGAGCTCAGGTTCTTTTCTTTTCGAGGGTTGCAGCCGTTGAAATGTCAGCAAATGATACAATAGACGCTATCATTGTGGCAAATAAATCCGGACTTGTCGCTTTTAAAGCGAAAGTCTTTATTGATGCAACGGGAGATGGCGATGTGGCTGCATGGGCAGGTGCTTCCTTTAAAAAAGGAGGAGAGGATGGAGTAGTGCAAAGTTCTACTTTATGTTTCTCGTTTGCCAATGTCGATAGCTATCACTACAATCTCATAGGCCCTTCATTACATACGAGTAACAAGAATAGTCCTATTTATGATGTGATTAAGTCCGGAAAATATCCATTGATAGGTAAACATTTCAATAGTAACCTGATTGGTCCGGATGTGGTGCAGTTCAATGCAGGGCATATTGATAATGTTGATTCGACCGACCCATGGGCTACTACGCGGGCAATGGCAACCGGTAGACAGATAGCAGAGCAATATTTGGAAGCACTGAAAGAAGTGCGTCCCAAGGCTTTTGGCAGTGCTTTTGTAGTGAAGACCGCCTCTTTGCTGGGAGTCAGAGATAGCCGTCGGATTGAAGGGGATTATACGTTTACTTTCCAAGACTGGCTGGAACGCAAAACATTTGAAGATGAGATCGGACGTAACTGTTACTATATTGATGTCCATAAGCCGGGACATAAAGCGACACGTTACAAAAAAGGAGAGTCGCATGGAATCCCTTATCGTTGCCTGACACCCAAAGGATTAAAGAATCTGTTGGTGGCTGGTCGTTGTATCTCTACTGATGAAGAGGCTTTCGGAAGTTTGCGGGTAATGCCTCCTTGTCTGGTGACGGGTGAAGCTGCCGGAATGGCTGCTGTGCATGCCATTAAACAGACAAAGAATGACGTCCATAAGATTGATACTGTTTTGTTGCGTAAAAGATTAAAAGAAGAGGGGCAATATTTTTTATAAATGCGTGAAGAAGGTATTTATGGTATGTACCTCTTGACAAATGCTTTTAAATATTGTATCTTTTAGTCTAAAATGGAATCTCACTCCTGTAAATAACAGATAAAGGAAAATGAAATTAGTAGCTTAAACGGTATAATATTGTAACAAATGTAGAAGATGCCTCTAAGTATGTACTAGGAATAACAAGCTATTTATAAGCAAAAAGGCTGCAGATTTTATGAAATATGCAGCCTTTTGTTTTAAAAGGTGGAAGTATAAATGTAGAAATAGACTTTTGTCGTTTTTAATAAACTAATAAATTACCATCTTCCCTTTTCTTTGAATGTGACAGTATCTTTTTCTGATCAGTATGCTTATTTTTGTACACAAGGCTCATATAGTCTTCCTTTTATATTGGATCATAGTAGAACTTTTAATTTATATACTATAATGACACCTTTAATTAAGAAAATAGAAGCAGCTATTAAGAAAATCGATAATCTTGATAGACTTTATGCAGATATTGCTTTAGTTTACACAAACTCAATTTATAATAGCCGGGTCATCCAATTGAATGACTATTTGTTGCACAGTTGTGAAAGTGGTGTTACAGATACACGTTACTGTGATCATGAAATTATAGTCTCACTTACGACACATGAGCCGCGCTTATATGAAACTTATCTGGCTATTGAATCGATAATGCAACAAACCGTAAAAGCGAATCGAATCATTTTATGGTTACCTGATTCACTTAAAACTACAACTCTGCCTAATACTTTACAACTGCAAATGAAGAGAGGACTGGAAGTGAGATATTGTAAAGATATTCGTTCATATAAGAAACTGATACCAGCACTGCGTAGCTACCCTGATGATGCAATAATTACAATTGACGACGATGCGATATATCATATTGACCTGATAGAAAAATTAGTCAATAGCTACATCAAAGATCCTCAATTTATTTATTTTAACCGAGGGCGTCGTATTAATTTGAAAGATGGAAAGCTTTTACCATATCTGGGGTGGAAAAAATGTTTTGATATGGAAGCATCTGTTTTGAATTTCCCTACAGGTGTTGGCGGTATACTTTATCCGCCACATATTTTTTCTGATGAGGTTTTTAATGAATCGGTTTTTATGAATATATGTCCGTTTAGTGATGATATTTGGTTTAAAGCTATGGCACTTTATAATGATAAGTTATGTAAGAAAGTCTATACCCATAATAGATCGGGCAATGACTATCTGGAAAATTTGAGTGTGCAAAACTGTGCTTTACATCATATTAATCATGGGCAACAACAGAATGACATACAACTCAAAGATGTATTTGAGAAATACGATCTTTACAAAAAGTTAATTGTCATGTGATGTGACAGGAAAAAATAAATCTTTTAATTCAGTTTGTTTGCTAAAGTCGAACAGTGTATTTTGGCGTAGAACACAAAAGTTATTCCAGGCGTTTTGTATGGCATTGTAATATCTTTGCATGGCGCTGTATTGTTCTTGTTGTGCAGAGGCTAAATCATAAACGGATACTTTGCCGGAGTGGAATTTATGTGCCAATAATACATATTGTTCCTGAGAGAGCTGATAACTTTTAGTTGCAACAAACCATAGATTCATATTGTGATTATAATCTTCCACTATATCTTTTATGTTGTTATCAAAATTCACTTCTGCCTGATCTATTTCTATCATACTGTTTTGATAGTTGTTCTTTGCCATGCGAATCTTGTTACGGTTGATACCCCATTGAAAAATTGGAATCTGAACCCCTATCATGACTCCTTGAGTATAATCTGGCTTTTGGTATGCATCCGGGAAATGATCGGAATATTGATTGAGCCCGTAGCTTATGTTAATGTTGCCATTGAAGCGGTTGTTTAGTTTGGCGCTAAATAGTGTTTGTTCGGCTTTTAGTCTTTTTTCTTCTTGCGATAAGGCAAACGGGCTATTTTGACGGGCATAAACAATAGCTGACTTTTCGTCGATCTTCAAAGGTAAATTGAATTCCGGGGTTAATATCTTTACTTCTTCATCTATCCATTCAGGTCTGTTCAGGAATGTGCTAAGTTCTCTAAGTGCTTTCTGATAATTCTTAATGGAATTCTCGAAAGCATATTTGTTATTCAGCTGTTGTAGCTCCATTTGATGATATTCATATTCGGTGAAATATCCATTGTCGAGTAAAGCTTTGCTGGCAATGAGAAGAGTGTCCGATATGAGAAGATTCTTATGTGACAAATCAGCTGCGAGCTTACTTGAGAACAGAGTCATGAATAGGTTTACAGCTTTTGTTTGGATATCTGACATTTCCGAGCAATATTGTTTCAGTGAGTTATTATATACTGCATGCTGTATGCCTTTTTGCTTCTTGTAATTGTAGAAACCTCCGATGAAGGGTTGGGAATAGTTGATGTAAAGTGGATTAGTTCCAAAACGATTCCTGTTATTCGAAAATTCCCGGAGGTAGTTGAGTCGTGAACTGACACTGAGCTCGCCTCCGATGATGCCGACTTTTTGTCGGATAGCTATTTCTGTACTGCTATTGTTGGAGTAATCTTCTACATATGAATAATTTCCACTCTCAGAGTTCTGCATTAGCTTTTGTGAGCGGTTAAAGTTTACAGGGCTTAAAGAGAAAGCGACAGACGGTAGAAATTCTTTTTTGTAATTCTCAAACTCCAATATAGAATTCTCGTATGACAACTTGATCTTTTGTGCCGATGGTGACACCAGGCACCACTCGTTTAATACTTGTTCTAAAGAAATCTGATATGGTTGTCCCTGTAAAAGTGCAGGAAATAAGAGAAACCATATTGTTATCCATTTAAGATTCATAGAATGTCTCTATTTATGTTGAATATTAGTTTTTATATAGCTATGATTGGGAAGAGACCAGGTTAAAGTATTCACCTTTTCTGGCGATAAGGTTTTCGTGATTGCCTACTTCTACAATTCTGCCTTTATTAAGAACAACAATCTGATCTGCGTTTCGTATGGTACTTAGCCGGTGGGCTACTACGATAACAGTCCTGTTTTTGAAAGCACTGTTCAGTGCTTCAACAATCTTCTTCTCATTGATGACGTCCAATGAGTTTGTAGCTTCGTCCAGAAAGAGAAAATCCGGGTTACGGTATAGTGCCCGTGCTATCAGTAAGCGCTGTTTCTGTCCTCCGCTTATTCCTCGTCCCTTCTCTCCAATTACTGTATCAAATCCTTTAGGCATACCATTGATTTCATCCTCTATCTGGGCCATCTGACACACTTTGTGCAGATGATCATAATCAATATGTTCGTCATCCAATACAATGTTTGCTAATATTGTTTCACTGAATAGTTTGCCATCCTGCATGACTACCCCGCACATATTTCTCCAGGTACGCAGGTTGATACTCGATACATTCATGTTACCCATTTTTATTTCCCCAAAGGTCGGTTTATAAAGTCTGACTAATAGTTTGAGCAGAGTAGATTTTCCGCTGCCGCTTCCTCCTACGATAGCCGTTACTTTATTTTGCGGAATAGTCAGGTGTATGTTGGTCAATACTAGTGGAGAATTAGGGCTATATTGAAATATTATATTGTTTAAACTGATGTCTCTGTTTTCGGGCAGAATAGAGGTACTTCCAATAGAAAGCAGTTCTTCTTCATCTTGTAGTTGTCTGATCTCATTCATGCGTAGAAAACTGATCTTGGCATATTGAGCAGATACAACGAAACTGATGAATTGAATAAGTGGACCATTAAGCATTCCGATTATAAACTGCGTAGAGATCATTACTCCGAAGGTGATATCACCTTTTATAACTGCACTGGCACAGAAAAATACGATCCCCATGTTTTTTATATTATCAATGAATTGGGCTCCCAGGTTTTGTGCATTAGTGATGTTGAGCACTCTTTTATTGACTTTGTATAGCTTGGCTTGAATTCCTTCCCATTTCCATCTCCTGTGTTTCTCGTAATTATATATCTTGATATCCTGAATCGCGGATACGGTTTCTACCCAATAACTTTGGTCTTGGGATATGAGCTCAAAATATTCCCAATCCAGTTTCTTGCGGATACGGAGAAATAATAATACCCAGCCTGCGTATAATATTGAACCGGACAGGAAAATATAGAATATAATCGGGTTGTATACCAAAAGTATGATTCCGAATATGATAAATGTCAGGACAGAAAAAATCATTGAGAGTGAGTTACGCATAATGAAGCTTCGGATACGTTCATGGTCACGTGCGCGCTGGAGTATATCTCCTAAAAGCTTATTTTCGAAGAATGTCACCGGAAGCTTCATGAGCTTTATCAGATAGTCTGATATTAATGCAATATTGACTCGTGAAGTAATATGTAATAACACCCAGTCGCGTATGACATTAAATATGGTAATACTCAGCAATATGCTGATATTGCCGATCAATACCATATTAATAAAATTGATGTCAGAGGTCTTTATGCCTACATCAATAACGGCTTTGGATATAAAAGGAAGTATTCCTTGTAGCAAGGTGACTACCAGCATAATGAAGAATATCGTTGCAAAGCTGTTCTTGTAAGGAACAAAATAACGCAGGATACTGATGAAGCTATTTTTCTCCAGTTTCTTTTCGACATCGCTTCTATTGAAATCTATAGTCGGTTCTATTGCCAGAAGTACGCCATTGGTTGCTCCTTTCTGATACCATCCTTTTTTGAATTCTTCGTGAGTGTATTTAATGCGTCCTTTAGCCGGATCAGATACCCATATGTATTTCTTACTGGCATGATAGACAACAATAAAATGAGAGTCTTTCCAGAAAAGAATTGCCGGGAAGGGGACTTGGTTGATGACATCTTCCAATGTGCATTTAATGGCAAGCGTACGTAAGCCGATACTTTCGGCTCCGGTACTTAGATCCAGTAAAGAGATACCTTGATTGGTTATGCCACAACGGTCTCTGAGATATTGTAAAGAGTAATATCGTCCAAAATGTTTGGCTATGATTTTTAAACATGCCGGACCACAATCTTGTGAATCCATCTGGTAGTCGACTGGAAATCTATGAAATATCATTGTATTATAGAATTATAATGGGAAATTTATTGTTCTGCGTTTGCCTTCAGGTTATCAAATAGTCTTTCTATGAGGCGTTTCGGCTTTGTAATAATCTCGGATGTACCTTGAGATTCAAAATCCAGATCAAGCATTTTTCCGAAATTAGTCTGTAATCCATCAGGAAAAGTTATGATTATGCGATAAACATTACTCTCTGCCTGACTAGCTGATGGCATTTGGATCTTGTTTGATAACCGTGAGATTGAACTGACTTTACCCTTGATTAGTCCATATTCCATATATGGATAATTGTTAACTTTTACATTGGCGGTTTGACCTATTTTAACTTTCCCGATGCCATAGGATGGAACTATCATTTCACCAACGATCTCATTCTGATCAGGAAGAATAGAGAATAGCTCCTGCCCGTTTTGTACAAAATAATTTTCTCTCCAGAATCCCAGGTATTCCATTTGCCCATTGATAGGACTGATTTGTAGATATTGCTTTTTCCATGCATGAATAGTGTTGGCCAATTGGGATTTGCTGACGGATAATTCTTCTCTCAACTTATCCAGAGTTTCTTGCTCTTGTAATAAATATTGTTGTATTTGTTGCTCGTTCCTTTTAATCTGTGCGGTATATGACAGTCTGCTGCTATGCAGTTCTTTATATGCTGCCTGTAAATCGTAAAAAGTGCTCTGCTGACGTTGAAAATCTTGTTCACTGATAGCTTTTGCAAGACACAGGATGCTGTCTTTGGTCAATCGTTCTTTTTCGATACTTAGCTTTTTCCCTTTTAAAAGAAGTTCTTTATTCAAGTTTTCTATGATTTCTGAATTTATCTCATTTTGCTGTTGGAGACTGTTGCACATCGTTTTATAGATATCAGAGTGCAATGTCCGATAATATTGGGAATGTGCAATACAAAAAGAGTTGTACGGGGAACTCGCTCCTCCTAATATAAGCCCGGATCTGATAGGGAAATCTTCAAGATCTTGATTGCTATACCTATTTAATAAGGAATCTAGAAGCAAGATATCCTTGTAGTTGGCTTCATTATCTATATAGGCGATTACTTGATCTTCACATACGGATGTTCTGTTCTCATGTAGTAAATGTAGCTTTCCGGATGTATTTGCCACTAGCCTGACAGGGGCAATATGCGCTGTTATTGTGATCTGACCATCTACAGAGTCAGGATATTTAATCACAAATCCTAATATCAGAATTATAAGAATAAGTAGTGTTGTTAGTATTATTGCATAGGTTGCTCCTCTTGTAGGCATCCTGTCAATAATGGTTTGTACCTCTTCACTTCGTTGTACGACTTCTTCTTTTTTTGCTTCTTCTTCTATTTGTGCTTCCATAAAAATAAGATTTAAATAACATTCGGTGTTTTTCCTCTGTAAAGTAAAAACGTTTTGAAGTGATAACGGGGAAAAAGTTGTTCAATAAATGAAAGAAATTGATTATAATAATCGATTTTGTTCTTTTGATATACATTTTCATGTTTTTATTTGATAAATGAATAGAAATTTTCATTTATTGGTCTAAAAATGTTACTTTATTTGCTTATAATATCCGTTCTTTGTAATTATTGACCACTAAGTCCTAAATATTATGAATACACACTTTTCGGTTATAATGCCTACTTATAATCAGGTTTCTTTTATTAGAAGGGCTATTCTAGGCCATATTCATTCCCATGTTTCTGCAGATACCTGGACGAAAGAATTCTCGCAATATGATGCCGGATGGTTGCATTGCTTTAAAAGTTGCGATAATAGTGATTTTGAAAGATTGGATGTCGGCATCTTCTTTCATGACTTTTATGAATTATCGAATAAGTTGAAAGAACAGATGAAAGTGAAACATCTGTTTTTCAAAGAGGCAATCAGAATAAAAAAACAGCAGATATATGGATAAAATACTCCAACAGATAGCCAATACGATTGTTGCTAATCTGAAAAATACAGAACCGATAGGGCTTTTCAATGGAAAAATCGGAATAGCTCTTTTCTTGTACAAATATGCTCATTATTCAGGGAGTACAGTTTATGAAGAGATTGCTTCAGAATTGCTAGATGATATATTCAATCAATTAAAACCCAATATTTCTCCTAGCATGGTTGACGGATTAGGTGGTATTGGTCATGGATTGTCTGTACTCTTAGGGGAGCATTTAGTGGAAAGTGATCCCGAAGATAATGTGTTGGATGATATTGATAAGATTCTACTTTGTGATATTCGTTCTTCTTCTATGAAGGAACTACGTAGCCCTTATCCTTTATATTCTTCAGGGTTGTATTTGTTGTCTCGTCTTTATTATGATGAAGCTACTGTAGATCAGACATGGATAACTAATGTTATAGTACAAGCTAATCTTGTATTATCGGATTGTATCAGGCAAAAGAAATATGGAATGCTTAGACTTCCATATTTAAACTCAATGTTGTATGTGGCTTTGAAATTATCAGAGATAAGGAAAATAGAAGTAGATGTTTTGGAGAGTCTGTTGAGGGATATACTTTATTTGTCTCATCAAGTTATTCTTCAGGGGTATGATCGGGAGACTGATATAGTGTTATTCCAAAGAATTTTCTCTCAATTGTCTCCAACGTGGGAAGTGGAATGTAAACAGTTGCGAAAGTTGGTAGAAGAATTAGTCGTTACTGCACCTCAAAATAGTATGAATTTCTGGTATGATAACTTATGGTGGAGTATCATCTATGATATAGTTATAGTAGAAGACGTCTCGCTGGATAAGATAGAATATTTTGTTAATAAAAAGGTTGAAGAGTCGTATTTTGATGAGCTAATGGTTAATAGCAATCTTGCAGCTGTTGGATTATGGCTTATGAAGAATTTTTCGCGGGATATATAGCAATAAATGATTGATAGGTAATGCCGTTAAATAATTGATAATAATAAAAAAAGTAATATGAAAAAGATTACAAAAACAAATTTTCAGGGATTACGACAGCTATTTTCTGTATTAGGAAAAGAAGAGATGCGTCATTATGTAGGTGGCACCTCCGGTGGTTATTATTATACTGGTGGTTGGAATGGTAATGGTGGCTATTATGGTTCTCCTGGTTCTGGTGGTAGTTCTTATTATTCTCAATATGATTTTGATAATTGGGAAGGTCCTTGGTACGGCGGTTGGGTTGAAGGCATGGGTTGGGTTGCTCCGGATACATATATTTATGGCTATAAGCCTGAAGGTGGCTCTTCCAATCCTCATGAGTATCCTTATTGGTGGTATTATGATGAACCTTTGGAACATCCTAATTGGGATGGAAATTATGGTGGATATTATCCCGGTTATACTGGAAATGGTTACTACTATGGATATGGTAACTATGGCGAAGGGTATTTTACAGGTGGTGGAGGTTCTGGTAGTACTTCCGGAGATAGTTCAAGCAATGCTTTGACCGATGGCGTAGATATTGGCAATATAAGAAATTTTACTTTAAATTTAGATTCTCAACCTGTATTTAATAAGCAGATAGTGAACATTTTAAGAAGTAATTCTGTGCTTAAAGCTTTGCTTAGTTATTTTGATAAGGGCTATTTACATCTGACATTTAGCATAGAAGAAGGTATGGATAAGCATACTACAGCTTATACAACATGGAAATCTGATGACTCTTATCATATAGTTTTTAATAGTCAGTATATAACTGATCAAGGTTGGGATATTCCACTCAATAGGATAGATAATATTGGTTATGATTGGAGTAAAGTGAATTCTGCAAATGAAGCATTAGTGGTTACGTTAACTCATGAGGCTATACATGCGAATCATTTTGCAATATTTAATGATGCTCAAATTCAAGCAGAAGGGAAAGTGTATGAAACATATCGTATTCTACAAGAGAAAGGATATAGCCAAGAGTTTATCGATATATTTATTGATGAAAATATCGGTGAATGGACGAATAATGAACAGCGTGATATTAGTATGCATGAATATATGAATAAATATGATCATGGAGTTATTGATTCAGCATTAAAGGAATATAGAAATGATTTTAAGGAGTAGACGATATGAAAAATTTGATTTATATATTATTGTTTTCATTTTTATTCTTGTCCTGTAAGATGAAAAGTGAGAAGGAATCTAGTAGTCAACCTTTGACGAAAGAACTTACTAAATTGGAAAAGCTTTTTTTGCTGCCTTATGATTCAGTTATGGTCTATTATGATCTGTCAAATGATAATATCGAGAATTTTCCGAATTTGTCTGCTTTCACTATTAAATCGCTTGATTTGTCTCATAATCTGTTAGATACAATTAATCCACTTTTTTTGCCTAAAGGATTGGAAAAATTAAATCTTTCCCATAACCTTTACTGTGGTTTTATACTCATAAGGAAAAATACGGTTCCCTATTTAAAAGAATTGGATATGTCTCATAATGCATTAAATAGAATAGATATATCTCCTCCTTTATACCGTATAAATGTGTCATATAATGATCTAGCTATTATTGATTTGAATCATAAGAATATACAGTATCTGGATATTTCTTATAATTCTAATATGTCGGAGAGGGTTACATTTAATCCTGCGAAGATTGATACTATTGTACGGGAAGGTGTGGCTGATGGGAAACGCTTATTAGCCCCTAATGCTCCCCCTCTTCCTCATCCCACTTTTATATCAGAGTAATGAGTGATATAATTAAAATACTAAAATAGTGTATGTGAAAAATGCTATCAACTAAGCTACAAAGTAATATAATTATTAGGCTTGGTTTTAGAAGAAAATTAAGTGATTTTAAATGTCGAATAGTATGAAAAATATAATTTATATATTATTAGTCTCATTCTTATTATCTTGCGGAATGATGAGTAAAAAAGAAGCAATTGATCAACTTCCTACAAATGAGCTCACAAAACTAGAAACCCTTTTTTTGTTACCTTATGATTCTGTTATGGATTATTATGACTTGTCAAATGATAGCATTGTGAATTTTCCGGATTTGTCTGCTTTCACCATCAAATCGCTTGACTTGTCTTATAACTTATTAGAAACAATAAATCCGTTTTTCTTACCTAAGGGGCTGGAGAGGCTTAATCTTTCTCATAATCTATATCGTGGAATTGTACGAATAAGAAAAAATACAATACCTAGTTTGAAAGAACTGGATATATCCTATAATGCAGTAAATAGAATAAATATATGCGAGCCTTTATTTCGGATTATATTGTCATATAATGATTTAACGTATGCCAATTTTAACCATAAGAATCTACAATATCTTGATGTTTCTTATAACTCCGGTCTGTCTGAGAAAGTGAACTTTGAACCTCTTTGGATAGATACGTTAGTGCGGGATGGGGTTGCTGACGGGAAACGTCTTTTGGGGCCGATTAGTGTTTCTTATGATTACGGTCATTAAACTTAATAGTGTGTACATTGTCGATTCAGTGTTAGAAGAATATAGAAATGATTATAAATAGGAAATAATATGAAAAATGCAGGTCTTATATATTTTGTACTTCTTTTTTTATTATCTTGTCATTCAGGAAGTAAGAAGGGAACTTTGGAATATGTCTCAGTGAAGAAACTGACAAAATTAGAACATCTCTTTTTATTACCTTCTGATTCGGTAATGAATATGTATGATTTGTCAAATGATAGTATTGTGGATTTTCCTGATTTATCTAGCTATACTGTTAAGTCACTTAATTTGTCTGGCAATTTGTTGGATACAATTATTCCACATTTTTTACCTAAAAAGTTGGAGATACTAAATCTTTCACATAATAGGTACAGTGGGCAATTGAGAATTAAGGAGGGTACAATATGTACTTTGAGAGAAATTGATTTATCCTATAATGTGTTGAGTAGCATATATGTAGGTGGACCTCTTTATCGCATAATTGTATCACATAATGATTTAGTTGAAGTTGATATAAATCATAAGAATATACAGTATCTGGATATTTCTTATAATTCTAATATGTCAGAAAGAGTTTGTTTTAATCCAACGATGATTGATACTATTGTACGGGAAGGTGTGGCTGATGGGAAACGCTTATTAGCCCCTAATGCTCCCCCTCTTCCTCATCCCACTTTTATATCAGAGTAATGAGTGATATAATTAAAATACTAAAATAGTGTATGTGAAAAATGCTATCAACTAAGCTACAAAGTAATATAATTATTAGGCTTGGTTTTAGAAGAAAATTAAGTGATTTTAAATGTCGAATAGTATGAAAAATATAATTTATATATTATTAGTCTCATTCTTATTATCTTGCGGAATGATGAGTAAAAAAGAAGCAATTGATCAACTTCCTACAAATGAGCTCACAAAACTAGAAACCCTTTTTTTGTTACCTTATGATTCTGTTATGGATTATTATGACTTGTCAAATGATAGCATTGTGAATTTTCCAGATTTGTCTGCTTTCACTATTAAATCGCTTGATTTGTCTCATAATCTGTTAGATACAATTAATCCACTTTTTTTGCCTAAAGGATTGGAAAAATTAAATCTTTCCCATAACCTTTACTGTGGTTTTATACTCATAAGGAAAAATACGGTTCCCTATTTAAAAGAATTGGATATGTCTCATAATGCATTAAATAGAATAGATATATCTCCTCCTTTATACCGTATAAATGTATCATATAATGATTTAGCTATTATTGATTTGAATCATAAGAATATACAATATCTTGATATCTCTTATAATTCTGATATTTCGGAAAGGGTAAGTTTTGAGCCTCTTTGGATAGATACGTTAGTACGGGATGGAGTTGCTGATGGAAAACGTCTATTAGGACCAATGACTGATATTGTTATTGAATAAATAGTCTTGCATAATTATTAGGCTTGGTTTTAGAAGAAAATTAAGTGATTTTAAATGTCGAATAGTATGAAAAATATAATTTATATATTATTAGTCTCATTCTTATTATCTTGCGGAATGATGAGTAAAAAAGAAGCAATTGATCAACTTCCTACAAATGAGCTCACAAAACTAGAAACCCTTTTTTTGTTACCTTATGATTCTGTTATGGATTATTATGACTTGTCAAATGATAGCATTGTGAATTTTCCGGATTTGTCTGCTTTCACCATCAAATCGCTTGACTTGTCTTATAACTTATTAGAAACAATAAATCCGTTTTTCTTACCTAAGGGGCTGGAGAGGCTTAATCTTTCTCATAATCTATATCGTGGAATTGTACGAATAAGAAAAAATACAATACCTAGTTTGAAAGAACTGGATATATCCTATAATGCAGTAAATAGAATAAATATATGCGAGCCTTTATTTCGGATTATATTGTCATATAATGATTTAACGTATGCCAATTTTAACCATAAGAATCTACAATATCTTGATGTTTCTTATAACTCCGGTCTGTCTGAGAAAGTGAACTTTGAACCTCTTTGGATAGATACGTTAGTGCGGGATGGGGTTGCTGACGGGAAACGTCTTTTGGGGCCGATTAGTGTTTCTTATGATTACGGTCATTAAACTTAATAGTGTGTACATTGTCGATTCAGTGTTAGAAGAATATAGAAATGATTATAAATAGGAAATAATATGAAAAATGCAGGTCTTATATATTTTGTACTTCTTTTTTTATTATCTTGTCATTCAGGAAGTAAGAAGGGAACTTTGGAATATGTCTCAGTGAAGAAACTGACAAAATTAGAACATCTCTTTTTATTACCTTCTGATTCGGTAATGAATATGTATGATTTGTCAAATGATAGTATTGTGGATTTTCCTGATTTATCTAGCTATACTGTTAAGTCACTTAATTTGTCTGGCAATTTGTTGGATACAATTATTCCACATTTTTTACCTAAAGGATTGGAACGTCTGAATCTTTCAAATAATAAATATAAAGGATCTGTAAATGTAAGAAGATACACTATCCCCTCTTTAAAAGAGGTAGACTTATCTTATAATACATTGGATAGCATAAGAATAACCGAACCATTATATCGGATAATATTATCACATAATAATTTAGTTTTTATTGGTTTAAATCAAAAAAATGTACAATATATTGACGTGTCTTATAATATTCATTTAAATAGGCTTGTTCGTTTTGAACCTTCACTTATAGATACAGTTATAAGTGAAGGAGTTGCAGGAGGGAAACCTTTGATAGGACCAATTAGTAAGAATGCTGGGTATCATTTTTAATGATCTTAAATAACAGATGCCATGAAATATTTAATTTATATATTATTATTTTCTCCCTTTTTGTTATCTTGTAGAATGAGGATTAGGAAGGAATCTAGTAAGCAACCTTTGACGAAAGAACTTACTAAATTGGAAAAGCTTTTTTTGCTGCCTTATGATTCAGTTATGGTCTATTATGATCTGTCAAATGATAATATCGAGAATTTTCCGAATTTGTCTGCTTTCACTATTAAATCGCTTGACTTGTCTCATAATCTGGAGGTCCCTGGTTCAAGCCCAGGCTGGTCCACATTAAAAATCAAGCAGTTACGAATTTCGTAGCTGCTTTTTTCTTGCTCTTGCGTAAACAATGCGTAAACAAACTGTTTGAGTTGGTTATGTTTACGCATAGAACTTCTGTGAAACTCCATGCAATCCTATATCATGTTTATCAAGGCAGGTAGTCAATGTGCTCATACATGACGGTTAAATAAATTCAAATATATCCTATTTGCATCTGATTTATAGAATAATATTGTAGTTTTGTACTGCATAATGCATTTGTGGCAAGCCATGACCATTATGGTGCTCTTTCTTGAAAAAGGAAAGTGAGTTTGCCTAACCATCGTGGGAGGGTTATCCCATTCCGATGAATCAATGCGTAGAGGGAATGCCAGTCGGAGGGTGTTCTACGACAAACGAAACGCGAGAGTTGCTTCAGGGGTTGAGACCGATAAGCATAAGCCCGGCTACCAGTCAGCGACAGAAGACAACGAGATTGCACCGCTGCATATAACAACAATGTTTTTATCCACCTAAGGATAGGAACTTAGTGGTTATATGCAGCGTTTTGTGTATGTATGCCTCACATTACAAAGCGTCTGTGTTCAGAGGTTATGTTGAACATAAACAATGAATGCAATGGAAAAACTGACAAAGTCCATGTCCCTTTTCAAAGAACGGAATTGTTCTGTCTCTATCGTGTTGGATTCACGCACTCGCAGAAAGAATGCGTGTGAGTTTCCTTTATCTCTTCGTTTCACAATTGACCGCAAGTTCTTTTATCTTACAGTTGGAAGTTCTTTTACTGAGAAAAAGTTTTCGGACATCTGCAATGCGACGAAATGTAAAAGCGAGAACTACAAATTTCAGAAGGAGTGGAAAGATACCATTGCCCCCAAGTACAAAGAAATCTTGATGAACCTGAACAAAGGCGGCATCCTGACATTTGAGATGGTACGTCAATGTATCATGGGTGAAGAAGTGGGGCTATCCAAAGAGGACACAACCCAATCACAATCCTTTATTAGTATATGGAAGCAAGTCATTCACGAATTGCGTACAGAAGACGGAGGAGCACGTTTCACCACGGCAGAGAGTTATGAGTGTTCGCTCAAATCATTCAGAAAGATTCTTGGAGAAAATGCAATTAAGGGCTTCTGCATCTGTGCGGCAGAACTTCAGAAGTGGAAGGATGGTATGCACAATGGAGTTAAAGACGAAAATGGTGCGATTGTCGGTAAAATCAGCGACACTACGGCCGGTATCTACTTGCGCTGTTGCCGTGCTGTATGGAACAGGTGTGTGCATGAGGGCTACCTCAAAGATGTGCCCTATCCTTTTTCCAACAAAAAAGAGAAAGGGCTTGTGAGCATTCCCAAGAGTGCAAAACGCAAGCAGAGCTTCTTGAACGTAAATCAGATGACGGAACTATACAACCTTTTCGTATCAAAGAAGTATCCAGAACATTGGTCGGAAGAATATGTGCAACGTGCGCATTATTCATTGGGATTATTTCTTGCCCAATATCTTTGCAACGGTTTCAATATGGCTGATGCTGGCCGCTTGACCTATAATAGTTATTATTATCAGACAAATGGCAAAGCTTTCCGCTTCAATCGAAAGAAAACATCCCGACGGAGTGCTGACGGCTCAGAGGTGATAGTCCCTATCATCCCTCCCTTACGATATATCTTGGATGAGATAGCCGCACCTCAGACTCGGGACAGTTTTGTGTTCCCCGATATATTAAAAGGAGCGGAAACGGAAGAGTTACGCCGCAAATACACCATGCAAGAGAACTCAAACGTGAAAGACCGCGTCATTAAGATTTGCCATGAGGCATTGAATTGGGATAAGTCCATCTGTCCGTCCGGCACATGGTGCCGACACTCGTTTGCTACTAATCTGCATAATGCCGGAGTGGATATGGATTATATCTCTGAAAGCATGGGGCATTCAACTTCTGATCATGCCATTACCCAAATCTACATTGAGCATTATCCTCTTGATATACAGATGCAGAACAATTCAAAACTGTTAAACTTGGAGAATTCTTCTGAAAGGGATGCTCTGTTGGCGAAGCTGGCAAGCATGTCCACAGAAGAACTGCTCAAATTATTCAGACAACCTTAATCCGTAATGCTGATGATAAATTTCATAGAAAGGATAAAATCCTATTCCAAAAGGAAGGATGCGGCTGATATGGCTATCCGTGCATGGAAATCAGCTAACGAAGAAGTGTATGCTGACTTTTGTAAGCGCATCGATGCTGTGGCTAAAGGCAATATGTCTGTTCTGATAGATATGTATCAGATGATGCGTGACTGTACACCACCAGAAGCTTTGATTATGTACAATTGGCTTTCTGATTTTGTAAACGGGAAAGGTGTATCAAGTGTCGAAAATCAACAGTGGGCTGGTCAATATACCGAGACCATAGCCCAATGTATCACCAACAAGCGTTTGTGGATAGGCATTAATGTGAAAACAGGCATGGTAGAACTGTTCACTTCTCCAAAGTCAGGGCTGCTGATGGTTCATTCTGAAACGCCTGTTGAAATATGGAATCGTCTGTCGCAGGAGTTGAAATCCTATTTGTCCGAACAATTAGATAAGCTCATGAGAAACAGCAAGGGATGTTATCTGTTGAGTAAGTTGGAAAGGAAAATGGTTTATCAGTTCCTGACCTATATCTCTCAAATTATTTTCCTCTCTTATGCGGTGTTCATTGGTGGGTTCATGGCTAATCTCTATGACCGTGTAATGGAAAAGAAAGAAGACTTGGCTTATTGCATGTATCATTTTGTAGTGTTTGACCATGGTCTGTCCCGTATGGCCAAGTTGCTTAATCATTTACTGAACAGTGAAGAGGTTGACCATGGCGATATACTTTTGATAAAATCATGTGTTACCCTGCTTGTCAATAGAAGTATAGAGATGGGCGCAGAAACCAAAGCGGATTGGGAAAACACCGTTGAGAGGTGTAATCCAGAAATCTGGAAAGAGGTAATGTTTGCCTTGCGAAAAATAAAAGGCAAGCGTGGAAACAAAAAGGTGATTCAGTCATTGGATGATATTCTTATAGGTGACAAGGAACGTATTAAGCTGGGTATCCTTTTGTTTCTTGAAGAGAATACAGAGGACATAAATCTTGCCTATCTGTTGAAATCATTGGTAAAGTCCGGCAAGATAAAAGCGACCACAAGATACATGACTTTCCACCGTGCCATAGAACAGTTCTCTCAACGGCATTATGGGCATGACATTCCGCAGAAGCGATACGGGGAAATCAAGGAACTTACTTTGAACTCACCCCAAAGAGGAAGCAGTTACACCAAAGCAAAACGGATAATAGACCGATGGACGGACTATTTTGCCAATAACGGGTAGTTGGAAAATCCAGCTATCCGTTTTTTCTGCGAACAACTGTTGTAATACGGTCGGTTAAATTAAGGTATAAATAAACCGACCAATACACAGAGTTTCATACACTACCTTTGCTTGCGAAATCGGTTTCACAGAGTTGAGCCGATACTTAAAGTATTTAATCATCAAACAAGTAAAGGTATGGAAGAAAAACTCAATCTTAACCAACTACTCCAAAAGCCCATCGCCATGATGACGGGTGAGGAGCTTTGCTTTCTCATCACTAAAAGTGTGGAGAGTACAGAAGCGGCCACTCCCCAAGTGGCATCCAAAGGCAACTACTATGGCATAGAGGGTATCGCCCGTGTATTCGGTTGTAGCGTACCCACCGCCAACCGCATTAAGAAGAGCGGCATCATAGACAAAGCCATCACGCAGATAGGACGAAAAATTGTAGTGGATGCAGACCTTGCATTAGCTTTGGCAAAGGAATCTGGTGGCATCCATATCAAAGAATAGCGGTATGGAAGAGAATTGGAAAAAGAATCTGGCAACAGACAGTTACGGGAATCCGGTTCGTTCCATCAGTAATCTCCGGCTTATTTTCACACTGGATGAGAGTCTTAGTCAGATAAGGTACGATACCTTCTGTCAGGACGATGTGTGTTTCTGCCCTTTGTTCCGCAATGTCAATGGTAACAAAATTGATGAAGAATCAGCAGGAAAGATACAGGACTATCTGGAAAGGACATACAGAATACGCCTGACGCAGAACAAGGTATTTGAGATACTGAAGACCACTTCTTCTGAACGGAGTTTCAATCCTGTACAGGAATTCATCACACAAGAGACATGGGACGGACAACCTCGCATAGCCACAACCATCATAGATTATCTTGGAGCCGAGGACAATCCGCTTGTCAGGGAACAGACAAAACTTTGGTTTGTGGCGGCTGTAACCAGAGTATTCAATCCAGGTTGCAAGTTTGACAACGTACTGACCTTGCCCGGTCCCCAAGGTATTGGTAAAAGCACCTTCTTCAAAGCCATCAGTGGGAGATGGTTCAACGATTCATTCTCTTTCGCCAGTGGTGACAAGGAGAAAGTGGAGACCATAACCAACGGTTGGATTATTGAAATCAGTGAGTTGAATGGTTTGAAACGGGCGAATGACGCGGAAGCTGCCAAGGCTTTTCTAAGCCGTTGCAGTGATTATATGCGTCCGGCTTATGGGCATAAGGTGGTGGAGTTCATGCGGCACAATGTTTTTGCGGCTACCACCAATGAGGCAAACTTCCTGCAAGGAGACAATGGAAATCGCCGATGGTGGATTATCTCGGTCAAAGGCAATGGGCATGTGTCGGATTGGCTGGATAAACTACAGTGTTCCGTTCCTCAGCTCTGGGCAGAGGCATACGCCTATTATCGACAAGGAATGAAACTCTACTTGTCACCGGACATGGAGAATAAGGCCAACGAGGTGCAGATGCAACATTCCAACATTCTTGTTGACCCAATTATGGAGGACATAGAAATGTATCTGGAGCGTGAGGTTCCCATGCAGTATGCAAATTGGATGATTCCGACACGACTGGCTTATCAGAAAGGAGCCTACTTAGAACCAAATTCCACAATGACCTCACTCAATATGGTTTGTGCCCGACAGATAATAGAGGAACTGCCCAATGATTTGGTCAGACGAAATCCGTCCAAATACACTTCGCAATACATCAACCGCTTGATGTCCATGATTCCAAATTGGAAACGGAGTGAACAGGAGAAGGTCAAGGGGCTGCATCCAGCCTACTGCGATAAGACGGGACGGACGAAATACCCATGGGTGAGGGTGGACACTCCAAGTGAAGAGTCCTGCGCAACACTGCCAAGTGAACTGGAATTGCCATTCTAATTTTAAATAAGGGAAAAGAAAAAACTTATGTCCCCTTGTCCCTTTTGCCCTCGAAAAAGAATAAAAATAGGAAGTAAGCAAAATAGAAAGTTATAAAAACGCTTGGGACACGGGACAATATAAACCAACAATATGAGGAAAGAAGAACTTATCAAACAGCTACAAGAACGTGACCCTTTGCTGGCAAATGTGGTCAGCCACATGGTTACGTATGTTCAAGACCGTTACCCTTCCACCTTTCCAAGTAAGGAACAGACCGAGGCGGTGAACAATTACCTGCGAAGTGTCCATGCCGATGGAGACGGAAGTACATCAGAACGGAATTGTGAACACCGCCGTATCGCTTCACAGAACATTACCATTGCCGCCATCCGTATATTAGACAGCCGTCAACTTGACAGGCTTCAAGATGTGCTTGACTACATTGCATACGACAAGGAGTATTATATGCCGGAGAGAGGATGCGGAATGCACCGATGACTTTCTCTTTTGGCTGCACCATTTATAAACCATCTTCAAAATTGACAGACGATGAAAACAAACTTGAATTATTGTATAGTGCTTTCGTCAGAGCAGCTTGCATATCTGGCAGGAAGCAAGTACGGCATTGACCGCATGAAGATTTTGCACCAACTTATTGAGGCTGCGGTGCTGAAAGAAACAGACTATACCACGAAAGGCTTCTCTACGACATTGCGAGTAGGACAAGCCATTCTTTCGGAAGTGGATTTGTCCAGCAAATCGGGGTATGACAAGAAGACCATATCCCGTGTGCTTGACAAGATGAACCAGTTGGAAATTGTCGCATCCACGCAGAACAATCGGACAAGCGTTCACACACTAAAATGTATATCAGCATGGATGCAGGATGGCAACCGCATAGACAACCCTTTTTATGTCCGAATAAAAGACCGGCAAGAAGAAGGAGAGGATGATTGCAGGCAAACAGAAGCAACGAATGAGGGGTGCGTTTCCGATTCAGATTTTTCCTTCGCAGGCAAAATGCCTGTTATATCAGATAATGGAGAAATTCCTTTTTCCATTATTTCTGTTTCTTCACAGCCTACGGCAGGGGAAGAATCTAATGAGGATATTTCGGCAGATAGTCAGATTTAGTCATATTGGATATGGCGATGATGCCTATATTTTTGTGTGGGGTCTTGCAAGAAGTTCCTATGTCGCACAAATTTGCTTCGCTTATTCGTACCACATAGGCGTATTCCGACAGTCGCAAGCTCCCACCGTGCTGTCCCTTTTTAGATTGATGTCTCACTTATAATATAACAAAACATGAAGAAGAAAAAGAATATTAGCAATGAAGCTGACGAAGAAAATGACAAGAAAGTTATGAGGCGTACCTTGCGACTTGAAGCCAGAGTAACGGAGCAGGAATACACCCAAGCGAAAGAACTTGCCAAGACCTGCGGTTTGTCCATGAGCAACTATGTGCGCCGCACTGCTTTAGGGCAGCATCCACGGCAACGGTTGTCTGAGCGTGAGGTAGAAGCCTTGTGCAGCCTGACGGATGCAAGAGGCGACCTCATCCGTATTGCGGCTGCCGTGAAATCCATCCAAGCGGATAAACGAGCCATGTATTTCAGTGACACACGCTTTGTGGAACAATGGATGATGACAGCCACGCAACTAATCAACCGCTGGAGCCAGATAGAGAATTATCTTACCGAATAAATTTCCTTACCCGTTATGATAGCAAAAGCCAGTACCATACCGCATGGTGCAAATGCCATAAGATATTCCGTCAATAAAGACAGAGCGGATGTAGTCAAAGCCAACCTGTTGCCCGATGATATTTCACCGGAAGCAATGTACGGTCGGATGATGCTCGTGCAGAAGATGTTTGCCGAGAAAATCAACAAGGGCAGACCTCTTGGCAGAAATGTGATAAGAATTGAAATTTCCCCTGCCGAAAACGAAAGCCGTGGTTGATCTATGAATGACTGGGAACGTTTAGCAGATGAGTTCATCCGTGAGTTTGATTCCATAGACCTTTCTGGCAAGACTAAACGGATATCCTCAAAGCAAACCAATCTCAAAGGTTCGCAATACATAGCCGCCCTGCATCGTGATTCCAAAAGTGGCATTCTCCACCTGCACATTGATGCCAACCGTGTGGATATGAATGGAAAAATAAATGATAGCCATAAGATTGGCGAGAGAGCTGTCATGGCTGCGAATATCATCAACGAAAGACGTGGCTGGGTACAGTCCAAAGAAATCGGCATACGGCACAGACAGGAAATCTCAAACTGTTGTATGGAGATACTTCGTGCGATGGACAAATTCAGTTGGCGACAATACAAAATGGAACTGACAAAACGGGGTTACAAAGTACACATACAAGAAAATGATAAGGGAAAAGTTTATGGTTATTCAGTCAAACGGGGTAACTCAAATTATAAATCATCCGTGTTGGGTATCGGGAGAAATCTGACTCCATCAAAGATAGAAGCTACTTGGGCAAAACTGCATCCGCAGGAACGGAAGTCTGAGCCGACAAAGCCTATTCTCCAACAAACACGGACAGCCAACGCTGATTCTGTTGTACAACCCAAGATGGCTCCACTGCCTGTTATAAGGCACTATGATATAGCAACAGACGAATATTACAACTACCATGTGGAGATACCCGAAGTCGCAGACAATATCATCAGGCAGGAATGTTCTTTGGAGGAAGCTCATCCGTTGGCCAAGATTGAAGAGATACAACACACGGCTCTTTTACTCTTTGCCGGGTATTTAGATGCAGCTACAAGTATGGCTGCTTCAAGTGGCGGTGGCGGTTCTGACACAGGTGACTGGGGAAGAGACAAGGACGAAGACGAACTTGAATGGGCACGCCGCTGCGCACGAATGGCAAACAGTATGTGCAAACGCAGGAGAGGACTGCACAGATAATTCACCTTTTATAATAACAAGAACATGGGTATAGGTAAATCAAGGGGCACATCGCCCATAAATGTCAATGACATGCTGGAGAAGGTTGAAATCAACCGGCAAATTGAAACAGAGAAATCAGAAGTGGATAAACTTCTCGTAGAAATAAGAGAGGCAAAAGAAACGCTGATAAAGTTCAATGAGGATTTGGAGAAGGCTATTGCAACCGAATGTCACATTGAAAATGCGCTCAAAGCGGCCGCTGGCAGTTGTGATAATATCGTCAACGGCATCTGCAATGCCATAGTGAAAGCAGAACGGGACACGAAATTTAAGGCTACCATCACTCCCGAACAGCTTGCCGAACTTAGGCAACTCATAGACCGTTCTATAGACAGTTGGACTTCAGTGTTGGCAACTCATCGTGCCGAACAAACGAAGCTTATTGCCGAGCATGAATCCGATATGCGCAAAATCCTCAGGAGGAATGAAGGTGTTTGGCTCTCTAACTTTTGGGCAAAAGTCCTTGCATTTTCTTTTTTGATATATACGCTTGTTGCTTTTCTGTATATTCAAATCAAGACATGAGATAAAGAGGAATACCGCTAAATAAGAATTAATAATGCCATTGTCAAAGCGCAAGAAAACACAGAGTATAAAGTGTGTCTTGCGCAGGAAAATATAAATTTTATTGAGGCTTGCTACTATTTTTATATTGTTAGAGCGCCAGGTGGTATTCCATTTTTTGACTTTGTTCTATATGTTAACATTTTAGGTGGTATTCGGCCAAGAAATTTCTCCATTACGCCAAAACGTGAAGCGTCATATCTATTGGATTCATTTTTTGTAAGGACAATGTTAATCATTGGGTCTTTGTATTGCATCTCTGCCCAAGATGTATTAGACCAAAAATCAAAGAGTTCCTTTATTCTTTTGCATATTCCTTTATCAGATGATTCAAAAGGAGGTATAGCATAGTTCAAGAATAAATCATCCTTGTAAAATTTATCAAAGATGAGGTCTCTTTCTGATTGACGGGTTGATTCGTAACGAATACCAGTAATGATTTCGCTTTCAGACTCACTTCTAGATTTTATTACACATTCTAGGAGTTGTGGAATAATGTATTCTGGTACAAACTTTCCCTTATCGTGTGCTACTTTTAGTCTTGATGCTAAAATTAAAGGTATCCCAAAAAGCGTTTTATCCTGAATGCTACTGTTGGGTTTAGGTAGAAGCATGTCAAGGAATAGTAGCTTGTCACTATTTTTAAATAAAGCTACATTCGAGAAATCTAAATTACATCGATTGCATTCTTCCCAACAAGAATAAATTGAGGATGATAAGTAAAATGTAGGGAAGCCTGTCAAACTATAACGTTCATTTCCTATCAAATATCGCTTATCGAAAGGGATATGGTACATCTCATCCTCCGTATTCTTTGTATATTGTGTGTAGTTATCTGCTGACCTCATTCTGTAGAATGAAGTTCCTATTTCTGTATCACACATATTAAGACGGTTTCGCTTGTCCTTATTGAAATATAGCTCATATAACTGGTCAAAAGCAGATGATCGATGACCAGCTTCTACTTTTTTAATAACATCAATTATAGAGTCACAAATATCATGTAGCTTTTGTTTAGATTCACACATCCTATGGCTATGAAAATAATTTTTATCCAAAAACTCACATAATACAGCATATTGTTTTTTTAGGCGTAATACGACATCGCTCTCAGAATCATTATCTATAGAACGGCCTTTCAATTTGTCATATAAGGTCTTGTAAATCATAATCGATTTATTAATAAATTCTTCAATGTAGTATCTGTAAATGTCCTCCAAATCTTCAAGTCTATTGATTGATAGTCATCAAAGAGTTGGGTTACATACTCAATTTCGAAAACTAAGCGGAAATCGTTCTTGTCTTCACCTGATTGACCTTCCCTGCGTGTGCCTACCCGGGCAATCTTTATCAAATACAAGTCACGAATACCCTTACCCTTCAAATAAGGCATGAAGTAGTACAACTTGTTGAGAGCTACTGTAGACGGAAATCTTTTACCTGTATAATAAATCTTAGCAGACTTATCAAGGTATTGTTCGAAGTTATCTTTCTTAACAAGGCTGATGAGCACGTTCTTAAACTCATTGATAAGATGCTTGTGAGATGATGCAACGTATTCAACCATATCTTCACGAACTATGCTATTCTCAACGATATTATTGTTCTGATATTGCTCAAATAAGTCAAGGAAGTTCAGTTGAGCGTACTTTGTCTTCTTCTCAGTCTTTACTTCTTTCTTCTTTTCGAGAGTCTCACGACTTAAACGTCTACCCATAATCTTATGCCAGATGGAACGAGCTGTATGAACTTCTTCCATACTAAGTCCCATACCTTCATGAAGGATTATTCTGTCTGTATAATCAAGAATCTCATCAGCAGATTTCCTCTGACGTAACATTCTGTCTATTTCATTGAACAATTCCTCATTATCAATACTATAAGGCATATAGATACCTCCAACTTCACTTGGCATGAGCTCCAAACAACCACCTCCAAAGTTGCGACCAAGAATCTCAGCAAAGGTAAATGACAGAGAGTTATAGTAACTTGCTACGAATGCTTTCTTGTTTACTCCCTCTTTGATGAATACCCGATGCATGGTATCAGTAGTGTAAGCCTTGGCCTCATTCAACACGAACTTCGGGTACTGGTTGTTGCGGCGAAGGAAAAGCGCATCAGAAAGTTTAATGGACGGAATTATATACCATTCATCACGTATCCCTGTTTTGTAGCCTTTGTTTATTCCTTCCTTCTCTCCGTTTTCAATATAAGCTTTTACACCATCATTTCCACTCTTTTTGACTCCTGAGGGGAAAACGAGAAGATGTGCTTTGGCACCTGCAGTCACATTTGCCAACCAATCTTTTTCCGTAAAGCATAAGCTGCTAATCTGCACACTTCTGCCAACCATAGGTCTTGCATACTCTTTTAAATTATAGAGAGTTATTACAGATTCCGGCACTGTAAAGTAATCATTAGCCCCTGTTGTAATTCCAACTTCTACATTTGCATAAGTAGAAATGGATGGCATGTCGTGTTTTACTTTCTCTAGCAGGTCGAGTTCTTTCTTTTCAAGGAAATAGTATGTCCACTTATCAGCATGGAAATCAATCTTTTTGGTTGGAAATTTCAATTTGTGAGGATTCAGTTTAAACAAAGCATCAGCATCTTTCACCTCAATGTGTTCAATCATGTGCTCATCTGTACCATTCTTTTCACACAACAGCAGAACAACCTCTTGCTGTATTTCCTCAAAGACAAGATTCTCAAAAGAAATGATGTTTATCTTGTTAAAGTTCTTTGCAAGATATTGACGCAACTGCTGAGCATACTTGACCATAAGAAGCTCAGATGGGACAACAAACCCTATCTTTCCTGTCTCTTTCAGCAACTGACTGCAACCTACTACAAATGTGACCCAAGCATTCGTGAGTTTTGTTCTCTTCAACCTAGAACGCTTGAATATTTCATCTGCTAATTTTTGCTGCTCAGGATCATAATACTGATAACGAATGAACGGAGGATTTCCAACCACTAAGTCGAAACGCTTATCGGTATCAAGACAGAAACGATGAAAGTCAGCATTGATTACTTCTGAATCATGCAAAGCTATTGCACGTGCCTTCTCGGCTTCTTTTTCTTCGTATTCAATTGCCGTAACACTATTATAGAACATCCCGTTGTTGCCAATGCATTTTAGGAACACACCGTCACCACAACTGGGCTCAAGTATATTCAAATCATTACAGCCATTAATTCCCCATTGTAGAATAAATTTGGCTATTGCAGGAGGAGTATAATAAGCACCTCGCAGTTTTTGGTCTGTTGCATTTTCAATCAGTTGCATAAAGCTCTTTTATCTTAGGAATTAATGATACCTCATCGTTTGTCATGCCATAAAGATTGTTGATGGCATTCTGCTGTTCTTGCCTCAATGAATTAAATTGTCGTTGTAACGGCACAAGATTTCTTCGGTTCTTTGTTGCTTTGCCAATCTTATCGCCTAATTCTATAAGCTGTTTCTGGCGATTGGCAATATCGTCATGAACATTTCGTTCATCTTGATTTGTAAAATCAATCTCACGAATCGGTATTTGATTTAACACCTTTGTGCCACGAGCTATATAGCCGCCACGGAAGATTTCGCCATAGAGAGAAGCAAGCCATTCACCTTGAGTTGAACCCAAGATAGCTTGTATGTAATAAATTGAATACTCACTGTCCGAAGGGACACTGACCACACAATACCCAGCGGTACCACCAGATGATACCAAGGTGCCATTATTGTCTATAGCATATTTATCAGACTGTGACATCACTCCCACAATAATCTTTTCTTCTATTTCACACGCCTCCAAGCTTTGGTGTCTTCCGTAACGATACCACTCGTCTGCAGTGGCTGGCTTGGGTTGAATATCCCGAGATGCCTTGTTTAGCTCAGACTTTGCTACCATTAAGAATGCGTAGAACAAAGGATAGTGTTTTTGAATAGTTGTAAGCGGAATCAACTGTAGACGACCATTTTGGTTTTTCTTATATGGAAAGAAAACACGGGCATTGGGCTTGAATGTGCGATAAGAACTCATGGCGTCTTCGCCCTGAATCGTTTTGTAATAGGGCTTTGTTACAGCTTTTTCCACTTCATAGTCGTTGCCATCAAAAGCCTTAAAAGTATAGGTCGTCCGTGTTTCAGATTTAGGAACAAATACATAAACCTTATTTGCACTTGTTTGGATTCCGTTAAAAATATAGTCATCGCCAACTATTTCTGACAGTGGTTTTGCATGGGTGGTTACCATATTTAATAATGGCAAATGCTCGTCCGTACACAATACCCAAGTATCTGAATTTATAGTGGTTGATGAACGATAGCAAAACTTATTGGCTTCGGCATTTTGGACTCTCCACCCCACAAGATTGCTCACTTCTGAATACTTAAAATTATCGTGCCGATTCTTTTCCAATACAATAATGCAAGTATAGGTTGACTTGTCTGCAAATACCTGATGAGCACCAAACGAAATCAAGGTTTTGAGATAACTATTACCGGTTATAAGGTTTCGAAGTTTCTTTGCTGCCCCAACCTTCATGAATTTGCTTGGAACAATATAACCTAAACGTCCATTGGGTTTCAAAAGACCCAATGCACGTTCTATGAAAAGAAAGTATTTGTCATACTGTCTGTAGGCACTCGTATACTTATTCCCCTTTTCGTAAAGAGATTTTTCCTTCGGAGTAAATTTCTTGATATCTTCGGTTTTCATATATGGAGGATTACCTACTATCAAGTCGAAGACTCTATCGCCAAAATCAAAAGGATTTACTTCGAGAGCATCAGCAGCAGGAACATCAGCAGTACTTAAAAGGCTATTACCAAAGAATATATTATTTGAAAGGTCTGGCAATATTGGATGGAATGAAGACAAAGAGTTTATGTCTTCATCCTCAAGCAATTTAAGTAGCAATCCAAATTTACATGCTTCAACGGCATTAAAGTCCTTATCAACGCCATAGATACAGTTCACCAATAAATTGCATTTCATTTCGTATGGCAACTTATAAGTATCAATGCTCGTCTGAAGAAGTTTACTCCTGTCATTTTCAAGATAGTAATCTACTAATGAGTCATAGAGCAACTGATATAACTCCAACAAAAATGCGCCAGAACCACACGCTATATCTGCACATTTCAGATTGTTAACTTCGTTTGCTGTCTTTCCTTGAATGATTTCAACGACTGTTTGATGCAAGATTTCACGTACAACAAAGTTTGGCGTAGTTACAATATCTCGTTCTGTATTCTCAGGTTTCTTAACAATCTTAAGTACTCCATCTACTACAGCAAGTTTCTCAGCAATGAATATTTCATAAATTCGGCCAAGAATGTCTGATGAAAGTACCGTAAACGAATATGGGCTTTCCGGGAAATAGAGTTGACGGATTATTATCCAAAAGGAAGAACTGATATTTCCAATTACCTCTTCTGAAATAAGTTCCTCAAATAAGCCTGAATTATACTTGTTATCTGCGTCCCTAAATTTCGCCACAAGTTCTTCATGACTATTATGGTCTGCAATTGTAAGCAGACGCTGATAAGTTTCAATATTTCTATCTTCGCAAACACGGAGAAAGAGTATTTTATTAATGTAGCTCTGTACAATATCCCCTAAATAATCTATATCTATATCAGGAACATAAGAAAGGATTTGTTGACCAAGCATCAAACGCCACTGATTGATTTGTTCCAAGAACATTGAGTCTACTGACTGGTGTATTACATTCAGTTCAACATTATTCCAAACCTCTTCAAAGTGTCCTGTATATACAGATTCTTTTCCTATCAATTCAAGAAGTTCCTCTACGGCATTTTCGTAGTCAGTATAATGATATGCTTTGATACGAGCTTTAGTTAGAGTATCTCCGTCTTCTACTTTATATGAAGTGTCATAGATGTATAAGTCTTCAAAGTTAGACAATACAGAAATCTTAAGGTTAGCCGTATAACCATAACGTCTAACCTGTTTGGCCGGATTATCATCAATGCTGATATCTACACAGGGTTTCTTTGCTTCTAAAAAAAACTTGCGTTCTCCAAAGAGCCGAAACGTATAATCTGGTTTCTTTGAATGAGTGGCGGCATTGGCTTTAAGTGATTCCTCCAGAAGCACCTCTCGCTCATTTGTTTTCTTGCCTGATATATTACGAATATCCCAGCCAAGAGCTTCAAATAAAGGATCGAGAAACTCATTTCTCACTTGTGTTTCGTTAAAATTTGAAGTTCTGTAGAAATCACGATTCGACTTGTATTTCTCTACAAGGGTCTGTATAGTTTTCTTTATTTTTAGAATATCCATATTATTTTTTTAGGAAAGACTTCTCAATATTTGATTGTTGTTGTCTATTCATATAGTTGTACCTTACATTGATGTTATACTATAACATCTCGTATTGTATTATTCTGATTTTGATTGTTTAATGATATTTTCTACGGCTGTGTCCAAATCTTGAGTACTATCATTTTTTCCCCATACTTGCCAAAATTGTACCGTATTGCTTTGTGGTTTTATTTTGGGCTCTTCTACTTTAATACGAGAAGGAAGCAAAGTTGCATCTCCCACAACAATCGCTTCGCCAATGTCTAATAATGCAAGATTATCGGCTATATTACCCAAATTGTCTGGCAAAAGACGTTTAATCGTATTTTGGTCCTCTACATTTGTAAGTCGTAAGCTTATGAAATTATTACATTGGCTTAACACTGTTTTATTAACCTCACATGGTCTTTGACTGATTATAACCAAACTAACTCCATATTTTCGACCTTCTTTTGCAATACGTTCAAAACTTTTTAAGCCAATTGCAGACACAGCGTCGATAGATTCATTTTGTTCAACATACAGATGCGCCTCATCACAAAGCAATGCAATTGGATGACGCTTTTCTTTTGCAGACCATTGTTGCACAGAGAAAATAATTCTTGCTACTAAACCTATAACAAGAGGAAGAATATCAGAAGGTACTTCCGAGAAGTCTATAACTTTAATGCCACCATTATTAAATTTTGACGTACCCATAAGTTGCCTACAAAATTTTTGTAGCCAGTCGAGTTCCTGCTCTTCGTTTGTAAGAGAAAACATGAACCCCACACGCTTATCAGACATTTTATTTTCAAGACGCTGATTAAAACGAGTTAATTTACCATTAAAAGGTCCTGCCTTTTCTCCTCTTGCACCTTGTTCCTTTGCGGTATCAAGTTTATGAAGCTCTTGTAAAACAGCATTTAAATCATAAGCAATTGGACTATCTAATGTAATCTTACTTTCATATTCCGTACCTTTTACAGTGCTTTTTTTTGCCGTCATTATTTGTTTAGACAACTGCATAGCTTGATTGGGTGCATTACTATCGCTACGGTCTAATAACAATGCTTGCATTTCTTCATAGTTCAACAACCAGTATGGAACCATCAGAATACCTTTGTCAAGTTTGTTTGCAGTTTCCAAATCATTTGGTGCCGCAATTTTCAGTTGTGTTATTCCATCTCGTTTGAAAGATTTATCAGAGTATTCTCCATGTATGTCAAATAATACAGCATTCACAGATTTAAGCTCTGCCATTTGTTCAATTAGTTTTGCAACACAATAAGACTTTCCACTGCCAGTAGAACCGACTATGGCAGCATGACGTTGAAAAAGTTTGTCTCCATCAATATATGCTGTGGAGTTTTCATCTATAAAATACTTTCCTAATGACAATGGAGTCATAGCATTTGCAGCAATAGTGGAAATACATTCCATTAGTTTTGTCAATTTATCCCCATCTATTCGAAAACATGAAGATTGTATGTTTGGTAATGCAGTCACATTGCGTTTAAATACATTCACTTTTATACCTTCTTTATCACGTAATTCTCCAACAAAAACTAATTTGATGGCATTTGATGGCAAAACAATATTGTCATCATTTTTCTTATCGTCTATATCATTTTGAAGTATTGTTTCGTCAAGACGGCGAGACATCTTTACAACCATTCCAATGATATGAGTTCCTGCACGAGGACTATTGACTGCAATCAATTGATTAATTTGCAATTCTGACATTTTCTTATCATCAGGTATAAATGCAATAGCCGTACCAGTATCCACACTAGCTATCTTACCGATAAGCTCTTCTTCTTTATAATTAAGTATCATTTTTTCCATATTATTGTATAATTGATATAAAGCTTTCAAGTTTCCAATATTCGGTCGTTTCGTCAATTATTTCATTTGCTTCTGATGAGCTTTTGAATTTTGTACCATTAGCACCATCCGAATACACAATGATGTAATTTTTAGCTTTAGCAATGACTTCACTCTTTATTTTCTCCGTCAGATCCTTTGTTACTATTAGAATTTTCTTTTTTCTTTCAATCGCCATTTTTAATAAATTCGGTTGAATATGTTTGTCATTGAAACCATAACCTATACACATATAACCAGAAGCTTCTTTGAACAAACCATCAACAGATGAAATTAAAGTCCGATGAGGATCTTCCAAAGTTCTCTCGTATTTGTTTGTCCCTGGGGTTATTATACATGGCTTCATTTCATTTGGTATATATGTCAGGTTCGGATAACTACGCATTTCTCCATTGTTGTCTACGAACCAATCTAACGAGCCATGAATTTTGTATATATTTACACAACCTTCATAAACCTTCAATTTTGCCAAATGATTTTTGTGGTCAAAACCTATAAAATGTCCAATATGAGATTGTGAACATCCACAATTCACATAAGCATCAGTTTTAGAAGCGGCATATTCTATAAGGCAGTCATAATTAGTTGTTACAACATTTACCCCAGCATCTGCTCTATTATATATTAGATGTGTAAGCAAATCAGTCAAAGGTAAACAACTACGTGATTGAATTACGCCCATAAAAACTTCATTGTCCTTTGGCTTAATCTGATTCCATACAATTTTTAATATTCTATTTTCTACTTCCCCTGTACATTTTATGCTAAGCATAGCATCTTCCAATCCCATTTTTGCGTCAAGTTTGCTGACTAGTTCATTTACGCAATTTTTGGATTCTTCAGAAATAGGCGGTGTCTTTGTAAAATCTGCTTTTATAGCCACCGCCAAGTCCCACATACCAGGAATTCCGTAATTCATAGAAGCGCCACAACCAATTACTAAAACTGGATTGTCATTCACTATGTCTTGAATGGACTTGAAAAGTCTATCTTTTTCCTCAGTTGTCATATCCTACTAATTTAATTATGAAATAAATATTCAGACTCTCCATCATTTCCGTCAAATCTTCGAACGATGTTTTTTCTCCATATGTCATAGATAATTGCATGTTTTTGTAGTTGTTATGCCAATTAACAATGACTTCATTTAGAGGTAATAACTTTATGCATTTGCGAATATCTGGAGTATAATCCACCTCGCTCATACTTGTGAATAAATCACGATGATGGTGTGCTATGTTCCAAAGTTCATTGTTAATAATTGCTCGTATCGCAATATCGGTGCTCATGCTTTGTGCCAAGTCATATAGATGACGAGATTTGCTAAATATCCCCACGAATTCACGCATCAACGTGTTACCGTTTTTATTGGTGAATATGTGCGAGTTCGTCTGAATGGGTAATTCGCTCATTTCTTACTTCTCCTATATTTTTGATTACTTGCATTGGGATGCTCGGGATTAGTCATTTCGAGATATCCGGCTTCAATAAGCGGAGTGATATTTTGTTTCCTATTTTTGCTTTGATTTGAAATTCCGATACGATTCATAATTTCTTCTGCAGTTCGTGGAACTGTGCAAAAATTCACTATGTCTTTTTGCTTGTTTGTGAGTTTTGTCCGCTCGGTGCCAAAGTATCTAAGTTCAGTATCTAAGTTGTCATTAACTTGGTTACTTTCTTTGCTGACTTGGTTACTTTCTTCGGTAGCTTGGTTACTATTTTCGCCAACTTGGTTACCTCCTGATCTATTTATTGTAATCACAAACTCATTAGTTCTGTCATTGTTGGTGAATGAAACATTCATATCCTCAGACAAGGCACGAAGCATACCACTACCCGCTCCTGTGTAGGGAAGCAAATGAATGGCATTTGTGAAAAGGAACATATTGCGCGGCATAGAAGTTCCCACGACAATATCATCTACAGAAAGCCCATTGGGGAGTGTTCCGGGGCTGTGTATCTCTACCCTGTCATCAAAGATGAATATACGGATAGGAGCAGTCGCATTCAGCGAGCGATGTACCAAAGCATTTACGGTGAACTCAACAAGACTGATGTATGGAATCTCCAACACTCCTTGCGAGTTAAACTCTTTTCCTACTTGTATGTGACGCAGGTTTCGGGTAAAGAAGTCCATGATAGTCTCAAACTGATGAAGCAGATTGCCTTCAATGTCGGCATCATTCACTTTATCACGAAATTGTGTACCGCCGAGACTATTGCCCACAAAGCAAATACACTTTGCTGTCATTACTGGAAGCCAACGCTGAGTGTATTTGCCAAACAATAACATCGCAGCCACTGTAATTTTTCCATCGGGACGAATGAAACGTAGGTTACGCAGCAGTTTCTCTCCATCGTGGCCACTGACAATAGCGGAACAGACTGTATCTAAAGAGGCTTCGCGGAATGCGTCGCCCACCAGTCCTTTTCTCACCAATACTTTTTCAAACTTGTTGCTTAGGAAGGTTTTGATAGTATTCTCGTCCAAGTCCTTAATCGTAGCGTCCCGAACTCCTGCTTCATCAGGCGAGAAACTACCACAATCAGTCATCATTTCTGCAAGCTCGGCGTTATCGAACACCTTGCGCTTGTCGGCACCGTTCTTTAACCACACGATACCACGATTGTCATGATAGGGCTTATTCACTCCTTCTTTGATATGAGCCAAGACAAGACTTCCGCCATCTACTGAAATGGTTTCCACGTCCACAAGGATGGCAGGGACAACATTCTCTGATGCGATATTGCCAAGTGTATTCGTGGTTTCCTGCACTTCCAAATACGACAACGGATTGATGCTGCCAGTTTTGTCCTTCACGCCAACAACCAATGTGCCACCACGTGCATTGCTGAATGCCACCAGTTCACAACCGATGCCATAATTATCAAGGAGCCGCTCTTTGAACTGCACCTTACTAACCTCACCTGACTTTATCTGTTGAATAATATCTATTTCCTTCATTTCTTCAAATGTTTTTGGTTGAGCAGTCTACCTGCATCAATATTCAAAGCCTCTGCTATACGTAGGAGGTTTCTTGCGTCAGGCTGCATGGTATTCGTCACCCATTTGGAAACAGTAGCTCGGTCTTTTCCTAATTGCTCTGCCAGCCACTTACTACTTTTTTGTTCTTCGGCAAGCACTATCTTCAGCCTGTTAATCATTTCTTTTTCCATAAAAGACATTCTTTTCGGTGTAAAGGTACAAATAAACCCTGAAAATCAAGACGAAACTCATCAAAAAAGAGCGTTTATACAATAAATAATTGGTTATTTCACCAACAGATAACTTCCTTTTGTCGCAAAAACACAAATTACTTACGACAGCACTATGACTTATGAAAAAAAGAAGGATACTTAGCAGAACTCCAGACGGGCAGTCTGGTGGTTTTCTGCGTAAACAATGCGTAAACAAACTATTTCAGTTAGGGGTATTTAATGAGTCTCATAGAGGATAGTGAATTTCGCAACTAACTGATATTCAGCCAAGATTAGTTAAGCAAGCTATCACAAAACGTCATCTTATCGTTCTCATAATCTGGAGGTCCTAGGTTCAAGCCCTAGATGGCCCACAAACTAAGAGGTTCATTCCTAGTGGAATAGAACCTCTTTTGTTTGTAGACCCACCAGATATAAGTCTGTTGCTCTTGATTAATTATTCCTATTTTAAGCAGATGTTGACTAATTGTTGACTAATTAAAATAGAGCTAATATGCTGACTATTAAAGCTGAAATTAAAAGGAGTGAACTAAAAGTTGACGGAACATATAACGTCAAGATTAGATTCACATTAGACCGCAAGGTAAAACGTTTATCCACCAACCTGTTTGTAACTCAACAAGACCTAACTAAATCCCTCAAATTTAAAGAGGATACTTCCATTAAGAGAGAGGTAGATAGGCTTGTTCTCTATTACAGGGAACAGTGTCTAAAACTGCAACTAGACCAAAATCATTATTCTTTGGATGAGATAGTTGAATTTCTGAACGGAGAACAGGAGAAACAACAGACCATTAATTTTATAAAGTTTAGTCGTGAATGGATAGCCTCAACTACAATCAAAGGTGCACCCAATTATACAACTGCCATTAATGCTTTAGTGCGTTTCATAGGTAAGGAGGAGTTGGATATTAATCTAATTACTCTTGACTTCTTAGAAGACTTCAAATCATTCTTGAATAAAGAACGTGAGATACGGACTAAAAGATTAATGCAGCAAGGCAAACGTGTACCTTCTAATCGTTCACTCTCCCTTTATTTGATAAGTATCAAGAAGTTGTTCAATGAAGCCAAGAAGAGGTATAATAAGAAGGATAAGAATTTAATCTTAATTCCCAACTCACCCTTCATAGAACTTGAAATACCCAAACAAGAAGCTACCCGTAAAAGAGCTATATCCGCAGATATTATAAAGAAGGTATGGAAGTTACCATATAAGGACATGAAGAAGGGGTACAAAGCTACGTGCCGTTATAATTTGGCTAAGGATTGCTTCATTCTCTCATTCTGCCTTATGGGTATGAACTCAGCAGATTTATACAATGCCACTGAAATGAAAGGCAATACAATTACATATAATCGTACCAAAACTAAAGACCGCAGACTGGATAAAGCTCAAATGAAGGTTGATATACCTAAATTAGCCCAACCGCTCATTGAGAAGTATAAAGATAAAACAGGTAAACGCCTCTTCAATTTCTATCAATATTACGTTGACGAGAAAGGTTTTAATAAAGCCATAAACTATGGTTTAAAGGAGATTGGAAGATTATTGGAGATTGATGACTTGGAATATTATGCAGCCCGCCACTCATGGGCTACCATAGCACTCAATAAAGTGGGAATTGACAAATATACAGTCCATGCAGCGTTAAATCATGTTGATGAAACAATGAGGGTAACGGACATCTACATTGAGCGGGATTTCGTCAATGAGAACAAGGCTAATGCGAAGGTCGTGAAGTACGTATTTGGAAGAATGTAATTACGTTCTGTAGCAATTTGTAATGCTGTTCTATTGTATAATGGGACAGCATTATTTATCTTTACAGCACTAATATAAGAAGCGATATGAGAGATTACATACTACCAATTCCAGAATTAAAGAAGATAGAACCCATACTTACGGAATACTTTGGCTATAAGCGTGCCATGTTTGAGAATGAGCTGTTGGCTACTTACTACCATGAATACCCCAGCGGAATCAGTGAAGACATTTGTAAGAGCTACATGACAGACTATTCATTTCTAAATACTATCGCAGTAGATAACGGAGTATTTGATTATAAACGGTACGCTCCCAAATCAGTTTCTATCAGTAAGGCGTTTAATCCAAGTAGCTTCATTATGGATTCAGAACACAATATACTTGTCACTTTGCCAAGTAATAATATACTGGAAAGACTGATTGATTTATTGCAGAAGCATGGTGAAACTGACAATGACAGTGTAATTGGAATAAGTTTGCTTGTTGTAGCTGCCATATATGAGAAGTATAAGAATGGTGAACTTTACACAGAAGTTACCATATCAGAGAATACACTGCCTTATCTGGAACAAGTCCGTCCAGAGATGTTAAAGCTATATGAGTTGCTGAATACTAAGAGGTACTCACCTTCCAAGAAGAAGGAACTAAGGGTACTCAGTCCTATAACCATTGATAACGGAGTTAAGAAGATTACTCTTGATAACTCTTGCTATTGGCTGACTGATTTATTGGATAACTACCTTCACATCTATTTAGGAGTAAACAGTTTGGAAGAAGCCCAACAGGAATTGAAGGAAGTATATTCACAGAAGAAGGGTAGGAAAGCCAATAATGCAGCTCATAATCTAATCATGTATGGTACATTCCACCTGTTACAAAGATATTCCTCATTAAAGACCAAGAGTGAACAGATACGTATGACTTTAGGCTACATGGAATTATTATTTGAAGCGGACAGTTTCAACAATGATGAGAACTACACCAATGCAACAATAGCCTATTTGGTGAAACAAGGCTATAAACCGCAATGGAAGACCAAACAGACAGAAGACTACAATTTCTCACCCAATAATCAATCTACAGAACATCTCTGGTAATTAATAAATCCACCAATCCTTACAGACTACCATGTAATCACGTGGTAGTTATTTTTATGTCCTTAAATTAGCTAATCAATTGATATTCTTGCATCTAAAGAATACACTTCAAATCGCCTTCTATTCTTTATAACACACCTTCCGACTATTCCTCACCTTTGCAATGTAATCAGAAACGATAAGGCGCCAAGTTGAAGATTGCACCAACTTAATTATTAATTTAAATTTAAACAATTATGAAGAAGATTTATTTAGAAGTTAAAATTGTTGCAAATAATGAAGTAAGAAACGTAGCTTTTGCTAAGGGTATTAACCGTGCCATCAACTTGGGCAATGTAGAGAAGATATTAGCCATGATGAAGGTCAAGGGTTATAGAAAGGCAGAAATGGTACAGGTCGTTAAGGCAGAAGATGTAATCACAACAGGTGACATTCGTCTGGTTGACATAAACGGACAGGATATAAATCCAGAGGATGCAGCCAAATACTTCCTTGTATTGGACGGTCAGCACAGAACCATTGCCGCATCCCTCTATAATGAATGGGCAGCGGAGAACGGAGAGGAAGCAATAAATGTACCCGCCATTGAAGTTGAACTGCAAGGGAATGAAACCATTGCAGAATACATCAACGAGATTAATATTACCAAGAAGGAATGGACTACCCCAGACTATGTGCGTGGTGCAGCCAATATTAACCCAGACAATGAATTTCTGCAACGGTACAACGAATTAATAAAGAGCGAGAAGAACCCAGACGGTTATCCAATCTCAACACTGAACCTTATCTTTTGTGGCAATAATAACGCCATATCAAAGTCTGACTTCTCTTTATTATGCTCTGGTAAGGATGAGAAGGGGAAGAAGGTGAAGAAGCCTATCATTCCAGCCTATAACATGGAGATAGGTAACAAGTTCATCCAAATCTGCAAGGATAAAGGCTTTGATGACAAGGATATTGCCAAGAGATACTTAAGTAACCAATTCAATAATATCAAGACAATTACAGGAGACGTCAAGGAAGCTGTCAAGATATTCCAGTCCATTACACAGAACGACAAGGCGACAATGTTCAATACACACGGAAATCTGGACGAGAATTTAGTAATGGAACAGTTTGAGAAGATAAGAGAACGGTACAATCGCCCTACTACTGTCATCTCAATTAAAGACAGTAAGGAAGTGACCGCCAATGATGACACAGAGGACATTCCTTATCTGGAAGCGGAAGAAGTCTGACCATGTAAAGAGCCTATGTGACAGGTAGGCTTTTCTACTCCAGATTCTTCCAGAGTGGTGAATTTACATTATATAATAATACGGGTTATCCTAATAAATGAAGCTAAGAGTAACTTAAAGTCTGATTATTGAGGTAACAGGTAGCTGTTTTCCAATCACCAAGCAGAAGTGGGGATAAAGTTGGAATCTCCAAAGAGTGGTGAATTATCCCTATATAAAACGGTCAGTTACCCCAATATTCAGAGTTTAGGATTATTTAAAGTCCAATAATTAGGGTCACAGGTAACATATTTAAAATCACAAAAGATAACTTATGGTAAAGTTAGAAATTCAAGAGCGGAACGGCTTCCTCATTATGGAGGACTTCCCAGAGAACTGTATCTTCAACAAGGTGAAGACAGGATGTGGTGCTACTACGATAGCACTTACTAATAACGAGAATTATATAATTGCCGTACCTACGACAGAGTTAGTAATTAATAAGTGTTATCCACCTAAGGATAAGAATGGTAAGGACATTACTTGGAAGAGGTCACAGATTCAAGCAGGCGTAAGTCCTATTAATGACAGACTGTTCGGCTTGTATGGCAGTTTCACTAAGACAGTGCAAGCCAAGTTAAAGAAGTTCCTTGAACAGGACGGAGTAAAGAAGATAATTTGTACGTATGACAAGGTAGGGACTTTAATTCCTCTTATCAATGCGTCAGAGTTCAAATTATTAGCAGATGAATACCATAACCTTCTGAAACAGTACGGGTTTAGGACAATGGTAATAAATCAAATCATAGAGAACTTCAAATGTTTCAAATCCCATTGCTTCCTGACCGCAACCCCTATCCCAGAACTGTTCAAGCCCAAAGTCTTTGCTGAAATGACAGAGTACGTGGCTGATTGGAAGACAGTGGATAAGATTACAGTCTACCCTTATCCATGTAAAAGCGCAAGCAGTACAGCTGCCAAGATTATAAGACATTATAAAGACAACGGTCATTTTGTACTGGACGGAAGTAGAAGCGAAGAAGCATATTTCTTTGTCAACAGCGTGAGAGAGATTAAGGAGATACTTGAAGAAGCCAGACTGACTAATGATGATTGCAGGATTATATGTGCGGATGACGAGAAGAACCATTACAAACTGGAAGGCTTTGAAATCTCCAGTTCAACAGCTCCCGCCAAACGGTTTACATTTGTAACCTGTAAGGCGTTTGAAGGAGTGGACTATTATTCTGAAACGGCAATATGCTTCATTGTCAGCAACGGTTATAACAGGCATACCTTAATCAGCATTGATATGGATATTCCCCAGATTGCAGGACGTATCAGAACCAAGTCCAATCCGTTCAGAAACAAGATAGTCCATATCTTCAATCCAAAGGTTATGAACTACTACCTTCCATTTGCTGAAATGAAGCAGAAGATAGCTAAGGAACTTGCGGCAGCAGAGGAACGGATACAGGGATTGAATGAGAGCAAGTTAGGGGAAGGTGCAAGGAAACAGCAGGACGATGAACTTAAGAAATTGGGGGCTGATACATATATCATCAAGAAGGGTGACAGGTATGAAGTCAATGACATGGTTGCCCAGTTAAAACTCTACCAACACTGGACTACACGTATAATGTACAGGTCGGCAGAAGCATTGCAGGAAGGCTACAGACAGTTGGGCATGGCAATAGTCCAGACGTATGAATGGAACATTGCAGACGAGAATATTATCAAAGGCATACTTACCACTCCCCAATTCAGAGACAGGCTCAAACGCTTCTGTGACTTGAAGGAGAAATCCGCTCTGACTGATAACGAGCGGCAGGAGTTGGAAAGCCTTATGAAGAGAGACCCAATATTAGAACAGGGATATCAGCAGCTTGGATTAAGCCAACTAAGGAGAACAAGAACCAAGAAGGCTATCAAGGCTTTGATTGAATAAGAGTAAAACTCCAGACCACTAATACGGTTTGGAGTTTCTTATTATATACCCCAACCCAAGAATAGGGTACTCTAAAATCATACCCCCGCCCTTTAGATTTAGGTAGTGTTTCTATTTAGACTTTATGCAGTGATAGAGTGAAATTATTAGTCAGACAGCGAGCATGAGGTATATGTTATGCACTCTATAGCGGTGTAACTACTCTACACCCCCTTACCCATTGTTGGAGAAGTAAATAGTTTAGCGTGGATCGCTTTCCAACTCACAGGCTTTCTGAATCTCTGGAGTATCAGCCTCATCTATTATTAATATATGATTCTGTATTGACAGACACAAAGACAGGTGATAAGGGAAGTTCTTCATGTTAAGCCGTCTATTTACTGCTTTATTCACTGATTACTAATCTAAAACAATATGTATGGAAAATTTAAAGATGTTATGTACGATTGGTACAATACTAATTGTGCCATTGATTCTAATGCCGCAATTCTTTGTGGGATTATTAATACTGATTGTGGCTTGCTTAGCTTTCAGATAGGGGAATTTCAAATTTACAGGATTATGAGAAGTTTATTCTATCTGCTAGTTGTCAGTGCTACAATGATTGTGGCAATGTTATCATTTCCTTTATTAATAGCGGGCTATATCTTATTGATAATATATGCCCTGTTCAGAGGATAGCAGTTATTAACAAGACAATCACATTAATAATTGACGTTATGAATTTAGATTATAAAGTTGGAGAAGTAGAGCTTACATATAAGCCAACTACTAGAAACAGAAGCAAGGTTTACAGTGCTGCTGACGCTTACAAGATTCTACTACCTACTTATAAAGAAGGTACGATAGATTACAAGGAGTACTTTAAAGTATTATTCTTGAATCAAGCCAACCAAGTCTTAGGATATACACAAATATCCGAAGGTGGGATAACAGAGACAAGCGTAGATGTCAGAATGATATTGCAAGCTGCGCTACTTACTAACTCTGTATCTTTAATCTTGGCACACAATCACCCTAGCGGTAATTTAAAGCCAAGCACACTGGATATTGAGTTAACGAGATGTATTAAGGAAGCTGCCAAGTTAATGAGAATTAATGTACTAGATCATATCATTATGACAAGTGAAAGCTATTACAGCTTTAGCGATGAAGGTACGCTTTAACTTGTTTGTGTTCAAATTGGGGATGTGTTCAAATTAATCTGCAAAGGTGGTTTGAACACATTCTTTTATGTTATCAATTTAATCAAAGACTTTAATGAAAGCAAATGCAGTGATTTACGCACGTGTATCCTCTGTAAGTGACAGACAGGATACAGCAAGACAGATTCAAGATTTAACAAGGTACGCCAACGCACAGGAGATTGAAGTAGTCTCTATCTTTGAGGAACATATAAGCGGTGCTAAGAAGAATGAAGAGAGGCAAGTTTTAACGGACTGTTTGGAATATTGTACTGCCAATTCTGTTAATTACTTGCTACTGTCTGAATTATCCAGACTGGGCAGAAGTACATTACAGGTTCTTCGTTCCTTAGAGATTCTACATGAAGCTAAAGTATCAGTTTACATTCAGAACTTGGGACTTTACACACTTCAAAAGGACGGTAAAGTTAATCCTATCGTCTCAATTTTGATAACCATACTAGCGGAGATGTCTAACATTGAACGTTCTAACATAGTATATCGCCTCAACAGTGGAAGAGCTAACTACATTGCTAAAGGTGGTAAATTGGGTAGAAAGGTTGGCAGTATTAAGACAGAGGAACGGAAACGGGAAGAGTACAAGGAAGTTATCCAGTTATTAAAGAAAGGGTATTCAGTTAGAAATATATCCAAGTTACAAGGAATTGGTATCTCTACCGTTCAACGGATAAAGAATCAGTTCATTAACTCCTAATCTCTTAAATCTATGGTTGGTATGAAAGTTCAGAATTTCTACTTATATGGGGATTTGGCAAGTTTCATACCAACCTTGAATTATTGAGTAGAGACAGCTCTCAACTTTTAATGAACAATAGTTCTTGCAAATTAAACAGCTTTTAGTAACTTTGTAGCAATTTCAGACTTCTATGGAGATAGTTCTGAAAGGACATAGTTAACGAAGAGCGTTTGAAATATTATCCTACGTTGAAATCTGGACAATTTCATAAGTCAAGGATAATAGGCAAGAACGCTCACGTCAATGTTATATACCTATCTTATATTGGATAGTCTATATATCGTTTGGCGTGGGCTATTGTTTATTACTTGACTTAGGGCAGTCCAGAGCCTCAACGTAGTAATATTCAGTAGTTCCCACGCTTCTTGTATGTAGTAGCCAACTATAGGGAACAGGTTGGCATAAATACAGGTATATAAGAAACAGACAGTCTATTTTACTACTCAACAGTTCTTTATTAAAGAAGTGTGCAACTTTGTGTTGTGTTCCTCACACTTGTATCTCAATTATTAACGCTCTCTATTAGGAACGTAGAAGCACAAACAGATTATTACAATGAAGATATTCAGATTAATTGGTATGCTTCTCATAGGAAGTAGTACTCTATTCTCTTGTAGTAATAATGAGGATGAACTACCACCTAAAGAACAGGAGCAGACTAACCAAGAAACCTACACTATCTCATTTAATTTGGGCGGAGAATTTATTTCCACTTCTGAAACTCCTTTAAGCAGAACAGAAGTTGCACCAAAGAAGATATATGGGATTAATGTGTACTATAAGAAGGACGGAGATGTGAATTATCAGAATTATGCTTATGGATTGTTTGATAACATTCAAGATATGACTATCTCTTTAATTGGGGGATATAAATATAACTTTGAATGTTCTATGGTACAAAATGATGCTGATACATTATATCATGATGATAATATGTACTATGCGCCATTCCATAAAGACTACAGTTCTTATGGTGGTATAGAACTAAGTAATAAGTTTAATATTTCAACTACTAACAGCATTCATATCATTGGATTGCATGTTGGGGCAACATGTATTAAAAGCTATCGTAATAGAGAGGATTACCCTAAAACAGATAGATTCTATGGTGAACTTACAGACTATGTACCAACCAAAGACGGAGTTGCCAATATAGATTTAAAGCGTACAGCCTTTGGGCTTAAATTTATAGTAACTCCACCTGTAGACGGAACATTGTCTGTTAGTTATATTTGGATAAATAACGATGGTACTATGAATCCCAATATTAAAGTATCAGCAGACGATAACATATTGGAATCTTCTTCTATGTACACCTTCTATGGGGTTTATAGATGTTGGCAAGCAGAGAACTACACTGAAGACCTCACTATACAGTTAAAATGGGAACGGGCTAATGGAGCAACTCAAACATTTGAGAAGGTAATTACTGTAAAACGCAATGTAATGACTACTGTCAATGTAAATGTGAATGGCAGTACTACAGATTCTTCTTTAGGAGTTAAAGAGGATGATACTCCAATGGGAAATGAGAATGTTGATATGAATTTCAATGGTGGTGATTTAGATGATAATGAAGTGAACCCTAATGTATAATTTATTAATTAACTAAAACAATTTAAAGATGAAGACATTAAGATTAATTGGTATGGCTATAGTAGCCATTATTATGAGTGTGAACTTTGCAGCTTGCAGCGATGACGATGAAGACATTGATGTGAGTCAGTTGGAGGGCACTTGGGGATTGGTGCGTAGTGCAGGATGGGACCTTTGCAGTGAAGAAACAGAAAAATATGAATGGGATTATACTTGCGATCCTTATAATCCCAATAGTGGTGATGATGAATGTTATAAATTAGTTATTAAGAAACTTACAGATAACACTTATTCTGTAGTTGCATATTGCTATTACGATAATAGTTCAAAATGGCAAATGGACGGAAGTAGCCAAACATTAACTTTAAATGGTAACACATTAACTGTGAGCCAGACCAATGGAGATTATGGCTATTTTGAGTCTTATGCCAATCTCATTATTGAATCTTTAACAGCAGATAAGTTGACGATTCGTACTAAATATGACAATGTACAGACAAAATCTGATCCTGAACATCGTCATAGTTCAGACTACACAGAGACATTTGTCAGAATGGAATAGAGATACCATTATGAATTAATAAAGGCAGCATTTGAAGTAACATTCATTTGCTGCCTTTTAGTTTCCATTCCAGTTTACTTATCTCCGTCTCTTCCTCTTTAATTTACACTTCTCTTCCTTAAATAGACCGGGGAAGTACTTATCCAACAGAGTGAAATCTACAAGATGATAGATACGTTCCGTTATGGTAGTTTCACGAATCTCGTCCCCTAAATAGCCTACATTAGCTTTCTTCTCTTTCATATCAGTACTAATATTTATAAGTTAATAATTGAATCATCTGACAGTAAAGATACTAAGAAGCAGGGGAAGAACATAATACATGGAGCGAAGTTTTAAATATTGCAGGGCAGGCACACATATATAAAAAATTCTACCCCTTGGGATAATAAGAAACAGTGATTTAGTTCTTGGTATGAGGAATAATTGTTAACTTTGCAGAGTAAGTTCATTGTTGACTAATTGTTGACTGATAACCTACAATGAGATTATTAATAGGTTGACATACTGTTATTTAATAGAATAAAAATTAGAGCCTCATAATCTGGAGGTCCTAGGTTCAAGCCCTAGATGGCCCACGAAAAACTCCTGTAAGTGAAATACTTACAGGAGTTTTTCTTTTATACGGTCAGAATAATGAGATTTACAAAATTAAGAACAGTGCTCCATATTGAAATAAGAATATCAATACTAAATGATTCCAAAGTGCTTCAAAGCCTTACACAAACCGTCATTCTCAACGGTATCAGTAACAAAATCGGCTGACGCCTTGACAGTCTCCGATGCATTTCCCATAGCTACTCCGATTCCGGCAGCTTTCAGCATAGGAATATCATTACCGCCATCACCGCAAGCCATTATTTCCGCCATCTCAATCCCATAATAATCGGCAAAAGCTGAAAGTCCGGTTGCCTTACTGATTCCTGCAAGGTTCACATCAGCAAATAAAGGATGCCAGCGTGATAAGGAAAGGTTAGGCAGAAGCGGCATTACTTGCTGTTCCATTTCATCATCGATATAAAAACAAAGCTGGCAACACTCTTTTCTGTCAAATAGGTCTTCAATGTCTACAACGGCGGGGATGGGATGCTCTACGATTTTGGCAATCCGTTCGACAGTCGGAGTCAGCCGATTGACAACCACGCCTTCATCCAATTCAATAGCAACTGCGAAATCAAAAACCTTTGCTATTTCCATGGCTTTCTTAAAATCATCCTTTGGAATAAGGTGTCTCCTTATCACAGTGCCATCCGGTAAAACACAGTCAGCTCCATTCAATGCAATAATCCCATCATACGGAACAGCAGCTATTTCATGAAGGTCGCCTGCCGCTCTACCGGTAGCAATGACTATTCGAATCCCACGGTCATGAATCTCCTTAAGAGCTTCAACAGTAGATTGCAATATTTTATGAGTCTCAAAACTCACCAATGTTCCATCCACATCGAGCATGATTGCTTTGATCATAACATCTATATTTTTTATTTACAGTCTATTACCCAGCGACAAAGTTACTGAAAAAAATCTCCATAGCAGGCATACCGCCAATACATAAAATAAAAAAGGCAAAAGGATCTCGTTTCCTTTTGCCCTATACCTATTGATACTTACTGAAAAATGATAGTTAACGTTTAGCGGAAGTCCTTCAACTCTTCTTGTAATTTCTGACGGGTAAAAAATATGCGGCTTTTTACAGTACCTAACGGAAGATTCAACTTCTCTGCAATCTCACGGTACTTGAATCCTGAAACGTGCATAGCAAACGGAACTCTGTATTCTTTAGGCAGAGCATTGACTACGCGGTGCATTTCCTTTAAATCGTAAGCACTTTCCGTGCTTTCAAAACCTGACTCTTGTGGCAGATTCAAATGATAGAGGTTTTCAGTCTGATCGACAAATGTCTGATCGCGCACTACTTTGCGGTAATTATTAATAAAGATGTTCCGCATTATAGTATACATCCATCCTTTAAAATTTGTGTCAGGGGTATATTTGTCTTCGTTATCCAATGCTTTTAATGAAGTTTCCTGTAACAAATCGTTTGCTTCTTCACGATCGGTGGTCAATTTGTATGCGAAGCGGAGTAATTCATCCTGTACTCCTATCAGATCTTTCCTGAAGCTTACACTTTTCATATACGTTATTTTTAAATTGTGAGTATTCGTTGTTATAATTTTGATGCTGCAAGTTTACGGCTTTTTAACAAATGCGGCAGGTGAAGAACAGACATTGTTGAGGGGAAAATCTATCGGTTGATAGAATTTAGGTCATTTTTGATAGAATTCAGGTGGTTTTAATCTGCCGGTATAGCAAAAAAATCCCATTTTGAAGTCACACCTGACTCAAAATGGGATAACACAAACAAAACAAACAATATTAGCGATTTTCACAAACAGCTTTCTTTTTATAACAAAAAATTCACAAGACTTAATTTTAGAATATGTCGCTTAAACATTCTATTTATGGGAACAAAAATATTACTTTCCGGTAAAAAGGAATGCATAATTTAAGAATAGTTATGAAAAATAATTGTTTTATGCATAAAGAACTGTGTCTGACTATAACGAATTATATTTCATGACTTAATACAAAAGAGGCATAAATTAGTCTTTCGGAGGCTGTCTAAAAAGTCGGTTCTATCCCCATTCTCCTCCTTCAGGAAGGTTGCTCTCCCCCGATAACGGGGAAGTCGGAGGGGGTGAGTACCCGTAAGGGGGGATGTAAATTTTCCTACTTCTTTTTTCACGTAAGAATTAATTTCTATATTTGGGCAATGTACAACCAAATACCTATTTATTATCTATGACTGATACTATTTCTTATCAATATGCAACTCCTTCCACATTGCAACGATCGGCCGATCGGGACGAACTGTTTCTTGCCAAATATAGCGAAATAGAAAAGAAAGAAGCCCCCTGTTTCTTTTGGGGAAAGCTGACGCAACCTTATATGACGGCACGTTGCCTTATTGCATTATCCAATGTTGTGCAGTCCAGTTTCAATCTGACGCCGGCACAACTTGAGATGCTGAAAGATCCGATTGTAACGGCCGGAAATGATCGTCTGCGCTTTGAAGGATTTTCTAATTGTGCAGGTGTATACGCCAGGGTTGATGTACTTCCTGACGGACACGACGGAGAATTCCTGGAAAACGGAACAACGAATGTAGATTTTAATCCCGGAATGATTTCCGCTTTAGGAGGAATAGGCAGACAAGAAAATGTAGTAATGTCGGTCGGTCCCAAAGAAGTGGGACTCTATAATAAAGGTGAGAAGGTGATAGAGCGAAAAGTGCCTCTTCCCGTAAAATGGATAAAGGGACTGACTACGGTACAACTTTATCAATCCGTTGCCGAAAAGGTCTATTCCTTCAATCGCATACAAGCCCTGCAACTCTTCCAGACACTGCCGAAAACTAGTGTGAAATGTGACTATTATTTAGTGATGCGTGGTCAAAAACCCGCCTTTTCACCGGTGAAAAGTATGAATGCCATCTGTATTGGAGGAGTCCATCGTTTACGCTTGCTCGAACCCTTGCTTCCGTTTGCTGATGAACTGAAAGTATTTGCACATCCTACCATGCAATCTACTATCTGGCAACTCTATTTCGGTCCGGTCCGCTTCAGCCTTTCCCTTTCCCGCGAATGTTGGAGAGGATTTTCCGGAGAAGGCGCCGCATTGGAATCTCTGCTCGAAGACGTACCTGAAAAATGGATAGAAGCGATGGATAAATACAGTTACGCCAACCAACAGTTCAACCCCACGCTTTTTGCTATAGAAGAACATATTGACCTGGATAAGGTAGATTCTCTCTCGGCACGATTGGCAGCAATGGGCTTGCTGGGATTTGATTTGGATGAAAACAGTTTCTTCTACCGCCGCCTGCCTTTCAAGACCGAACGTATTTTGAGCCTCAACCCGCGAATGATAGCCGCTGAAAAGCTGCTGGAAGAAGACAAAGTAGAAATCGTTTCGAATGACGGTAACCGGACAGAAGCCCGTGTTGCAGGAAGTGAAGGAGTGAGGCATACCGTCATTTTGGACAGAGAGAACAAAAAAGAACGTTGCACTTGCACCTGGTTCAGCAGCAATCAGGGAGAACGGGGAGCTTGCAAACATATTTTAGCAGTAAAGAAACTATCGCAATGGAAGAACTAAAAAAAGAACTGGAGAAGTTATCCAAAGCCTATGTGGATACTCCGGAGAATGAAGAGAAGATATTAATCCCTTTTATCAAGAGATTATTGGAGTTGCCCATGAAGGACAGGCGGAAGTTGCTGCCGCTTATCCGGGAATTGCAATGGATAAAAGACAGGTTCGATGGTTTCAGCAGTATAACAACCTGTAGTGCGGCGCGGGCACATTTTCTATCGGCTGTACAGTTTGTATGTGCCAACAAACGGGAGATGAATATGACATATCATATAAAGTTTGATATGCTTTGCAAACTACTCCCGCTTTACACCCCTTCATGGGTGACGGATTATTTTGCCAGCGATGACGAAACATGGATCTATTTCGATCTTAATTACGAAGAACTGATGCAACTCATGGACATGGGATACCTCAAGGAAATCGCTCCAAGCCGCATCGCACATTTGCTTCCTCGGATAACCCGCATCAGAAATAAGGAACCCCAAGGAAGCGATACTTTCAACAGTGAGCTACTGCTCAAACGGGATATTACACTGAAAGAGCATATCTGGACGCTTTTCGAATACGAATCAACCATCGTTTATCAGGATGATTGCGCCAAAAACGCTTATAAAAAAGGAGCTACAACACGGGATGAGAGCATCAGTGCCGCCCTCTATCGCTTTTCATTGGACGGACACCTGGACAGAGAACGGATACTTAAAGCCACACTCGCCACTTTTCACCGGAATTTCAAGAAAGACATGGCAGGATGGTTTGCCGAATTCTTTGAAACACTGCAACCGACCGCCGGAGAATTGTTATCCTTGCAAGAAGAGATCATGAAAATATTCACTTCTTCCTATACCAAGCCGGTAAATATAATGTTGCAACAGTTGAAGAACATCGCAACCGAAGAAGGATTCCGCTATCAGGAATTCATCGAACGGACAACCTCTCTTTTCTTCTCCAGCCCCAAAAACGCGCTATTAACCCTTTACTCTATTTTTGAAAAAATCGTTGCGCAGCATCCCGAGATGAAAGAGCCTTGTTGCATCACTCTCTGCCAACTATTCTTGAAGAAGGACGAAAGCCTGCAAAAGAAAGCCGCCAATTTTATTTCAAAATACGGAAACGTCTCTTCGTCCAAGCTGCAAGAGACACTACAATCTTACCAACCGGAGATACTTCAAAGCGCGCAAGCGATACTCGCATCTTTCAAGCCACAGTCTGCAGAGCCACACCTTGCAGAAGAAGCAAATGCAACAGAAGACATTCTTCATACAATTTGCCGGGAAGACAACCGTATTCCATTCCCTGCCGACAAAGAAGATTTCCTGTTTCAGCTTAGCCGTTTGTTCGACATGGAGGAGAACTGGGAAATAGAAACAACGATTGCTGCTATCATTGCTTTCCATCCCCAACTGGATAAAGAAGACCTCAACCGGATGGAACCTATTTTCCAACGGGCAGCCAATATGGTTGCCAATAGTTGGGAACCATACGAAGATCTCCTTGCCACTTTCCTATTGGAATACCAACGCTTATGGGCACAGACAGACAACTCCAACACAGGAGTTTTGAGAAACATGTTCACCCGGCTGGAAGAGAAACTGAAAGGAATAGATAAAAACAGAGGAGCTTACGACGAACGTTCCTTCAAACGACTTGCCGACTGGAAACCCGGTTACAGCAACGCAACCTGTTTCACACCTATCCAACAGTTATGGCTGAATGTGATCCGCCAAATAAAAGGAGGAAATTCATTGCCATTGCTTTCTACTCCCACCCATACCCCGGCATACCTACAAGCCACCGAACTGATACGCCGGCTTGCCGTATATCAGGAAGCAGGAAAGAAACCTTGTTCGTGGGATTTCCAACTGGCTATTGCCCGTTGTGCCATGGAAGACAAAGAAGAAGCCATCGTCACCGCCCGGCAACTATTACATGATGAATACCTGCATCTCTGCCTGTTCCTATTGGACGAAAACACGCAACCCGAACCGCCCTACAACCATCCGACCGCTTGGGTAGCCGCCGGACTGGTAAAAGCACCAGAGACGGAATTTAAAGCATTCAAGTCTTTCTCCTGTAACACATTGCCACACAATCATCTGACAGGGAACTACGAGTGGAAAGAAGTGAAACCTAAAGAAAACTCATACGAAACGGACAGACGCCTGCTCCAACTTGATTTTCACAAATGGCACAAATATATCGAACGCAACAGCCATCAGCTATGGCAAGAACATCTGATTATTAACAGCAAATACAACATGGATGACTCCCGCTACATGGAGCCTCTATTGTGTTGCTACCCTAACCGTCCGGAACCGTTGATAGCCCAGATTATCTCCAATTACATGGCTTTCGGCACTCCACAGGAAGACAGCAAACGTACCCTTGCCTGTGCCTTGCGCATGTTGTTGTCTTTCCATTGTCCGCTCAAAGAAATGAGTCTACTCCTATTAAGCGGCTCGCTGCTTTTTGTAGACAAAACAGTCCGTTCCTATGCAGCGGAATTATGGGTAGAAGGGCTCACTGCCGGAAGAATAAACAACCGCCGTGTAGGAGAAATCCTCGCCCGGCTTATCAACATGGAACTTGCGCCGCTAAAACGCTTCACTACACAAGTATACGAAAGCATGTACAAACGAAGCGCTTTCCACAACCACCAACTGGAAGAACTGCTCACTGTATTTATCAGCGGATTGCCCGACAAACCCGTCACCGGACTCAAACAACTGCTCGAACTCTATCTGGAACTATTGACCATCAACCGCAGCAAAGTTACAAACGAACAACTCTTGCAACGCCTGCAAGAATGGGCAACGAACAGCAATTTGAAAAAAGTGACCACTTCACTCAACAAACTATAATTAATTCATAATTATGACCCTAGAAGAACGCCTCAACGAAATAGTAGAAAAGCAACAGGGGGATGCCATCATCCCCTTTCTGCAAGGACTCACACAGGAAGAACGAAAGAGCCTGGTACCCCGCCTGAACAAACTGGAAGAATACTACAGTAAATTCGTGCAACTTAACAAGAACACATACGGTACACGGGGGACTTCCGCACAGCATCGTATCATCAACCTTACCGCTCTCGTTATCTATTCGCTGAAAGAATTCCGTAAACACCAATGGGGAATCAACACCGAGCAACTGAATGAATTGACACCGTGGTACGTTCCCTCCTGGCTCGACAACTTCTTCAAAGAAGGTGAAGGCAAAGAATTCGGCGGTTTCTACGGAATGGATTACGAAGTCCTGATGGATTGGATAGAGCAGGGAATACTCACTGTGACACCTTCTCCACAAACCATTGCGGGGTATCTAGTGAATTATATGAATAATACTGATTTCCTGCAAAAACGCGAAATCACACTTAAAGAACATATTTGGTATCTCTTTGAATACGACTGCGGACAAAATTGGATGGATAACCGGAATGGCGGACAACCTTATTTTTCTTTCAGATACTTCGTAGAACACGGACAACTAGACCGTATGCGTGTGCTAAAGGAATCTCTGCTCGCTGTCAACAGAAATATGAACAAGAATTTATGCGGCTGGTTTGCAGGCATGTTTACCGCACTTACTCCCAGCATAGAAGAACAACTCGCATTACAACCGGAAATATTAGCCGTCCTGTCCGCCCCTCACAGCCGCCCGGTCAATATCATGCTCGGACTGCTGAAGGGCTTATGCAATCATCCGCAATTCCGGATCGAAGAGTTTCTGAATCAGACTTCCGTTCTTTTCGCTTCAGATGTGAAGGCAGTCCACCAAAACACATTAGCCGTACTTAACAAGCTGGCAAAAGAAAGAAAAGAATTTCACGACGCCATCTGTTGTGTTGCCGCACAAGGATTAATGAGCCGGGAAGAATCCACTCAAAGCAAGATAGCCAAACTGATCCTGACGTATGGAGAGACGGAATCTGCCACATTAAGAGAAGCACTCGCCGTATATACGGAAACGATGTTGGCAAACACTAAAAAAGAGCTGAAGGCTTATCTGGAGAATAATGAGTCTGACCATACTTCTGCCCATAATGAAGCAGCTCCCACCCACTCCGAGCAGCCCGACAACGATTCCGCCTCTTTCATGTATGAACCGATACTCCCCATCATCCGTGAGGACAACCGGATACAGGAAATTGCTTCCCCCGAAGACCTGCTATTTCTTGCCAGCCAAGTGCTGGATGGGAACGAGATCTATCACTTCGACCTGTTACTCGGTGCCTTAGTGCAATGGGACCGCCAACAGGACACAAAACAAATCTCACAATGGGCACCCATCCTTCAACGCGCTTACAAACTACTGATGAGCGGAGGAAGTTCACGAAACGGCCTATTAGACCAACTGATGGCAACTTTTCTCCTTGATTATGCAAAACTACTGGTTAAACGCTTCCCTAAAGAAGCAAAAGAGCTAAGTGACTTGCATCAGAAAATGGTACAGAAAGACGAACTGCAGAAAGGTAAATGGAACTATCGTAATCTGCAGAAACTCACCATCCGTCAGAAAACGAACCAAAAAGAGAAATTCCCTGTTCACAAGCAGCTATTATGCCGGACACTAGATCTTTTGGAGAGTAAGGAGAAACCTTTACCCCTATTGTCCACTCCCACCCATATACCTATGTTTATTGCCCCGGCAACCCTGATGGAAAGATTAAAACAATATCAGCAGGCAAACACCGAACCAGACGATATGGATATGCAAACGGCACTCTCGCGAATGGCACTGGATAATTCATCACAAGAGCTCCCTATCCTCCTCCAAGACTTAAAGGAAGAATACCAACGTTTACTTTCTTTCTTGTTGGGAGCAGAAAACGCACTTCCCCAAGCACCCTTCACCCATCCTTCCTGGTGGATGACAGCAGGGCTCATCAAGTCACCGGAGACAATCTATTCCGAATTCAAAGATTTCTCATACAATAAAGGTCCACGCGAGTTCCTGACTGGAAACTTTACGTGGAGAACCTATCTGCAAACTCACTCATATACCGATTACAACAAGAAAGTAGTAGAATGGAACTCTGCAACTCTTACTTTCGATATTCCGGAAAGCAAGAACTCTCATGTAGCCAATAAAAACGAATACAATGAGAAAATCAGTTACCATTCATACGATTCGCATCCGTTAGTAGTCGAAATGTATCCGCTGATAGAGCGCTTCGACGATATACAAAATGACTTGCCACGTTTAGCATGGTTAACTCCCAATATGCCGGAACCATTATTAGTATGGTGTATCCGCAGTGCCATTTACGATCCGATGTTAAATGAGGTTAGGGAAATAGGCATCACCAAAGCCACCATCGAAGCACTTCATCAGTTAAGACACACCTGGCATGAGGCGTCTTACATACTGGAAGCCAGTTGTATGTTGGTAGCAGATAAGACTTCCCGTTCTTATGCCGCCGAAATCTGGATAGACCGTGTCAGCAAAGGATGCATAGACAGTAAGCGCATAGGTAAAATCTTAGGTTCACATCAACATACCGGCTGGGGACCGCTGAAAAGACTCACCGACCTGATACAGCAACAAATGATGAATGTCAGTCCCCTGCACAACCGGGAATTGGAGAATCTAATCGTAGCAATGCTGGCCGGACTTCCGGAGAAGCCGATCAAAGATTTAAAGAAGTTGTTGGAGATCTATGCGGAACTATTATCAATCAACCACAGCAAAGCCAAAGACGAACAGGTTTTGCACCTGTTGGATGTTTGGAAAGGGGGCGCTAATCTGAAGAAAGCAGTGGCTAATATCCAACATTAAGAAGATTGTTGCAACTACTTAATCTCTTACTTTGTACCACCGTATTGGCACGGCTGTGCCATCGAAGTGGCACAGTTGTGCCAACGTAGAGGCATAACTGTGCCAATATATTGGCACGACCTGACCACTTAAACAATCAGGATTTAAAGGTAGCTTATTGGAGCAAAAGCCAAAAAGAAGTATCTTTGGCACACTAAATACAAAAGATTGAATGATTATTCTAAAATATAGTTTAGCTATCTTCTGTTTGTTGTTGACAGGATGCTCCTTTTTTTCCAGTTCCAGCCAAAAGGAAAAGGAGAGCCCCGCCCTGACGGAATATAAATATACGCCGGACGATATGCAATCCGGCGAAGAAAGTGCCACCGTCTTACCGCCACCGCCAAAGCGAAGCGCAATGGCTCTCTACATGGATTCACTGGGACTCGTCAACGTAACCGATCTGGATAGCAGCCTCGTTGTTAAGTTAATGTATACGCAAGCTGATAATTTCACTGGCGAAGTGCTTTACGACAACTTAACGGAAGCCTATCTGCATCCGGATGCGGCATACGCTCTTATAAAAGCACAAAAAGCCTTGAAGGAGCTTCACCCGTCTTATAGTCTTATCATTTACGATGCAGCCCGCCCCATGTCGGTACAAAAGAAGATGTGGAACGTAGTGAAAGGAACGTCCAAATACAAATATGTCTCTAACCCAAACCGTGGAGGCGGACTACACAACTACGGACTGGCAGTAGACATCAGTATTCAAGACTCTTTAGGGCAGCCTTTACCTATGGGAACCCAAGTAGACCATTTAGGTGTGGAAGCCCACATCACAAACGAAAACGAACTGGTACATAACGGAAAAATGAGTGAAACAGAACGTCAGAACCGGATATTGTTGCGAAAAGTAATGAAAGAAGCCGGGTTCCGTGCATTACCCAGCGAGTGGTGGCATTTCAATTTTTGCAGCCGGGATGTAGCCAGACAGAAATATAAGTTAATACCATAAATCGGCACTCGGCAAGATCATAACCGGTGCTCAACGATTCATTGTAATATCCTATAACACCATAACGCCATGATACAAATCTCCCCCGAAACTCAACTTTTTATCCGCGAACATTCATCGGACGATGTACGTGCACTGGCTTTACAAGCTAAAAAGTATCCGGATATAGATATGCCGACTGCCATCACCCAAATTGCAGGAAGACAAGTTGCCGCCGAAAAGATTCCTTCATGGCGAGAAATAGAAGAGATATGGTATCCGAAACATCTGTCGCTGGAGCAATGCTCTTCTGAAATCACCGCCCGCTACAAAGCCCGTCTTTTTCAGGGAGATTCGCTGACCGACCTCACCGGAGGCTTCGGCATAGACTGTTCTTTTCTTGCTGCCGGATTCAAATCCGCCACTTATGTAGAACGTCAGGAAGAGCTCTGCGAAATAGCAGCACACAACTTTCCCATCCTGAATCTAAACCATATAAACGTAAGAAATGAGGATGGAGTAGCCTATCTGCAATCAATGTCCCCCATAGATTGTATCTTCCTCGACCCTGCCCGCCGCAATGAACACGGCGGAAAAACGGTTGCCATCTCCGACTGCGAACCGGATGTAGCCGAGCTGGAGGAACTTTTACTAAGCAAAGCCAACCGGGTAATGATAAAACTCTCTCCCATGCTTGATCTTTCATTGGCACTGAAAGAACTGAAACATACACAAGAAGTTCACATCCTGTCTGTCAATAACGAATGCAAAGAACTGCTGTTACTACTCGGACAAGAAGCGCCGACAGAACAGGCCCCACCAAAAGAAATCCCTATTCACTGTGTAAATCTCTTCACAAAAGGGACTCAAGAAGAACAACACTTCATATTCACCCGCGAACAGGAGCAGCGTAGCCAATGTACTTATACCGCTTCTTTAGGAGATTACCTTTACGAGCCGAATGCATCTCTTCTGAAAGCCGGTGCCTTCCGCAGTATTGCCGCAGCCTACTCCGTCCGGAAACTGCACCCCAACAGTCATCTTTATACCTCCGATACTTTCATTGAAAACTTCTCCGGAAGAATCTTCCGGATTGTCAACCAGTGCAGTTTCAATAAAAAAGAAGCAAAGGAGAATCTGGCAGATCTGAAAAAAGCAAATGTGACTGTCCGCAACTTTCCCGCCACAGTAGCCGAACTCCGCAAACGGCTCCATCTGACAGAAGGAGGAGATACTTACTTGTTTGCCAGCACATTAAATAATGGACAAAAAGTGATCATCCGCTGTGAGAAAGTCTGAACTAAACACATTCGGTTGCCTGATGGACGGCTGGGGACATTGGGAGGGCGATACCTGAATGGGGATTACCGAATTAATATACAATCATCGTCAGAACAAGTTTCTATACCTTTTCCGACATATCACCCCGTTCTACAGTCTTCACTGAGTGACTATTTCTCAAATCATCTTTAGGAATGGTCGTTTCATTTCCATCCCGAACTGCCATATAGTGCGGTGACATAATTTCAATGCCGGCCTCATTAAATTTATCCTGAATATTCTGATGCAAATCCGAATAAATCTGCGCCATCTTATCTGCCTCCCTGATATATGCATTAATTTGATAGACCGGATACCAGTCGCTCAACGAAGTTTCCAACACAAACGGACGCGGATCATCCACCACTCCGGGAGTGTTCAACGCAGCGTCAATCAATATCTGATTGACCCGCCTCCAGGGAATATCATAACCGATAGACACTTCCGAGTGAATAATCAATCCATATTCACGTGCTGAAGTACTGTAGTTTACCGTATGAGACGACATGATAAATGAATTTGGAACAGTCACAATCTCATTTTTAGGAGTTCGGATACGGGTGACAAGAGGAGTCTTTTCGATGATATCTCCGGTAGTATCATTCAATTTGATCCGGTCGCCCATCTTGAACGGACGCATATAAGTAATCACCAATCCGGCAATAATATTACCGATAACCGTACTTGATCCGAGCGAAACGATCAATCCGACAAATACCGAAATACCCTGGAACACACCGGAATCGGAGCCCGGAAGATAAGGATAAATCATCGCAATCATAAATGCATAGAGCAGAAAACGGGCAATATGAAAAGTCGGCATCGCCCAGTCCGGATAGAAGCCATTGATTTTGAGCCGTCCGGCTTCCACTTCACGTGCCAGATACAAAACGAGACGCACCAGATACCTCACAGCATACCAGATAACGATAATGGTAAACAACTTAGGAATATAGTCAATGATACCCACAAAAATAGCGCGAATCGGATTCCATATATATCCTAACAGTTGATATGCCAACCCTTCTGTTTGCGGGAAAATGATAAAAATCAACGGTACGGTAAACAGTAGTTGCAATCCCATCAGTATATACCGCCCGATACTGGACAGGAACACTAATAAATTCGCCTGTTTTTGTGCATCTAGCAATTCATATCCCTGGATGGATACCGGTTTTATCTTCGTGTCTTTCAGGCGCAAAATACGCGCTTTCAGTTTACGGAACAACCAGTTAGTCAAACGGAACAGGAAATACTGCCCTACAATTACCAACACAAAATAGAGCACACGCTTTACCATTCGCCAAAGTCCATGCTCCGCCTTCATCTCATGCAGTTTGGTAATGACATTCTGTTGTCTTTCCTTAGCCAGCGAATCACGGGAAACTCCTTCCCACAAGGCATCCTGATCGGTAAGAGAAAGCAGTACTTTGCTGCCGTACATCAAATCGGAAATAATGTCCGAATGGTCAATAGCAACAGAATCAGGTTTTAAATTAAAACGTCTTCCTATTTCTTCGATCGCTGCACCGGTCATCTGTGCACGTTGCTGGGGAGTATATCCGCCACGTTTGGTGAAAAGGTAAAATAAGGTATCACCGTCTACCACTACCGGCATGCCCTTAGTGAACTGCCGCAGGGAGTCGATACGCTGACGCTGCTGTGCATACTTTACAGAGTCGGCGGTAGCCATCTGAAGCTTCATCTGCTCCATTTCCATCCTCATATTCGCCTCATTGAGCCGGGCTTCCTCCAATGATTTCTGCATGTTTACTAGATAGATAGAGTCCGAATCGCGTTTCAAAGGAACAGGTCTGCCCGCTATTGTATCTCCGGCAAATATCTTCTTTACCGCCTGTTCCAACTGTGCTTGTGCCCCGATTGCCCAAAAAGAAAGGAACAACACCAGTAACGACCATTTTATTTTAACTATTTTCATATCTTATATTCCTTAAATTATAACTAAGGTTAATCTAACACTTCATTAAAAACAGAGCAAACATACGGATTGTTTTTGACATTACCATTTCCAAATTGATTATCTTTGCCACTAAAAGAGAAAAAAACATGAATATATTATTACTTATCGGGGGATTAATCCTCATTCTTCTAGGAGCTAACGGATTAACAGACGGTGCCGCCTCAGTAGCCAAGCGTTTTCGCATCCCTCCCATCGTGATCGGACTTACCATCGTTGCATTCGGCACTTCTGCCCCGGAACTGACGGTCAGTGTATCTTCTGCCCTCAAAGGAAGCGCGGATATTGCCATAGGCAACGTGGTGGGAAGCAACATTTTCAATACATTGATGATTGTGGGCTGCACGGCTTTATTCGCGCCGATTGTCATCACCCGCAATACGCTTAGAAAAGAAATACCGCTCTGCATTCTTTCTTCTATTGTCTTGCTGATTTGTGCCAATGATGTATTCCTGAATAAAGCTCCGGAGAATATCCTGAACAGAGTAGACGGTTTATTATTGCTTTGTTTCTTTGTTATCTTCATGGGTTACACGTTTGCCATAGCCTTCAAGCCTGCCACAGCAACACAAACGGAACAGATAAAACCTCCAACAATAGAAGAAGAGACAGAAATCAAATCACTCCCCTGGTGGAAATCCATTCTTTATATCATCGGAGGCTTAGCTGCCCTTATTTTTGGAGGTCAGTTGTTTGTTGACGGCGCCACGGGCATTGCCCGCAACCTGGGTGTCAGCGAATCGATTATCGGACTGACACTGGTTGCAGGAGGTACTTCTCTTCCTGAACTGGCTACGTCTATCGTTGCCGCATTAAAGAAAAATCCGGAAATTGCCATTGGAAATGCGATCGGTAGTAACCTCTTCAATATTTTCTTTGTACTGGGATGTAGCGCCAGCATCACTCCTCTCCATCTTAACGGAATTACCAACTTCGACCTGTTTACGCTAGTAGGTTCCGGTATCCTGCTTTGGTTATTCGGGTTGTTCTTTGCCAAAAGGACCATCACAAGAATTGAAGGAGGCATTATGGTACTTTGTTATGTGGCGTACATGGTGGTATTGATTTATAATATTTAATTATTATAACAAAACACTTGGTATTCAGCTTCATTCCAAGTATTTTTTCCCTCTTTAGACATAGAAACTGGTACGATACGAATATTTAATGATTTCTTTCCCTTAGTATACTTGGCTGGAATTTCAAAGTCATCTTCCAGCCAACGTTTATAGGGGTTACTATCAGCTACATACCATAAACGTTCTGTAACCTCTTCACCATCAACAAAAACACGGGCTGCTTGTCGAGCATCGTTTTGATCGCTCAACCTACGCAAACGCACTCCTTCATTTTGAGAAGATATATTCACTCTAAAACTACTAAAACTTTCAAAGCGAACGGTTTCTCCTACATATAAAATACGATCCTCATTTCCCTCAAAGAAGCTTTCCAATTTTGTCCTTCGTACATTACCCATAGCTTTATAGGAGTGCCGTTTAATGGAACGAGAAGAGCTTAAATCCAAGCTATCAGTTTTCACCAGTACATTTTTATCTTGCCCATAATAGAATATAGTACCCGAATGTTCCAAATACTGATTGTTATATTCGCCCGACTCTATTCCAAACTTCAGTTCTGAATAGAAAGGATAACTATCGCCTACACAAAAACGAGTCATAGACCATGGATTATCCGAAAGACCGTCATATCCTCCCATTGGATGCACTTCAGGCGGGGTCGGAAATCCCCAACCATAACAAACATAACTTTCAGAACCGTCACTCTCAACTTGTGGTGTCCGTTTGCCGTCAATATATACACGAACATCCCCCTCGCAGGAAATGATATGTGAACGTTCGGCATGACATGTAATATGAGCAGCAACCATCTTCCCTCTCCCTTGAATAGCAGCTATCGGACTATCTATTCCTGCCACATGTTTTCGGGTATAATATGGTGTATTGCGAAAATACCCGGTATTAAATGTGGGATAAACCAACTGGGAAACTGCTATTTCAGAAAATCCCAAAGAAACAGGAATACCACTACGATTTTCAATTATTATCTTCGCATGCTTCCAATATGGCATTGGAAAATAATTATAAAACCAACCGTCTGTATTATATCCTGACAGCAAATAGTTGGTATCGTGAAAACCCAAAGAATTGCCTCCCAAACACGCCAAAGGACAAGAAATATCGGGTTGTTGATGAGCATCCCAAAACACATGAATCCATACATCCTGCAAGTGCTGCTCATTAATCTCCGGAAGATAAAATTTTAAAGAACCAATCGCTCCCTCTCCTTTTTCATCCAATAAAGTAATGCATTCGCCAGCATTGATCTTTTGTTCTGACTTACGATGATATGCCAATTGATCTTTACACAAAAGATTACTTCCTTGTTTCTTCCATAATTGTATCAAAGTATCATAATTCTCCTTCCCGGTAAAGGTCTTGATACCATTGTCCGCATAAGTGTGGTACACAACATGTCCCCAACCTCCTTCACCTTTGGTTCTTTCATAACCTTCCAGTTTCACATCGGTAGTTACACGGCACCCCTTGTTAAAGGGCATTGGAACAAAACTCCGTGCAACACGTATAGGTCCTCTTCCGTTATCAAACGGACCAATATAACTTTCAGCCAAAGGTTTTATAAAAGGCTCTTTCTCTCCGAATTCAGATAAACGTAAACTAAAACGAGGCGTTTCTTCTCCATCAAAATAAAAGCGGAAGAGCGGATCACTTGAACTCATATAGCGATGTTGTACAAGATTATAAATGCATCCCGGACCATCAACATCAAATATTACCCATTCTCCACGTTGATCCTGATAAAGGCTCCAATCCCAGTCGGCATTCTTTCCTCTTTTATCAATACTGCCTTCATAATGGACAGAGATTCCACGATCTAACAGGGGCAAAGATGCAATATCAACCATTCGGGATATACCATAAGATATACTATCGGTCTGCCAACCCGACTGTGCTACAGAGACTATCGAGTCAATTGCCGACAATGACACAACCCCGAAAACAACAAAACAAACTAAAAAAATACTTCTTTTCATAAGGTGATAAATATAAAATAAAACATGAATCTATCTATAAAATTTAATTCATAAAAGTACGGCAACTTATATAAGCATACAACCACTTTATTATCAAATCAATATACTATTTTAACCTTCAATCCATCTGTTATCATATTTATTTTCCGGCTTAATCTTTCTTGTATATATATAATAAGGTAATATACTCTTGCCTTAAAATAAATAGTAAGAAAAGTATCAGTATATGATAACAAAGCACTTTTTTACATATTTATTTTGTGCTTACTTTGCAATGTCCATCTTATATGTTATACCTAATTTATTATGAAAATGAAGAAAGTCATTTTGTTTATCACCTTATTCTCCATGATATCATTATTCAGTTACAGTAAAGATCCTGTAAAACAATGGGGACAACTACAAGTGAAAGGTAATCAGTTATGCAGCCAAACCGGAGACCCTATTGTATTAAGAGGGGTTAGTTATGGCTGGCACAACCTATGGCCCAGATTTTACAATAAGCAATCTGTAAAATGGTTGAAAAAAGATTGGAAATGTACCGTTTTACGCGCCGCTATGGGAACAGTTATTGAAGACAACTACATTGAAAATCCGGAATTTGCATTAAAATGCATGAATAAAGTGATTAAAGCGGCAATTAAAAACGACCTCTATGTAATAATCGACTGGCATACTTATTATCCACAAAAAAAAGAAGCAAAAGCATTTTTCTCAATGATGGCACAGAAATACGGTAAATATCCTCATATTATTTATGAAATATACAACGAACCTATGGAGGACAGTTGGGAAAGTGTGAAAGAATATGCAACTGATATTATCTCTGAAATACGTAAATATGATCCTGATAATATTATTCTTGTAGGCAGTCCACACTGGGACCAAGACTTACACCTGGTAGCAGAAAGTCCTTTAGAAGGATTCGATAATATAATGTATACCCTCCATTTCTATGCCGCCACTCATAAACAAGAGTTACGGGATAGAGCTGAAGCAGCATGGGAAAAAGGAATCCCCATTTTTGTATCAGAATGTGCAGGCATGGAATGTACTGGCGATGGTCCATTAGATATACCAGAATGGACTCGTTGGATAGAATGGCTGGAAAGCAAAAAGATCAGCTGGGTTAACTGGTCCATTTCGGACAAGAACGAAACTTGCTCCATGATTCTTCCGAGAGCAAACAAAAACGGAGGATGGAACGAGTCTTTAATAAAACCTGCAGGACGTCAAAGCCGTAAGTTTATCCGACAATACAACTCACATATTTATAAAAATAAATAATGATAAAATAATATCAGTTTTAGGCAAATAACGTCAATAATCTACAGTCCTTATTTACTAGCTTTGCATTATTAAAAATATACGAGATTTTATACTAAAGTTAATTTTAAATTTGATAAAAATGAAAAAGAATCTCTTTTCTTTTCCCCGCTCAAAAGTGCGGATGCTAAAAGAATCAAAAGGAGTCTGGCTCTTTTTGATTATGTTCTGGATGATAAATACAGCTGCCTCGGCAGCAGGTATTGAGATTAAAGGTACTGTAACAGACAGCAAAGGTGAACCTCTTCCCGGAGTTAATATTGTTGAGTTAGGAGTTAAAAAGAATAATGGTACTATCAGTGATTTAAATGGTAAATATACTATAACAGTAGAAAGCCAGAAATCTGTTCTTCAGTACACTTTCATCGGTTATAAAACAACAGAAGTCACTGTAGGCAACCGTAAAACAATCAATGTTTCACTCAAAGATGATACTCAATCTTTGGATGAAGTAGTAGTTATCGGCTATGGTACAATGAGGAAAAAAGATTTATCCGGAGCCGTTGCTTCTATTAAAAGTGATGACTTGATGCTTGGTAACCCGACCAGCATTTCCCAAGCCCTACAAGGAAAATTAGCTGGTGTACAAGTAAACCAGAGTGACGGTGCTCCCGGTTCAGGTGTAAGTATCACCATCCGTGGTGCTAACTCATTCTCTACAAATTCACAACCACTTTACATTGTCGACGGTATTCCGTTTGAGGTAGGAGATACTCCAAGCAGTAAAGCCAACGAAGGCAACAACTCCACAACTAATCCTCTTTCATTGATCAATCCTAATGACATCGAATCGATCGACATTTTAAAGGATGCTTCTGCAACAGCCATTTACGGTTCTCGTGGAGCTAATGGTGTCGTATTGATTACCACTAAAAGAGGTCGTGCCGGAGACGCTAAAGTTGAGTTCTCAGCCAACTTCGGACTTTCTAAAATAGCCAAAATGGTCAAAATGCTGGATGCTTACACCTATGCTAATTATGTAAATGAGGGTGTAATCAACGGAGCTGCCTATGACAATCTTCCCTATTCATACCTTCCTTATCGTGGGAAATGGAACTACCGTCGCGACGAAAACAATCAAATCGTTCCCAACTCCGGTAAATACTATGCTTCGCCGGAAGATTATCTCAATCCGGGTTATCGCGAAGACGAATACGGCAATAAAGAATGGGTAGAAGGCACCAATTGGATGGACGAGATCCTACAAGATGCATTAACACAGGAATATAATCTTAGTGTATCAGGAGGAAATGAAAAGAGCAACTATGCATTTTCAGGCAACTATACAGACCAGACAGGTATTATCAAGAATTCTGGTTATGAACGTTTTGCTGTTCGTGCCAACATCGGAAGTCATGTGAAACCCTGGTTAAATACGGGACTAAATATCAACTTCACCCGTTCGTTAACTAAGTTCGCCAAGTCAAATTCTTATGATTATAGCATCATCCGTTCTGCCATGCTTTATTTACCGACATTGTATGTAGGAGACAAGACAGAAGATGATTCTTATGCATGGTTGTCAGCCAATCCACGTACATACGTTAATACAGCCAAAGATGAGCTGAAATCAATCAATGTATTTACTTCTGCGTTTGCCGAAATTAAACTCCTCGACTGTTTGAAATTCCGTCAGAATCTAGGTATCAGTTATTCAGTAAACGATCGTGCAAGTTACTACAATCGTGAAACAGGAGAAGGTAAAGCATCCAACGGACGTGCTGGTAAGAGTGATAACTTCTGGCAGAACTTAACAGCAGAATCATTGGTTACTTTCGATAAGACATTTAACAAGTTACATCATCTCAATGTAGTAGCCGGTTTCACTTACGAAAAATCAGACTGGGGTGGAAAAACAATGAATGCGTCCAACTTCCCGACTGACATCACACAAGATTTCGATATGAGCCAGGCATTAAATATTGAAACACCGGCCAGCTATCGAGGTCAAGCAGTTCTAGTCTCTTTATTAGGACGTGCCAACTACACATTCAAGGATCGTTATATTTTCACAGCATCATTCCGTCGTGACGGTTCAAGCCGTTTCGCTCCGGGAAATAAATTCGCGAACTTCGCTTCAGGAGCAGTAGCATGGACCATATCGGAAGAAGAATTCATCAAAAAACTGAATATATTCAGTAACTTAAAGTTGCGGCTCAGCTACGGTCAAACCGGTAATCAAGCTATCAGCAGTTACCAGACTATCGCTTCACTTGCACCATCCAATTACCCTCTGGACGGAACATTAAACAGCGGATTTGCAGGACAAACTTACAAAGGTCCTTTGAACGATAAACTCAAATGGGAAACAACCGACCAATATAATGTCGGACTCGACATGGGATTCTGGAATAACAGAATTAGTTTATCCGCTAACTATTATTACAAGAAAACCAATGACCTGCTACAAAATGTATCTATACCGAACAGTACCGGTTATACTACAATGTGGACGAATTTCGGCCATGTAAAAAACAAAGGAGTTGAATTAACTGGTAAAATCATTGCATTAGATAAAAAAGATTGGAGCCTAGACTTCGACGGCAACATCTCTTTTAATAAAAATGAAATCGGAGGTTTAACAGCTGACCAATATGCTAACCAATTATGGTATAGTGCCAAAGAAGTATTTTTGCAAAGAAACGGACTACCTATCGGAACAATCTTCGGCTATATAGAAGACGGCTTCTATGATAATATAGCAGAAGTCCGTGCAGATCCAATATATGCTAAAGCATCTGATGATGAGGCTCGCAGAATGATCGGTGAAATCAAATATCTGGACAAAAACAATGACGGAAAAATAACGTCAGAAGACCGCGCCATCATCGGTGATACCAATCCTGACTTTATTTACGGTTTGAACGCCAATTTGCGATGGAAAAATCTGACTCTGGGATTGTTCTTCCAAGGAACTCATGGAAATGATATTTTTAACGGAAACTTGACCAATATCGGAATGAGTAGTATTGCAAACATCACTCAAGATGCTTATGATTCACGCTGGACACCAGAGAATGCAGCTAACGCCAAATGGCCTCGCGTCACCACTGCAATGACTCGTGACATGAAACTCTCCGATCGTTATGTAGAAGATGGTTCTTACTTCAGACTAAAAACAATCAACTTAAACTACAATTTCGGTTCAATCATAAAAGGTATTAGCAATTTGTCTGTTTTCGGTACAATAACAAACGTATTCACGATTACAGGTTATAGTTGGTTTGATCCGGATGTAAACGCCTTTGGTTCTGACGCTTCTAGAAGAGGAGTTGATATTTTCTCATACCCGAGCAGCAGAACATATTCAATAGGTTTTAAATTAACTTTATAATCTCAAGAAATGATGAAAAAGAAAAATATATTCATATATCTGATGGCATCCAGTCTCCTATTATCCGGAGCAGTAATGACATCATGCGAAAGTATGATCGAAGAAAAGCCTTTCGACTTCATTGTCCCTGAAGATGTTGAGGATTCTGATAATGGTGCCGACATGTGGGTAACAGGAGTATATAATACATTACACGAAGCTATGTTCAGATACGGTAGTTTCCCACGACCGCTGGATTATGACTGTGATTATATTTCTGGTGCAGTATGGCAGTTCAGTCAGTTTGGAAGTGGTAACTTCCAGGGAGGTGACGGACAAGCCGATATACTTTGGACAGGAATGTACTCGTTGATTAACCGGGCAAATATAGCGGTCTCCGAAATCAATAAGATGCAGAATGTATCGGAGGAATTTAAAAAGAATGCATTAGGAGAATGTTATTTTCTTAAAGCATGGGCATATTTCTACTTGGTACGTGCTTATGGAGCTATCCCTATTTATTCGGTCAGTGTAAACGAATCCGGACAATATACTAACAATCCGCGTATTCCGATTGCACAAGTCTATACGGAAACAATCATACCTTTGCTTAAAGATGCTAAAGATATGATTTATAAAAACACAGATAATGGCTTTAAACCCGGAAGAGTCTGTGCTGCAACTGCAGCAGGTTTGTTAGCCAAAGTATATGCAACTATCGGTTCTGCTTCCATGTCTACCGGAGAACAAATAACAGTAAAAACCGGTGCACCGTTTGTTATGCAGAATGTAAATGGTACTATGACCAAAGTGTATACAGAGCCTGTTCCGACAACATTCTCCAAGGATCAAGTTGCCGGTTACGAAAGCTTTTCTTCTCAAGAATATTACAGACTGGCCTACGAAGTTGCGGGAGATGTTATCGGAGGAGAATATGGGACACACAAACTTGAGGACTATGATTTGATTTGGTCTCCTTCCGGCAAGACTTGTAGTGAACACTTATTCGGTTTACAAACTAAATCCGGTGATGAATTATACGGTACACTATTCAGTTCGCACTACTGTGGCAGACTCAATGCAGCAGGAAATATAGACAATAGTTTAACGGTAGGATGTAGAAAACACTGGTATCTATTGTTTGAAGAAAAAGACTACCGCGTGGACAAAGGAGTGTTGCATTGTTGGATACGTCAGAACTCCGATACAAGTTGGGGTGGCGGTTCATACTATCCGAACTTTGGGAAATGGCAACGTATGGTTGAAGCCAAAGAGCCTCCGTTCGATAATCCTAAAGTAACCTCCGGATGGAGATGTGATGAAGCAGGTTCAGAACAGTTCTTTGCTTTCACCACTAAATATTCACAACAAATAGCCGATCAGACTCAACCTCGTACAGATGCCAATTACCCATTTTTACGTTATGCTGATGTTGTTCTAATTTTTGCAGAAGCAGCTAATGAATTAAATGGTCCGACAAAAGAATCGGTAGACGCTTTAAATGATGTCCGCACCCGTAGTAACGCAACAGGTAAAGAACTGGCAAACTTTACAGATAAAATCAGCCTGCGTTCTGCAATCCTTGAAGAACGTGCAATGGAATTAGCCTTGGAAGGCGATCGTCGTTGGGATTTAATACGTTGGGGAATTTATTTGCAGGCAATGAATGCTCTAGGCGGAATGGACGAAGCTAATAACGTAAAACAACGTTCCAGTAAACATCTGCTATTCCCGATTCCGACTCTTGAGATCCTGACGAACCAAGGAATTAATGAGAATAATCCTGGCTGGGATTAATCACTTATAACCATGTAAAAAAACAGATTATGAAGAAAATAAAATATTTTGCAATAATCGCAGCATCCATATTTACTTTAACATCCTGTACGGATATTGTTGAAGTCGACGATCTGAAAGCCAAAGAAAACAAACCGTCAACAGGTGCTCCGACTGTAGACAAAGTTGTTTTGGCAACAGATGCTGAATTTCCCATTGAGGGAGCGAATTTCGAACAAGTAGTACGAATTGAGGGAACAAATCTCGGAGACATCACTTCTCTAAAATTCAATGATATTGAAGTAGACAGTAAGGAGATATATTCAACCTACGATATGCTTCTCGCACCTATTCCTCGTGCACTTCCTAAAGAAGTGACAAACACGATTTATATTACAACCAAACACGGAGAACTAAGTATTCCTTTTGTTGTTTCCATCCCTGATTTAACAATCAATGGACTCAAGAATGAATTTACCCAACCGGGAGATACGACAGTTATTACAGGTGACAACTTTGACCTCTACGGTATTACAATCGAAGAAGCAATTGTTAATCTAGGTAATTTACCGGTAAATGTAATCGCTACCACTCGTACAGAACTGACAATAGAAATCCCGGCAAATGCCACTCCAAAATCTACCCTTACTATAAAAGGAGCCAATATGGATGAAGCATACAAGCTCACATACATGGATCCGGGAGTATCTCAACTTTTTGATTTCAATAATTGGCCGGGAAGCGGTGCTTTTACACATTCCAGCCAATTCCCTGATGCCCCGAAAAATTTCTTATGTGACGGCACATTAGAAGGACAACCGGAACCATTAGTAGAAGGAGGAAAATATATTCGATTCAATAATTCCGTGAAAGCTTGGGGATGGATGGTTATGTGGGCCGGATATATTACTGTACCAGCAGAAGTAGCTGCAGATCCTTCATCATACGATTTAAGATTTGAAATCTGTACTGGAGCTAAATTCCCGATATCAGCCCAGACACGTATCATCTTAGGAGATTATGGATGGTATCCTTCCAAAGGAGGAATTCCGGTCAATACTTATGGCGGATGGCAAACAGTACGGATCAGCGCTGACACAGAAACAATGTTGCCCAATCCTATCGATCCTAGTACCAACACGCCTTTCAAAATCGTATTTTCTCCCGAATCTGCTCAAGATTTTGATTTAAGTATGTGTAATTTCAGATTTGTTCATAAATAAAAATAAGAAGGGAGCGCTTTAGTATGGGCGTTCCCTCATAACCAAAAATGATTCGATTTATGCTAAAAGACTTATTTTCATTATTAACGATTGTAGCACTTCTATTTTCATCTTGTTCCAAATCAGATGAAGAAGAAAATGGTGATGAGCCTCAACCAACCAAACAAACTGTTTACTTTGGAGTTAACCTGTCAGGAGCTGAATTTGGAAATGTGTATCCGGGAGTAGATGGTACCCACTATGGTTATCCCACAGAAAAAGACTTGGATTACTTTAAAGCCAAAGGCCTTTATCTGGTACGTTTTCCTTTTCGTTGGGAACGCATACAACCCACAATGAATGGGGAATTAAATGCAACAGAACTGGCAAAAATGAAGAAATTCGTCAAAGCTGCCGAAGATAGAAACATACAGATACTTCTGGATATGCATAACTTTGGAAGATATTGTGTATATTGCGACGGTCAAAGTTCACAAAATAATCAATATGCAATCATTGGTAATGCACGATGCACTGTTGACAATTTCTGTGACGTATGGAAGAAACTGGCAAAAGAGTTTAAAGACTATAAAAATATCTGGGGTTACGACATCATGAATGAGCCCTACGAAATGCTGACATCGACACCATGGGTTAACATAGCCCAAGCCTGCATTAATGCCATCCGCACTATAGATACTAAAACGACCATCATAGTTAGCGGAGACGAATTCAGTTCTGCCAGACGGTGGAAAGAATGCAGTGACAATCTGAAAACTCTTACAGATCCAAGTAATAACCTGATATTCCAGGCACATATATATTTCGATTCAGATTCTTCTGGAAACTATAATAAAGGATATGACGAAGATGGTGCAACCGTTCAAACAGGGGTGGCTCGTTTGAAACCTTTTGTTGACTGGCTGAAAGAGAATAATAAACGTGGATTCGTTGGTGAATATGGTATACCTGATACTGACGGTCGTTGGGTGGATATTCTTGATGCAACACTTAAATATCTACAAGAGAATGGAATAAACGGAACTTACTGGTCTGCCGGTCCACGATGGGGTGATTATCCCTTATCTGTCCAACCGACCAATAATTACACACAGGATCGTCCGCAATTAAGCACGCTCCTGAAATATAAAAGTACACAACAATAATCAGAATAAATACTGTCCATGAGAACTCGAATCATCCCTATTATCACTTTACTGCTATCTACTCCAATGGTTATTGCACAAAAATCAATGGATGAAATAGACAGAGAAAGCTTTGCAGCAAAGCTATCTCCAATGGAAGTAAAAGGTATACAGATGACTGAAACAGGAAATATTCCTCTTGTCAGAGATACTCCTGCAAACATCTTTTTGGACGGAACCTGGCAACTGGCAGAAGGAGGAACTGAAAAAGAACGTTTACACACTATCTGGACAGATCAAATACCTGCCCGTGTGCCTGGTAGTATTCACACCGCATTAGTAGAAAATGGAATCATACCTAATCCATACATCGGACAGAATGACTCTATTGCAGAAAAACAATCTTACAAGACATGGTGGATGAAGCGGGAGTTCGAACTAGACTCCCCCTCATCTCACTGTATATTATCTTTTGGCGGAATCGCTAACAAATGTACAATATGGCTCAATGGAAAACTTTTGGGAACACACGAAGGTATGTTCGGAGGGCCCGATTTTTCAATAGGTAACTATTTAAAGAATAAAAACACTCTCATAGTAAAACTAGAAGCTATCCCTCAAATGTTTCTGGGCAACTGGCCTCCCAACGCAAATGAAAGTTGGAAATATACAGTTGTATTCAATTGCGTTTATGGATGGCATTATGCACAAATCCCATCATTAGGAATCTGGCGTAGTGTTCAATTAAAAGAACAAGCCGCAGTAGAAATAGAATCACCCTTCATCGCCACTCGTTCGCTCGATGGTCAAATGCGCTTAACTCTTGATCTGCATAAAAAATCATCTCCATTAAAAGGAGTATTATATGCAGAAGTATCTCCCAAGAACTTCAAAGGAATAACACAATATTATCGTTTCGACATAAATAGTCAGAAAAAACAGGAAACTTTATCTTTAGACCTTCAAATCAAAGATCCGCATCTCTGGTGGCCCAATGACAGAGGAGAACAATCACTATACGACCTCAACCTATTCTTCGTTCCACAAAAAGGGAAGACAGCCCATACAAAAACATCGTTCGGTATACGGACTATTGAGATGAGACCATTAATTGATGGTGCTAAAGAAGATTATTATAACTGGACATTCGTCATCAATGGCAAGCCGATGTTCATAAAAGGAACAGGCTGGTGCACTATGGATGCATTAATGGACTTCTCAAGAAATAAATATGAGCATTTGCTCCAGATAGCCCAAAGCCAGCACATACAAATGCTAAGAGCCTGGGGAGGAGGAATGCCCGAAACCGATGATTTTTACGAATTATGCGATAAATATGGTATTTTAGTCATGCAAGAATGGCCAACGGCCTGGAATAGCCATAACACACAACCGTACACTATCCTGCAAGAAACAGTGGAAAGAAATACCAAACGATTAAGAAATCACCCTTCTCTTATTATGTGGGGAGCAGGGAATGAATCGGATAAACCATTCGGACCTGCAATTGACATGATGGGACGACTTAGTATCGAACTTGACGGAACACGTCCCTTCCATCGTGGTGAAGCCTGGGGAGGCAGCCTGCACAATTATAACTGCTGGTGGGACGATGCTCATCTTAATCACAATTTGAATATGACCGCTCCTTTTTGGGGAGAATTTGGGATAGCATCATTGCCTCACATCGAGACAGTGCGTAGATATTTGGACGAGGAAAAAGAAGTGTGGCCTCCCCAAAGGAGCGGTAATTTCACGCACCACACTCCTATCTTCGGAACGATGAGAGAAATGGAGAAACTCACTCAATATTCCGGTTATTTTATGCCAAAGGATTCGCTGGCTTCTTTCATCCTCGGGTCACAGTTAGCACAAGTAGTAGGAGTGCGCCATACATTAGAACGGGCACGCACATTATGGCCTCATACTACCGGAGCACTTTATTATAAGATGAACGATAACTATCCTGGTGTATCATGGTCATGTGTAGACTATTATGGTATCATCAAACCCGTTCACTATTTTGTGCAAAAGTCTTTTGCTCCGTTAGCAGCAGTCATGCTGTTTGACCGCAGCAACCTTGCCAGTCAAGAAGTCAGTCTTCCAGTCTATCTACTTGATGACTGCCAAACATTAGAGAAAGAACCTTATCAAGTCAAAGTGTCTATATACAATGCATTACTAGATACTGTTGCCACCCATACTTTCAACGGTACCGACGATGATAATGTCGTCAAAAAACTAGGAGAAATAAATCTGAATAGAGAACAAACCAAATCGACCATGCTATTCTTTGTTCTGGACATAATCAAAGATAACAAAAACATATATCGGAATTATTACTTTACCAATTACGAAGTACGTCCGGGTTCCATCGTATCAATGCCCCAGACAGAAATTAAAATGGAACGCACAGGTAATATGGTGACTTTAACAAATACAGGAAAGCACCCTGCTATCGGAGTACACGTAGAAGTACCGGAAAAAATGGACCAACTTATCGTTTCGGAGAACTATATATGGCTTAATCCACAGGAATCAAAAAAATTAAAAATAAATTTGGAATCTCCAGTTATTGTAAAAGGCTGGAATCTTCAATCACCCTATTAAACAGAACATTATGAAAAAAGTTTTTATTTCGGCTTTTCTACTACTTAGCCTTCTTACTCTAAATGGATGTAAAAGTAATCAACCTCCGGTAAAAGAGACAGGTGAACCTTACGGAGTAAACTTGGCATGCGCGGACTTCGGTTCATCTTTCCCCGGTGAGTATAATAAAGACTATACCTACCCGACAGATCAAGACCTCGAATATTGGCAAAAGAAAGGGCTGAAACTTATCCGGTTACCATTCAAATGGGAACGGCTACAACTTGATTTAAAAGGACCGTTAAACCAGCATGACCTCAATAAAATGAAAGAATTGGTCAGAGCAGCAGAGAAACGCGATATGGTGGTTATTCTTGACTTACATAATTACTGTCGCCGTTTCATGAACAACGAACATACCCTCATTGGAAACAACGGATTAACAATCAAAGACTTGGCTTCTTTCTGGCAAGCTATCGCTAAAGAATTCTCCACTTTTAAAAACATATATGGTTACGGGCTAATGAACGAACCACACGATCTAGCCCCGGATACCAAGTGGTTCGACATGGCACAAGCATCTATCAATGCCATACGAGAAGTCGACACAAATACGCTTATTATGGTAGGCGGCAACGACTGGTCATCAGCAGAGCGTTGGATCGAGCAGAGTGATACACTCAAATTCTTAAAAGACCCGGCTAATAACCTTGCTTTTGAAGCTCATGTATATTTTGACAAGGATGCATCCGGTACGTACAAATATTCATACGAAGAGGAAGAATGTTATCCGGAGAAAGGAATCGACCGGGTAAAACCATTTGTAGAATGGATTAAACAGAATAAATTCCATGGTTTTATCGGAGAATATGGAATCCCCGACAATGATCCCCGTTGGAATGAAACCCTCGACTTATTCTTGGGATATTTGCAAAAAAACGGAATCAATGGTACATATTGGGCTGCGGGTCCGTGGTGGGATACTTATTTCATGGCAATCACCCCCAAAGACGGAAAAGACAGACCGCAAATGCCTATCATTGAAAAATATACAAGTACCTTAAAAAAATAGAATTATGTTCAAACGATTCTCCATCTGCTATATTTTATTCATGTTTTGTATAACTGGAACTTCCGCCCAAGAAGACCGATGGACAGGAAACGCCACGAATCTGTCCAAAGGAAATTTAAGGGTAAATTCTTCAGGACGTTACCTGGAATACAGTGACGGAACTCCTTTTCTCTACATGGGAGATACAGCATGGGAACTCATCAGCCGCTTAAATGACAAAGAGACTGAACAATATTTGGAGAATCGCAGGGAAAAAGGATTTACCGTCATACAAACGGTAATCCTGGATGAATTAGATGATATGGATGTTTCATCTAACGGAGAACCTAAGTTAATTGACGGCAATATTGACAAGCCCGCTCCCGGCTATTTCACTCATGTAGACAAAGTTATTTCTTTGGCAGCAGCCAAAGGTTTATACATAGCTCTACTACCAACCTGGGGAGATAAGGTAGACAAACAATGGGGAAAAGGACCGGAGATTTTTACACCGGAAAATGCATATAGATACGGCAAATGGTTAGGAGAACGCTATATGAACGCCCCCAATCTGATATGGATAATAGGAGGTGATCGAAGTGGAGACGGAAAAAACTTTGCCATTTGGAATGCATTAGCAACCGGTATTAAAAGTGTAGACAAAAACCATTTGATGACCTATCATCCTCATGGAGAGCACTCATCCTCATTCTGGTTTCACAATGCTTCCTGGCTGGATTTTAATATGTGCCAATCCGGACATGCACAACAAGATTTCGCAATCTATCAACGCCTGCTTTTGCCCGATTTAAAAAAGGAACCACATAAGCCATGCATGGATGGAGAACCCCGATATGAAAATATTCCGATCAATTTCAAAAAAGAAAAGGGAAGATTTGGTGACGATGATGTCCGCCATACACTTTACCAGAGTATGTTCAGCGGAGCTTGCGGATATACATACGGCTGTAATGATATATGGCAGATGTTTGATACCGGACGTGAACCTAAATGTGATGCCGACACTCCATGGTACCAATCAATGGATAAACAAGGAGCATGGGACTTAATTCACTTTCGCAGATTATGGGAAAAATTTGACTTTACTCAAGGAAAAAACCAACAAACCATCTTTGGCGATATACCTTTAGAAAATGAAAACTATCCCGTAGCATTCGGCAACAAAGACTACTTATTAGTGTATTTTCCACAAGGTGGAGAGAGAACGATTTATTTGCCTTCAATGAAAGCATCCAAACGGTCTTTAAAGTGGATGAATCCTCGCAATGGAAGAATCACATTCTATCAAAATACAACAACAAATACCATTCCCGTATCCTCTCCCACAAAGGGAAAAGGAAATGACTGGATTTTAATTATAGAGTAATTAACCGAAAAAAATAACTATAGAATATGAAAAGTAATAGATTAGAAGAGCTAACACAAAATTATGAAGCTCTTATCAACCGAAAAAATGAGATATGTAACAATAGCAACGGTATATATAAACGTTACTACCACCCTGTATTAACAGCAGAACATGCACCACTCATCTGGAAGTATGATTTTGATGAAAAACAAAACCCATTCATGGAAGAAAGAATTGGTATCAACGCTGTAATGAATACGGGAGCCATCAAGATCAATCATAAATACTATCTTGTGGCGCGTGTGGAAGGAGCAGACCGAAAATCATTCTTTGCAGTAGCAGAAAGTAATAGTCCCGTAGACGGATTTCGTTTTTGGGATTATCCGATAGAAATGCCGGAGACAGACATTCCTGATACCAATATGTACGATATGCGCCTGACCGCACATGAAGATGGATGGATTTATGGCATTTTTTGTGCGGAACGCAAAGATACAAACGCTCCAGCCGGTGATTTATCTTCCGCAGTAGCCGTTGCAGGTATTGCACGAACAAAAGACCTAAAAACATGGCAACGCTTGCCGGATCTGAAATCTCCGAGCCAGCAACGTAACGTAGTGCTTCATCCGGAATTTGTGAATGGGAAGTATGCCCTGTATACCCGCCCTCAAGATGGTTTTATTGACGCCGGCAATGGAGGAGGTATCGGATGGGCACTCATAGATGACATCTGTCATGCCGAAATAAAAGAGGAAAAAATCATCAATAAACGGTTTTATCATACGATCAAGGAGGTAAAAAATGGAGAAGGGCCACACCCCATTAAAACTCCACAAGGATGGTTACATTTAGCACATGGTGTAAGAGGATGCGCAGCCGGATTACGCTATGTATTATACTTATATATGACTTCTTTAGAAGATCCGACAGAAATTATAGCTGAACCTGCAGGTTATTTCATGGCCCCTATAGGAGAAGAAAGAATCGGTGATGTATCGAATGTATTATTCTCAAACGGATGGATTGAAGATGATAACGGAAAAATTTATATCTATTATGCGTCTTCGGACACCCGTCTTCATGTAGCCGAGTCAACAGTAAGCCAGCTTGTAGATTATTGTCTGCACACGCCAACCGACGGTTTCCGTTCTATAGAATCTGTGAAGCGGATCATTACTATGGTAAACCACAATAAACAATACCTGAAACAATAAATACATCACCATGGAAAACATAAAACTAAGAGAAAAAATCGGGTATGGATTAGGAGATGCTGCTTCTTCCATGTTTTGGAAGTTATTCACGATGTATCTGCTATTTTTCTACACAGACGTGGTAGGTATCTCCTCGGCAGTAGTAGGAACAATGTTCCTTATCACACGCATTTGGGACACTTTCCTCGATCCGTTTGTCGGAATATTAGGCGACCGGACAAACTCACGCTGGGGTAAATTCCGCCCCTACCTACTATGGGTAGCCATACCATTCGGCATCTGTGGTATACTGACCTTCTCATCTTTTGGAGATAACATGACTACCAAAATCATATTTGCCTATGCCACATATACCCTTATGATGATGGTATATTCATTAATCAATGTTCCGTACGCATCTCTATTAGGGGTAATGTCTGCCAATCCGCAAGTACGCACAGAGTTCTCCTCCTACCGCATGACATTTGCTTTTGGAGGAAGTATTCTGGTACTATTCCTCATTGAGCCACTGGTTGATATATTCAGTAAGATGAAGATAACGGAAAATATACCTGACATCGCTTTCGGCTGGCAGATGGCTGCAGTCGTATTTGCGATTATGGCTAGTGGAATGTTCTTATTAACTTTTCTATGGACAAAAGAAAGAGTGCAGCCCATAAAGGAAGAAAAAGGATCACTGAAAGAAGATCTGAAAGATTTGGGCAGAAACAAACCCTGGTGGATTCTTTTATGCGCAGGAATCATGGCATTAGTGTTCAATTCTCTTCGCGACGGTTCTGCTGTATTCTATTTCAAATATTATGTAGACAGCTCCGATACATTCTCTTTCTCATTCATGAATAGTGCCATTACTCTAATTACGATCTACTTGGTATTAGGACAAGCCGCCAATATCCTCGGAATCATGTTTGTGCCATCACTCACCAAAAGAATCGGTAAAAAGAAAACTTATTTTATGGCAATGGTTGGCGCTACCATTCTAAGTGTTTTATTCTACTTCCTTCCTAAAGATTTTATCTGGGGAATTCTTTGTTTACAGGTCTTAATAAGCATCTGTGCGGGTATTATTTCTCCTTTATTATGGTCTATGTATGCAGATATATCAGACTATTCCGAATGGAAAACCGGAAGACGGGCAACCGGCCTGATATTCTCTTCTTCGTCTATGTCTCAAAAGTTCGGTTGGACAATCGGAGGTGCTTTGACCGGATGGCTACTGGCCTATTTCGGTTTCAAAGCAAATGTAATCCAATCCGACTTTGCTCAAACCGGCATTTGTATGATGATGAGTATCTTCCCGGCAATTGCCACTATGCTATCAGCATTCTTCATTTCACGTTATCCGTTAAATGAAAAAAGATTATATGAAATATCAACAGAACTCGAAGAGAGAAGAAAAAAGTAAATTCATCACTAACCAACTAACCAATATGGCTCATATTCCAATTCGGTCCTATTTGTATTTACTATTGGGTACAACCCTATTCTCATGTGTACCTCAAGAGCTAAAACCGCCATTTGAATTAAAATGTGAGAATATACCCGTTCCTGTAGGAGTAGATACTCAAACTCCCAGACTCTCCTGGAAACTTCCGCTGCTAGAGGAAGATAGTATCAACAGAGTTGAGATATGGCTATCAACAGACAGTACTCAATTATCAGACAGACAGTCCGGTTATTGGAACAAATCCATCATAGGAGCTCCCATAAGAGTCTCCTATGATGGACAACCATTAGATTCATATACAACGTATTATTGGAAAATAGGCTATCAAACCTCCTCCAAACAGAAAACTACATTTTCCCCTATATCCTCCTTCACAACAGGATGTTTATCATCCGACAACTGGAAAGGGAAATGGATTACTGACAAACATGACATCACATACCGTCCGGCACCCTATTATAGAAAGAGCTTCCAATTAGACAAAACAATCGAGCAAGCCTTACTCACTATTGCATCGGCAGGCCTTCATGAGCTCTCTGTCAACGGGCAACGGGCAGGAAATCATTTTCTAGACCCTATGTATACACATTTCGACAAACGTATACTATCAGTCACTCATGATGTTACGTCATTACTATCTATGGGTGAAAATGTAATAGGAGTACAACTGGGGAACGGCTGGTATAATCATCAATCCACAGCAGTATGGTTTTTCGACAAGGCTTCATGGAGAAACCGCCCTAAATTCACAGCACAACTCCATCTGCGTTACACAGATGGAACAACAGAATATCTGGGTACTGACTCAACCTGGCAAACAACTGACAGCCCGGTTGTTTTCAACAGCATCTATACAGCCGAGCATTATGATGCACAGAAAGAATTAGCAGGTTGGGACTCCCCCGGATTCAACGCTACCGGATGGTATCATGCACAAGAAACCGAATCGCCTACGGAAACGATCAAATCACAAGTTATGCATCCGATTCGTGAAACGGCCCGCTATACAGCAACTCAATGTAAAAAAATAAATGACAGCTGCTACGTCTATCATTTCCCCAAAAACATTGCAGGTGTCACCGAGCTAAAAGTGAAAGGGAAAAAAGGAACAAAACTGCGCCTGAAACATGGGGAACTTTTAGACAAAAACGGTATGGTAAACATGGCAAATATAGATTATCACTACCGGCCGACAGACGACAGCGATCCTTTTCAAACAGACATCGTCATACTTAGCGGAAAGCAAGATAGATTCATGCCCAAATTCAACTACAAAGGTTTTCAGTTTGTAGAAGTCTCATCATCTGCCCCCATTCAATTATCCGACGAAAATCTCATTGCAGTAGAAATGCACAGTGATGTTCCAGCCATCGGCTACTGGTCTTCGTCATCCGATCTGCTAAACAAAATATGGAAAGCCACTAACAGTTCCTATTTAGCCAACTTGTTCGGTTACCCGACTGACTGCCCTCAACGGGAAAAAAATGGCTGGACAGGAGACGCACATATTGCCATAGAAACAGGGTTATACAATTTCGATGGTATCTCCATATATGAGAAATGGATGAACGACTTTTGTGATGAACAAAAAGACAACGGAGTCCTCCCATGTATCATCCCAACTTCTGTATGGGGCTATGATTGGGCCAACGGGGTCGACTGGACAAGTGCTGTCGCCATTATCCCCTGGGAAATTTATCGATTTTACGGAGATACCACATTACTCCGCCGCATGTACGGACCAATCAAAAAATATGTCTCTTATATAGAATCCATATCAACCAATCATCTTACAGACTGGGGACTAGGCGACTGGGTACCTGTACGCTCAAAAAGCAATATAACCTTGACTTCCTCTATCTATTATTATACGGACGTCTGTATTCTAGCCAAAGCAGCCAGACTTTTCGGATATGCCGAAGATGCCTCCTATTATAACACGCTGGCACAAAAAATAAAAGAGGCTATCAACACCAGTTTTCTCAATAAGGAAACAGGAATATATGCAGAGGGAACACAGACAGAACTTGCCATGCCATTATACTGGGGAATCGTTCCGGAAGAAAATAAAAAGAAAGTTGCTGCCAGACTACATGAATTGGTAGAAAAAGACGATTATCATCTGGACGTCGGTTTATTAGGAAGCAAGACCCTACTTTCCGCCCTGTCAGATAACGGATATGCGGAAACAGCTTACAAAGTCGCATCACAAGACACCTATCCTTCCTGGGGGTACTGGATCAAACAAGGTGCTACAACTCTACATGAAAATTGGCGGACAGATGTCGTTATCGACAACTCATATAACCATATTATGTTCGGAGAAATAGGAGCATGGCTATACAAAGGACTGGGAGGAATTCAGATAGATGAAAAACATCCCGGATTCAAGCATATTTTGCTAAAACCTTTCTTTCCGGCAGACATGAATGAACTTACCATACGCTATAATACTCCCTATGGCTGGTTAAATATCAACTGGGTTCGTCAAACTAATGACTGCATCCGTTATACAATCGATATTCCGGCAGGCACTTCTGCAACATTTGTTCCTTTTACAATGCCAGAACCCCAAAAATCTATAACTTTACAAGCCGGAAAACATTCACTTGAACTTGATTTTATTCACCAATTAATCAATCAACGATAACTTATGTACAAAAGAATCACCTTATTCACATTCATTTGCCTGCTCGCTTTAGCAGGAATAGCCCAAAATAAAGACACTTATACCATTTTATTATCCGGAGCATCTTTTGCCGAACCTAACAATAAGTGGTTTGAAATGGGATGTCGTGCCCTTCACGCCATCCCCATCAATCGGGCTGTAAGTGCAGAATCTATTGCTCACACTGCAAATAAAATGCTGGACGGCACTCTCTATACCCCGGAAGAGTTCGATAACATTGATGTATTCGTCTTGATGCAAGTACATGAAAAAGACGTATATAACGAAGCAAACTTAAAAGAGAACTACAAGGATTATAAAACTCCTTTTGATGCTTCCGACTATGCCATTTGCTATGATTATGTCATCAAGCGCTACATATCAGACTGTTATAACCAGAAATTCAATCCAAAATCCAGATATTACAACACTCCTTATGGGAAGCCTGCTTCTATTGTCTTATGTACTCATTGGCATGACAGTCGTCCGATATTCAACACTTCGGTCCGAAAACTGGCAGAAAAATGGGGATTCCCGGTAGTAGAATTCGACAGATACATCGGATTCTCCAAAAACCAGAAACATCCGGTTACAGGAAAACAATATAGCCTAATTTACACAGGGGATTCACAAGAAACTCATGGAGAAGTATTTGGATGGCATCCGCCACATGGAGAGCATTCATTTATTCAACAGCGTATGGCTGCAATCTTTGCCGATACGCTTCGTAAGATATTGCTTCCCAAAGAATATATGAATAAATAATCACCAAATACTCATCGGATGAAAAAACTTCTATCATTAACAGTTTGCTTGCTATTTGTCCTATCACAAATGATGGCACAGCTTTCCGTACCTTCTTTCTTCTCAGACCACATGGTGCTGCAACGTGAGAAGCCAATCAATATATGGGGAACTGCCAGTGCCGGCGAGCGAATTAGCGTAACATTAGGAAATGCTCAAAAGAGTACCCGAACCAATAAAAATGGGAAATGGTCAGTCAGCCTGCCCCCTATGCAAGCCGGTGGACCGTATACTCTAAATGTGAAAAGCCCCAAGCAGACTTTATCATTTACAGATATTTTAATCGGTGAAGTATGGATCTGCAGCGGACAGTCAAATATGGAGTTTCGTCTGCGTAGCGCTAATCATGCTACCGAAGAAGTCGCAGCTGCCAATTACCCTCAAATCCGTTCATTCAACGTAATTCAAGAAATGGGGCACACTCCTAAAACCAACTTAAAAGGTAAATGGGAAGTATGTTCACCCGCCTCCGCTTCTGATTTTTCAGCTGTCGGCTATTTCTTTGCACGTGAATTATACCAAAAGCTCAATATTCCTATCGGATTCATCAACTCCTCATGGGGTGGTACGGACATCGAAACCTGGATGAGCATGGAAGTGATAGAGCATTTCCCGAAATATGAAAAATCATTAGCCCGTATGCGCTCTTCTGAATTCGAAGAATACATCCAGCACAGTGACAAAGCCAAAAATGAATTCGAACAAGCCATCATAAACGAACCGGGAGAAAAAGAGAAATGGTATTTAGAAAACACCCCTACAGAAAACTGGAAGGAACATATTGTTCCGTCATTATGGTCAAATGAGGAGTTATCCGGTATAGATGGAGTTGTATGGTTTACTTATCAGTTTTCCATACCGGCCAACTGTTTAGGACAGGATGCTGAATTGAGTCTCGGTACTATCGATGACGATGACGTTACCTGGGTTAACGGACATGAAGTAGGACGAACGGTAGGATATGACCTGAAACGTCTATACAAGATTCCGGCAGAAGTATTAAAGGAACAGAATACCATCACTATTAAAATATCCGACTATCGTGGAGGAGGCGGTCTATATGGTCCTAAAGATGAAGTATACCTGAAAGTCAACAACCGAATTTTCCCTTTGTGTGATAATTGGAAGTATAAAGTTGCAGTATCGAGTGCACAATATGATTATGTAGAATATGGTCCTAACGCTTTTCCTTCTTTGCTGTTCAACGCAATGATTCATCCGTTGGTAGGTTTGGGGATGAAAGGGGTAATCTGGTATCAGGGAGAAAACAATGCTGCCCGCGCCAACGAATACATTGATTTATTTCCAGCTTTAATTAAAGATTGGAGAAGCAGATGGAATAACGAATTCCCATTTTATTGGGTTCAATTAGCAAACTTCATGTCTCCGGCCAAGCAGCCTTCCGAAAGTCATTGGGCAAACCTGCGGGATACACAGTCGAAGACACTGGCCTTACCACATACAGGACAGGCCGTCATTATAGACATCGGTGAAGAAAATGACATACATCCCCGCAACAAACAAGATGTAGGTAAACGACTTGCTTTGCATGCTCTCCACAATGATTACGGATATAACTCTATTGTTTGCACCGGCCCGATATTCCAGTCGGTAAAAAGAATCGGAGATGCACTGGAGATTACCTTTAACGCTTGTGACGAGCAACTAGTAGCTCGTAATAAATATGGCTATTTATCAGGATTCGCCATTGCCGGCGCAGATGGAAAATACCAATGGGCACAAGCTAAAATCGAAAACAATAAAGTAATAGTATGGAATAAGGAAATACAGCAACCGGTCTCTGTACGATATGCTTGGGGAGATAATCCCGATGATGCTAACTTATACAACGCAGCCGGTTTACCTGCCTCGCCTTTCGAAGGACACATCAGCCAATAAACGGCCTACAAAAACAGAAAAAGAATACCGGCAATGAATGTATGATCATCATTTCCGGTATTTTTCATATTTACAGTCCACTCCCTAATCGTCCAGAGACGATATTTTCTCTTTCCGGCGCGTTGTAATTTAAAGATTATCACGTATCTTTGTCTGCTCAAATCATAAATACGAGATATGGCTATTACAATCAAGAAAGTCTCCACAAAGAGAGAACTTAAGAAATTTATCCGTTTCAATTACAGAATGTACAAGGGTAACCCTTACTCTGTGCCTGACCTCTATGACGACATGCTCAACACCTTCAACAAGAAGAAAAACGCAGCATTCGAATTCTGTGAAGCAGATTATTTCCTCGCATACCGGGACGATAAAATAGTAGGACGTGTAGCTGCAATCATCAACAACCAAGCGAACGAGAAGTGGAAATGTAAAAACGTTCGTTTCGGATGGATAGACTTCATCGACGATCCCGAAGTATCATCCGCACTCATCAAAACGGTAGAAGAATGGGGAAAAGAACGAGGCATGACTCACATTGCCGGTCCTCTCGGATTTACTGATTTCGATGCGGAAGGAATGTTAGTTGAAGGATTCGACCAACTTAGCACCATGGCTACTATCTACAACTACCCATACTATCCTGTACACATGGAAAAGTTAGGCTTCGAGAAAGACGCCGACTGGGTGGAATACAAAATCTACATACCGGATGCCATTCCCGACAAGCATAAACGTATCTCCGAACTGATCCAACGAAAATATAATCTCAAGATAAAGAAATATACTTCCGCAAAAAAAATAGCCAAAGATTACGGACAGAAGATTTTCGAGCTGATGAATGAAGCATATAGTCCTCTTTATGGCTATTCTCCGTTGACACAGCGGCAAATCGACCAATACGTGAAAATGTATCTGCCGATCCTTGACTTACGAATGGTTACACTGATTACTGATGCCAATGACGAACTGGTCTGTGTAGGTATCTCCATGCCATCTCTCGCCGAAGCTTTACAGAAATCAAACGGACGTCTGTTGCCATTCGGATGGTTCTATCTGTTAAAGGCATTATTCATGAAACGCCGTGCCAAGATGCTTGATCTGCTACTCGTTGCAGTGAAACCGGAATATCAAAACAAAGGTGTTAACGCTTTGTTATTTTCCGATTTAATTCCGGTTTATCAAAAATTAGGTTTTATCTTTGCGGAAAGCAACCCCGAACTGGAACTGAACGGAAAAGTTCAGGCACAATGGGATTACTTTGAGACTCAACAACATAAGCGCCGCCGTGCGTTCATCAAAGAGATAAAATAAAGAAACAGCTATGGAAGAGAACGAATTGATACCTGTAGACAACAACAATGCAGTAGAGTACACTGACGACAACATCCGTCACCTAAGTGACATGGAACATGTACGCACACGCCCCGGTATGTATATCGGAAGGCTGGGCGACGGTGCACATGCCGAAGACGGAATCTATGTCCTCCTGAAAGAAGTAATTGACAACAGTATTGATGAGTTCAAAATGCAAGCCGGTAAGAAAATCGAGATTACCGTTGAAGAAAACCTTCGTATCAGCGTACGCGACTACGGACGAGGCATCCCGCAGGGAAAACTCATCGAAGCTGTCAGCATGTTGAACACTGGTGGTAAGTACGACAGCAAGGCATTTAAGAAAAGTGTCGGGTTGAACGGTGTGGGTGTGAAAGCCGTCAATGCCTTGAGCTCCCGTTTTGAGGTACGCAGCTACCGTGACGGTAAAGTACGTACTGCTATTTTCTCCAAAGGAACCCTGCTGAGTGACAATACGCAAGATACCGAAGAGGAAAACGGAACTTACATCTTCTTCGAACCGGATAATACATTATTCCTGAATTACTGTTTCAAGCCTGAATTTATTGAGACAATGCTACGTAATTACACGTACCTCAATACAGGGCTTGCCATTATCTATAACGGACACCGTATCCTGTCGCGCAATGGTCTGGTAGACCTTTTGAACGACAACATGACGGCAACCGGACTTTACCCGATTATCCACCTGAAAGGGGAAGACATCGAAATAGCCTTCACTCATACCGGACAATACGGAGAAGAATATTACTCCTTTGTCAACGGTCAGCATACCACGCAGGGCGGTACGCATCAAAGTGCTTTCAAAGAACACATCGCCCGTACTATCAAGGAGTTTTTCAACAAGAACATGGATTATACCGATATCCGTAACGGACTGGTTGCTGCCATTGCTGTCAATGTGGAAGAACCTATCTTTGAGAGTCAGACAAAAACGAAGCTGGGTTCTACCAATATGGTCCCCGGCGGAGTGACCGTCAACAAGTATGTAGGTGATTTCATCAAACAGGAAGTGGATAACTTTCTGCACAAGAACGCGGATATAGCCGAAGTAATACAACAAAAAATTCAAGAATCGGAGAAAGAACGTAAAGCCATTGCAGGGGTTACCAAATTGGCCCGTGAGCGTGCAAAGAAAGCGAACCTGCACAACCGTAAATTACGCGACTGCCGTATTCACCTCAACGACCCGAAAGGGAAAGGATTGGAAGAAGACTCCTGCATCTTTATCACCGAGGGAGACTCTGCAAGTGGTTCCATCACCAAAAGCCGTGATGTGAACACGCAGGCAGTGTTCAGTCTTCGCGGTAAGCCGCTGAACTCTTTCGGATTAACCAAGAAAGTGGTTTACGAAAACGAAGAATTTAATCTGCTTCAAGCAGCCTTGAATATTGAAGACGGGTTGGACGGTCTGCGCTACAACAAGGTTATCGTAGCAACCGATGCCGATGTGGATGGCATGCATATCCGCCTGCTACTGATTACCTTCTTCCTGCAATTCTTCCCCGATCTTATTAAAAAGGGACATGTGTATATCCTGCAAACACCTTTGTTCCGTGTACGCAACAAGAAGAAAACAATCTACTGCTACAGTGAAGAAGAGCGCGTTAACGCAATAAACGAACTAAGCCCGAATCCGGAAATCACGCGATTTAAAGGTTTAGGAGAGATTTCACCGGACGAGTTCAAGCATTTCATCGGTAAGGACATGCGTCTGGAACAAGTATCTTTGCGAAAAACAGACGCAGTAAAAGAACTACTTGAGTTCTATATGGGTAAAAACACCATGGAACGACAGAACTTTATTATAGACAATCTAGTTATAGAAGAAGACCTGGCATCATGAGAAAAGCAATATTCCCGGGCACCTTTGACCCATTCACCATCGGACATTATTCGGTAGTGGAACGTGCACTTACCTTTATGGACGAAATCGTGATAGGAATTGGTATCAATGAGAACAAGAATACATACTTTCCTATTGAGAAAAGGGAAGAAATGATTCGAGAACTTTATAAAGATGAACCTCGTATTCAAGTGATGTCTTACGACTGCCTGACTATTGATTTTGCGCAGGAAATAGGGGCCAAGTTCATTATACGCGGTATCCGTACGGTGAAAGATTTCGAGTATGAAGAGACAATTGCGGACATCAACCGCAAACTGGCAGGTATTGAAACTATCCTGCTCTTCACAGAACCGGAACTGACTTGCGTCAGCTCTACAATTGTACGCGAATTATTGACTTATAATAAAGACATCAGCCAGTTTATTCCCAAAGGGATGAAGATGGGTTGAGAAAAAATATACTGCACAGTTTCCCGAAGAAGGGGAAACCATGCGGATAAGATTTCCAATAAAGTGAGATTATGAATAAGATTAAAATATATGTTCTTTTGGCTTGCCTGTGGGCAGTATCAACCATACAAGCCCAGAACTTCGGTTCTGAAGCCATGCGGAAGCTACAGATGGCAGAGTTCGCAATCTCCAATTTCTATGTAGACAAAGTAGATGAAAACAAATTGGTGGAAGAAGCCATCATCAAGATGCTGGCACAACTCGACCCGCACTCTACCTACTCGGACGCAGAGGAAGTGAAGAAAATGAACGAGCCTCTTCAAGGTAACTTCGAAGGTATTGGAGTTCAGTTTCAGATGATTGAGGATACTTTGTTGGTAGTGCAACCTGTCAGCAACGGACCTTCCGAGAAAGTCGGCATCCTTGCCGGTGACCGTATCATCGCGGTCAATGACAGCGCCATTGCCGGAGTGAAAATGAGCACGGAAGATATTATGAAGCGTCTGCGTGGTCCGAAAGGCTCTAAAGTCAACCTGACGATTGTTCGTCGTGGCGTACAGGATCCTTTATTGTTCACAGTGAAAAGAGATAAAATACCTATCCTTAGCCTCGATGCTTCTTATATGATCCAGCCAAAGACAGGTTATATCCGCATCAACCGTTTTGGAGCAACTACTGCCGAGGAATTCAAGAAAGCAATGACAAGCCTTCAGAAACAAGGCATGAAGGACCTGATTCTCGACCTGCAAGGAAACGGTGGAGGTTACCTGAATGCAGCTATCGACCTTGCCAACGAATTCCTGGGACAAAAGGAACTGATTGTCTACACAGAAGGAAGAGCTGCCAAACGCAGTGATTTCTATGCCAAAGGAAATGGGAATTTCCGCAATGGACGTCTCATCATCCTGGTAGACGAATATACGGCCTCTGCCAGCGAAATTGTCAGCGGCGCAGTACAGGATTGGGATAGAGGAATTATCGTAGGACGCCGCTCTTTCGGCAAAGGACTGGTACAACGTCCTATCGACTTGCCGGACGGTTCCATGATTCGTTTGACTATTGCACGCTATTACACTCCTGCAGGGCGCTGCATCCAAAAGCCTTACGACAGTTCGACAGATTACAACAAAGATCTGATAGAACGTTTCAACCACGGTGAACTGATGAATGCTGACAGCATCCACTTCCCGGATTCGCTAAAAGTACAAACCAAGAAACTAGGACGTACCGTTTATGGCGGAGGGGGTATCATGCCGGATTATTTCGTACCTATCGACACTACTCTTTATACGGATTATCACCGCAATCTGGTAGCTAAAGGAGCCGTGATTAAATTCACCATGCAGTTTATCGAAGGACACCGGAAAGAGTTGGCAAACAAATACAAGAAGTTCGAATCGTTTAATGAGAAGTTCGTAGTCGATGATAATATGCTTGCCACTTTAAAAGAAATAGGAGAGAAAGAAGGGGTGAAGTTTAACGAAGAGCAATATCAAAAGTCGCTCCCTCTTATCAAGACGCAGCTTAAAGCACTGATAGCCCGTGATCTTTGGGATATGAACGAATATTTCCGGGTAATGAATACTACCAATGAGAGTATACAAAAGGCGCTGGAGATACTGAATTCGGATGAGTATCAGAAGAAGCTGAAATAGGGCATTCAGTAAACAATCATAAGACACCATTTTTCAGTTCGGTGGACATATATACTCACCATAGTGGACATATATATACACGATGGTGAGTATATATATCCACCGTGCTGTATATATATGTCCACTAAGAGCTGTGTATTAACCGATTAGCTTTTCCTTCCTATATACAAAAAATAAGAGGCTGTCTAAAAAGTCGGTTCTATCATCTACAATACGATAGGAAGAACCTCGTTTATCCTACCACCCCGTCCTTCCCGAAGGAGGGGAGTTAGAGTTACTAACGACTTTTTAGACAGCCTCATATATTTTCCATCAATTCACGGACGGAAACAGCCTACAGTTTCACTATCTGTTCGTTACCATCATACTTCACGGTCACTCCTTTTGCATTCAAATCAAATGGCTGTGCTTTCTCCTTATTGACCGTAACCACCGTGAAAGTACGCTCCTTCAACATACCCGGAAATTCCCCCCGGCGTTCACCGATCACTAAAGTCCTAGTAGCCTCATCATACTTTATTGGTATCATGGCATACATTCCTTGTTCATAGTTATAATTCACTCCTTCATCTTCGTATAGCGTAAACTCTCCATCCGCTCCCTGATAAATATACAAACGGATATGCTCCGCCGGTTTCTCATCCGTATACTGAATATCATCTCCGAACGGAACAATAGCCCCTGCACGCACATACAACGGAATACGCTCATAAGGAGCCTCTATTTCTTTCCTCTCTCCCCCAGCCTGGAATTTGCCGGAATAGAAATCATACCAGCCTTCTGCTTGAGGGAAATAAATTTCACGGCTACGTTCACCATAGCGATAAACGGGAGATACCATCAATGAAGGGCCGAACATAAACTGGTCACCAATATTATTCACTTCGGCATCCGCAGTGAAATCCATAACCAAGGGACGCATAATCGTATAATCATCCAACCAAGTCATACCTGCCAGCGAATAAATATACGGCATCATATTATAACGTAGCTTGGTATAATACACAACCGACTGATAAGCCGGATGCCCTTCCGGCGCAATCTCCCATATTTCACGGAAAGGATACTGCCCGTGCGCACGATACAAAGGAGCAAACGCACCGAATTGATACCAGCGGGCATTCAACTCGCGCCATTCTTTATAATCGGCATTTTCCGTCTTTGCAGCGTTCCATTGTTTCTGTCCTGCCACATAACGATTCTCTACACAAAAACCGCCAATATCCATTGTCCAATAAGGTATGCCGCTCATCGCAAAATTCAACCCGGCAGAAATCTGCGCTTTCATGTCTTCCCAACGTGTACCGATATCTCCACTCCATGTAGCCGTAGAATAACGCTGCAATCCGGCAAATCCCGAACGGGTCAGCAGAAACACACGTTTGTTATTATCCACTCCGCGCTGACCGTTGTAAATCGCTTCCGCATTCATCAGTGCATAAGCATTGAAGAATTCTGTAGAAGAGCCCAATGCCGTAGGCCCGCACAAAGCCTTCCGATATTCCAGGTCTGTACAGTCGCGCACATTCGGTTCGCTGGCATCCATCCACCAGGCATCGATACCTAGTGGATAATAATGCTCATACATCTGTTTCCAAAACAATTTCCGGGCGGCGGGATCGTATACGTCATAAAAACCATAATGGTAACCGGGACCGACCCAATCTTTCAAACTATCCTTGACAGACTGCTGATACATCCATCCTTTTTTGTCGAACTCCTTGAAATGTTCAGTAGTAACATAAAACTTAGGCCATACCGAAATCATCATACGACCATGCATCGCATGAATGGAATCGACCATTGCTTTCGGATCCGGAAAACGGGTTTTATCAAACTCATGACTTCCCCAAGCGTTCTCCGGCCAGTGATTCCAGTCTAGTACGATATTGTCCAACGGGATTTTACGATCACGGAAGCCTTTCAGTGCTTCCAACATTTCATCCTGCCTATTATACTTCTCACGACTTTGCCAGAACCCCATTGCCCACTTCGGCATAACAGGAGACTTTCCGGTCAGCGTACGATAACCGCTAATCACGTCGTCCATGTCCTCACCAGCCATAAAATAATAATCGAGTTGCTTGGTCATTTCACTCCACCACGACTGCTTTCCCTGCTCTTCGGGAGCAACAGGTGTCAACGCACGCAGCCCGCAATAAGACTGCCCGCCGTCAGGCCGCCATTCAATTTTCAACGGCACACGCTTTCCCGCTTCCAGATGAGCTGCAAACTTATAGCTATTGGGATTCCATGCAGTCCGCCAACGCTCCGGCACTACCAGCTCATCATTCAAATATACCTTGACATATCCCGCATAATAAAGAATAAACTTAAATTCTCCCGTTTGAGCCGGCTCTATCTCTCCTTCATAGATGACGTTAGCCCCCATTAACGGCAGTTTCTTCGGAAGATTTTCAATCGTTTTCAGATTCTCGAAATAAATGGAGTCTTCACGGCGGACCAGCGTTTCTCCCTTTTTCGGCAGATAAGTACCGGTAAGCGCTCCTTCCCGGCCTGTCCGATCATAAAGTTTAAAGACACGGTTCAACTGAGAATAATCATTCGGATTACCAAAACGGCACAACGAATAACTATCCAACAGTATACCATAATTTTTATTCGAAACAACAAACGGAACGGATACTTTCGTATTGTATTGGAACAACTCTTCGTTCTTACCCTTATAATTAAACTCATCCGACTGATGCTGGCCCAATCCATAGAACGCTTCATCTTCGGGAGATTCAAAAACCTGACAGATCGTATATCCTTTCGTTCCTTCCACTTCTATAGGAGTAAACTTTTTCCCTCCTCCTTTATTCTCTTGCAAGATTAGCTTTCCGTCTTTATCCGCAAACCACACTTCTCCGGTACCAGCCAATACGGATGCTTTCACTTCTTCAGTAGACACTGTTATCGTATCGCCACTTTGCATGATGGCAAAAGATGTTTGCTTCTTCTGCGGAACAACAATCAGACTTTGCGGATCGGCAAACTTGCTGTCGGCGGTAGCAGAGACACGAATCAACTTATCTCCCATCACCTGAAAGCGTACCAGACGAGGACCTCCTGTTTTTTCCTGTTGTATTTTAACTATTACTCCATCACTGGTCTTTTCGTAGACCTTATTGGAACATGCTCCGAAAAGAAGTCCCGGCAACAAGCAATAGAAAATGTTTTTCATATTCATAACTATATCTCCTTGGGGTTTAACAATCTATTTTCTCATATCGCAAAAGTAAGTATTATAAATGAAAATCCTCTCCTGAATGTATACATAATGACCAAACGGATCAATAGTTTAGTTCTTCTCCTTCACATTCTTCACGGATGGTAACCTACTGTTTGATAGGTGTTTTCTGTGAACAAATAAAGAAAAGTCTTTTCTTCACGCTCTTCACGCCTTCACAATCCCCACAGTTCGCACTTTCACTGCCCGTAACCTTCGCATCGGCATTGTCAATCTTTGCCAATTGAACAGCTTGCATTTGAGAAGCCGACTGGAGTTGTCTACCTAGTCGACTATTGTTGTCCACTCAGCCGACTATAGTCAGCCAGGCAGACAACTATAGTCGGCGATTAATAAATTTTCAAAAACCTCTATGGCATGCCCGTATACGAATGGACACCGGAAAAAGAAACGATCAGTTGCACCATGCATACATACTGGCTGGCATACTGATACATGAGCGTATTGATTCATTATTAAAGAATTATTTCTTTAATTCCTTGCTCAATCAATCTATTTCCCCTATTTTTGCAGTCTGTAAGAGGTGTAAAACGTTGAAATTTTAGTTCTAACAATTAAATAATTTAAATTCAATCATTTATGTGGTTAAGTAATTCATCTGTAGGAAGGAAAGTGGTGATGAGCGTTACCGGTATCGCCCTTGTCCTGTTTCTAACATTTCACATGGCGATGAACCTGGTTGCAATCATCTCGGCTGATGGTTACAACATGATTTGTGAGTTCCTGGGAGCAAACTGGTATGCGTTAGTGGCTACCGCAGGATTGGCTGCTCTTTTCATCATTCACATCATCTATGCGTTCTGGCTGACAATGCAGAATCGCAAAGCGCGTGGTAGCGAACGCTATGCAGTGGTTGACAAACCAAAAACTGTAGAATGGGCTTCTCAGAACATGTTAGTGTTAGGTATTATCGTAATCGTAGGTCTTGGCTTACACCTCTTCAACTTCTGGGCAAAAATGCAGTTGCCGGAACTGATGCACAACATGGGCATGCACGCTGACACACTGACGCTGGCTTATGCCGCTAACGGTGCTTATCACATCCAGCAGACTTTCTCTTGCCCGGTTTACGTAGTTCTTTACCTCGTTTGGCTGTTTGCTTTGTGGTTCCACCTGACTCACGGTTTCTGGAGCTCTATGCAATCACTGGGATGGAACAACAAAGTATGGATCAACCGTTGGAAATGTATTTCTAACATCTATTCTACGATTGTTGTACTCGGTTTCGCACTGGTAGTAGTGGTATTCTTCGTGAAAACACTGATTTGTGGCGGTGCTTGCTAAATAGTAAATTGTAAATGATTAAATTGTAAATAATATTATGATCAAGATAGATTCAAAAATTCCAGAAGGCCCGGTGGCTGAGAAATGGACCAACTATAAAGCTCACCAGAAATTGGTGAACCCCGCTAATAAACGTCGTTTGGACATCATCGTTGTGGGTACGGGTCTGGCAGGTGCTTCTGCCGCTGCTTCACTTGGTGAAATGGGTTTCAGAGTATTCAATTTCTGTATTCAGGATTCTCCCCGTCGTGCACACTCTATCGCTGCACAGGGTGGTATCAATGCTGCAAAGAATTATCAAAATGATGGTGACTCGGTTTACCGTCTGTTCTACGATACTGTAAAAGGTGGCGACTATCGTGCCCGTGAAGCAAACGTATATCGTTTGGCTGAAGTGTCTAACGCTATCATCGACCAATGTGTAGCGCAAGGTGTTCCTTTCGCTCGCGAATATGGCGGTACACTGGACAACCGTTCTTTCGGTGGCGCACAGGTATCCCGTACTTTCTATGCTAAAGGCCAGACTGGTCAGCAGTTGCTGCTGGGTGCTTACTCTGCATTGAGCCGTCAGGTAAACGTAGGTACTGTTAAACTGTATACCCGCTACGAAATGCAGGATGTTGTCATCGTTGACGGACGTGCCCGCGGTATCATCGCAAAAAATCTTGTAACAGGCAAATTGGAACGTTTCGCTGCTCACGCTGTAGTAATCGCTACCGGTGGTTATGGAAACGCTTACTTCTTGTCTACTAACGCTATGGGTTGTAACTGTACAGCTGCTATCTCTTGCTACCGCAAGGGTGCTGTATTCGCAAATCCGGCATACGTTCAGATTCACCCGACTTGTATTCCGGTACATGGCGACAAGCAGTCTAAGCTGACTTTGATGTCCGAATCTCTCCGTAACGACGGTCGTATCTGGGTTCCGAAGAAGAAAGAAGATGCTGTAAGACTCCAGAAGGGCGAAATCAAAGGAAGTGATATTCCGGAAGAAGACCGCGACTATTACTTGGAACGCCGCTATCCGGCATTCGGTAACCTGGTTCCGCGTGACGTTGCCAGCCGTGCCGCTAAAGAACGTTGCGACGCTGGTTTCGGTGTAAACAACACAGGTTTGGCCGTATTCCTCGACTTCTCTGAAGCGATCAACCGTTTGGGTATCGACGTTGTTCTTCAACGTTATGGCAACCTCTTCGATATGTACGAAGAAATCACTGACGTTAATCCGGGCGAACTGGCTAAAGAAATCAGTGGTGTGAAATATTATAACCCGATGATGATTTATCCGGCTATCCACTATACAATGGGTGGTATCTGGGTAGACTACGAACTGCAAACCACTATCAAGGGTCTGTTCGCTATCGGTGAATGTAACTTCTCCGATCATGGTGCAAACCGCCTCGGTGCTTCTGCATTGATGCAAGGTTTGGCTGACGGTTACTTCGTATTGCCTTACACCATCCAGAACTATCTGGCAGACCAGATCACTGTTCCTCGTTTCTCTACCGATCTTCCTGAATTCGCTGAAGCTGAAAAAGCCGTTCAAGCTAAGATCGACAAGTTCATGAGCATCCAGGGTAAAGAATCTGTTGATTCTATCCACAAGAAACTGGGTCATGTTATGTGGGAATATGTAGGTATGGGACGTACGGCAGAAGGCCTGAAGAAAGGTATCGCCGAACTGAAAGAAATCCGCAAGGAATTCGAAACGAACTTGTTTATCCCCGGTTCTAAGGAAGGCATGAACGTAGAGCTTGACAAAGCAATCCGTCTGTACGACTTCATCACTATGGGTGAGCTTGTTGCTTACGACGCATTGAACCGTAACGAAAGTTGTGGTGGTCACTTCCGTGAAGAATACCAGACTGAAGAAGGAGAAGCAAAACGTGATGACGAAAACTTCTTCTATGTAGCATGCTGGGAATATCAAGGTGACGATGAAAAGGCTCCGGTATTGCACAAAGAACCGCTGGTATACGAAGCTATCAAGGTTCAGACTCGTAACTACAAGAGCTAATCGGTGAAGTTAAACATTTAAAAGAATTAGAAGAAAATGGATAAAAATATATCATTTACACTGAAGGTATGGCGCCAAGCTGGTCCGAAAGCTAAAGGTGCTTTTGAAACCTACCAAATGAAAGATATCCCCGGTGATACTTCCTTCCTCGAAATGCTGGATATTCTGAACGAACAGCTCATCAGCGAAAGAAAAGAACCGGTAGTATTCGATCATGACTGTCGCGAAGGTATCTGCGGTATGTGTTCTCTTTACATCAACGGACATCCGCACGGTCCTGCAACAGGTGCTACTACTTGCCAAATCTATATGCGTCGTTTCAACGACGGTGACACCATCACTGTTGAACCTTGGCGTTCGGCTGGTTTCCCTGTCATCAAAGACTTGATGGTAGACCGTACTGCATACGACAAGATTATGCAAGCTGGTGGTTATGTAAGCGTACGCACAGGTGCTCCGCAGGATGCTAACGCTATCCTGATCGCGAAACCTATCGCTGACGAAGCTATGGATGCTGCTTCTTGTATCGGTTGCGGTGCTTGTGTAGCTGCATGTAAGAATGGTTCTGCTATGTTGTTCGTTTCTGCAAAAGTTAGCCAGTTGAACTTGCTGCCGCAAGGTAAACCGGAAGCTTTGCGCCGTGCAAAAGCTATGTTGTCAAAGATGGATGAACTGGGATTCGGTAACTGTACAAACACTCGTGCTTGTGAAGCTGAATGTCCGAAGAATATTTCTATCAGCAACATCGCTCGCTTGAACCGCGACTTCATCATCGCAAAATTAAAAGACTAGAAATTGCTAGATTTCAATAGCGAGAGCTTAATTTGATTAATGACAGAATCCCCTGCCGGCTAGTCCGACAGGGGATTTCTTTTTATTATCTATGAATTGTCATTAATTACCACTATTATTAAAGAATCATTATGAAGAAGGTGTCCGAAAAGGGTACCCTCATTACCAGACTCGGTACTTTCTGCCTTTTCTACTACCAGCATATCATCTTCGATATGCCAACTTTTTCTTAGTTTACAACTATTGGGAAAACTATAGTTTCGACCTATTTGTAGATAATCAGTTTAGGTTTATGGCAAGAGTTGTAGTGGTCATCAAGTATTGCCCCATTTGAGAAAATGATGTGCTCATCCTTGAATGTACCATATCCTTCGTGAGCGTGACCGAACAAATGATAATGTGGCTTTACCTCGTAAACCTTGTTTCGAAGTAATGCATTTCCCCAGTGAATTCTTGCTGATTCATCAAGTATCATGATAGGAGGTTCATGAGTAATGAGCACGTCAACATCATTTGGTATCAAAGTCTCAGGATGGTTATATGCCAAACCAAAGAACTTAATACCATCAATCTCACATTCACAATCTTGAAGGAAGTATACATTGTTAGGCAAATCTTCAATGCCTTCAGCCTCCCAAAGGCAAAGGTCATGATTACCAGTTATGAAGATTTTGTGAGGATAGGGTAATTCGACGAACCAGTTGAGAAAGTTAAGCACTTCTTCCTCTGTACCATTGTCCGTAAAATCGCCACAGTGTACAATGACATCAGCAGCTGGAAGATCGGTCAATTGCCGATGCTGATTATGCGTATCAGAAATTTGAAGTATTTTCATTTTACAGAAATATGAATGCCATGTATGTCAACATCACCTTCGTCGAATATAAAGTATGAAGAAATTCCACTAATGCTATCATATCGTGAGTTCTCATCTTTATGTATAGGTATGACTCCAATACGAGGATGAACAGTTTGACAGACTTCTTTTAATGTTTCAACATCAGCGTGTCCTATGATTGATTTTACTTGTTCTTCTGTCAGTTCTTCTTTTTTGCAACCAGGAAGATTGCTACCGAAGTCTATAAGAATTTTACAATTCTCAATCGATATTTCTGTAATACAACCACCTATCTGGTCAGCCCCACGATGAATAATAAGATTCATTCTGTTTATAAGTCTTTTGATATAACGAGAGTACGCTCCTTGCGTATGTATGTGTATGCTTTCATTTCCGGCAAAAATAAATCACGAATAAATCTATATCTTTCGCAGATTGTTTCAGACAAATTACTGTCTTCTCCTACAATTACACACGGTATTATTCTTCCGGAAAGCTTTAATGGTATTTTATTTTTGTAGCAGGAACCGATAAGTCCATAATCTATTTTTTGCTCGATCATTGCTTTTATTCGTTGGTACAACTTATCATCTTCTCTAGCTAATTTTTGAAACTGTAGATAGTAATATGAAGTTTGAATAGGAGACAATGCAGTCTTAGCAGGATCATTTTGTTTAAGTTCCATTATCAATATATCTCCATTAGTATTTAGACCAAGGAAGTCAAATTCACCATACTCAGGTTTTATTTCTTCAGGGAGTGTTCCATTGTACGTCTTTCTTAATTGTTCAATTTTCAATGTTTGTTGGTCTACGATTTCCTTATTCCATTCATCTTTTATGTCTTTTGTTTTAAAACCGATAACTAGTTCCTTGTCAAAAAGAATAAAATCATCAGTATCTTTAACTTCGAACGTATAACGACGTCCTATTAATGTCTGATAATATCCTTCATTGCGAACCTCTGTATTATAGTATCTTTTGAATTTTTCCGTGGAAGCGATTTTCGCTAAATATGTGTCAAACTGATCCGGTGTTGGATTTCTAAAAAAATCTGGTTGCATTAATTCTTTGTAAGCCTCGGCTACATCACATATATCATCAACTTTACCCGAATGACTACGAAAGGTTAGTATACATCCAGTACCTCTATATATAGAAAACCAAGAACGATTAGTTTTAGGATCATTTCCAGTCTGGAAATCTAAACAATTATGTGATTTAACATAACTGATGATCCAAGGAAACCGCTCGTTTATGTGGGTTAGCAACTTTTCATCCATTTTCCTATCGTAATAGGTTGTTTTTATTGTGTAATTATTAACCATTTTCAATTTCTTCATTTAGAGTTTATAACTATGTATTATTGATCTCTGCTAAAACTCTGCACGCCATTATTTTCCTATTTATATCTATTTATGGCAGCAAAAAGTCGTTTTCTAATTTCTTCACGCAGCCCTATTGGTTCCATAACTTCGATCTTTTCACCCATAGCAAGTAACTGACTTGTTAGCTCTGGAGTTAAGCAAAGTTGGTATTCAAAGTCGCTGTACTCTTTGTGTTCTGTTTTTATCTCTAGTTGAGAGAAATGCAGTGGCAGAGAACGCATATACTCTACATGAACACCGAATACCCGAACAACTACTTTCTGTGGCTTCAATTTGTCATTGACAAATATACCAACTGTATGAGCATAATATTCTTCTGCATCAAAATCATTGGGGAGTATAAATGAGTCATCTGTCAATTCCATTTCCAAAGTACGATCAAGGGCAATATTCCTTATTCCTTCCTGCTCTTTGAGATAGCCGACTACATACCAACGCTGATGGTAAACCTTCATAGCGTATGGCTGCAAGTGAAATATTGACTGATGACCATTGAAAGGTTTATAATCAATCTTCAATTCCTTTTTTCGTTGCATTGCATCTATGACTGTTTGGAGATATTCAGTTCCTTCAGGAATTTCCTCAAACAAAATTCGATCTTTCATGTTGCGCCCTGCTTCTATCATGTTAGACACTGTGAAGGAGTTAAGCAACCACTGACGAGTCTTGTCATTTTTCAGTTGACTAGAAGAAGAAATATAATACTCATAGCTGGATGTATCACATTCGACCTCTACACCAAAAAGTTCTGCAATAGCTTCTCTATGCATGTGGAATGTACGTAATGCAAGCGGTCTACCATCACCGAGACAACTATCTTTCCATCGACAGCTTATCTCCTCAAAAGTTAATCTGCGATGCTGAAGCAGCGTGTTGAGCAACCAGATATAGCGGTTGAAGGTTTTACTTATCATTTTCTAAACTTCCGTGATTTTCAAAATATTATTACTATTTTCTATTATTCAATTGCTTAAACCCTTTTTGTATATCTCATCTAATTGTTTTTCCTACTTTAGATATCTTGATAGCATGTTTTATAGGGTAAAATTCATAATCTTATTTAGTACAAAGTTAACTTTTTTGTATGCAAAAGAAAGGGGCTGTCTAACAAATCCCTAAAATTAGAAATCTGGAGTGTGTCGAAACTCCCGATTTGAAAAAACATCCCTGCCACAGATAGCTGTAGCAGGGGTAAATCTTTATAATTGGGCATTATGACACACCCTCGAAATCGTTAAAAAGAGACTTGTTAGACAGCCCCCCTAAAATTTTTTATTAGGCGCAGCTTATGCCCTAACTCTTTCTTATAAGAGTCTACGCAAAAATATCACTCCGTAAAATATAACCAATAACATCTCCTTTATGTACATTAGCACCCTGCTGTGCACATATCTCCACAACCCTTCCGGTAAATCCGGTCAGAATCTTTTCATATTCTCCCCACGGGGTAGAAAGATAACAAAAGACTTCGTCATGCTGATATTTACGTCCGATGAAAGGAGCAATGGATGGTCCCTCTACGGAAACTTCCCAAAGTACCTGCCCGTTATCAGGAGCAATGACCGGGTCTGCCTTGGCACGTTTCAATTTCTTAATTTCCTCTTCCGAATATCCGTTCTTTGCCATTGCCGCATCCTTTGCATGTTGCAACTCTTCCTCAAAACGCTTTTTGGCAACCCCGGACTTATAATCACGATACTGGCGATCGTGCATGGCCAGTTCGAAAAGTTCCTCGTCATCCTCTCCATATTCCCAGCCATTTTCATCCATTTCCTTCCGATATTCATCCAAAGCATCCGGATAATTCAACTGCGGGTCGGTATCGACAAATTCATATCCTTTAGATTTCGCCAACTCTACAATCTCCGGTGCGAGCTTACCCGGAAGACGTCCGCTTTTACCCAGAATCATATCCCAAGTGTGGTTATCTATCATTGTCCAGCGATCTTCTCCTTTTACCTGCTGCATAAGATTCATTAATGCAACATTCTTCACATACTGGCTGAAAGGAGTCACCAAAGGAGGATAACCCAGCTTAGGCCATACATATTCCACTTCATCAAAAAGCATCACAAGCAGATCATCCAGACTAAGCTTCGGCTCATTCTTACTCCTTAATATCATATTGATACCGGAATGCACTCCTTTCAAGTCTGCCATCATGGAACCCATCATACCACCCGGCAAACCACATTTCAGTAGAAGTGAAGACATGTATTTATTGGTAGGATCCATAAAATAACCCAGAAAATCATCAATGAATTCTTGCGTCATAGCGCGAGCTTTCATATATGCTTTCATATTTATGTCGGGAACCTGGAAGCCTAAATCTTTCAACATAGCCTGCACAGAGATTACGTCCGGATGCACTTTGCCCCAAGACATCGGTTCCATAGCCACATCAATGATGTCCGCACCATTTTCGCAAACCTCAAGAATAGAAGCCATAGACAATCCCGGTCCGCTATGACCATGATATTGAATCAATATATCTGGATGTTTCTCCTTGATAGTTCTGACCAATTCTCCTAACATACCCGGACGACCGATACCCGCCATATCCTTCAAGCATATTTCAGGTGCACCGGCCTCAATCAGTTGATCAGCAATTCGGACATAATACTCAACAGTGTGTACGGGAGAATAGGTGATACAAAGAGTTGCCTGCGGAATCATACCTGCTTCCAAAGCATATTTAATAGAAGGAATGATATTTCTTGTTTCGTTCAGTCCACAGAAAATGCGTGTGATGTCCACTCCTTGCGCATGCTTGACTTTATACATCAATTTACGCACATCTGCCGGAACCGGATACATGCGCAACGCATTCAATCCGCGATCGAGCATATGCGTTTGAATACCCGCTTCTCTAAAAGGTGCGGTAAAAGCACGGACGGCCTTATTGGGATTTTCGCCGTACAACAGATTCACTTGCTCAAAAGCACCGCCATTCGTTTCAACTCTGGCAAAACAGCCCATCTCAATAATCAAAGGAGCGATACGGACAAGCTGATCAACCCGAGGTTGATATTTACCGGAAGATTGCCACATGTCCCGATAAACAAGACTGAATTTAATTTCCTTTTTCATCATAGCCAATAATAAGTGATTTTTTCTTCGGTTAACTTAACATATACAAATATAACGGATTATTTTGACATATAGTCAATAAAACGCCTTAATAAGCTTATCTAAAAAGATGTTTTATATCATAATGACAGAACAAAGTTATACTATGCATGTAACTATCCTAAATAACAAATCAAATTGTTTTAGGTTCGCATTTATTCTTTTAAGAAATCCTTTATTAACATATACATAATAGAAGATGCACAGATCACCGATCATAAATCGATTCTCTGTGCATCACTACTACTCTAAAGCCACTTGTAAGACAAAACCAACTAAATTATGCAGCCGGATCCGGTGCTTCCCCGTTATCTCCCTTACCATCATCGCCGGAATCAGGATTGCCACCGTTGCTACTTCCATCTGTATAATCCGTCTCAATTTCCACACGACGGGTGATACTCATATCTTCCAACGTATCCTTAAAGATTTTTCCCGGATAAAAGATAATCTTTCTTTGGATAATGGACTTCGATGAAATATCCTTCTCATCATCCGCACTTTTGGCACGGATAGTGGGACTGAAGATTCCGAACTCACCCAACTGAACGCTCTTCCCGTCGTCAATATCCTCAGCCATCTTGTCTACCAGACCGCTGACCACCAAATCGACCACCTTACGATGGACACCACAAAGCTGACTCACCTTGCGACACATCTTTGCAAAATTCACCTTACCGGAACGAACCGATCTTGCTACATACTTTTCGTTTTTGTCCTTGTCAAAACCGAACACACGTTTTGTTACTACATACTGTAAAGCCATAATTGTTAAAGTTTAAATGGTTAAAAAAATAAAGGTTTACCGTTGCCACTCGTTTTGTTTGAATGACTCTGCAAAGATATAATAAGGCACAAAACGTCCAGTCCCCTTTTGTCCCCTTTACGTCTCCTTTTTATAACCTAAACCCTACAATTATTGAATAATAAATCATTATTATACAGATCATTATATAAATTAATATTTTTTCTGTAAATCAACGTTCAATAAGATACTGACCCCGCCAAATCCTGTATTACCATAGGTGTGAGTATATTCTATGAAAATATAACTCAATAAACCCTTTCGCCAAAGTATAATGAGACAGGCGAATATAGTTGATATTAGTGGCTTTCACAAAAAGAAAACCCAACAGAATATCCATGTATGATAAAATGAAAATTACGTATGTAACATAGATTTACCATTTCGCATATATAATAAAACAAAATCATAACCCGTGCGATCCTACCCCACCGAAAAAAGCTTATCTTTTATACTAAATCCCGACCAACGTTTCTAATAAATTATTGCATCGTTTATTATAAACGGTATCCAAGTTTATTATAAACTCTATCTCCCCTTTTACATACATCACATTCAAATATATGCAACAAAAAAGGCTGCACAACTCCTAAAAGTTTGCAGCCTCAAGCTCATTGGTGGGTTACTTATACCCTAATCCTCATAAGGATCTCCTAGATGTTTTGTTATAATCTTATACTGTTTTGCAGTCAGATACCGATGATTATACGGCAAGTACCCTGTTGGTATAAGTTCTTTGACCAACGGGTTGCAGTCTTTAATCCATCGGCTCAGACAACGCACTGCATTTTTACTGGTTGCACATCCGGGGAAGTACATCACAGCGAGTACGGCAAAAGATAAGAATCGTTTCATTCGTTTTTAGTTTTTTATTCGTTGTTTTATGTTTCACGTCTACAAATATACAACATAAAAAAGCCTTTGTCAAGTCCTAAGAGACTATGAGCGTTAATAAATGAATGATTCTGCGTACAAATTACTGTATATCATCCTCTTACCAATAAAATTTCACCTATAACGCCCGAAGAAACCAATCTGTCTTCCCCTGCTTTCACGATTTCAGGATTAAGATAATATAAAGCTAAATTTTTCCATTAAGAAAAACACCTCATTGGTTTTAAAAGAAAGCTGCTTTGGTTTAAACCAACAGGGGGGCTTTTAAACCAATGAGATGATGATTTTTTCCCCCTCTTTTCAGGTACATTTTCTAAGATTTATCTATCATTCCTCTAAAGAAAAAACATATTCTTTATCCTGCCGGTGTGAGATTCCCACGATTTTCATTTATATTTGCTTTCCTATTAAGTTCCCCCAAATAGAAGTGTGCAAAGAAGTTATGGAATGTTTGTTTGGAGAAGTAACAAAAAGCCCGTACCTTTGTTTGTATTCAAAGTGAACTTTTAAAAAGGCTAAATTATGGAAGAATATATAGCACCGCGCAGAAAACGTATCCCATACGGTATGATGAACTTCGCAGTAATCCGCCGCGACGACTGTTATTATGTGGACAAAACCCGGTTTATTCCCATGATAGAAGAGGCAGACAAGTTTTTCTTCTTTATCCGCCCGCGCCGTTTCGGCAAAAGTCTTACGTTAAATATGTTGCAGCATTATTATGATATACTTGCCAAGGATAAGTTCGATGCCCTGTTTGGCGACCTTTACATCGGAAAACATCCAACCCCTGACCGAAACAGTTATCTGGTGCTGTATCTCAACTTCTCCGGAATAGTCGGTGAACTGCACAATTACCGAAAAGGGCTGGATGCGCATTGTGGCACGACCTTTGAAAACTTCTGCAAAATATATGCCGACTATCTGCCACAAGATACGGTGGAAGAATTGCGGACAAAAGAAGGAGCAGTGGAACAACTGGACTTTCTCTACCAGGTATGTGCACGTGCCGGACAGAGAATTTACCTCTTTATTGACGAATACGACCATTTCACCAATGCCATCCTATCGGACATAGAAAGCCTGCACCGCTATACGGACGAAACACATGGCGAAAGTTATCTGCGCGCCTTCTTCAATAAAATTAAAGCCGGAACCTATTCAAGCATCGAGCGGTGTTTCATTACCGGCGTAAGCCCCGTGACAATGGACGACCTCACAAGCGGTTTCAATATCGGAACCAACTACTCGCTCACACCGGAATTCAACGAAATGATAGGTTTTACGGAAGAAGAAGTGCGCCAAATGCTCACTTACTATTCCACCACCAGTCCGTTCAACCACAGTGTGGACGAATTGATAGAAATAATGAAACCCTGGTATGACAACTACTGCTTTGCGGAAGAATGTTATGGCGAAACCACTATGTACAACTCAAATATGGTGCTCTACTTCGTCAAGAATTATATTCAACGAGGCAAAGCCCCCCGGGATATGGTAGAAGACAATATCCGTATCGACTACGAAAAATTACGTATGCTCATCCGGAAGGACAAAGAGTTTGCCCATGATGCCTCCATCATACAAACATTGGTGAGCGAAGGCTACGTCACAGGAGAACTGAAAAAAGGTTTCCCTGCCGTCAATATCACCAATCCCGACAACTTTGTGAGCCTGCTCTACTATTTCGGTATGCTCACTATTAGCGGCACGTATGAAGGAAAGACCAAACTTACCATTCCTAATCAAGTGGTTCGCGAACAAATCTATACCTATCTGCTGAGTACCTACAACGAAGCCGAACTCAATTTCAGTAGTTACGAGAAGAACGAACTTGCCAGCGGTCTTGCCTACCGAGGCGACTGGAAAGCCTATTTCGGTTATATTGCCGACTGCCTGAAACGCTACACTTCCCAGCGCGACAAGCAGAAAGGCGAATTTTTTGTCCATGGCTTCACACTTGCCATGACGGCACAAAACCGTTTCTACCGTCCTATTTCCGAACAGGACACACAGGCAGGCTATGTCGACATTTTCCTTTGTCCGCTACTGGATATCTATTCTGACATGAAGCACAGTTACATTGTGGAACTGAAATATGCCAAGTATAAAGATCCTGAAAACCGCGTGGAAGAACTGCGCTTAGAAGGGATTGCCCAAGCTAACCGCTATGCTGACACTGATACGGTGAAGAGAGCAGTAGGCACTACACAGCTTCATAAGATTGTGGTGGTGTATAAAGGAATGGATATGCCAGTATGTGAAGAAATTTAAAGCAACTCCAGCAATAAATCCATATAGAATCTCGAACATCATGGAGAATAGAAGCACATTGTGCTCGTTAACAGTGAAAATCCGTAAAAGAATTCAAAAGAGAAACAAATACAATAAAATTATTTGGAAAGGACAAGACAAAGGCTTACATTTGTCATGTGATTTTTTTCATAGTATTAGATTTAAGGTTAACAAAGGTTGGAGCAAGGCGTTGCTCCTTTTTTTATGTCTATATGTGAGATTAGTTCATGTGAGTTAATTCAATAATTGGTACATTCCTCCTGCCAATACACGAATCACCCCTTTCATTTCCAGTTCGAAAAGAATAGCAGCCATCTTATTTACGGGAATATCTGCTTCTACCACAAGAGAATTGATTTGCAGATTTCCCAGTTTCTCCAAAATAGCGACTATCTTCTGTTCTTCTTCAGACAATTCGATAAAAAGACTACGTTGCACACTTACCTTTTCTGAAAGAGTCGTCGGCATATTCCAGCCCATAGCCTGCACAAAATCTTCGGCAGATAATAACAGGGATGCTTTATTATCCCTAATCAACCGATTGCATCCTTTTGAATATTCATCACTCGTGCGACCGGGGAAAGCGAAACAATCCCGATGATAACCTTCAGCAAGTTCGGCTGTAATCAATGAACCTCCCTTTTCTGCCGACTCAATGACGATGGTAGCATCACACATGCCGGCAACAATACGGTTTCGACTGATAAAATTATGGCGATCGGGATTCGTTCCGGATAGAAATTCGGTCAGTAATCCCCCTTTTTCAAGCATGTCAACAGCTGTTTTCCGATGGACATGAGGATAAATACGATCCAGCCCATGAGCTAAAACACCTACTGTAGGTAATTCATTGACCAAAGCTTCACGATGCGCATGAATATCGATTCCATAAGCAAGGCCGCTAACTACAAGCACATCAGGACAAAGCGCCTTCAGATCCCGCAGAAAAGAGGCGCAGATTTGTGTCCCATAATCAGTAGCATTACGGGTTCCTACCATATTCAGGATATGAAGGGAATTTAGATCGGCATTTCCTTTAAAGAAAAGAACAACAGGGGCATCTTCACATTCCCGCAAACGGGAAGGATAGGCTTCATCATAAAAGGACAGACAGGAGATCCGATTCTTCCGGATAAATTCATATTCCTGTTCGGCGCGGAGCACAGCTTGCGGACAATCCAATGCCTCTATCACCCGTTGACTTACTTCAGGAATACGTTCCGGTATTTCTTTGCGCAAACGGAAGACATCAATGGCATTACCCATTCCGTCTATCAGATGTTTCGCCCCTATGTGCCCGATACCGGGCACCATTGTCAGAGCAATACTATAAATTTGTTCTTCTTCGGAGCTGTTCATTTCAGGTAGGGGGCAAAGACATTATCGAACAATTCGCTGTCACTTAAACGTCCGTTTACCACACATACCGTTTCAACAGTGGATTTCACTACTACTTTATTATCATTCTTACGGAAGATATCCTGATAAAATACATATTTGATACCTTCCTTTTTCATATATAGTTTCGAGACAAACTCATCTCCGCTTTTCAATGGAGTCTTGAATGCCATACTAATACGTGCCACTACCGGATCGACTCCTTGCTCATGAAGTGCAGCAAAACTGACACCCACCGAAGTCAGAAACTCGTGACGGGTATGTTCCAGATAGTGCTGATAGTTGGCATTATTGACAATACCTTGAAGGTCACATTCGTAATCGCGAACCTTCATTTCCAATTCATAGATATAGTTCATTTAAATTAAGAATTGAGAATTAAAAGTTGAGAAATAACAGTTAGCCTCTTTTTTGCTCAATATCGAGTCCTTTGAACTTCTTCAATTCTTCGGTCGATACCAGTTTATACAGCTTGTCACTGGGACGTATCTTATCCGATTTCATGGAGAAATGCTGTCCTTTCTTCACTGTTTGCACAGGTTCCAAATCAACACGGGCTTCTTCCAAAGTCATAAATAGGGCACCGGTAGTCGGCCCTGTAATGAGAAGCTTATCGCCTACACTTACTTCAGCAGCTTCTACCAGGAATTCGGAAACTCCGATATTAGAAAAGTATTTGATACCCTTACCTACATAAATCTTACGTTCCGTAGCTGCCGAACCATAATTCCTGGTCCATTCGCCCAAACGCTGTCCCAAGTAATATCCATCCCAGAAGCCACGGTTGAATACGGTTTTCAGGCGTTCATCCCAAGCCGCAATCTTTTCATCAGTGAATGTTCCATCTAAATAAGCCTTGATAGCTTCTTTGTAACATTCAACCACCGTACGTACATATTCAGGTCCACGGGCACGACCTTCAATCTTGAATACACGTACACCGGCATCCAACATTTTATTCATAAAATGGATGGTCTTTAAGTCTTTCGGAGACATGATATATTCGTTATCAATATCCAGTTCCACATCCGTTTCCTTATCACGAACCGTATAAGAACGGCGACATACCTGCATACAAGCACCGCGATTGGCAGAATGATTCATCTCATGTAAAGAAAGATAGCATTTACCCGATACTGCCATACAAAGCGCGCCGTGGCAGAACATTTCGATACGAAGTTGTTCGCCGCTCGGACCACAGATATGTTCTTCTTGTATCTGACGATAAATCTCGGCCACCTGTTCCAGATTCAACTCACGGGCCAATACTACCACATCTGCAAATTGCGCGTAGAATTTCAATGCCTCCGCATTGGAGATATTCAATTGAGTGGAAAGATGCACCTCCTGCCCTATCTGACGGGCATAATTCATCACTGCCACATCAGCTGCAATTACCGCAGAAATTCCCGCTTCTTTGGCCGCATCGACAATGGTATGCATCAGAGGGATATCTTTATCATAGATAATCGTGTTGACCGTCAGATAACTCTTCATCCCGTGTTCATCACACGTACGGGCTATTTCCCGCAAATCATCAATCGTGAATGTATTAGCCGAACGGGCACGCATATTCAGGTTTTCTATACCGAAATAGATAGAATCGGCACCTGCCTGAATGGCCGCAGCAAGAGATTCGCGCGAACCCACAGGAGCCATTATTTCAAAATCTTTCAAACTAAGACTCATAGAATATATTACTTATTTGTATCAGTTAAGCAAATGAATGCGTACAAAGGTAGGCTTTTTTCCGTATTTTTGCAGCGAAAACAAGAAGTTACTTCAATCATAAACAATAAATAAGCAGATTCATATATGAAAATAGCCCATATAGATTTAGGAAAACACCCCATCTTACTTGCCCCGATGGAGGATGTAACCGATCCGGCTTTCCGTCTGATGTGCAAGAAATTCGGAGCAGACATGGTGTACACCGAGTTTGTATCGAGTGACGCACTGATACGTGCTGTCAGCAAGACTGCACAGAAACTAAGCATCAGCGACGCAGAACGTCCTGTCGCCATCCAGATATACGGGAAAGATACGGAGACAATGGTGGAAGCTGCCAAGATTGTAGAACAGGCACAACCTGACATTCTGGATATTAACTTCGGATGCCCGGTGAAAAGAGTAGCAGGAAAAGGTGCTGGAGCAGGTATGCTACAAAATATCCCCAAGATGCTGGAGATCACCCGTGCTGTAGTAGATGCGGTAAAAATACCTGTAACAGTGAAGACTCGTTTGGGATGGGATGCAAACAATAAAGTAATTGTAGAATTAGCAGAACAGTTGCAAGATTGTGGCATTGCCGCATTGACTATACATGGCCGCACCCGCGCACAAATGTATACCGGAGAGGCGGATTGGACACTGATAGGCGAAGTGAAGAATAATCCGAGAATGCATATTCCCATTATCGGCAATGGAGACGTGACCAGTCCTCAACGCTGTAAGGAGTGTTTTGACCGTTATGGAGTAGATGCTGTAATGATCGGTCGTGCCAGCTTCGGTCGTCCATGGATATTCAAGGAAGTAAAACACTATTTAGAGACAGGTGAAGAATTACCTCCCCTTAGTTTTGAATGGTGTATGGAAGTACTTCGTCAGGAAGTGGTAGACAGCGTTAATCTACTCGATGAGCGCAGAGGTATTTTGCATGTACGCCGTCATCTGGCCGCAAGCCCGTTATTCAAGGGAATCCCTAACTTCCGCAACACACGTATTGCGATGTTACGGGCAGAAACAAAAGAAGAGCTTTTCCGGATATTTGATGAAATCACTTCCCAACGCAAAGAAAATCCGGAAATTTAAATCAACACCTATTATACCTATTCTTCAGGAGCTTGTACTTGTTCCTGAAGAATACATGATCTAATTAAAAGGTCAAGGTCTTTGGTTTCTATTTAAACATCGGCTGCGCAAACCACTTTTTAAACATCCAAGTTACGACCACATACAACAGGAATGCGGAGAAGAAACCAACAACGGCATCAATCACATAATGCGCCTGAATATATACGGTAGCCCCACAGAGCAACATATAGAAAGGTATAAGACAAGCAAACAACTTCTTGCTGCCGCGCCAGGCCATAATCATCAGAATAGTAGAAATGCCTACATGCGAACTGGGAAATGCCGCCGTAGGACGTTCACCCACTTGCTGCGAGCCTTCCACCAAACTATAAAAAAATCCGTGCTGATAGCCCGGTCCGGGAAGTAACTCCTGATTATAATTGAAATAATCACCGATAGCAGGAAAAATACCTTTAGATACATTATCAATACCAATGGCAGGAAAATAAAATTGAGGACCTGCAACAGGAACGAATATATAAATCAGATAGTAAATAAAGAAAGAAGTGACAAGCACAAAAGACATCTTTTCGAACCACTCAAACTTATAAATGAAATAGAATAGAGTCACAATCAGCATCATCGGATAATAAAAGAAATATCCCATATTGAATGCTTCGCTGACTATAAGATGTGGAAACGTATGGCAGAACCAAATAGCAGGCTGACCATTGAAAATAAACTGCTCGGCAGTTGCAAATACATGATCTAAATTCGGGAAGAAACGATTGAACTCGAAAGTATCCGGATACCAGTAAGACAGCAGGCTCATCTGAATGACAATACGCACAAACGCCGAAAATTTACAAGGAGCAAGACGATAAAGATACATCAATAAAAAAGTCATAGCCGCGATCATCGCCCTATCCAGCAACATGTGCCATGGATGATCCATCCGCTGAAACAGGAATAGAATCAATATGGAAGTCAACAGATTATAAATCAATGTAATCTTTTCCACAGCAAACAACCCTTTCCGGGTTTCTACGCGTTTAAATAAGTCTAAAGCCATCCTTCATTTTTATACCAAGCAATGGTTTCCCGAACTCCCTTTTCCAAATCATACTCGGGCACATACCCCAGTTCATCCATTACCGGGGTTATATCGCATTGCCAGTTGCGTTGTTTCATTATCTTATATTTATCCGAATTCAGAGTACTGCTCCTCCCGGAACGTGTAGCAATGAATTCAGCGAACAAAGATATAACTTTTAGCACAATTAATGGACATTTCAAGTGAAGAACAAACGGATTACCCAATTCTTTTTGTATCAAATCCGAAAAGGCACGGCTTTTATAAACTTTCCCGTCTGTCAAGAAATACGCCTTACGAACCACTTTTTTCTCTATTCCCAAGAAAACAGCCTGCACAATATCTTTCACATACACAAAAGTCAAGTCCTGACGACGGAAACCGACCGAGAAATCAACGTGTTTCCGGATAGACTTTGCCATTAGATAGTAATCAGCTTCACGAGGTCCATAGACTCCTGTAGGACGATAAATGACATAAGGGAAGCCAGGTATACTCTGAATATACAACTCCGCTTTCAGTTTGCTCAATCCATAAGCAGTATTGGGCATCGGAGAGTCGTCCGCTTTTATCGGAGTATAGTCCTTCTCACGTACAGGTCCGAACACACTCAATGTACTGATATAGATAAACTGTTTCGGAACCATATCCAGCTCCTTCAACGCATCGATAAAATATTTGGTCTGAAGATAATTCACATAGTCAAAAGAGTTCTTGTCGGGGCACTTTGTAACACCGGCACAATGAATGATATAATCAAATTTGTTGTAAGTGCCTTTATGCCCGGAGAGTTGGGCACGAAGTTCATTAGGGTGCGCAAAATCCAACTCCAGAAAGTGGATTTCCCGGTTTTTCAAATACCGCTTGCTACTCGTAGAACGAATCCCAGCCCACACACTAAACTTTCGCTTCAACGCTTCCTCCACAATGAAACTGCCGATAAAACCACTCGCGCCTGTAATTAAAATACTCTCCATTATTACTTTTCAGATCCTACATGAATATTAATTGAAAAATATGATGCCACAAAGATACGATAAATATAAAATAAACACATAGCGAAAAAGTAAATTTGGGCAAAGCGTAGCGAATTAGCTGATAGAGCGTTCGTTACGCTTTGTTTTTCTATGGGACAGAGCCAACGAAGTACCACCTCGAAGCCAAACGGTGCAGAAGTTCAGTTACCACCTCGTTACTCCCGTAACGGGTGCAGATTTCTTGCTAAAAGGTTCTGTTTCTGCGTTTTGTGTCGATTTACATAGCTGTCGATAACTCACTAATAACTTTATAACCAAAAAAAGGAGTGAGTTATGCGTAGTACATTCAAGGTATTATTTTACGTGAAGAAAGGCAGCGAGGAGGTCAGGCAGAACATATACCGATCCATGCAGCCGCAACATAAAGGGATAAAACTGTAATTACCTTATTACATTGAAGTACAAAAAAGTATCGTTCATACAAGGCTTGTGAATGGTACTTTTTGTATCTTTGCAGAGACAAAAAATAAGACTGATACACGTTAAAAATGGACTACAAAATTATTGCTTAGATTATGAAATTGATTTTATCTTTTGCTTTGTTCTGTATCGCATTCTGTTTGAACAGCAATGCGCAGGCGGACTTTTATTCTTTGCAGGCTCTGGGAGACAGATACATCTATGATTCCAAATATTTTAATGAACCACGTGAAATTCAAGTATATCGATGTGGAGTAGACGCTACTTTAGAAAGCGACTCCTTGTTGACCATTTATGTGTTTGATGCTCAATACCCACCTACATTCAATCTGTTTTGTTCTACCTTCGAGTTGATATATCCCAATGTGGCTTGTGTCATAGTTGGTGTTTCCAATCCTAATAGGCAGAGTGAACTGACACCTCCTTACACCGATTTTGATTCAGTGAGCGGATATGATAATCCCGGCAAGGCAGATTCTTTGTTATTATCATTAAAAAACGAAGTAATTCCTTTCATAAAGAGCAAATATGGTACTTCTTCACGAATTCTTTTAGCTGGGCATTCTTTGGGAGGAACTTTCGTGACATATGCTATGCTTGCTAACCCTGATTTATTTCGGTGCATTTTAGCTGTTTCTCCTAACTATGTGTATAGCCAGCGGATGATGATTGACCGAATTACCTGTTTCGCAGATGAATGTCATGAGAACTGTTCACTTTATATTTATCTGGCAAATGGGAAGAAAGACAAGATGGAAGCATCTTTCACCCCCGAAATAAAGAAAGCTGCCGATATATTTTCAAATTGTTCGGAGATAGTTCTGAACTATGATTCATTGAACATAGAAAAACATAGCCATACCATTTTTGAAGGATATTACAGAGGGTTGCTGAAATTGGGCAACTATATAAAACAAGCTAATTAGCTTAAAAAAGAATATTTGCCCGATTATCTAACTTTATTATGTGTATATTAAGTACAATATATAAAAACAGAAGAGATAAAATGCAACTTCATAATAAATTGGGATATTAGTAACTCATAGAAAAAAATCGGAATAGCTTTTTTATTATACTCGTAAAAATCACCGTAGATAGTTCGTACTTTCGGAAAAAGATGTTATATTCGCAAATGAAAAAGTTATTTGACAGCATAGCAACGCAAAACGCTGAAATTCGCACAGTTGCTAAATCATTACTTCTATTTCTCAAATAATTCGCTAAAAGTTTACTTCTCAATCGGTTAAGTCAGATTGATAAAAATATAAAATAAAAATCTTCCAAAGCAATATATCTCTATCAAATTAAATACTTTACAGAAAAGCAAATCAAAAAATAAACAGACCTTGACAACAAACTAACCAAAAATTTGTTTACTTTGTATCCTATCAATGATTGAACTACTAATAAATTCCATATAATATGGCAAAAAAGAAAGAAAAGAAAAAGAGAGAGAAAAAGGCCGGCAAAAGAATGAGCAAGAAAGAGCTGGCAGCATTATTAATAGACTTTTTCCATGCCAAATCCAGCGAGACCTTGAGTATGAAATATATATTTTCGGAACTGCGTCTCACTACCCATCCGCAAAAAATGTTATGCGTCGATATATTACATGACCTTTTAGCTGACGATTATATTTCTGAAATAGAAAAAGGAAAATTCCGTCTCACCAATCATGGAACAGAGATGGTAGGCACTTTCCAACGGAAAAGCAATGGCAAGAATTCCTTTATTCCTGAAGGAGGAGGCGAGCCGATCTTTGTGGCCGAACGCAACTCGGCACATGCCATGAACAATGACAAAGTAAAGATCACCTTCTATGCCAAACGGAAAAACAAAGAGGCAGAAGGAGAAGTGATAGAAATACTGGAGCGTGCAAACGATACTTTCGTCGGCACACTGGAAGTAGCTAAGTCATACGCATTCCTGGTGACAGAGAACCGTACATTAGCCAATGATATTTTCATCCCGAAAGATAAGCTGAAAGGCGGAAAGACCGGAGATAAAGCCATTGTGAAAGTAACCGAATGGCCGGACAAGGCAAAGAATCCTATCGGACAAGTAATAGATATATTAGGTCAGGCCGGCGACAACAACACAGAGATGCACGCTATTCTTGCAGAGTTCGGTCTGCCGTACGTATATCCGAAAGCAGTAGAGAAAGCTGCGGACAAGATTCCTGCCGAGATTTCAGCAGAAGAGATTGCCAAACGCGAAGATTTCCGTAAGGTAACAACTTTCACCATCGACCCGAAAGACGCCAAAGATTTTGACGACGCACTTTCCATCCGCAAGCTGAAAGACGGATTGTGGGAAGTAGGCGTACACATTGCCGACGTGACACATTACGTAAAAGAAGGCAGCATCATCGACAAGGAAGCAGAAAAGCGGGCAACTTCCGTTTATCTGGTAGACCGTACCATCCCGATGCTTCCCGAACGGCTGTGTAACTTCATTTGTTCACTACGCCCGAACGAAGAGAAACTAGCTTTCTCCGTTATCTTCGATATTACGGAAAAAGGAGAAGTCAGAGACTCACGTATCGTACATACGGTTATCAACTCCGACCGTCGCTTCACCTACGAAGAGGCGCAACAAATCATAGAAACAAAAGAAGGAGACTTCAAAGAAGAAGTACTCACATTAGATACGATTGCCAAAGCATTGCGAGAAAAACGCTTCTCTGCAGGAGCCATTAACTTCGACCGCTACGAAGTGAAGTTCGAGATTGACGAAAAAGGAAAACCAATCAGCGTCTACTTCAAGGAGTCAAAAGATGCCAATAAACTGGTGGAAGAATTCATGTTGCTCGCTAACAAGACCGTAGCAGAAAAGATAGGATGTGTGCAGAAGAACAAGAAAGCCAAAGTGCTTCCATACCGTATCCACGACCTGCCCGATCCGGAGAAGTTGGAGAACTTGTCACAGTTCATCGCCCGCTTCGGCTACAAAGTGCGTACAAGCGGAACGAAGACTGACATTTCAAAATCCATCAATCATTTATTGGACGACATACACGGAAAGAAAGAAGAGAACCTGATAGAAACCGTATCCATCCGCGCCATGCAGAAAGCACGTTACTCAACCCATAACATCGGTCACTACGGACTAGCTTTCGAATATTACACTCACTTCACTTCTCCCATCCGCCGTTTCCCGGACATGATGGTACACCGTTTGGTGACGAAGTATATGGACGGAGGACGCAGCGTATCCGAAGCTAAGTACGAAGACCTCTGCAACCACAGCTCGAACATGGAACAAATTGCAGCCAATGCCGAACGTGCTTCCATCAAATATAAACAGGTGGAATTTATGAGCGAACGTCTGGGGCAGATTTACGACGGTGTAATCTCCGGCGTAACCGAGTGGGGACTTTATGTAGAACTGAACGAAAACAAATGTGAAGGTCTGGTCCCTGTTCGCGATCTGGATGATGACTACTACGAATTCGACGAGAAGAACTATTGTCTTCGCGGACGCCGCAAAAACAAAATATACAGTTTGGGAGACGCTATTACTGTTCGGATAGCTCGTGCCAATCTGGAAAAGAAACAATTGGATTTTGAATTAATAGAAAAGTAAATTCACCACAGAGTACGCTAAGAAGTAAGGAAGTAAAAAGACTTCGTGTACGCTGTGTACTCTGTGGTAAACCAAACAGCCATTATGAAAACTGTCATTATTGAAGATAAACAACGAATCGAGTCCATTATTCTCCATTGCGATGCCTGTTTTGTAGGCATTACTGATTTGGAAGGTAATCCCTACGTAGTTCCGATGAACTTCGGTTATGAGAATGGCATCATATATCTTCATTCGGGGCCTGAAGGCAGCAAGTTGGAGATGCTGGAACATAATAATAATGTATGCATCACTTTCAGCGTTGGGCATAAACTTGTCTACCAACACGAAAAGGTAGCTTGCAGTTACAGTATGCGTTCGGAAAGCGTGATGTGCCGGGGGCAAGTAGAATTCATCGAAGAGATAGACGAGAAACGCCGTGCATTGGATATTATCATGCACCATTACACGGATAATGAGTTCAATTATTCCGATCCTGCGGTACGTAATGTCAAAGTATGGCAAGTACGTATCAATCAGATGACAGGTAAAGTTTTCGGTCTGCGGGCCAACGAAAAGCCATGAAGCGGTTTTCCGGCTTCCGACAATACTTGAGTAGAGTATTCAGCAAGCATTGTAGAGTATTTCCAAACTAATCTCTCTAAACAAAAGTTTAGATCACTTTTACCCTCACACCCTCACCATTGTTTGTATCTCTTTATCCTTCGGCATTATAGGTGTGAGGGTAAAGATGATAATGACGGGGAGCCAGTTTCCGGAAGTTATCATTTCCTCACGGAGATGCTGCGTTAGCAATGGGGATTCAAAGGATATTCTTCAAAAGCATACAAAATGGTAGATAAATAACGTTCGCCTGTATCGGGCAATAATGCAACAATCATTTTCCCGGCATTTTCCGGTCGCTTTGCCAGTTCCGTAGCAGCATATACGGCTGCTCCTGAAGATATACCTACCAACAAGCCTTCCTGTTTGGCCAATTCACGACTCGTACGGATGGCATCGTCATTCTGCACCTGAATAATCTCATCTACGATAGAAGCCTTGTAGATTTTAGGAACAAACCCTGCACCGATTCCCTGAATCTTATGCGAACCTGGTTTTCCTCCCGAGAGTACCGGAGAATCAGAGGGTTCTACTGCCACGATCTTTATACTCGGATCACGCATCTTCAACGCTTCACCTACACCGCTAACTGTCCCGCCAGTACCTACTCCCGCCACAAAGATATCGACTTTCCCCTCGGTATCTCTCCATATTTCCAGACCGGTAGTCCGTAAATGCATGGCGGGGTTAGCAGGATTCTCGAATTGTTGTAAGATGACAGCTCCCGGAGTGACAGCCTTCAATTCTTCAGCTTTGGCAATGGCCCCTTTCATGCCATCGGCACCGGGAGTCAATACTAATTCCGCCCCTAAAGCTTTCAGAAGATTACGCCGTTCGATGCTCATGGTATCGGGCATCGTCAGAATCAGTTTATAGCCTTTAGCTGCCGAAACAAAAGCCAATCCCACACCGGTATTCCCACTGGTCGGTTCAATGATAGTTGCTCCGGGATGCAAAATACCTTTCGTTTCTGCATCCTCAATCATAGCCAATGCTATGCGGTCCTTCACGCTTCCTGCCGGATTGAAAGATTCAATCTTTACAATCAGACGGGCTTTCAGGTCGTTACTTGTATTATAGTTACTAAGTTCCAATAACGGAGTGTTACCTACCAAATCCGTCAATTTCCTTGCTATCTTTTCCATATATATCTGTTTTAAATTTCTCTTGTTTCAATATATGACAAAGATAGTGCGGATTCTGTTCAGGGTAAATACCATATATGTGGTAAATTCATACCATACTTATCCGGTAGCCTACCACTCATCAGGAACTATTCCAGAAAATCAGCCCGCATGGGACTGAATGTGTCTATCAATACCCCAGTCTCCAGACAAAAACTTCACTACGCGTTTTCATATTCTCTTTCCTTATTTTAAATAACTGAAAGCAAAGATAGCTTTTGATTTCCGTCTACCAAATGGATTCTACGGAAAAGACTTGCAGGTCTTTCACTTCGATACGGTTCCCCCAAAAGTGGAATCCTTCTTTGTTGTTGGTGTCAGGGCGACGTTCCATGGAATAAGAATACAGTCCACCGTCGATAAAGACTTCGATAGAGGTGCGGTCAATGTAAATATCGGCACTCAATTCCATGCTGGTCGGGTCTTGGGGAGAGTAGAAACGACCGTTCAGGGTATTGGAGTTCATGTCGTAGCCAATCATACGCTGACCGAAAAGATTGAATCCGGCATCTGTGGCATGAGAGAGTTTGAACGTTGTTTTAATGCGGAGACAGTCGGCATTATAAAACTCTTTCAGGTGGCGGTTGGCCTCATCCGAAGAAAGAGATTTCCAGGAACGAAGAGGTTTACACAAAGATTCGATCTCCTTTACGGGAACGTTGACAAGGCGGATGCCATCTTTGGTGGTACGTAAAGTCAGTTCGGTGGGGAGCATCATCATTCCGTTGAAAGGCATACCGGGGTGGGAGATTCTTCCCCAGCCTATCTGGATGCGTCTGCCGTCGCTTGCCGGAATATTGGTAAAGGTCTGGGCTGCATAGATACTTCCGGTGGTATAGCAGTATTTTCCGGCTTCGGGAGTAAATACCTTGCCGTCGAAAGAACCTAGCATATACGTACCGGCGGCACCGTACATCACCCACTTCGTGTGGTTCTTGTCACCGTCAACCGGCAGTTCGAACAATTCGGGACATTCCCAGAAGCCTGTAACATGGCTTTCGTATTTCCAGTCTTTGAGATTGGAAGAGGTATAGATGGAGTGTCCGTCGCGCTCGTTCAGTACCAGTACCCAATGCTTGGAAGGCGCATACCAGAACACTTTCGGGTCGCGTGTGTCCTGAGAGTTCCATTTCTCCTTGGAGTTAATCACCGGATTCTTGTCGTACTTCGTGAAGGTACGTCCTTTGTCAAGGCTATAGGCTATCCCCTGCACTTGTCTGTCACTGCTGGCGGCGGTGAAGGCGGCAACCATGGCGGGAGTCTTGCCTTTATTGAAGCCTGCGGTATTATCGTAGTCGATGACTGCCGACCCGGAGAACATCGTTCCTAAATGGTCGGGATACAGAGCGTCCGGCAATTCTGTCCAGTGTATCAGGTCATTGCTGACCGCATGACCCCAGTGCATATTCTCCCAATCTCTTTCGAAAGGGTTGTGCTGGTAGAAGAGGTGGTATTCGCCCTCTTGATAGATCAATCCGTTAGGGTCATTGATCCAGCCTCTCCGGGTAGTGAAGTGGAATTGCGGACGGTTCTTTTCCTTATACAGTTCAGCTTGTCCTTCGATTTCGTCGGACTGGTATATTTTACTCAATCCCTTCTCATTGCCGTCGTAGGTTATCTTGATTGTCTTTCCTTTGAAAGCCGACATATCTTTAAACACCCAGTATTCCGCTTCATCCGGCGCCAAACGGATAACGACGGATAACGACGGCTTACCGTTTACTTCAAAAGTCATTCTTCCTCTGTTCTCTTTATGGGAGATAGGGAAGTTTAGGTATTGCTTGGTTATTTTAAAAGATACTTCTCCGGCTATCGCTGCCAAACAGGAGAAGGACAAAACAAAAAGAGTAAGTATAGTTCTGCTTAATGTCTTCATAGCTATTTTATTTATTAGTTTGTAAATTCATTTATTAGTTTGTAAATTCATTTATTAGTTTGTAAAATCGAAGTAAATGTAGCCAATACGACTGATTTCTGATATAATAAATGATTCACAGACTATGAGAAACGTTACATTTCACAGATATTTTCCTTAAATGACCTGTATTTTTCATTTGAACCCCTTCACATAATTAACAATCAGATAGCAGGCAGGGCCGAGCACCTGACCGTGGTCAAATCCTTGCAATTCATATAAAGAGACTTTCTGATTGCCGATATTCTTCAATACCGATGCCAGCAGTGCATTCTCTTCGTACCGGTCAGCCATTTCCTGATTCTTGTCCCCCGTAATCAGCACAACAGGGGCAGTATCCTTGCGGGCTTTGTTTACCGGAGCAAATTCGTCAATGATGGGGATTCCGTTGGGCAGTCCACGCTCTTTGCGGATGGTAAAATGAGTGACAGTCTGTCCGCTGACAGGAAGATAGGCAGCTACACTATCCGCATCTGCTCCGTATGCAGCCATGTATTTCTTATCCATTGCCAGAATCAACGTAAGGTAACCTCCCGCCGAATGACCGGAAACAAAGATACGGTCTTTGCGACCACCATACTTTTCGATATTCTTGAAAACCCATGCCACAGCTTCGGCGGCATCTTCGATGTAAGCCGGATTCTTTGCTTTCGGACTCAGACGATAATTAACCGCCACCACTGCAAAGCCCTGATCGGTCAGTTCTTTGGGAATAAATTTGCTTCCTCCTTCCATACCGCCGCCGTGAAACCAGACGATGGTTGAGAAATCTTTTTTATTCTCGGGATAATAAACATCCAGTTTACAACGTTCCAAACGATAGGTATCCGTCTCGGAGCCGGAAATGTAAGGTACATCCTTGTCGGTGCGATAAGCATTTTGTGCTTGAACAAAGCAAGTACAAAGCAAAAAGAGAAGGAGAAAACAATTCTTTTTCATGGTTTTATTTATTTTATATTCATCTATTAGTACTATTCTTAAAAATTACTTTAGAGTTAATGATATCATGTTCATCAATATATAATTCAGGATTCTCACCTGAGCTTTCCACCAAAGCTTCAATTGTGATACACTCATCTGGTAGCCACTGTTTAAAATGTAACATATTATCTCTCAATTCTACCATATTATTGTCCGTAGCTGATAATTGAATCATCTTTTTTACATTTTTCGTATATAATGGAAGTCCGCCTCCTTTAGCCACTAAAGAAGATTGGGCACCTTCACCAATAATATTTCTATTTCCCGTATTCTCTAACGTATAGCATATTCTCCAAAGATTTTCAACCGGTATCGTATCTTCATACTGTACATAGACAGTAATTCCTGGTATTTTAGGTTTTTGCGTCAGCAATGTACTCTCTGTACAGCAGACTGTCACTCTGACTTTTTCTTTCGAGAAATATGAAAGCAAAGTAACTACTCCTCCTAAAACTGTGACTATTGCAACTATAACTTCTATCATACACCTGTGTCTTTTTTTCATAATTACTGTTCTTTAGTCAGCTCCCTCAATCGCCATGCACAATCTTTAAATTGCTTATCAATATACTTTAACCGCTCTTCCAATTCATCTATTCTTTGTAAAGCAGCTTTTACATCAATCTCCTTTCTCTCAATCTTATCCTCTACATACTTAATTACTTTCAAATCGTACTTGTTATGGCGTATCTCATCCTGCGTAGCGATATAAGACGGACAACCTTTTTTTTCTCTCCCCACTTCTTCTCCGGCAAGGAACTCTTTATATGTATTAGAAAGCTGTTCCAGTATTTTATCAGAAAGTTTACAAAGTCCTTTATTCGAAATATACCCCTTCCGTGCATCAACAAATAAAGTTTGCGTCCTCATTCTTTCCTTTCTGAATACAAGAATTGCCGTAGAGATAGCCGCCCCATAAAATAGATTCGGCGGCAATTCAATGACTGCCTCAAGTAAATTATGTTCAATAATCTGCTCTCGTATCTTACTTTCAGTATTTCGGAACAAAACGCCTACCGGTACTACTACAACAGCTTGTCCGTCATCCTGCAAGCTTGCCAAAATATGACTTATATACGCCCATGTAACCTGACTTTTAGGAGGAATGCCATACTTAAAGCGCTTGTAAAAATCACTATAAGCCTCTTCGGCTGCCCACTTATCCGCAAATGGAGGCACAGAGACAACAATATCAAACTTTCTTAGCTCTCCATAATCCAACAATTTAGGGTTACTAAGACTATCTCCCCAAAGAAAAGTCGCACCCTTGAATCCATTAAGCATCAGATTCATTTTTGTCAATGCATACAAATTCCAATTCACTTCCTGCCCATAGAGTTCAGTACCTCTGATCCCCATTTTCTTACCGACCTCAACCAACAGAGTACCACTACCGGATGCCGGATCGCACAAACAAGCATTTTTTTTATTGCCATCTATTAATTTCGTAATCAAACTAACTACCTCTGTAGGAGTAAGCACATTATTTATCTTTTTACCTGCTTCTTCAGCAAATATATATAACAACTGATTATATAAATCACCAACGTCTATCAACTGCCCGGTAGCATTAGTCAGCCTGATTTCCTGAAAAAGCAAAAGAAGCTCACGCAACTTGGTTGATCTCGCGTTCATATCTCCTAATATATTACTTTCGAAATCAATAGCTTTATTGATTTCATAACCTTCAGTTACCAAACCGTTCACCTGCTCCAGTTCATAAAGAGCCATATTTATCAATTTGCCAAGTTCCGGTGAATCAAGTTCTTTACATAGATAATCGAAAGAACTGCGCTCGGACACTAACAAACGTAAAGCGGGGCTATTATCATCTTGTTGAAAAGAATTATTTGACTTATAGTATTCACTTGCAGACTTCAAAAATAGCAAAGCCAATACATAATCCCTGCACTGATCGGCAGAAATCGTTCCACCCAAAATTTGCCGTGCTTTACTTACGATATAATATGCTTTCTCTTTCATAACACAATCACTTTAAAGAATCCATCAACAACTGATCTTGCAAACTCCGTTTAAGTATATCAATTTCACTACGAATACATTCACCTTCTTTTCTCAACCGATCCATTTCTACAACAAGCTTTTGTACTTCTATAGATGGTATATCAAGCTGTATTTCCCCCATTACCGATTGAGGAATCACTTGAATACCTGTACCTACTGCTGCATTCTTCAACATACCAAGAATGGACGATGTGTTTAAAAAACAACAAAGGAATTCCGGTAATATGTTGCTAATGACAGGACGTATGATAATAAAGGATGAAGATGCTATAGTACTTCGTTCTGTCCCTTCATACTGTATGCAATAATTGGAGCCTCCTTTAGCCGCAAACAACAAATCTCCGTTTTTCAACCAATGCTTATCATTTATTCCTGTATTAATTACCGTAGCTATTTGGGTATAATCAAGTTTATTCTCCGAATTAACATCCTTTACCTGCAAATACCTGACCTCACCTTGTGAATCAGTTTTCATGTATATACCGGATTGCATTATAGCTATATCCTTTAATGCTACTTTCTTATTCATTACCTCGCTATTTCAAATAAAGACTCTACTTAAACAATCTACCATGAATATCAGTAATACTATTTCTTGACTATTACCTCAATTTTATAGAATGACCGCACAAATATATAGCTTTTTCTAATATTATCAAGCAATATAAAGAAAATAAATCATAATCGACAAAATATATCTTATCTCCTCCACCTTCTTAACTCAATCAAGTAGAATTTCTACTAAATACAGATAACACAACTTGATATAAAATCAGAAGAACATAAGTTACCTACTTTTGACCAAACATACATCAATACCCCCATTCAAATATCCCACCGTCTTCCCTTAGCATATTTAGTTTTAATATTCCTATAATAAACGACAATCTCCCACCCGAAAATATACCAAAAGTATATCCCGGACAGGAGACCACCATAATAGACAAAACTAACAGTTTGTCTTTTTCTAAGGTTTTCTTTAAAATCCCTCTCTAAAGTTTCCTGATAGAGAAGTCGGCAAAACGAATTTCTTCGTCACGCAACTGGTCTTGCCAACTCCGGTTTTCGCCCAAATAGCGGTAGATACCCCATTTGGGACGAAGTCCCGTACAATCCGTGCGCCACATATCCATTTTTTCAGGGCCGAATTTCAAGAGAACTTTTCCGTCTTTTATGCGTGTGATAGTTACTTCATAGGAACCATTCTCACCGAAACAGGCTTTTTCTTCTACTTCCACCCAGTTGCCGAGGAAGCCGGCAAGGTCTGTACTGGCAAGGGTAGTAGTACTTCCGCCACGTTTATCATAACGTACACGTAGTTGTTGACCGCCTTTGCTGCCACTGTTGGAATAAGCAGTCAGGGTAATGAGTGGAGAACTGACGTCTGCTGTGCCCGATGAATTATCAATGCCTTTCAACTGGTGAAGATGGGAAAATTTGGTTGTCGTCTGGAATCCTCCCGGCAAACAGAATTTCCAGCGAAACACCATAGTCTCTCCTTTTTGCCCGACAAGGCTTTTCGGAGACTTATTATCCGTCTTTATCTCATTACGCTGGCGGTCGGTGATGTTTGTCAGTCCGCGGTCGTCGTCTATCTCGGCATGAATAAAGAAAGCAAATACGTACTTATTTAGCTGGTTGTCATGTACCTGCTGAATATGTTGGAAGTGCTCTGTCTTATGTTCGCGCGAGGAGTCGGGAGCTTCATGGTTATAGCCCGAACGCTTAATCAAGTCATACGTTTTTGCGCTATTACCGTCAGCGGTTAATGTGCCATCCACCGGTTGTTCCGGTTTCGGCTGTTCTTTCTCGTCTATCACTTCCGACGAACTGTTGGAACAGGCGATAAAGGCGAAAAGAGCTAAGAATAGGATTCCTTTTCTCATTTGGATTTATTTAATATGGTTGGTCAGGAAATCTACCGACTTGAAGAAAATCTCTTCCATCTTGTCGGAAGTCTTCGAACTTACGTTATGGTCATAGTATTCATACTTCAACAAGTCACAGACTCCCCCTCTTTTCTTTAAAGCCGATGCGAACATTTCGCTCTGTTCGCACTCTACCGTAACATCGCACGTGCCACATACCAACATGGAAGCAGGAACGTTCTTCTTTGGAATCAGATTTATGGGAGAGGCTTCACGAAGCACTTTCGGCTCTCTGTCACAGAAGTATGCGATACGCTGGGGGTCTTTTGTTTTCATAGTGATGGCAGCTTTTTCCAGGTCATAAATACCGGAATAGCCTACGAAAGCCTTTGTACCGGGGACAGTCATCGCAGCTACTGCTGCCAGGTGCGCGCCGGCAGAAGTTCCCAGGAAGCCGAAACAGTCAGGGTTAATGTTCAGTTCTGCGGCATGCTCCTGTACATACTTCACTGCGTCCAATATATCTTGAATAGAGACTTTCACCGTTGCATCGGATTGAGGCGCCAATGTATAAGAGACACGTACGCCTGTTATGCCTTTCTGTTTCGCCAAGTATTGGGACAAAGACCGGGACGAGCCGTTATTACCGCGTGCCCATCCGCCACCGTGGATATAAACAACAAACGGGGCAGGCTTGTCTGTCTCAGCAAAGTCTACCGTGAGTATCAGTTCATAATCCTTATGTTTCTTGTAGACAATATCCTTTGTAGTCACTCCTTTATAATCCTTGCTTTTCAAGCGGTCTGCCTGATAGGTATAGGGAACCATCACATCGGGAATGGTGTTCACGTCAATAAACTTTGCGTATTTCTTTGCATACAACAAGGCGTATGAACCGTCGTCGTTCCGCGTCATCTTCATGCCATAGCGGTTGGAGAACTGCTGTGGTTGCGCTTCTTGTGCAAGGCAGAGAAGCGGCAGCATACACAAACAAAAAATCAGTTTCAGTTTCATGTTATCACTTTATATTAGGTACAGATAATCTTATTTCTTCTTCAAATTTTATTTCTTCTTTAAAACCAGATACGGTATTGTTTCCACATCGGACGTACTGTATTTCAAACCGATGCGCTTTGCCGTATCGACATACTTCTGATTACCCAATGCCGTTCCCGCTTCATAAAGAAGAATGGCGGCACGGGACTGGTCGAAAGGTTTAATCTGTTTAAATTTCCAGTCTTCGGGATTCAGATAAAACGGATACAGATAATCTACTGCCTGCGAAGCCACTTTTCCGTTGAAAGCAGGGGTGCTCCATAGATTGATGCCTATCTGGCTGGTAATTTGGTTGGCTTCCATCAAGGCTTCCAAAGCGAAAGTGGAATAATGCAGGGAGAGAGTCCGTTTCAGTTCCTGGGGTAACGAACCGTCATCGGCAATCTGTGCACCCATCTTGGGAAGAATACTTTGTTCCGCCACTTCGCGGATACGGTCGGTACGGTCCAAGTAAGCCAGTACCATCAAGTGGATGGCTTCGTACCACAAGCCATGATTGTTGGCGGCATGAGATTCCCTTTGCCCTTGCGTGCTGTTCTCCATCCAGTAGCAAAAGGCGGTAGCCCAATCATCAAGTTTTTTCTTATCCGAGGGAGTCCAGCTTTTCGAGCCTTCTATCAGTTTAGCAACACCCAACGCACGGCTGAAACGGCGCGAGTCAATGAAGCCCGAACCTCTCATTTTCTTCATACCCGGCACGGCTTGGGCGTAAGTCATATTCGGGTTCATACCCAGTTTCGGGTCTGTGAACCATGTCCGCAAGTGGTTGGCACATGCTTGGGCGTAGACTTCTTTTCCTGTGATATAATAGAGTACTCCCAGGCAGTAAGCGGCATCACCGAAACGGTTGGCATTCTCACGTTCGGGGTATTCGTAGACTTCGGGATTTCGTTCACCGTCTTTCCGGATATAAGGAAGTCCGTCGGTCTTGGTAGAATCAGGCCACCAGTAAGGAGATAAAGTCATATAATCCCTAGGGTCTTTGCTAGGGGGAAGTTTTTTCTTGGCAGTCACCGATAGAGGAGTCATCTTTATATATTTCTCTGCCACCTTTTCCTGAAGTTCAATGTATCGGGTGACTTCCTTCTCACCTTTCTGATAGTCGTTTTTTAGCTGTTCAAGCAAAGTCGCATTAAACGGGCCTAAGGGGGCGGCATTCAGTATCCCCCAACAGAGGCATACAGCCCATATAGCAAAGATTCGTCTCATAAATATTTTCTTTAAAGTAGGTAAGTATGTCATTCGGAGCGAAGCGGAGAACCTGCTTCTGGTATCTGCCAAGGGGCAGGTTCTTCACTACGTTCGGAATGACGGTATCAGCTTTCTTCTTTAAGAGAAGAAACAGCCACCGTTGATGTCAATGTTCGTACCTGTCAGGTAAGAAGATTCGGAGCAAGCGAGGAAGCAAACCAGGTCGGCAACTTCATCGGCAGTTCCTTCACGACGCAATGCGTAGGAAGCCTTCATACGTTCGCGGTTTTCCGGCGTATTGAAACGGTCGTGGAAAGAAGTGGCAATCGTGCCCGGACAGATAGCGTTGCAACGGATTCCCTGAGGACCGAGTTCCTTTGCCATAGAACGGGTAAATGTCATTACCGCACCTTTCGCAGTTGCATACATGGAAGCTCCGTTACCACCGCCGTCGCGGGCAGCCAATGAAGAGAAGTTGACGATAGAGCCGCCTGCCGGCATCATCGGAACCACTTCACGGGTGCAGAGGAATACGGAACGCATATTGACATCCATCAGGAAGTCATACCAGTCTTCGTCCTGTTCGGTGATTTTCTTACGGCCTACGATGCCGCCCACTACATTCACCAATACATCTACCTTGTCGCCAAATGCCTTGTTGCACTCTGCAAAAAGATTCTTTACCGCAGCAGCCTTTGTCATATCACCCTGAACAGCGATTGCTTCGCCACCGACGTTTTTAATCAGTGCCAATGTTTCCTGTGCATCGGCTTCATTGTCGAAATAGTTCAGGCAAACTTTTGCACCTTCTGCTGCCAATTTCACTGATATTGCACGACCAAGGTCGCGTGCGCCACCTGTTACGATAGCTACTTTTCCTTCTAATTTCATAATTGTCTTGTTTTTAAAGTACGTTTATTTTTCTATTTGTTTAATCTCTCCTACTGTCAGGAAGATGGAACACAGCGATAGCGGCACCAAAGCTCCCAACAGACTGAATAATAATATCCAATTCGTAATATAACTGGCAAAAAGGATTGCCAGGATAGTACCCAATACGGCCGAAGCACCGCCCAATCCTGCCAGCGAACCGACAGACTTGCCACTGTGCAGGTCGCTCGGGATAGTCTGCAAGTTCGTCATAAAGAACTGGAATCCACCCAGTACCAATGCCATGAAGACGATAGCGACCGGAGCCGTAGTAGACATGATAGCCGCCAGAATGGACGGGATGATGATAATCCCACCAAGCAGCATTGCCGCCTTACGGGCATAGTTCACCGTATGTCCCCGGTTTATCAGCCAACCGGAATACCAGCCGCCGGCAATACTTCCCAATGCCGCACCTACATACGGAACCCAAGCGGAGAATGCCACCTCTTTGATATTCAAGTGGAACACATCTGCCAGATATAACGGCAGGAATGTCACGAACATCCACCAGATAGGGTCGAGGAAGAACCGTCCCAAAATGACAGACCAGTTCTTTCTTACCCGGAGCAGTTCGCCCCAGCTTTTTCCTTTATCCTCGGTTTTCAGTTCCTGTTCGGGTTGACCGCTCAGGATATAAGTACGTTCTTCTTCTGTAATCCAAGGATGCTTCTTCGGCCCTTCCTTATTGATAATCAACCAGGGAATCAACCAAATCAGTCCCAATCCGCCGACTACAATAAAAGTCAGTTTCCAGCCGAAAGCAATGAACAGCATCAGGATGATAATCGGTGCAAGGATTGAACCGATGGATGCTGCCGCCCCGAACAATCCCTGTGCGAAAGCGCGTTCTTTCTGCGGGAACCATTCGGCGTTGCTTTTCGTCGTACCGGGCCACGGACCGGCTTCCCCCAATCCGAGCATCATCCGGAAGAAGGTCAGCGAGAAGATTCCCCGCGAAAGAGATGCCAATGCATCCGCCGCCCCCCAGACGAGCACGCTCCAGAAGAAACCTTTCCGGCATCCAATCTTGTCGTACAGTTTCCCGGAGACAAGCTGGCTGATACCGTATGCTATCATAAAGAAGATAGTTATCAGACCAAGAATATCTTTCGCTTTCTGCGAAGCATCCGGGTCGTTACGGTCTATCAAGCCGAGGTCGATAGCGATACCTTCGCGATTGGTTACGAACGTAACGCCGTTCTTCTCTTTCATCTGCACGTTGGCTACGCTGACAGAATCCCGGTTGCCATTAGCGGCTGTCAGGATATACTGCTCTCCTGCCAGGACAGCATGATTACCTTTATCTGCCGACGCATCCGCTTCGGGAACCAGGCGATAGTCGATATTAGCCACCCACATATAGTTGAGCGTACCTCTATCCAGGTAGTTGATAATGGTTATCAGCATGATTAACCCGATAACCATCCATCGGAGTCCTTTTACCTTCATACGTTTACAGGTTTAAGAAGTCTGCACGCACAGGGCTGAACGTATCAATCAGGATACCGGCTTCGAGGCAAAAACAACCGTGCAGCTCGTCGGGCGCTACATAGTAGCCGTCTCCGGCAGAAAGGATTTCTTTCTTATCGCCGATGGTTAGTTCAAACTTGCCGCTTACTACGTAAGTCGCCTGGCTGTGGTAGTGCTCATGCATACTACCTACCGCACCTTTGTCAAATTTCACTTTGACCATCATCAACTGACCGTCATACGCCATAATCTGACGATTTACACCCGGAGCAGGATTTTCCCACTTCAAATCTTTCTCAAACTGATAAGTTTCACTACATGTTTTCATATTTCTGTCTATTAATGGTTTATTATATTCTCAATTCATTCATAACTCATCTTTTATTAGTTATCTCATCCCATATTAACATCCTGTAATCAAGTTGTTAATTCACTGTATTTCAGAAGTTAATCTACCGTTCGTCAAGTGTTAACTGTTGAGTTGTCAAGTGTTAACACTTGAGCCGATAAGTATTAATACTTGAGAAGACAGGTATTAATACCTGAGAAACGGAAAACTAATCATCATTTCATAAATACTCCGCAACGACCGTTCCAGGCATACATAGTGCCTTCGACCGTCAGGCGGTGCTCTTTCTCTTTGTCGGTATCGGTGTTGCTTAAGCAAAGCATTACGGAATGCCCACCCTTATAGGTTGCTTTCACCACTGTATAGGAAGCCGTATCCATCACGACTTTCACCTCTTCGCAAGATGAGGTCAGGTCACTGGAAGTTTCCCTTACCACATCATATTCTCCATGCGTTTCGATGGAAGTGGCGAATGTATGGTTCTTCCGTGCTTTTTCCCTTATCAGGAAAGCGGTTTCGTTTCTCAAGTTGAAATCAGGGTCATTGGCTCCCAGACGAAGCATTTTCATCTCTGTTTGCGGAGTAGTAGCTATACTAATAGTATAGAAACGATCCTTATTGACAAAGGTGAGGCTCGATGTATTTCGGCTCTTGTTCTGCCCCCAGGCTTCCAGCCAAAGATGCTGATAGCCATCTTTCGTACCAAGAGTTTTCAGTTCGTTAGTTGCTTTGGCGTAAGGAAAGTTCAGGGAAACGAAGTGTCCGTTATACCAGATAGGGTAATCGTACTGATGCTCTTTGTCCGCATTTGCTTGCAGCACATCCAAGATTAACGGGAATTGCAGGAAAGGGGTAGTCACGTAAGCCAGTGTACGTTTCATCTCTATTCCGGGATAGGCATTGGTATCTTTCGCCACCATTACCTGAAAATGTCCGCCGTTGAAATCATGGTAGATGATGTCTGAATGATAACGGGAAGAGACTTTTATATCTCCGGCAAAGTGGGATGTTTCGTCCACGACCAATGTATTGTGCGCAATTGTCTGTTTGGCAAACGATTGGTTTTCGCGGGTATAATGACCTTTATACTTGGCTTCGATATTCAGGAAGCGGGAAGCGCCGTAGTCGGGCAGAATCTCGTTCCCATTGTCGTAATAAGCCATTGTCAGTTTATCAAAATGTCCGTGGCTCAAGCCGTGTGAGGTAGCTTTCAGTGTCAAGGCGCTATTCAGATTAGAATCTGTGGAGCGGATTACGGCTATGCCGCCTTCATCCCCCTTGCGTCCGTCACGGAATACACTGCTGCGATAGGTAATCGGGGCAGCTTCTCCGCGGGCAATATCACGGGCTACTTTGAAACCGCCGATAGTAGGGAGATAGGTATGCTGGTACTTATTTGCAACGGACAATAATGATTTGTCCGAAGGATTAACATTATATAATATGTTTACCGCATACACCAGTTCCTGTGCGGAAAGCCCTTTCAGCAAGGCATCATTAATATGGAAGAATTCGCCTTCATAAGAAAGTTGTATCAATGCGGAGAGGGCTTTTGAAAGAATGTTGTCCCGGTAGTTGAAGATTTTCAAGTCCGGCAGTTTATTCTCGATGCATTGGGCGAAGATGACGAAAGGCCAGATGGCATAACGTTGATAGTAGGCTCCTTCCGTGAAGTAACCGTCGGGAGAGAACAGGTAATCCATCTGGCGGATAAAGCCGCCCCGTTTGCCTGTTCCGTCAGAACCGTAAAGTGCCTTCTTTACGTAATCTTCACGATTCATCGCAAAGCCAATCATACCGACGGCGGCCGTAGCCCATGTAGCATGGTTGTGCATTTTATTGAATGTCTTGTTATTTGCATGGTTGTCTCCCATACCGTCCATGATGAAGTCCGCCATCGGAACGAAGAGATTCTTCTCGATAGTGGCACGCTGCTTGGATGAGAGTGTGTTATAGATACAGTCATAAGCAACCGCTGTATGCACCAGCCATACACTTTCATTCAGTGTCTGCCAAAACAGACGTCCCGGGACGGGGGAAAGTTGCAGGGGGTGGAACCCTAAAGTAGGGTATAGTTTAGCATAGGCTTCCAACATATCGCCCACGTAGGCGGCATATTTCTTATCCCCTGTCAACTGATAGGCAACTCCACAATGGAACATGGCATAGTAATTGGATTTATGCTGTTCGTGTACCACACCGCCACCGCCATCTACGGGAACCGGAACGGAGACAGGAGAGTTTACTGCTGCATCGGCTGCGGCCAACACTTCCGAAAGAGATTTGTCGAATGCGGGTACTGTCCCCTTTCCTGCCCTCATCTCGTTCACTTCTTCCTGTGTGAAAAGAAGGGACGGATGTTGGGCAAATGAAAAGAGGTATCCACCTAAAACCATGAATATGCAAATAATAAGTTTTCTCATCTTACATCATTTTCTATTTCAATAATAGTATCGTACGACAACTATTCTACTTCTTTTTCAAGCCGATAGAGAGTTTTTCCAGTTCGCTACCTTCAACCGGAGTATAATCGTATGCTTCGGCATTGATATATGCGGGACGGATATTGTACATCTTTCCCCGTATTGCCTGGGAAGTGGTAGTCATCATTCTACCGGAGTTCCACAGATTACAGTTTGCAATGCGTACCTTTTCCCAGGTCGCCTCATCCAGGCGGATAGTTGCCCCGCCGCGTCCGCTATTATCAAAATTACAGTTCTCTACTGTCAGTACTTGCGGGCCAATCAGGCGCATGACACTTCCACGTTCTTTGTTGCAACAGTCTACAAAAGTACAATGTCTGATAGTAATATAAGGGCCTGCCGTACTTTCATCGCTTCCACCACGATAAATATTAATAGGTAAACCCAACAGACGGTAGAAAGAGCAGTTTTCAATCAACATGTCGTCAGCATTATAACGTCCTATATCATCTTTCTCTGCCGCATAGTTGATAGCATCTCCCGACAAATCGCGGAAAAGACAGTTGCGGATGGTAACGCTTTCGGCAAAAGTAGCTTTTGTTCCTTTAATGGCAAAGAATCCGCCTTCTCCGAAGTTCTGGAATTCGCAGCCGTCTACTGTCAGTGTATAAGGTTGTATCATATCAAGAGCGGTAGAGATTCCTGCTTTAGCCAAAGCCTTTCCGGGCTCCAATACGCCATCGAATGTGATATTCTCAATGACCAGTTCGCCACCATCGGCAATAGTCACCATATTATCTGGCTTATCTCCGTTAAAACGGACAAGCGGCTTGTTGGCTGCGTCGGCTGCACGGATAGTCAACGGTTTGTCAATGAACATAGCACGTTGGATAGGATATGTGCCTTTCGCCAAAATAATGACGCCACCCGGTTCTGCCGAATGAATGACTTCGGACAAGTTCGTTCCCGGAGACACATTGTATTCCTTATGAACATTCGCTGCTGGGTGTGCCACTTGGTTCTTAAACCAGGAAGCGCCTTTATCCTTACGTATCGTAGTATCGTCGGGCAACTGGGGAGCTTTTACTTTTTCCGTAGTAAATCCCGGAGCCGAGTAGTTCTTTGCCAATTGCACTTTGTTATCTTTAAACTGGATACCCGCTACGTCGTCAACGGCTATATAAGGCTGGTCGAGTTCTTTATTGATGATGATATTATCCGTGAATGAGACTTTTTCCGGTGCAAGAGTACGTTCCATATCCTTGCCTGTACCAAATTCTATATTCGTGCAATCTATGAATGTGTTACGGTACATCTTGACATCAACAACTTGACAATATCTATTAGGTAACGAATTGGGTACGGCATCCATAACTCCCAAAGCTGAGAAGAAACGGGTACCTGCCAAGCCGACCAATACATTATCGTAAATCTGATGTCCGGCATTGACGACACGGATACCGCCGGTATTACGACGTCCGTTACCGATAAACAAGTTATCATTCACCGTATTGCGGTCACCGTGACGCAATGCTACCACTCCTTCACATTCCAACAGCGTATTGTTGCGGATGATGTTATCACTGGATTTAATAGAAATTACTTCCACTTCACCGGAGCAACGTTCGAACAAGTTGTTCTCAATCACCGTATTTGAAGAACTGTAAGCTTGCTGGGAAGTTCCTACACGCATAGTTTCGGCACCGTTCGAGCCATACACGGGTCTTTCTCCAAAGTAGTTATGGTCAATCCGGTGATGATTTTCCAGACAACGTTCGTCGTTGAGGATGACAATCAGTGTCACCCCCAAGTTAAGTTTTCCTGTCAACGAACAATGGTCTACTCTGTTGTGACGACCATAAAGCAATATATAGCTGTAAGCCTGGTCCCGGCGGAACGGATTGAATTTGTCTATCACACAATTCGTCAGACGGCAGTGATTAGCCAGTTCTTGTCCGTTACGGAATTCTATTACGGAACCTTTGGGAGCATATCCGTCAGTGAAATGCAATCCGCTGACAGATAGCCACTCGCCCGCTATCCGCAAGGTGGAGCCACCTTCTACCTTTACTTTTCCGGGGTTCAGGGCTTCTATCGTAATAGGAGATTTCTCCGTTCCTTTGCCTATCCATTTCAACTGCATATCTTTGTATTGGCCGTCCTTGATGTAAATCCGGTCGCCCGGTTGGGCAGTTTTTAAGCAGGAAGCTACTTCGGGAAGCGCTACATCGTATCTTTTTGCAAAAGAGACTGACGGTAGCCCGATAAGCAGGAGCGCTATAATTGCCTTATGTATATTTCGTGTCATCATTAATTATTGAACTTTTGAGTAATCGTAATCTTGTTTCTGCCAGTACATATCAAAGGTTATAGAGCTTGCGGAAGGGTCTTTTTCCGTACCTTCTTTCATTTTGAAATCAGCACTCTTGATATACATCAGCCCTATACGCTTCACATCCCTAACCGGATTCTTATCAGCCGCCTTATTGTCATACCCTTTCACATTGTAATAGAATACCAGGAACACAGCATCAATTGTCACATTAGTTTTCTCCACACCTGCTTCAAATTTATCTTTTGCCCAAGCATCAGTAGTAGGTGCAGCACTCACTGACGGCTTAATGCCGGCGCATGTTTTCTTTTCCACATCAAGCGGGAAAGTTATTTCATCAATCTTTTTGATATTGCCAGCTTTCACATTATTGACCAGCTCCGCACAATCCGGGTTAGTCTCCGGATCCAAATATGCAAATGATAATGCAGGAGTGCCATAATAGCTGCTTCCCCCCGTAATGGAAGCCTTACCGGAAGTTTTAAAATTCTTCAACTGTCCGTTAGAGTTCGCCGGACTATTGATAGCTAAATTGAATTTAGAAGATGAGCCGGAAATGAAAAAATAAGGATTTACAGAATTATAGTCTGTTTCGGACACAACCGGAATATTCGCTGTCTTACAAGTATTCTTTCCCGCAGCAGCAATAATATCCACTTCCTGGCTCCATACATCATTAGAATAAACCCGTCCTGTTTCCGGTGAGAAGAATGCAGAAGTCTCTCCTGCTTGTGCATGAATAGTCCTGTTCTCCCAATAATATACAAAAGCCACCCTTACAATAAATTCGTCCGTTAATGTCGGTGTCTCACGACCGTCAAAATAAGAAATCTTCAACGGTACTATATTATCACCGTTCTTAAAACTATCAGATGTGGGTACAACAAACTTCAATTCAGTTTCAGTCTGCAACGTAATAGTACACTCAATATCACCTAACAGCACTTTATCAATCTTATTTAGATATGCTCCCTCCAGCACTACCATATCTCCCACGTTGGCTGGTTCAAACACAGTAGTTGTAACCTCCGGCTGATAACGTTTCACCGTGAACTTGGGTGCGGACGAACTTGACGTCTCCACCTCTTTTGTTCCATTAAAATATTTAAATGTTACAATAGCCTTGTCACTTTCCACATAAGGAACCTTCACTACTATCTCATTCTCACTTTGTGAGATGATCTCTGCCTCATTTCCTTCTGTCTCCCCTTCGGCAGTGAAAAGAACAGCACTCACCACATTCATGGAACTACCGGAAAGCAACAAATTATTGCCCATTTCAACCTCCGAGGGCATTCCCACCTGTGAAACGGCAGGAGCCGGATATTCAAGGGTAAAATCTCCTTCGGACACACCCTCACCTATCGAATTTACCAATACAATTTTACCACTGCGTGCCTGATTTGTCACTTTCAAAGACAAACGCCGATTGGACACTTTCTGTAGGATAACGGCTTTTCCACCACCGATAGTAGCACTTACCACATCATCCAAATATTCTCCGGAAACAACAATCTCACTACCTATGCTTCCACTCTCAGGCGAGAAAGAAAGGATTTCCGGTGAACTAACCGCCACATCCTTCATCGATGTAGAATCACAACCACACAAAAAGAATAAACAGACAAACAATGATGCCAGACTCCATTTTCTATATTGTTTCATATTCATAAGCATTTAAAAGATTAATAACCCGTATTCTGTGCTATCTCTGGATTAATGTCAATCACACTCACCGGAATAGGCAGAAATGTTTGCCAATCTTCTATATCATTCACCGTATAAGAATATTCCGTATAAAGAAGCTCGCTGTTCAAGTAGTTGTTTACTGTCTGAGTAGCGATACCCCAACGAAGAAGATCAAACCAACGCTGGTTCTCAAAAGCCAGTTCAAGCCTGCGCTCATTACGTACAGCCTTTCTAAAATCATAAAGACCTGGCAGGTCGGTCAGTGTATATGTAGAAACACCGGCACGTTCACAAACCATATTCAAATACTTCAGATTGTCTGCCGAAGGCCCCGAGATTTCATTTGTCAATTCAGCATAAAGTAAAGCAATATCAGCCACGCGAATCACAGGCCAGTCACTTTCGCCATCATACTGTGTAGTTACAGGATTTACATACTTCTTACAGTAACGGCAATTACCTTCCGTCACCCACGTCTGAGTAGTTGTATTGAAATATTTCTGGGCGATATTCACATCCAGACGTTTATCAGCCCCCGCACCTCTTTGTTCGTAAGCTGCAATAATATTGTCAGTAGGAGTATTATAACCGGAAGAAGTACCGATAATCACATTTGCACCATTATTGACCGGAGCAAACATATTGCCGAACGGCGAACCGATACCGGCATTTCCCGAAAGGTAACGAACCGCAAAGATTATCTCCTTATTCATCTCATTGCCAATATCAAAAACCTTATCATAAGCCACAAGATCACTACCCGACTGCGGATTTCCCACAGATTCACTTTCGAGTACTTCCTTACACAGTCGGGCGGCACGGGCATATTTCTCGTCACCCGCCCGGTAGTGCGTAGCATATACTTTGGCAAGCAGCGCTTTTGCCGCGTTCAGGTCAGCACGTCCCAAGTCACCGTCCACCATCTTGCCGGGCAACAGTTCATTATTGACAATATTCTCCAAATCTCCTTCAATAAGCGCATATACTTCATCCACCGTAGAGCGTTGCATATCACGGGCCACTTCAGAAGGAACCTTGGAAGTAACGATAAATACCGGCCCCCATAAACGGACCAGATTGAAATACTCCAATGAACGAAGAAAAAGTACTTCTCCCTCATATTGATTCCGCAATGTCTCGTCCGTCACTACATCAAGGTAAGATATAACATTGTTTACCCGTGCAATTGTGGCATAACAGGCATTCCAGTACGTTTCCACCCATTCATTTTCCGGTACGATAGTACCCTGGTCGAGCTGTTCCACCAGTCGTGTAGTATTCGAAGAAGAACCTGCAGCATACATACGTCCGTTATCCGAGCGCAATTCTGTCATGGCCCATTCGTAATACATCACATCATGCAGGGAATTATAACAACCCAGCACCAGATTATTTACCGACGAAGCATCCTTCACATACTTATCTGCCGCCACTTCCGAATAAGGATATTGATCCAAATCACAAGCGGAAAATACCATGACGATTAACAATAATCCTATATAATTTATTTTTTTCATCGTTTTCCTCCATTAAAAATTAATATCAAAACCGGCAGAAATGGTAGAAGTCAACGGGAACCCACCACGCTGATACCCCGAAATCATTGCACTGGAATAATTACCGGATGTCATACGCGACTCCGGATTAATGCCTTTGTAGCCACTTCCCCAAATATAGAGCAAGTTACTACCCGACACATAAAAACGCACACCTGATAACTTAATCTTACGGGCAGCAGTTGCCGGCAAGGTATATCCCACTGTAAAGTTACGCAGACAAGCATAAGAAGCATTTTGCAAAGGATAATCAGTAAGCATGAGGTCATGTCCCGTTTTCACATTCTGATAAGGCGTTTTTCCATCACCCGGATGTTCTGCACTTACCCAACGGTTCTTTGTGTACTTCTTGTTCCACTTCTTTGTTTCATTATAATATACATCACCATTAAGTACTGTGATGCCCTGTACACCCTGAATAAGGAATGAGATGTCGAAATCTTTAATTTGGAAAGTATTGGTGATGCCCCATGTGAAATCCGGGTAAGGAGTGCCCAACGCAACCCGGTCTTCAGGAGTCAAAGAGCCGTCATTATTGGTATCGACAATGCGTATTCCCCCCGGTGCATCGTCTGAAAAATGAGGATTAGCTGCAATCTCTTCCGCACTATTCCATACACCACACGTTTTGTATCCATAAAATTGAATCAACGGCTCACCCACTTTAGCAAGATAACCCTCATTTCTTTCACCCAAAGAAATCATTTGTTGTTCACCGCCTAACTCCAATAATTTATTACGCGAAAGTGAGAAATTTATATTAGTATCCCATGAAAACTTACGGCTTTTCATATTATGTGTATCAAGCTGGATTTCCAAACCTGAGTTACGGACTTTTCCTATATTATTCCAATAGTGTGTGTAACCGGTAAACGATTGCGTCGGTTGTTCGAACAATAACGCACGTGTCACTGAATAGTAAGCATCTATCGCCAGATTGATACGGTTGTTGAAAAGTCCCAAATCCAGACCATAGTTAAACTCATCAGTCTGCTCCCATGTAATATTAGAATTAGCCAGCGAAGAAGAGATATTCGCAGAACCATTAACCAATGAACCCGTACCTTTGCCGGTCACGTAATTCGCACTGTTCAATACCTCGAGGGCTGCATTATAACTGATACGGTTATTTCCTGTCACACCATACGATGCACGAAGTTTCAAGTTAGAAATAGCCTTGATACCCTTCATGAATTTCTCTTCACTCACGCGCCAACCCAGTGATACGGAAGGGAACCAGGCATTACGGTTTCCTTTGGAAAAGAGCGATGAACGGTCCAGACGTAGAGAGGTAGACAACAAATAGCGCCCCAGATAACTATAATTGACACGTCCCAGATAAGATTCCAATACAACATCTGGATATCTGAAAGTTCCCGTACCCGCTGTATTTCCATTACCCTCACTAGCCAACTCGTAAACGGTGGCAGCATTCAAAGTATGGATGTCATCCGTAGCAAATCCCGTCGCAGCCATAGCCACCCGCTGATTCCGTGTCTTTTCTACCGTATATCCCAATAAAGCGTCAAGACTATGGTCTTTATTCTTTCCAAAGTCCAAATGGTAACTCAAGGTATTCTCACTCAACAAATCAATATAAAGTGCACTGGAATAAGTAGCACGGCTTGCTTCCTTGTCTTTCGTAGCGTCCTTATTTGCATAATAATAGGAAGGGGCAAAACGAACATTCAAGCCGTTGGATGTCTTAAACTGTAATCCTTTACAAAGATCAAGCGTGAGATACATGCTGGCCAATCCTTGCATAGTCTCGCTCCAACGGAAAGTATTAGTCATTACGCTCGCCGGATTATTATTGGCAGAGCTAAATGGAGACGATTTTTCCAATACCCGGTTACCGTCGGCATCCAACAACGGATTTCCATCGGCATCCACGGCAGTCGGTGTCATAATATTGTTAAAATGGCTACCTCTTGCAAATCCGGTATATCCGGTCAGGTCTGTGCTATACGCATTGTGATGGACCGGTAAAAAAGAGGGAGTACGATAGAAATCAATAAAGTTATTTTTCGGACGTTCCGTCTTGCTATATGTACCGGATATATTAACACCCACCGTAGCTATCTTTGAGAGTTTGGTATCCACTTTAGTACGGAAATTCAGTTTGTCCAGTGAATTGTTGAGCATCACCCCCTGGTCTTTAGTATAGGCCGCTGAAATAAAATATTTCGTCTCTTTGCGTCCGCCCGAAACACTCATCTGCACATTCGTGATACCTGCCATATCACGCAAGCCCTCTTTCTGCCAGTCGGTAGTCCCCATCTGGCTTTCCAAATAAGCAGCCCCGCGAGCAGCACTCGGTACTTTCGGACCACCTAAGGCAGCTTCTTCTTCCAATAAGCCCAGCCATTCGGAAGAAGTCATCATATCATGCAACTGATAAGCGTATTTAAATCCCTGATAGAACTTAAAAGAATATTTCGGTTTGTCCGGCGTACCGCTCTTTGTCGTCACCATAATCACTCCATTGGCAGCACGTGAACCATAAATAGCAGCCGAAGCCGCATCTTTCAAAATTTCAATAGACTTCACATCCGCAGCATTGATAGATGACAAACCACCGGATACGGGAAATCCATCTATGATAACCAACGGTTCACTATCTGCGGAAATGGAACCCGTACCGCGTACCCGGATAGAAGGAGTCACACCCACTTCCGATGTCTCATTAGAAACCGTCAATCCAGTCATAGCACCTTGCAAGGCAGTAGTGACATCACTCACCGGAGCATTAATCAGTTTCTCGCCTTCCAACTTTGAAATCGAACCTGTCAAATGAGATTTCGCCTGTGTACCGTAACCGATTACCACAACATCATCCAACATCTTCGAATCTTCTTCCAACGTCACATTCACAACTGTACGTTTGCCAACCGCTTCCGCCTTATCAACGTAACCGATATACGAATAAACCAAAATTGTCTTGGAATTAGGAACCTTAATGGAGTATTTACCTTCAGCGTCCGTCACAGTACCGGTAGGAACGGCAGCATCTTTCACTGTCACCGAAGCTCCAATCAACGGACCCTGTTCATCTATCACCTTACCAGTAACTACATGCTGGGAGTAAACGTTCAATGTCCCTACCAACAACAGGAACATCATCACGACTTTTTTTAAAATACAGGAGTTGTTCATAGATTAGTGTTTTAATTTCTGTGACAAACGTAATGATTAAAATTGGTAAACCAAAATTTTGGTCTACCAATTAATATTTATTAATAATTAGACATAAACAGCTTATAAATAACACGTTACGCGTACCTCTATATAAAAGAACAGGAGAATATTTTTACTAGAAAGCTTTACTTTGAAAGATAATATTTGTACTTTTACAGCCGAAACGGAAAAGGTCATCTTTTTAAAATATTTATATCTTATGAAAGACGAAATCAATTCGCAACCAGTTAAGCATGTAATAGAACACATAAAAAAACAAATATCAGAACGTCAGATTTTACCGGGAGAGCGTCTCCCTTCTGAGCGTAAATTATCCGAACTTTTGAAAGTCAGTCGGTCACATGTTCGCGAGGCATTGCAGAAACTGGAATTATACGGTATTGTAAAAACATATCCTCAGAGTGGAACAGTGGTATCCGAATTCTCCAAAGACCAATTGGATACTATGATTACCGATGCATTGAAAATCAGCAGATATGATTTTTCAAGCTTGGTTTATGTACGTGTACTTCTGGAAATAGAGGTCTGCAAATTATGCGCAGTAAACCGCACAGAAGAGGATTTGAAGAATATCGAAAACACGCTTGTCGAACTGGAAGAAAAGTTTGATACAGACCTTCGTGTCGAAAAAGATTTTGCCTTTCACCAGGCCATTGCGCAAGGCGGACATAATCCGGTTATCAGTTCACTCCTGCTTATTATTACTCCTGATATTTTAAAATATTATCAAAAATACAAAGTTTGTGCCGTTCCCCAAAAAACGGTTCATGCGGAACATAGGGAAATGTTACAGAAGATAAAAGATAGGGACAAAGAAGGAATGAAAGAACTGGTGCTCCGCCACTTGGCCAATCTGATTGATTTTGCTAAAATGTCCGCGAAAGGCGATATCCCGGAATTCGAATACGGACATATCTAAGATACGTAAAAGAATAGATTTAATTAGTTGTATGCGAGAAACTATCCAGTCTCTTGTATACAACTAATCCTATTTAATAAGCAATGTTCTATTTTTAATATTATACAAGGAAATGACCAATTAGTAAATAACGAGCCAGAAAATAAACTGCAATTCATGCCCTTCTTCCAATGATTAAATATTCCTCTTTTAAGAATCATCGTTTTTTAAGAAGGCTACTGATTCCTTCAGAAGGCTCTTTCAACTTTTATCCTTCAATAGCTCTTTTGTCTTATCCGCCAAAAACAGGGGGATATTAATCAAATTACCATCTTGTTTCAAATTCAGCATTGAATACCGTATCCGGCAAGCAGGCTGGAAGAGTTTCTCATACTGAATCAGACTTTTACCTGTTATGTTTTGGTCTGCTTTCACTTCTATCGGATAAATATGATTGTCGTATTGAAGCAGAAAATCCACTTCAGCCTTATTGCCAGAAGTCCAATACCGAAAAGATACCTGGAACTGCGCTGTAAGACTCTGCAATACATAATTCTCTGCCAAAGCTCCCTTATATTCCATATAGCCGGGAGTAGACAGAAGCAAAACACTTGCGTCCAGCTCCGACAACTGCCTTAACAGTCCTACATCTAATGCGTAAAGTTTAAATGTACTCAAATCATCATACGCTTTCAATGGTAATTTGGGTGACTTGCTTAATACAACTTTATTGATAAGTCCCGCCTGTTCCAGCCACAGAATAGCATCTTCATATTCACGAGCACGGGCACCAGGACGTACTAACTGATAAACAAACTTACGGTTCTCCTTCGCCAATTGTGAAGGCAGGGAATTCCATACATAATTAATGCGGGGAGCCAATGCCGGCGTAGTATGTTTTACAAAATCCAATACATAGTCATTCAAGATATCCCGAAGCGCCGAATCCACCTTTTCCATATCATTGAAATCAATCATCAGAGTGGCAGGTTCGGGCATACCGCCACAAATAGAATAGGCAACAAATGATTCACGCAACTTATCGAAAAATATTTGAGGAAGAGAAGCTATTTCTTTAATAGAACACAGATACTCATACATATTCGGGTCTTTTGTCTTCAGAAATTCCGTAAAAGTAAGCGGATACATAAACAAATGATTCACCTTTCCCACCGGAAAGGAATTGCCAATATGGTTCAAATAAATACCTAATAAAGAACCTGCGCAAGCTACCGCATATTCGGGAGCTTCCTCACAAAAATATTTCAGTGCGTTCAGTGCTTCATTACACTCCTGAATCTCATCCAATATGAGTAAAGTCGTTTGAGGATTGATTTTCTTTCCATGCAAGAAAGACAACTGCTGAATAATCCGCCTAGGATCTTTAGTCGTTTTAAAGATATCACAAAGCCCACTTTCATCCTTATCCAAACTAAAATAGGCAACATCCTCGAAATATTCCTCCCCGAAATATTTCAAAGCCCATGTCTTTCCTACTTGACGAGCCCCATGAATAACAAGTGGCTTTCTGTTCACGTCCATTTTCCATGCCGACAATTGCTTGATAATATCTCTTTCAAACATAATGAATCACATTTTTGATATCAGAAATGTGATAATTTACACATTTTTGATATGATTTTTATGCGAATATACACATTATCCATATAAAACGAAAGAAAAAGTCAGATATTAATACTTGGCAACTGATAAGTTATATCTGATAAATAAAATCTGCGGACAAATTTACAGACACGTATAATTAAAAAGAAATTCCTCCGAGGACGGAAGAATTTCCAGTTTAGATATGTATTTCAGTACCTTTTTAAGAACATAGGTAATTTCACGAAAAAACCACCCAAAAACATAGGCAAAGTAACCCATGATTTCTGCAATTACTACTTAGAGATAATCATAATTTGTTCATCAACACCTTTATCAGGTATTCTCACACTACAGACACCTGCTTCCTTATCCCAACTCCACGCTACAGTTTCAGTGTCATTCTCCAGATTTTCTTCCAAACGTTCCGGTTTTACCTTCTTTATCTTCTTTCCTTTGACAGTTATCTCTTTCGGAGCTTTCGCAGAATAAATACGGAACAACAGATTTCTCGGACCGGGAACGGTGTAGCCTTTTCCTTCACGGGCAGAGACGGTCAGTTCATATCCATTTGCCAGAGTGCTGCAAATAATCGGTGTTTTGACAAATTCATCACGCTGGTACCCTAAGTTTTCTCCTTCATCTTCGTAAAGGGTAAAGGCAGCCTGTGCGCCTTCCTGTGCGGGGAAGATTTCAAAAGTAAGTGGATATACCGGTTTCTCATGGGTGTAGTTCATTACCGGCATCGTAGGGATAATGGAACCTTGCTTCACAAACATAGGAACAGAGGACAAGGGAGCATCAACAGTAGTCCATTGCTCTCCGGTGTAGACCGTCTGCTTGTTGTTGTAGTCTATCCATGTGCCTTCGGGAAGGTACACGTTCTTTGTGCGGGCACCTTTCTTCACCACGGGAGCTACCAACAATTCACGACCGAACATGAATTGGGCATCCGTGGAGAAAGTTTCCATATCCATTGGATATTCGAGAAACAGAGGCCGCATGATAGGCAATCCTGTATCATACGCTTCGCGGGCGTAAGTGTAGATATACGGCAACAAACGATATTTCAGCTCGATAGCCGCTTTCGCGTTCTTTTCCGCTTCCGGTCCGAAAAGCCACGGTTCCACCGGGTTATCTCCCTCATGGTGGATACGACTCAAAGGATTGAAGGCACCGAATTGAATCCAACGTGTATAGAGTTCCGCCATAGCCGGATAATCCTCAATATCCCCACAGTAACCGGTGATATCGCAGGAAGAAAACGGGATTAATCCCAATCCGGCGGAAAGCATTACAGGAATCTGATTGGCTAATTGTCCCCAACCTTGCAGTACGTCGTCTCCGTTTCCGCTATCACCCGTCCAGCCAAACGTATAACGTTGCAATCCGGCATAAGCAGCACGAGTCATTTGGAAAACACGACGGTCCGGATTCCTCTTTTCAAATTGCTCCTTCACCACTTTGTCCCAGGTCAGGCCATAGACGTTATGGATTTCATCGTGCATACCCAAATGGTGCTTCATCACCAGGCGTTCCGTCTGCTCTTCGTTACTCCAGGCAGGTTCGCCCATGTCTGTCCAAAATCCGGAGATACCATCGTCAATAGGTTTCTGCTGATAGGTTCCCCACCAGTCGGCTACGGCAGGCAGAGTGAAGTCCACCACTCCGCAGTTTCCACCCCACGGCCAGGGCATATCGTAGCTTTTGCCGTTCGTATTGTCCTTTACAAAATAGCCCAGGCGGTCTGCTTCTTCCCATTGTTTTTTGTTGGCTTGTGCAATTACCGGGTCTTGAGATACGACTACCTTAAAACCCATCTCTTTCAAATCCGAAAGCATCTTCCTAGGGTTTTCATAGTTTCCTTTGCGCCATTCGAAATCCTGCAAGTATTCTGTCCAGCCGATATCCTGATAGATAATATCACAAGGGATTCCCCGTTTCCGGTAGCCTTCGGCTATCTCACGACTTAGCTTTTCACTTGTCAACAGACCGCGGCATTGAGCAAATCCCAACGCCCATTTCGGCGGCATGATAGGTTTTCCCGTAAGTCCGACGTATTGGCTGATGATTTCTTTATAGTCTTTACCGAAGATAAAGTAATATACCATTTCCCCGTTCGGCGCTTCGAAGCTGTAATAATCACGGCTTTCCGTTCCGAATTTGAATTCCGTCTTATAGGTGTTATCAAGGAAAATACCATACCGGTAATTGCTCATAAAGAAAGGAATACTCTTGTAAAGAGGATCTTCTACCACGCTATAACAAGGTTTGTCACTATTCCACATCTTATAAGACTCGCCACGACGGTCCATCTTTCCCGCTTTCTCACCAAGTCCGAAGAAGTGCTCGTCACGACGAAGCACTTTATATTCCACCTTCTTCGTTCCTTCACTGACATGGCCTTTATCGGCATAATCGCTAAACAGAAGTTTCTGATATTTATCGAATATCTGAAGACTCATCGGAGATTTATTCACCCGGATACGCAACTTCGGAGTAAATATCTCATAACAAGCTGCCTGTTCATCCACATGAATAGTTCCTACCTCTTCCAGTTCTTCATTAATCACTGCAAACGAAGCATTTCTTCGTTGCAATTGCCCGTCGGGCGAGAACCAGATTTTCACGACGGAAGAGCTGCAAAGTTGCAATTGCAAGGCGGCACTGTCCGCTAGGTGAAAAGTCACCTGACGTCCCTGCTGTGTAAAAGAAGTGCATGCACGTGTCGCATTTTCTGCCCAAACCCATGTTGGAAATACCAGGCACAACACCCATACCCATAATCTATATCTAATCATCATACCTATTATTTTAAGTTAACGTCAGTTCGATATAAGCTTATACTATTCCGATTCTCTTCCTTCAGGAAGGTTGCTCTCTCCCGATAACGGGGGGAGTCGAAGGGGATGAGTACCCGTAGGGGAGGTGGTAGGTAAATACATAAGCCTATCATCTACAGTAAGATAGAAATAACCTCGTTTCTCCTACCACCCCGTCCTTCGGACACCCCTCCTTTCCGAAGGACGGGGAAACCATGCGGACGAAATTACATCGAACTTACGTTAAGTCATTCTGCTACAGCCACTTTATTGGGCTACACTCATTTTATTCAGCTGCAATTAATTTTATTCAACCACAATCATCGTCCAATATTTCAGGGAAGGCAATGTGAAAGAGACAATCCCGTTCTCCTGTGTAAAGGTCAATTCCTGCAAAGCCCCTCCGTGTGCATCCGGTGACGCTACCCATAACTTATTCACCTTTGCCGACAGATTCATTTGCAAAGCCGCTTTTGTAATCAGAGCCGGTTCCGGCATCGTACCGTCCACATCTCTCCAGCTAAGGCTGTTCGCTTGCGAGAAGTTAAGAAGATGTATCACTTGCTTGCCACCTACCTGCTTGGCATAAGTAGTAACTGATCCCCGTTGAGGAGGCCAACTATTCAATCTCATTTCGCCATTGGTACAATCCATGAAAACACTATTCTCCGTACCACCGTCACGAAGCAGGTTTTGATAAGAAGTCAGAAAATCATAATAACGAACCATCTCTGTTTTCAATTCTTCGCTCATTGTCAGGTTCTCATTCGGAAAGTACTCTTTGCACAACATGTGATCGCCTCCCAACTCAAGGTGCGAACCACCCAAAGCAAACATGACAGCATCTGTCAATAAGACACCCGGCGTATTAAATTCTCCCCGGTTATTCGCTTTATTATAATTCATATAAGCTGCAAAAACCGTATTCAACTGATAATTGCCATATACTCCATTCTCATAAAGAATGGCTTTCAGATTGGTAAAATCAGCCTCATCCGCCCACACTTCATTATAGAAGAAATCAACTTTACCTGTCTCCCCTATCTGACGGGCACCATAACGGCTGACCGCATTCATCACCAAACTCTTGTCCGGATGAGCCTGCTTCGTTGCTTCAATAAAAGAAGCATATCCTTCACGCAGATTGACCGGAATGCCGTTGTAATTGTAAAGCGTGCCGCGTCGTCCCAACTGGTCTATCTGATAGCCGTCGAAGGCAAAATTCGCATATACATCATCATTCCTTTCGTTCAAATATTTCTGCCATTCCTTATTAGAAGGATCGACCAGATAGATATTGCTTTTCCATCCGCTGGGTAGATTGTGACTGTCTTTAGTAGTGCGAGAAGCATCCTTAAACAAATACCATTCTTCCTTCACCCCGTCTGTAGCGGCATCCTTCAATGCCCCGAAACAAAGATTGTAAAACATAGACTTCATACCGAAACGATGCTGCGCTTCAATGTAATTCTTCACAGAACTTGTACAAACCTCCCGGTTAGCGATGTCCATATATACTTCGTCCAACTGCGTGCGTGTACCGCCCAACGGCCAGTGATGTTTATTATGCCAGTCCTGAAACTGTACCCAATTGATATGATGACGATTCAGATACGCCATCTCTTCCTGTGTCTTTTCCGCCGTCTTCTCCCGACTGAAATCAGCGACAAAACCATAACGCGGAAAACGTGCCGGATCACTGGATACATCTACCGCAATCGTACCGACAATCACATCCGTACCATTCTCCTGACGATACAGTTCCGCCATATATCCTTTGAAATCAGTAGTAGGCGGTTGCCATGTCCAACTGTTACCATTTACCGACTCTTCCCCGACAATCTCCCCTAAAAAACGATAGCGAACTTTAGTTCCGGCAGGCAACGCATCTTCTGCTGTGAATACCACTTTCTCCCCCGGTTTATAGAAAGCCTTATCCGTAGACAGGTCCACACTTAAATCCGATGTTACCGGAGTCACTTCGGTGACACTGCCCGAAGCTCCTCCATTCTCCTGGTTCGACCCATGATCGTCACTGCAAGCCATACACAGGAAAGCAGCCACCAAATATATTATTTTCTTCATCTTGAATTCTTGTTTTATTGTTTCACAATCGAAATCGTCTCTTTCAACTGGTCAATCGTAATCCGATAAGAACCAGCTTCCTGAATATTCCACTTATAATCCAAACTACCCAAATCTGCATCCGGATACATACTGTTCAATTCCGCATCCGACTTGATAACATACAATGCCGTCTCTACTTCTCCCGTCGGAGCCTTGTTGCTCTTATCTGCCATAAACCAATCCCCGTTCCAGTCTGACTGCTTGTCGCAGGAGATCTTCATCTCACCTGTTTTCAGCGTACCACTCCAGGTAAATATGTAAGGACTGTCGGCACTCTTTGTCATCGGAGTAGCATTGCCTAAATCCCATCCGTTCGGAGTTGCCTCACCCACCAGATACAGTCCTTCGTAAGGAGTGAACGGACGCATCAGCATCTTTTCTTTTCCTTTACCTGTATAGAACCATACTTTATAAGGCTTGCCACATTCGGCTTCCTTCATCTGCCATTTATTATCGTCACCTCCAAGCACTACTGATGTCGAAGTGTACGGAGCATTAGCCACGGTAGGATGGAAGAAAGCATCCGACTGACCAAAATCTGTCACAGAAGCGAATTTAAAATCTCCGTCCGCCTTCCAGGGAATCACAGCTCCATAATGGAACAGATTCATTTGAATAGCATCTTTAGACAGTGCTTCAAATCCCCAACCATTGTTACCCGTAAACGAACCGACAATGAAAAACTCTTCATATCTCCAGCCGATATCTTCTGTTTCAGTAAGCGTCAACGTCAAATCGAGCAGGTCTACTTTTACGATATAAGTTGCTTTTTTACTGATTGTGAACTGTTCGTCCGGTTGGTCATCCGATGTACGGTAAGTCAGTTTGAGTCCTTCTTCGGCTGTAGCATCGCGGTTGTACGACGGCAGGAATTCTCCTAAGGTCGTTATAAACTTAAACGATCCGGCATTCAGCTTTCCCGTCCATGTAAATTGTCCGTTATCCGTACGCTCCATTGCCGTTGCGTTATCGGCGCTCCATCCGTTCGGAGTAGCATCACCAATCAGGTAAAGCGTGGTAGTAACCGGCTGGTAGGTAGTCACTGTAAAGGCAGTTGTCGCACTCTGCTTCTGATCTTCCATTCCGGCAACAACCGCTGTGATACGTGCCTCCAACTCCGCTTTCACGGCATAACCGATACCGAACTTCGTATTCAGGAATTGGTTAAGTTCTTCCGCTTTCTTAGTCCATTGATATGTTCCCGTACCTAAATCCACCGAATAAGCATTTGCAAAGTCCGTTCCGGCTTTCGCCAGTTCCAGCGTATAAGAGATGCGGTTACCGCTTCCATAATTCGTTCCGGTAGTCCATGAGAGAGCAAGTGCTTCCTGACTATGGTTCTTTTCGTTCAACACCAAGTCCTGCTGATTCACCGAAAGGGTGAGGGTATCATGTCCTTTATCTGTCTCCATATAATCCTCGGCACAAGCAACCATCGTTCCACCGATGAAAAGAGAGCATAACAACTGATATATATATTTCTTCATCATATTATTTGTCTAAATGAATGATTATAAAACGGATTAATAACCGGGATTTTGAGTCATCAGGTGATTGGAGTCTATCTCCGTCTGCGGAATAGGCAACAGGAGACGTTCTTTAGTCACATTATTCTTACCGATAGATTTCAGGAACGTCAATGCATAATTTCCATCATCTATCCGAATCATATCGAACCAGCGGTGTCCCTCAAAAGCAAGTTCCATCCGGCGTTCGTGAATAATCTTTTCTCTCATTTCGGTCTGCGTCAAAGTAGTCGGCACATCTCCCAGTCCGGCACGCTTACGAACAATATTCAATGGTTCGGCAGCCTGATCCGGATGTCCCTGCTCATTCAAGGCTTCCGCTTTCTTCAGTAAGACATCCGCATAACGGTATACTACAAAGTTATTGGGGTTGGTATTATACTCCGGAGAGACGTCTTTCGACACAAGAAACTTACGTACGTTATAACCCGTATTTGACCAGGAACGTCTGTATTCCATACCATCAAAAGCAGGACAGCCCTGATACAACACAGTGATGTCTTTCCGCAAGTCACCGTCCTCGTATTGGTTGACAAACTCTTCCGTAGGCAAGTTCCATCCATAAGCACCGGCTACCATACCCGAATTACGTGGACCCATGAAAGTAGACAGCCAAGATGCTTGATTATCGCCACCCCAGAAGTCATATTCCGTACTACCGGAGTATTGCACTTCGAAGAGAGATTCCGCACCATTTTTGATCGTCGCATTAAAATTATCGGCATAATTGCATTGAGTCAGATCATATCCCATTGCAGCAATGTTATTGCACAAGGTCACTACTTCACTATAATAGTCGCGATGGTTGGGAGCCAGTGTCAGGTAAATATCCGCCAGCATCGCCATTGCAGCCTCTTTGCAGGCACGTCCCCTGTCAGCATCTCCATAACTGCTCTTCGGAGGAAGCATATTCACTGCATTTTTGCAGTCGGAAAGAATTTGAGCATATACCTCATCTACCGTATTACGGGCAATATCCGCAGATTCTCCCGGTTCAAACGGTTCCAAACGTAAAGGCACCCCTCCGTACAAACGAACCAAAATATAATAATAATGTGCACGCAGGAAATAAGCCTCACCCATGCAACGGGTCTTTATCTCATTGGAAATAGATGCCGAAGGCAAATTGGAAAGCACGATGTTGCAACGTCCGATCCCAACCCACGGAGAACGCCATACATACAAGGCAAAGCCGTTGTCGCTCTGGGTTATGAAGTTGGAAGCTTGAACAGTCTCCAAACCGTCAGTACCTCCTCCGGCTCCTACTTCACTGTTGCCTGCGATGATATCGAGACTCCAGATACGTTGGTTGTACATATTCGACGATTGCAAGGTCTTATAGCAGGCAGTAGTCAGTGCCACAGCAATCTCATGCGTCACTTCCGACTCGGGATCGACGCCATATTTGGGATATTTATCTAAGAAATCGTTGCACGATGTCAATGCCAGCACGGCAGACATAAATACCAAAGTTATTATCTTTTTCATATTCTTTCTCCTGATTTAAAAGTTAAAGTTCAAGCCCATACTGAAGGTACGTGAAATTGGGTAACGGCTGCTGTCGATGCCATTGATACCAACCTCCGGATCGAAGCCGGAATATCCGGTGATAGTTGCCACATTCTCGCAAGAGAAAGAGATGCGGGCATTTTCCAGTTGAATCTTTTGCATCCACTTCTTAGGCAATGTATACGAAAGCGTGATATTCTTCAGACGGAGATAGGAACCATTTTCCACGAATCTGTCGGATACGCGGCAGTTCTGGTTCGGGTCTCCCCAAATGGCGCGAGGCATAGAGTTGCTGGTTCCTTCACCCGTCCAGCGGTTCAATACAGCTGTGGTTTGGTTGTAAGCGGCTGCCATTCCTTCGTTGTCAACATTGTTGGCGTTATAAATCTTGTTTCCCGATACGCCTTGCAGGAAAACAGAGAGTTCCCATCCCTTATAAGAGAAATTATTGTTTAAAGAGAAGAACCAGTTCGGATTCGGGTTACCGATAACGGTACGGTCTTCATCGTTGATGACTCCATCGTTATTCAAATCCCGGAAACGGATATCCCCTGGAGCTGCTCCCGGTTGGGTAGCGTGGCGTTTTACTTCCTCCCAGTTTTGGAAAAGTCCGTCGGTCACGTATCCGTAGAATACATTGATCGGATATCCGGCTCTAAGCATAGTCACGTATGAGTTACCCAGCTGATTGATAAACATCGGGGTTTCGCTGTTCAGGTCCAGAATTTCATTCTTGTTATAGGTAGCCGTTAAAGCAGATTCCCAAGAGAAAAGACCTTTCAGGTTGATGGTGCGCAGGGTCATTTCCACCCCTTTGTTGCGCATCTTGCCGGCATTGGTAAAGGTTTCAGTAGTATCTTCAAAACCGGAGGTGATAGGGATGGAAGCTTTCACCAACATGTCTGCCGTCTTTTTGATGTAGGCATCCAGCGAAAGGTTGACACGTGAATTGAACAGGCTCATATCCACACCGAAGTTGGTTTGGCGTACCTCTTCCCAATGAATATTCGGATTGGAAAGGGTGGTAGATACCAAAGCGGTGGAGTTGTTGTTGCCGAAAGGATAAACTCCCGTATTATAGGAAGCCACAAAGCCGTAGTTACCAATTTCCTGATTACCGGTCACACCGTATCCGATACGCAGTTTGAGGTCATTCACCGGAGAGTTGTCTTTCGGGAACCATTCTTCCTGCGAAATACGCCATGCCAAAGAAACGGAAGGGAATGTTCCCCAACGGTTGTTCTTACCGAAGCGGGAAGAACCGTCACGGCGCACAGTGGCTGTAAGCAAGTATTTATCTTCGTAAGAATAGTTGAGACGTGCCATCAGAGAGAGCAGTGCCCAGTCGCTCTGGCTGCCACCGATACTGTACATCTTCTCACCGTTGTCCATTTCATGGATATTATCAAACATGAAGATATTCTTTTGAGCATTCAGGTAATCATAGTTGTTCCACTGGGCGGAAGAACCTGCCATCACACCTACACGATGTTTTTGGGCGAAAGTATGGTCGAATACAAAATAATTATCCCACAGGTAGGTAAATGATTTGTTGTCACTCTTATAACGGGAGGATTCTTCTACCGGATTCGGTTTCCAGTCGTAAGCCGGAGTAAAGTTGTCGACAAACCAGAATTTGGCGTCATAACCGAAGGTGCTTTTCAACTTCAACCATTTGGTAAAGGCAATCTCTCCGGTGATGTTTGCCAGAAAGTTATATCCTTTTGTCTCGTTCGTCATCATATACAACGTACCGATCGGATTGCGGACACTTCCATACCATTGCGCTTCCTGTCCAGGACCGCTCCAGCTGCCGTCTTCATTCTTCACCGGCTGGGTGGGGAGTGCTTTCATCGCATCTCCGATGCTATAGCTTCCTCCTTCTTTCACGTCTGTACTGAATGTCAGGTTAGTAGTGAACTTCAACCATTTATTGACCTGGGCATCACTATTTGCCTGGAAATTGAAACGACGGTAATTAACGCTTTCTACGATACCGGACTGGTCGAGGAAACCACCGGATACATAGTAATGCGCCTTTTCCGTACCGCCGGAATAGCTAACCGAATAGCTTTGTTTCACTCCCGTACGTAGCATCTCATCCAGCCAGTTCGTTCCTGTTCCCAATAAAGAAGGGTCTGCCCAATAAGGGTTTGTACTATCATCATTATTAGACAGCATATCATTGCTCAAGGCGGCATATTGCGCAGCATTCAGCATATCGGGCACATTAGTAGCGTTCTGAATAGCCCAGTTTGCGTTTACCGTTACTTTTCCGGCACCTTCGGCACCACGTTTGCTGGTAATCATCACCACACCGTTGGCACCACGCGAACCATAGATAGCTGTTGCCGAAGCATCTTTCAATACGTCTACCCGTTCCACATCGGCCATATTCAAGGAAGACAATCCCAAGTCGGTAGGAATTCCGTCAATGACAATCAGCGGGTTACTGTTGTTGATCGTACCCAAACCGCGGATTTTAATGGTGACATTATCACCCGGCTTACCGGCATCGATAATCTGCACGCCGGATACTTTTCCCTGCATTGCCTGACCGATATTAGCTACCGGAGAGTCTTTGATGTCCTTCACTCCGACAGAAGCTACGGCACCAGTCAGATCGCTCTTTTTCATTGTTCCGTAACCTACCACTACAACTTCGTCCAATACTTCCGTATCTTCCTGCAAGGTTACTTTCAACGAGTTTTTACCGTTCACCGGAACTGTCTGCGTTTTATAACCGACAAAAGAGATGGTCAGCGTGCTGTTAGCCGGAACGCTTAATGAGAAATTACCGTCTACATCGGTTATCGTACCATTCGTTGTACGTCCTTCTACCACACTGGCACCGATCACCGGTTCACCCGTGGCATCTACTACATGTCCTTTTACTGAAATCTGTTGTGCGAATGCACTAAGAGATAGGAACAAGCCCCACATTATTAATAAGAGGCGGCGTTCAAAGCCTTTCGACTTCATACTCTGTTTCATGTACATTAATTTAAAGTTAATATTAGAGTTACTTTTGTTTTTGTTTTCCGCGTCATTGCTGAAATGACCGTGAAACAAAAGTATCTACATTTTATACTGCTTCTTTGAGCAGATAGCAAAAATATAGTGATTTATACAGCATCTCACAGCATAAATCACTAGATATAAGAATATTAAAAAACAGAAGTCAGACTAAAAAAGTAGTGATTTTCTTATTCTTCCACCTTCCCTATTTGCATTACTTTAGTCTCAAATTCATCTCTTTCTCCCAAAGCTTTGTTACGGACACGAGTCCGGTAATTATAAATGGTAGTCACGGAATAACGGAGGAATTGTGCTATCTTGGTACTGTCCGTAATCCCCAGCCGGATCAGGGCAAAGATACGAAGTTCGGTGTTCAACAGTTCTCCCGGTTTGGGTTGCATGGGTTCTGTGAGCAGCGCATTAAATTCCTCCACAAAATTGGGGAAGAGTTGCAGGAAAGTCATGTCGAAGTTTGCATAAAACTCTTTCAGTTCTTCGTCAAGGAATTGGGAAGATTTAATGGCTTTATATAGTTCTTCCACTCTTCCGGCAGCAGCAATTTTATTTAGGGAACGACGGTATAAATCCATCTTGTCGAGATAAGTGGAGCATTGGTCCATATATCGGCCAATATATTCCTCCTTGATATAGTTGGCTTCCGAAAGCGTATGGTTCATCTCTTTCAGTTGCGAGTTGGAGTCATGGAGTTCTTCGTTCAATTCTTGCAGCAACGTATTGGTATCGACCACTTCGCGACGTGCGGCAGCAACCTTTTTCATCTGCTTGTAAACGAAGAAAATGGCAACCAACAAAAATACGGAAAGCAAACTGATACAAATCAATGATACTTTCATCTCCTGCTGCTGCCGTTTGGTTTTCAATTGGTAAGCCTGGTCTATGATAGGAAAGACTTGCGAGATTTCTAACGTACGAAGGCGGGCATTACAAAGAGTGGCATCCTCTAAGGAGCATTTCAGGTAATTGTAGGCACGATCAATATCCCCTTCATCGTAGACAAGGGAAGCTAGTTTGCGCAAAGATACATATTCCTTTACTGCCGATTTCAGGTCGGCAATAGCCGAAAGGGCCAGGTAATGTTTTTGCCCTTGTTTGTCGCCTTTCAACCGGTAACCTTCGGAGAGAGTATAAGTAAGCATTGCTTCTGAATGGTCATCCAAAGAAGGTTTGTTATAATATTCCATCAGCATACGGATGGCTTCATCGTATTGAGCATGTACGATACACTTATCCGCCATCACCAATACGTGCCCCAAAGAGTCGGAAACGTTGACCTGCAAAAGAGAGTCACGATACAGATCCGTCATTCGATAATACTCTTTCTTGGCTTTCTCCGTAACGGCATAATCTCCCATCAATCCGTAAATAGTGCGATACAGATGATAATAGTAACCATAGAGATAATCGGGCAACGTTTTCTTATCAATCTGCCCCAATAGTTCCAACGCTTCTTTATACATTCCGGTAGTTCCCATCACTTCCGCCATATTCATGGCAGCATCATCCAGGTAGTCCAGTTTATCCATGCGATGCGCCAGTTCCTCTTTCCGTTGAGCATAGACAAAAGACGAGTCCAGATTATAAGCCCGGTATTCATCGAAAAGACGTCCGCAAAAACCATATCTTTGTTCATCAGAAGTAGCTTCCGCCAGCAATTTTTTCAGGTTAGCGATACGCGCCTCCTTTTCCGATCCATAGGTCTGATGTTTTTTAATGATACCATCAATCTCACGAAGTAACGCATCGGTACTCTTATTATCTTTTGCATAAAGCAGACCGGAAAGGACGATTGTCACAAAAATCAGAATCACTTTTTTCATAATGCCGTATGTATTATCAATGCAAAGATAAAAGTCTTTCAGAAACTTCCGGCTTTCAAACGAAAAATTGTAGTTATATAGTATACTTTTCCACCTTGTTAATATATAAAGACATTCATTTAATACACAGTAATCCCGGAATTTTTAAAGCATTTATTAGAAAAAGGCATCTGATATTTGCTTGTTATTATAAAAAAAACTATATTTGCAGTATAAACTTGTATAATGTTGATTAAGGATATGGATAAATACTATACTATAGGACAAGCAGCCAAAATACTTGGTGTTAGTCAAGAAACACTCCGTAGGTGGGACAATAGTGGAAAATTTAAGAGTCTTCGTCACCCAATGAATAATTATAGAGTATACTCGGATAATCAAATTCAAAATTTAGTTCAAGACATACAACTAGATTGCTTTTATAAACCGGTTAATCTTATAAAAGAGAAAATTAAACCTTTTTTCCAAACCGACTTAGGAGATTTATATAATTGTGACTGTATAGACTTTCTAAAAGAATTGGAGTCTAATTCCGTAGATCTGATTTTTGCTGATCCACCATACAACATTAAAAAAGCCGAGTGGGATGTTTTCAACTCACAGAAAGATTATTTAGATTGGACTGTGGAGTGGATAAGAGAAGCTCAAAGGGTATTGACAAAAAGAGGCTCAATGTATATCTGTGGCTTTTCAGAAATACTTGCAGATATCAAATATGTATCCTCTCCTTATTTTAAGGGATGCAGATGGCTCGTTTGGTATTATAGGAATAAAGCGAATTTAGGTAAAGATTGGGGCAGATCTCATGAAAGTATTCTGCATTTTAGGAAAAGTAATGATTTTATCTTTAATATAGATACAGTCCGTATCCCGTACAATGAACATACCACGCGTTATCCTAAGCGTACTCAAGCTGAAACTTCTCAATACTCAAACGGAAAAAATAGCAAAAAATACGAATGGGAACCCAATCCATTGGGAGCAAAACCTAAAGATGTTTTAGAAATACCTACTATATCAAATGGCGCATGGGAGAAATTTGCTCATGAAACTCAAAAACCTGTAGAACTATTAAGAAAAATAATTCTATCTTCATCTAATGAAGATAGTTATATTTTAGATCCATTTGGAGGATCAGGTACTACTTTTGCTGTTGCAGAGGCCTATAATCGCAAATGGATTGGAATAGAAAAAGAACTCAATTATTGTCAGGTAATAAAACAACGGCTTTCTGATAAAATACATATAGCTCGTATTTCATCTGCAAAAGACGAAGAAGAGTCTCAAATAAGGAGAAAAAACTTAAGACTTAAATAACTCGAAGATATCTTTTGTAATAAGTTCAGAAAATCGTTTCATATATCTATTGAACGGTTCTTTCAGTGCAGTAGGAGGTGGGTCTAAATAGTATACACCTTCTATTTGCGTGAGAAATTGTGTGTATACCATAAATAACCCTGATACTAAAGTAAAGGAAATATCACTATTTTGTTTTCTTTGTACGTCATTGTTGAATATACCAATAACTTTTTGAGGATGATTGACAAATCTTTCCAGTAAGATTTTATCAATAAACATTTTCCCCATTCGATCTTTAGATGTTGTTTTAACAGAAACAACAATTTCATTTTCATCTAAATGTTCTGAAGTTGAATTTACCTTTGTTGTAGGAGATAATATCAAGTCATTTTCACACTTGTATATTTTCTCTCCTTCATCAGTTGCATAAGGGATTCTTAATACTATTCGCTTGTTAGCAATTCCTATTTCATTAAAAACGACTCTGATTAACTCTTCAAAACGATTTCCAACATGTTTTCTTGAACTATTTGGATCAACTAGTAAATCTAGTCCGGCGCCTATTGATTGCTGTATTGTATATAAAAAAGAATCAATGTTTTCTTTTTCTGTACTTGTACAACTAGCTTTTGTAGTCTTTATTTTATAAAGAGTTTCTCTGAATAAAGTGTAAGAGGATTCAAACTCTTCATGATTATCAATATAGAGGGTTCTATTTATTGGACGTATATATTTTTTCGTGCTAGCCATTTCCGATACGAAAATAGTATAATCATTCTTATCTACGGAATGGCTAAGAACATTGGGCATATACTCTTTAACCCGTTTTGCAATACAATAGAACTCTTCCAATGTGTTTTTAGGCTTCTGTAGGTCTTTATCTAATGATAGCATACTTATGTTGATGTTAGAAATTAGCAAACAAATATATCTGTCCAGCAAAAATAGAACAAATAAGTGAAACTAGAAAAAGTCTTTCAATATAAATTGCTTGAGAACAATAAGACATGAGACTAGCGGATAACCAAACATCTCAAATATTTTAAATATAATGCTAATTGCATTTCGAAAAGAATAATTATACTTACCTTTCGTGACAAGCCTTCATTAAACAACCATTATATACCCGTTATACTTCTATTATCCCATAACTATCATTCCATTAACGTGCCGATATTGTTAACTTCCCACGGCCGTGGTGACTTCTTCCCACATCCGTGACGAACTAAAGATACCGGTGCTTTAGTGGAATTATACCGGTATCCCAACATAACAATGCCAGTACCCCAACGTAACGATGCCACCATCCCAACGCAAGTATACCGGCTACTCTCCCCATAAAGTCCCACTTGATTAATCTTAAAACAAGGCACTTGACAAGAAATCAAGGCTGACAATAAAAGTGTATATATTTTATTGTCAGCCTATTATCAGCATCTATTGTCATGCATTATAAAATTGATAGTCAATCACTTAGATATTATCCTGACAGATTGACAATAAAAAGAGTACAAATTGCTAAGTATTAACTCAACAAAATAAGACGACTGTTCATTGATGCATCCTTGTGGACCAATTCAGTTTTATTCTTTTGATTCTTATACACAGCTTTTTTAACGGGCATTTATAACAACCGCCCCGTCCTAATTCAAGTTCTATTTCTAAATCCCGTGTCCGTTCGTTTAGTTCTATCCACATGCTCCGCAATGCATCCCGCTGTGATTTGGCTTCCCTGTACATTTCGAGTTCCTTGTCGCGTGCACCTAAGAGAAAAGCATACGCCGAACACACTTCAGATTTACTGATGCAAAGTTGCTCCAAGACTTTCACGTATTCCGGGCTAATTCCTTTCTCCCTAATCTTCAGGAATCCACGAAGACTCTGATCGTTTACGACAGTTCCGTAATCCTTGAGATATGACATGATTACCTGCATATCCGCCCAAAGTTGGATATACTCTTTTTCAATACCGTATTTCGTGGCCGCTTCTTCTACGCTAATCCATTCTGACATAATGTTCGTTTTTTATGTGTGATACAATGAAAGAGGGATACTCTTTTTATTATATTAGCACAACGGGCATCTACGCTTCCTGCAGTCCGGTGGGCGGGAATTGGTTAGGTTATATTGGGGCATTATGAATAAACCAACCGGATACAAGAAAGGCGCAGATGCTGTTGCACCATTATCCGTCTATGAGGCTTAGCAACACCCTTCGGAAGATAATGATAACAACAGACACCCACGCCAATCGTTTATATATAACACATTCCTGACGGATATGTTGATATACACCGTTCGCGTGGAGTATCTGCTGAATCACCTCTCTCCTTTAAAACTGCTAATTTTCATAGACGAGAGATGATACGCTTTTACTCTAATAAGAAATAAAACCACTTTCCACCAGTTCCATCACGCTGATGGGCGGAAAGCGTGTGACAAAGATAAACGATTTATTTGGAATATATTGGAAATAAGGCAATATTATCTAATATGCCTGAACTTTCTGAAAAGTTTTGTAGAAAATAAAATTGTTATTTTGGAAATAGCAGCATAGTATCATTGTCGTTTTAGTATTACCCATGCACCAGTATTATCCTTGCCTTTATGTTTTAAAACACCTATATTTTTCATAGTAGAAAGATCGCGTTCTACTGTGCGCTGACTCACCGACAAAGTCTCCGACATTTTTTTGGCGGTGATTGTCGGTGACTCCTTTATGAGATTTAGTATTTTCTGCTGTCGTTCAGTGAGTTTAGTCTCCGACATATCTTCGTCATTGTCTCTGACATCTAACATGTCAGTGGAGGCAAAAATGGTGGTCTGAAATTGAGTTGGAGTAGATTTGAATACAGGTTTCAGCTCATCCCTATATCCATCCAAAGTCTTGGTCTCATTGCAAATGCGTGTAAGTCCACTGCCTCGCTTCTCCATATAGCCCAGTTGTGCCATCACATTTGCGAGTATCGGATTGCGTCTTTCGGAAGAAACGTCCGCAATGTCCAAGTCTTAAATCAATGCCCCATTATACATGCCTCCGGGTGATGTCACAGTAAGGCGGTCATCATAAATATCAAGATGCACCTCACTCCCCATCACAGTATAGTCTCGGTGGATGAAATGGTTAACCATCGCTTCAAGAACTGCGCGTTCCGCATACTCTGGTTTATTTTTTCGTCCATCAGGCAATTTTTCCCAACCTCTCTTTGTGTTTGATTTTACAAAGTTCATTGCTTCACGAAGCAACATCAGCACATTACCTGTGAACTCGGCATCATTAATAGCATCCCCTTTACTCTGCCATCCCACCGTGTACAGTATAGACGTGATTGCCACAATGAAGAATCATCAGCGAACAATGCACCCGCGTTAGTAAGGCATCCGGTGTTAGTAACGAGTCCAAATGACAAAAGATATTTTTTGTTCCACTCTTGGCTTGTACGTGTTTTGAAAGTGTTTGCTATTATCGTGAAAGAATGGTCTTCAACTTTATAATCCGTGTGTAGGGAATCAAATGTTTTATTTGAGCCTTTCAATATCAAGCGTACCATTTGCTCTGCCGTTGCAGGTAAACTCTCATCGCCAACACGAACAAAAGCAATACGCTGACCATCACCGACATAATAGTAAGGAGTATAACTGCCTACATTAACTTTCAGTTGTAATATGTCAAGGCCACCAATTCTCTGTGGAACCATTTCGACATCAGGCAATGGATCCATGTAGTCGCGAATCTTGCTGCTGATGGTTTCACAAACATGCTGCACATCATCAAGACCTCTGGCAACACCATCATCGTCTATGCCAAAGAAAAGTGAACCGCCCCGACCATTGGCAAAAGCACTTATACTCTTTAGCCAGCTCTTAGGCTTCTTTTCTTCAAGCATTAATTTAAAATCGTATGCAGTGCATTCTGCTATCAGAGTCTCTAATTCCATTTTTTATGATGGCTACTATATTATCAATAAAATTCATTGTCTATTCTCGTTACAAAATTACAACTAATTATCGAAAAGCAGTATAAGAATCATCGTTTTGCGTATATTCTAAGCACCTTTTCATGAAACATTAATAACAATGAAGGCGGCCAATTTTTCCACCATATCTACCAGCTTTTGGTATGATATCGATACCATTTGTATTTTGCATCCATTCTTTTGCACTAAAGCGATAACTGAACAACCCCAATTTTAATTGTCGTCGAATTCGATACAATTAAAATTGGGGTTGTTCAGCTTCTCCCAAATACCTAGAAATTCTACAGTGCTTCGATTCCTAAGCCAATCCGAAAAGAAAAATTCTCCATCTTTCGTTTTTATCGTATTTGCAAGACTGATATAGTCTTACTATATATCTTAATTCAATAGCTACAAAGGTAAGTACTTCACAATAGGAACGGACAAAATAGAAAACCATTCTAATTAATAAGCCCTCAACCCATAATCGAATCTCATCTTCTTGCTATCTTTCACTTCAATTTTCAACAAATTGTTTCCTTTCCGCAAGTAACGGCTGTAATCGCTGATATTGTATTGATTATATTGCCTGGTCTGCTTTGCCTCTTGCGCAAAGACTTCCACTCCATTCAGCCAAACTTTGGCTTCTCCGGCAACATTCAGCCATAGAGACAGATGATTGAAATCCTTATCCACCTTAAAAGTAGCTTCCGATACTACCGTAGAACGAGGAGGACAGTCGAAAGGCAAAGAAGTCATTTTCAATTCCTGACCGTTCAGACTGACAAGGCGGGTGTTCTTGCTTCCATTCTGACCGTCTGCAATTAAAGTAACAGCTTTCGCAGGGGTGATTTCATACAAACGGTTGTGCATCAGGTGTAACAAGCCTTCCGGTATTTTAGTTACTTTCCGGTCGTAAGTAATCAGGCCGTTCACTTCTCCTTCCACATCAGTGGTTTGTGTATAGACTGCCGCACTCAACCCTTGAGCAATCAGCGTTTCCAAATCATATAACAGGCGACCGTAGCTATCAATCAATGCCATTGCCCCGTCGATATTCTTGTACCCCCAGTTCCTCATATTCGGATTCCAGATATGTTCCTTGATCGCCCAGCCATAGCCGCCGAATTCTCCCAGTACGGAAATGCGGTTGCCGTTGTTCTCCGGCAGAATCATGGAAGTGACAGGATAATTATGTACGTCGTACATATTGCCTACGCCTCTGTCCGTCCAGCCGGTCACTCCGTTTATCAGGCGTGTATCGTCGTATTTTATCACTTTATTTACGATTTCCACCGTGTTATGCTGTCCCCATCCTTCATTGAAAACCACCCAGGTAGTGATACAGGGATAGAAACGGAGACGGTCGATCATCTCGAACATTTCTTTTTGCCATTGGCGGGTGTGTTCTTCGGGAGCGTTCCAATCAGTAGTAGCCAACGGATTGACGTGTTCCTCCTTCTTCCTTGACGTAGCAAAACCGGAAACCATGTCTTGCCACATCATCAATCCCAGGGAATCGGCGTAATAATAATATTGCTCCGGTTCTACTTTGATATGTTTACGGATCATATTGAATCCCATCTTTTTCAACTGCACCATGTCCCACAGCATCGCTTCCTCGGAAGGAGGAGTCAACAATCCGTCGGGCCACCAGCCTTGATCGAGCGGACCGTATTGGAAGATAGGTTGGTTGTTCAGGCAAATACGGTTGTATCCACATTCATCTTTACGGACATCTACTTTTCTCAAGGCAAAGTAACTCTTTACCCGGTCTAAAACACGTCCTCCATTGGATAAGACAATATTCAGATGATACAGTTTCGGAGATTCGGGAGACCATAAGACAGCGTTCGGAACGTCTATCTCCATCGCATTAGTCAACTTCTGTTCCACCGTTTTGATTACTTTGCCATCATCCAACACTTCTATTTTCACTTCTTCATTGCCTTTGGCTCCGGCTATATCGAAAGCCAGCTTCACGGATTTTCTTTCAATATCAGTGGAAGGAAGTACCTGACGAATATAGGTTTTATTCACCGCTTCCAGCCACACAGTTTGCCAAATGCCCGATACAGGCGTATACCAGATACCTTCCTGATTAAGTTGTTGTTTCCCTCGGGAGATAGATTCCGTGTCCGTCGGGTCGGTGACGGCTACTTCAATGCTTTGAGGACCACTCTTCTTCAGGTATTTAGTAATATCGAACGAGAACGGGTTGTTTCCTCCTTTATGCGTACCGACCAACCGGTTATTCACCCATACTTGACATTCATAATCCACTGCTCCGAAATGCAGAATAGCAGATTTATTCTTCCAGGAAGGATCTAAGGTGAACTCACGTTGATACCATAATTTATCCGTAGGAAGAAATGTTTTCTGCACTCCGGACAGAGATGATTCAATCGCAAACGGGACTAGGATTTCCCCTTCAAAGGAAACATTCTTCCGAGGCGTGTTCTGATCCGTTACGGCATACTTCCACAATCCGTTCAGATTGATCCATTCTGCCCGTTGCAACTGTGGTCTGGGATAACTTTGCCACACATTTTCCGGCGTCACCTGTTCAGCCCATACTGTTTTAATTTTATCTCCTTTAGGCTCCCATGCATGGGTAAACACCTGCGACATGGCTCCTAAAGCCAGAGTTAGTAAGATTCTCTTATCCATAAGCATTAGCGGGTTTTATATTCTTTAAAATCTTTCCGTCGATTCTTATTGTAGGTATTCCACATTTTCTGGAAATACAGTACATCACTCTTGTCCGCCCATTCGAAATAGGCTGTTTCCAATTCTTTTGCCATTTCAGGATATTTGCCGATCAGGTTGTGCTGCTCGGTACGGTCTTCCCTGATGTTGTACAATTCCCATTCATCTCCTTTGAAGTTGGCGGAAACCAGCTTCCAGTCACCTTTACGCACCATGCGGTTGCCTTCATGCTCGGCATAAATATATCTTTCGGGCATCTTCTTTCCTTTCACAATCGGAAGGATAGACTGACCTGCCGTAGGCAGAATCGCTCTTCCCTGATATTCTTTCGGATAAGTGGCTCCTGCCAGTTCCACACAAGTAGACATGATATCGGAGAATTGTGCAGGCTGATGATTCAGTCCGCCTTTGTTCTTCACATGATTACCCCAAGAAATGATACACGGAGTAGAAATACCTCCTTCGTGTGCATAATGTTTATACAGCGTGAACGGCGTGCAGCAAACATTTGCCCAGCCTGTACCGTAATGATGATAGGTTCCGGGCAAACCCATTTGGTCGAGTTCTTCTCCGGTATGGGTATGGTATTCGACTCCGGTCTGTTTGTCGAAACCGAATTCGTGCCATTCGGCACAAGCTCCGTTATCGGACATAAACATGATAAACGTATTGTCCAACTCACCGTTCTTCTTCAATTCATCCACTACCCGGCCGATGTTTGCGTCCATCACATCTACCATAGCGGCAAAAATGGACATACGCCGTGCGAGGTCGGTCTGCTGATCTTTCGTCAATGAGTCCCATGCCGGTAGCGGATGCGTTTCATCTTCAAACAGACTTTCGGGAACTACACCACGTGGACTAAGTTCCGGTTTGCCTTGCATGAGTTTTAGGTCAACAACCCGTTTCCAGCGGGCGTTACGAATCTTGTCCCATCCCTGCATATAGAGAGACATATATTTATCGGTCACTTCTTTCGGTGCGTGCAAAGGGAAATGGGGAGCGTTATAAGCCAGATACAGGAACAACGGTTTCTTCTCCTGATGTGCCTGGTCGATAAAGTCAATCGCATAATCCGTTATCACATTGGTAGCGTAGAAAGTTCCTTCCTCATAGTGTCTGGGCGTACGGTCTTTCGGCAAACGGGTATATACCGCCGGATTCCAGAAAGAGTTGAATCCGCCCAACAAACCGTAATACTCTTGGAAACCACGAAGAATAGGATTCGACTTATTCCCCAAATGCCACTTTCCTGACATAGCCGTAAAATATCCGGCATCTTTCAGGACTTCTGCAATCGTGACGTTATCCGAATTGGAACGGAAACCGGAATATCCTTTCGGCCAGGCAGGATGACTGCCGTCCATGTGTCCCAATCCCGTCTGATGCGGATAAAGTCCCGTCAACAGGTTGGCACGCGACGGGCAACTGCGTGCACTGTTATACATCTGCGTCATACGGACGCCATTCTTTGCCAGGTTATCCAACACCGGTGTATGAATCTCACCACCGAAACAGCCAAGATCGGAGAAGCCCAAATCGTCTGCCAGTATGATAATAATATTCGGTTTGTCCTGCGCATACGTCATCGGGACCAGAGCCAAGCTGCCTGCTATCAATAAAGAAGTTTTCATTTGGTATTATAATTAAAGTTGGGTTTGAATTTACCATTCTCATAGATCATCGGAATTAATCCGGGACGGCACGTCACTTTATACTCTGCCGCCTGTGCCCCACGCGGATTGAAGAACATGGTAGCCCACCAGTTTCCATCCTTATCCTGGAAAAGGTTGTTGTGTCCTCCTCCCGTGATGGCATTGTAGCGTTCGCTATAGGGACCATACACATTATCGGCTGTCGAGATGATGCAGTCGTAACTATAACGTGTCTTCGGTGAGGTTACTCCCTTTTTCTCGATATAGGTATCTCCCTCCGACGTACGGTGCGACCATATAGCCTGTACAAGGTGATATTTGTTATCATATTTGAAGATAAACGCTCCTTCAATATACGGTTCCGGATTATATTTTTTCTCTTTCAATGTTTTCAGTTCCTCGGCAAATCCGCTCATATCCGGTTTCATACGGGCGATATAATGATTATGACCGATAAAGTAGACAGTGCCGTCCGTATCTTCGAACAAACTTCCGTCGATGTTCGGGAAGATGGCTTTGTCTTTATTACCTTCGATATTCTCGTACGGTCCTTCCGGCTTTCCGGTCTTGCTCCGCAAAATGAAAGAACCTCTCCCACCTGCCGACTCATTCATGCAGGCAACGATAAACCAGTTCTTCGCGCTTTTGATATAATGCATTTCCGGAGCCCACACTGCATGGAAGCGGTTGTCCATCGGATCACCGTTGATGGATTTCTTCTGATATTTCTCTCCTGCTTTATATACTTTCGGCTTCTTTTGCCAGGTTCCGTCTTTTTCCATCGACCATATTTGTCCTCTGGCTTCCCAAGACTTCATATCTTTGGAACGCCACAGGTACAAACCGTCGTTCCAGTCCCAGCAATGTCTTTGTCCCGGAAAGTAACGATCGGGGGTAGAGGTGGTTCCTGTGATATAATAATAACCGTCGGGACCCAGCGTAGCCCAAGTGTCCCTCATCCAATAATCAAATGCTGGCTTTACAGATGTCGGAACACGTAGTTCCGGAGCGTTTGTATCTGCCGTTCCATATAACTGTGCTGATGCTGTAGAGATGGAAATAAATCCTGTAAACAAGATCAATCCTAATCGCAAAATCAATTTCATATATTTCTGTTTTATGTTTACGGATACAAAAATAGGCCGTTGCGGGGCAGACTTCATGGAATCATGTTTTTAATATCCGTAGGTATGTACAATCTTCTTATTTTTTAGTGTTCCGGATGGAGATAATTAAATGGATTCTGTTTAAAATGATAACGTCTTTGCGGGAGAGGCAGCGGATCCTGCAAACGCAACTCCCATGCCAGTAAATGGGTCAGAAGTTCTGTTTGAATTTCGCTGTATTTCTTCTCGCCAAACAGATTATGAATTTCCGAAGGATCTTTCTTTAAATTATAGAGTTCTCCGTTGCCATAATGATTCATGACCAGTTTCCAGTCATCCTTTCTTATCATGCGTGAAGTGCCGCTTTGCGTCCAGGTGTTCAGTTCGTCGAAGTGGGCTATTTTGCCGGGAGTCAATGCGCCTTCCTGTTCAAAAGTCAAGGAGGCATCCAGTCCGACATCGGCTCCTCCGAAGCCTTGTTGTACGACCATGCTGGAGAATTCTTCTTTAGGGTAAGCTTTTCCGGTCAGCATCGGCCACAAGCTACGACCCTGAACTCCTGCCGGTATTTCGGCACCGATGGCAGAGCAGAAGGTGGGGAAAAGGTCGGCTATCGATACGTGGCCATCCATAGGGGCAGGCTGGTTCTTGATGTGATATCCTGCCCATACCATCGGGATACGTGCGAGGCTTTCGGAAAGTCCGGCTCCTTTACGGATCAATCCGTATTCTCCCCAATAGTCACCGTGGTCGGAGAGTACGACAAAGAGGGTGTTTTCATATTGTCCGCTGGCTTTCAATGATTCGATCAGTCTCTTGATCTGATCGTCTATCAACCGGATCATTCCGATATAGTTGGCACGGATTCGAGGCAAGTCTTGTTCCAGGTTCGGGCAGGACGCGTCTTCCAGTTGCGCCAGAATACGGTATTTCTCTCCTTTCTTTGCCAAATCTTTGCGGGAGGTCTTTAAGACAGGGAGCTTATCGGGGGAGAACATGGAGTAATAGGGTTCACATACCTGATAAGGGTTGTGAGGTTCCGGAAAAGAAACCCATACGAAGAAAGGATTTTCTTTCTGCTGCTTAATCCATGCCAGTGCTTCGTTCACGATTTTGGTGGGATGCTGTTCTTCCAGCGAGATGGGAGATGGCTCCAACCATTGCCCCCTGGCTTGCTGATTCAGGAAACGGGCAGTCTCCTTCTCTGCGGGAGTCGTCTTTTTGTGCTTTCCCCAGTGTCCGTATTCAGACCAGAAATCAAGGTCGGCAGGTTTCAGGTAAGCGTGATTCTTACCGACCAATGCTGTTTTATATCCGTTTTCTTTCAATACGCCCACTAAGTCCTGTTGATAGGAAATGTCAGGAATATTATGATTCGTGCGTACGTGAGTGGCGGAAGGGAAACGCCCGGTGAACATGGAACAACGTGCCGGAGAGCTGGCCGGCATCACAGTGTATGCCTTATTGAACCATACATTCTCCTGCGCCAACCGGTCGACAAAGGGAGTCACTTCCAGCGGAAAACCTTCCCTGCCGCACAAATCGGCACGCTGCTGATCGGTCATAATAACCACAATATTCGGTTTGCCGGTTTGTGCTTGGGCTGACATAGCCAAACCTTGTATGGCAAGTCCTGTGAAACAAAAGATTGTTTTCATTTTATTTTTATTTGCTATTTGACAATTTAGAGTTCACCACGGAGGACACGGAGGCTTAATCATTTTATTCATTACAGAGTAACACAGAGTCTCACGCTTTTTACAGCTAACTGCATCTATCACTCTGTTTCTTACAGAAAGAGAGAAAAAATGCGGTGTCCTCTGTGCTCTCTGTGTCCACTGTGGTGAACTAAAAACGATATACAACCATGGAAGCGGCCTCCAGTTCGAGCGGCTGATTCAGGTCCAGTCCGACTTCCGTCTCTACCGGTTGGACTTCATTCGGGGTAAACGGGGTGTTTTCTTTTCCCAGAACCAGTACCAAGCTTGTTTTATGTGCCTTGACGGGACGTTTGAAGCCGGAAACTTCCGGTTGTAGAGTGACTTTTTTATCCTGCAGGTTTATCAGTTTCAGGATATATTGTTTGCTGGCCGTATCATATCCCATCGTAACAAAGATGTTCTGCAAACCTTCTATATCCTTGATCGCTGCATCCAGACACACGTCAAACGTGTTATCCCTGAACATCTTTGCCAGATAGAAGAAGGAAGTCTTTACGCTACTGTCTACTCCATTAATCAACATCGGCAGGAAGATACGGTGTTCCAGAAAGTCCCAATGCCTCATCACCGGACGTTCGGCAAACAAAGGATTCAGATCGCCGTTGCGTTCTATTGACATACGAATGGCTCCGGTAGCCAGCAGGTTATAAGGATATTTTCCGTTGATTCCCAATTCGCCGATAAATAGATCGGCAACACCCCGTTTGTAGTTATCAAAGCGATAATGCTGTTCGCAAGCCCATTCGATTGAGTTATAATAATGTTCATCGAACACTTTCACATTCTTCGGGTTGACAAAATTAGGAATATCCTTCCGTTTGTCGTCATTCTCTCTTCCGACTACACGGATAACACTATTGGCTATATAAACCAAGTCAGGATATTTGGCGGACAATGCCTGATAGATTTTTTCATAACGTTCCCAATACACAGGTCCGAAATCTTCATTTCCAATCTCGATATATTTTAGCGGGAAAGGAGCAGGATGACCGTTCTTTGCCCGTTCGGCTCCCCATTTCGTAGTTGTGTCACCAATGGCATACTCGATGGCATCCAACGCATCCTGGATATAAGCGTCCAGATCGACATCAATGTGTCTGAAATTCCACTGTGGACTTTGCTTCACCCAACCGCTGCAAATCATACCCGTAGGCATCACATACATCGCATCGGCTCCCACATATTCGCACAATTCATAAAACTCATGATAACCGATTCCGTCGGTACGGTAATAAGGCGCCCATTTGCTCCACTGTCCCGGACGATTTTCAATCGGTCCGAGCGTCTTTTTCCAGTGATACATCGTTTCTTCATTGACTCCGTGCACGATGCACCCGCCCGGAAAACGGATAAAGCTGGGAGAAAACTCTTTCAAGTTCTGAACAATGTCTTTACGGAATACGGATTTTCCATCGTTCCAGGTATCGGACGGGAACAGGGAAACGACATCTATCTGAAATTGTCCTTTCGACATCGGTTGTATGGCAAACATTCCACGCTGGACGTTCTTTTCCGGTTTCAGTTCACCGGTATATTTTGTCCATTCCCGATTCCCTACATTCACTTCGATCACATTGCTCACCCGCTGTCCCCATTCGTCAACCAGAAATACACGTAACGGAGCGGAATAATTCCTGTTCTTCAGAAACAAGGAAAGGCGGTAAGACGTATCTGTCTTCAGGTTCATTCCATAATATCCACGGTTGAGAATCAGGGCATCCGGATGGTTCGCAATATCTTCCGTGACATTAACCAGCATCGAATACTTATTTTCCCCGCTCATCGGATTTTCATCCGTGCGACTGATAAATACAGGAGTATATGATAACGGATAAGTCGTCCATCCAATCAGCGGATCGGTCTGAAACACTTTTTTCTCTTTAACGCGGGGAGCCGGAACATTTTCATAAAGACCGTTCTTCACAGATAATCCGGCAGGCGGTGTAGCTTCTTCAAACGAACGGTTACGTATCAGTTCAGCGTGCAGAGCACCCTCGCCCATCATTCCTATTTCCTCATAATGGAAACCGTACTTTACCGGAGCCACTTTGTGGGTTTTCGATTTATTGATATACAACGTTCCATCGGAGGAAGACAGAGAGGAACTATTCCCATATACCAGAGGTAATGTGAAAAACAGACCGATACCAAACGTAAAGGATTTGAATGTCGAATGATTCATAGCATTTGTTTTTAGAGTTTCACATTGCAAATGTGGTCTTTTCTATCCAAGAAAAACAGAAAAATAATGCTTAATACCTGCAATCATGTATAAAAATCTGTAGCGAAGCGGCAAACTGAACATGAGTGCTGCCCGTTTGAACAATTCTACGACTGTTCAAAACAAAAAAAGACGTATCTTTAGGTCGTGAAAATCAATCAGAAAAGCCATGAGAACCACCTTACTTAAATTCGTACTCTTATTTAGTCTCGTGCTCTTAAATACAAGCTTGTCGACGGGACAGATTCAATATAATAACATACGCTTCAAACAGCTAAGTATAGCTGAAGGACTCCCGCATAATACGATCAATGCAATCACCCAGGACAACCACGGGTTCATCTGGTTTGGTACACGCAACGGATTGTGCCGATATGACGGTTATAATATCAACCTGTTCGCACATAATGAAGCCGACAGCACCTCACTCCGCCACAATTTCATCACACGCTTATATAACGATTCGCTCCGTAACATTCTATGGATCTCTACCGATCAGGGTATCTGCAGCTATAACTACGAGACAGAAGATTTCAGCCGTTACCAGATTAAAGGGAACACTAAGGATGATGTTTGTTTCCTGAACACCAGCGATGGTATGCTTCTGGCAGCTTGTAGCAACGGACTCTATCGCTACAATGAACAAGACAGCTTGTTCGTTCCTTTTCTTCTCGATAAAGAAAAACCTCATGTGAGATACTTTGCGGAGGACGGAGACAAAACCTTATGGATAGATACCAACAAAGGACTGATGCGATACAGTCTGGAAAAGAAACAGTTCGTTTCCCTCCCGACTCTCATCCAGCCTTTTACACAGCAATGCAACAATGCCGTCCTGATCTCGTCCAACCAGCTTTTATTTAATACTAACAACGATTTTTTCGTCTATCATATACAAAGCAATACGCTGTGTAATCTTTCGAAAGACCTTGAAGTGAAAGACTTCCGGTGTGCGGCAACCGACCATACGGGGAATATATGGGTAGGCACGGAGTATGGCATCTTTGTCTTCAACAAACTCTATCAACTGATTGCACATTACGAACAATCGGAACGGGATTTAAGTGCGCTGAACGATTCTCCCATTTACAGCCTTTATCAGGACAAGGCTCATAATATGTGGGTGGGAACCTATTTCGGAGGAGTCAATTATTATATATTCGGTTCCGACCAGTTTCAGATATATCCATACGGAGCCAGTTTCAATCATTTGAGCGGAAAGGCTGTCCGCCAGATTATCAATGCTCCGGACAACGGTCTGTACATCGCCACCGAAGATGGCGGATTGAACTACCTGAACAATAAGAAAGAAATCACCCGTGCCGAACGGCTTCACAAGCAAATGCAAATCTACGCCAAGAACATACATTCTTTATGGCTCGACAAAGATAACAGCCTGTGGCTCGGACTGTTCCTGAAAGGAGCTCTTCACTATATACCGCATCTAAACCGCACGGTGGACTATAATCTACTATCGGATGAGGTTTCTTCCGGCTTCTGCATCATCGAAGACAAGAACGATCATATCTGGTACGGAGGCCCTTCCGGCTTATTCCTGATCGACAAGAAGAAAGCGAACTCCCGCCCGGAAAAAATTTCATCTCTCCGTGTCTTTAACCTGGTACAGTTTAATGACAGTATACTTTGGGCAGGAACCCGAAAAGGCAGTATATTTCAGATCAATACCCATACACTGAAAGTAACCTCGCTCCCTATCCTGCCGCATACCGATCTCTACATCACCTATATCTACCCCGATTCACATCAACGGATATGGATAGGTACAGACAACAACGGGCTTTATGTATCAGACCGCAACGGTAGCATTATCGCCTTTTACAGTAAAGAACAGTTGGGATCCAACGCCATCAAAGGTATCATTGAAGATGAGATGAGTAATGTTTGGGTAGGTACCGGAAACGGACTTTGTTGTATCAATTCCCAAACAGGAAACATTGACCGATATACCACGGCCGACGGATTGCCCATCAACCAGTTCAACTACTCCTCCGCCTGCAAGAAGCCTGACGGAGAATTGTATTTCGGAACTATCAACGGTATGATTTCTTTCTACCCGGAACAGGTACGCTCCGTCAATCCCCGTTTCAACATTGCACTGACTGCCATTTGGAGCAACAGCGAATATATGTCGCCCAACAATGAGAAAGCATTCATCCCTTCCTCTATCTCCGAACTGACGGAGATCACCCTGACGCACGAACAAGCCCAATCCCTGCGTCTTGAATACTCCGGACTGAATTATCAATATACCGACAACACTCAATATGCGATGAAAATGGAAGGTATCGACAAGGATTGGCAGTTTGTAGGCAACCAGCATCAGGTACGCTTCTCCAATCTGCCGTCAGGAAGATATATCTTAAAGATCAAAGCCAGCAAAGACGGCATCCACTGGGACGAAACAGGGCAAAAGGACCTTGCTATCAGAGTCCTTCCTCCCTGGTGGCTCTCGCCGGGAGCATATTTAGTTTATGCACTACTCTTCCTATTAATCATTTACGCCGCATACAGATATACCAAAACGCGTATCATCCTGCTCATGCGATTGAAAACGGAGCATGAACAGCGCGTCAACATAGAGAATATGAATCAACAGAAGATCAATTTCTTCACTTACATCTCCCATGACCTGAAAACACCGTTAACTCTGATTCTATCGCCTCTGCAACGATTGATCCAGCAGCCACAAATCAGCAACAACGATAAAGAGAAACTGGAAGTCATCTACCGAAACGCCAACCGGATGAATTATCTGATTAATGAACTATTGACGTTCAGTAAAATCGAGATGAAACAGATGCGTATCAGCGTCCGGAAGGGAGACATCATGCACTTTCTGGAAGAACTGTCGCACATCTTCGACATCGTAGCCGGAGAACGGGAGATTGACTTCATCGTCAATCTGGAAGACACCGAAGAGGAAGTCTGGTTCTCGCCTTCCAAGCTGGAACGGATTCTTTATAACTTGCTCTCAAACGCATTTAAATATACCCAGCCCGGCGGATACGTCAAGTTGAGTGCCAAACTAATAAAAGAAGAGAAGGGGACATTTGTGCAAATCTCCGTCAAAGACAATGGCAGGGGGATTCCTAAAGAAGCTCAAGAACAAATATTTGAAAGTTATTACCAGGTTGAGAAGCGCGACCATCGCGAGGGATTCGGACTGGGATTGTCGCTTACGCGTTCGCTCATACACATGCACAAAGGTGAAATCCGGGTAGAAAGCGAAATCAACAAAGGTTCGGACTTTATCGTTACCCTGAATGTATCCGAGGATGCTTACAACCCCGATGAACGCTCGTCCGAGAACATCACGACCGAAGAAATACAGAAATATAACCAGCGAATCAAGGAAACCATCGAACTTATTCCTGAAAAGCTGACCAACAAAGAAAAAGATCCTGCCCGGGAATCTATTATGATTGTGGAGGACAACAAAGAAATGAATGATTATCTTGCCAGCATATTCAGTGAGAAATATGATATTATACGGGCGTATAACGGTGCAGAAGCCTGCAAGAAGATAGCCAAACAGTTGCCTAACCTCATTATATCGGATTTAATGATGCCAGTGATGGACGGATTGGAATTTACGGAACGTGTCAAACAGGACGTAACGACCAGCCATATCCCCGTTATCCTCCTGACTGCAAAGACCGATGAAAACGACCATACAGAAGGTTATCTGCGGGGAGCCGATGCGTATATCACTAAACCTTTCAACGCCAAGAATCTGGAACTGCTGGTACAGAATATCCAAAAGAGCCGGAAACAGAGCATTGAACACTTCAAACAGGCAGAAGAACTGAACATCAAGCAAATAACCAACAACCCGCGGGATGAAATATTCATGAAAGAACTGATGGAACTGATTATGGCGAACCTCACCAAGGAAGACTTCGGAGTAACGGAAATCACAGCCCATCTCCGCATCAGCCGCAGCCTGTTGCACATGAAGCTGAAATCACTCACCGGATGCTCCATCACTCAATTCATACGGACCATCAAGATGAAAGAGGCTAAAACTCATTTACTGAATGGTATGAATGTCTCCGAAGCATCATTTGCCGTCGGCATATCAGATCCGAACTACTTTACAAAGTGTTTCAAGAAAGAATTTAATATCACTCCGACAGAGTTTCTCAAGCAGTTGAAATAGAAAGCAAAAGCAACTGCTTCAGAAATTCAACCTACCCTTAGACAACGTGTCAACTATTAATAGAAAAGTTCTTTTGCTCCCTTTGCAAAGATCTCTTCCCTTCATAGTAAAGTTGTCTTTGCCCTATTTCAAACTATAAACGCAAGTTCCGTTTATATAATTGCAAGCTTTGTTTTTATAATTGCAACTTGCATTTATAAAAACAAAGCTTGCAATTATAGTTTGGAACGAAGGAAGAGAAAGTTATCTAACCGGAGAAAGATAGTTTGGTCTATAGCAAAAGGAAGTTATCTATTAATAGTCAACAGGTCAAGTAGGTACATCTTGTAAATCAACTACGCCCAACAGAAAAAGATATCGCCGGTAATTAATCTGCAACATTCACTGATGCAGCTAATTACCGGCGAGCAATAGAAATCTATAATCAACTCATACCTATTCTACCATTCCTGGAAGCGTAAATCGGCTTCCGGATTCTGACGTCGGATCAGTTCCTCGTCAACCTGATAAGTGACGCCACCTTTCGTGTACTTATAAGAAAGCGTAAACTTAGGCTGTTTCCCTACAAACTCCAATGATTCGGCTGCAGGATTTAATGTGGCGGATGCATCTGTGATAGCGACGCTTCCTCCGGCTTCAATATTGACGCTTCCATCCGGATTGACTGTCAGATTCACCGATTCATTGTTTTCCAATGTGTTTCCGAAACCCGGTCTGCGTACTTTGTTTCTACCTAACGAAATAAAGTCACGGGGCATATTCTGACTCAAATCCTTGTTACTGTATTCAGTAACCTGCTGGGTAGACAAATTGGTAACTTTTCCTTTCACAAAGTAGGTACCATGATACTGGCTGACAAATTTGACAACCACAATACTGTAATCCTTCAAATTGCCATTCACATCAGTACTTATTTCATCCTGATTATGATCAACCAACCGGAAAGGGATTGCATAGTGCTTGTTCAAGGCAGCATTGTCATTATAGAAAGCATCGGAGAAAGTCACTTTCACATCTGCTATTGCCAGATTCGGATTGCTAATTGTCATCTTATTCGGATTAGCCAACTGATAATAGTTTTCCGGCATCAGTGTCAAGCCCGTACCATCCAGTAAAGACGGATCGATCTCAAACGTAGCCCAATCATCGGTATGCACCTCTCTTTTACCGCCAATAGCCACTCCTACCTTTATCGACATATCTGTATCGGCTACCAGTGTCCGCAAAGGTTTTTGCGAAGCAAAGTACACAAAACTCTTATCGTAGTCCTTTTCATAATCGTCATAACAAGCAGTCATCAGAACGCTTATCAGCCCTATCCATAATATATTTAGTCTTTTCATTGTAAATAAGTATTTATATCAACAGCACGTTATTCCCAACCCTGATTATTCATTAGATTCTTATTCTTTTCCAGCTCTGCATACGGTAATGGCATGAAATAGTTTTTCACTTCATATTTCCGTTGTTCCACTTTCTGTACTTTGAAGCTGAATGTGCCATCTTCATTGCGGGTAACGGCAACACCCTCCACCTCTTCGTTCAACGGCAATACCCAACGACGCATATCAAAATAACGATGATTCTCGAAAGTAAATTCCAAGCGGCGTTCGTTCTGAATCAGCTTTCTGAACGAGTCCTTACTTTGAGCCATTTCATCCAGATAAAGATCAAAGTTGATACCTCCGGCTTGCGAACGGATTGTTTTCAATATTTCGTATGCAGAATACAGGCATCCTTCGACTTTCACCGTCGGGTTGCCCCAAGCCTCATTGGCAGCTTCGGCAAAGTTAAGAAGAACTTCCGATTTTCGTAACAAAGGATTGTAATGAACCGAGTTTAAGGTCTGAATCGGATTCAGCATAGCCGATTTCTTGGAAACGAATTTAGCCAGATAATAACCCGTACGTGTAGCATTCTCACTAAACGAAGGAGAATCTTTTCCACCCTCGGACATATCCAACGGCTGACCGGAATCGCCAAATGTAGCACTATGATAGTAGACATTCAGCGCAAAGCGATTATCCAGTACGGCATAAAGCTGCGTCAGATCGAAATCAGGATCAGACAGATCGACACCGGAACGGACATCGGTTGCCGGATAACCATTCTTCGCATAAAAAGCCTTTACCAGATTATGAGAAGGAGTGGCACGGGCACTTCCATAATAGAATGGCGGGAAATGAAGGCCTTCCAGTAGATTACTATTAAAATATTTGCGGAAAGCATAATCGGAACTTTCGGTCTGCACATCGGCAATGGAGGAAGCCGTAACAGGAACATAAGTTCCGAAACCTTCCATGCCCAGAATCTTATTGATCTCTTTGGCCACCGCTTCCCATTTTGCCTGGTAAACCGTAGGGTTCAGAATTTCGAATTGTCCCATGCCGGTGATCTTCGTCACGTCATCATCCTGCATGGCAGGACTTGCGCTATATAAAAGCGCACGACTTTTCAGAACAGCTGCCGCTGCTTTCGTGGCACGGCCGATTTGTGTATTACCAAACTCCAGGTCATCTCCCTGATACACATTCGGTAATAACTCGATGGCATTATCCAAATCGTTGACGATAAAATCAACTGTTGCCTGATAAGTAGGACGAAGAAATTCACCGTTCTGCGCGGCCTCATCCTGCGAAATAAAATGATCTGCCAACGGAATACCCAACGCTTTTCCATTCTTCGCCTTTCCGCCGTACATCTTCAATAGCTCAAAATGCCACCATGCACGCAGGAAATACGATTCACCTTCCAGACGCAGCTTGATTTGCTTGTCCACTTCCGGATCGGTGCGGTTGTACTGCACCTGGTCGGTCAGGCCGTTTTCGAGGAAAGAGTTTACATAGTTCAACATGTTGTACGCATTACTCCAGTTTCCGATCGGGTTGTTAAACGCCGTCATCCCACCCATATTTAATTTATAGACAGAAGAGCTGCGCAGATTAGTCACTGCATTATCGGTAGCACAATCCAGAAAGTTATTGTCAAAACAATCCGGACGGTTGGCTATGCCATTATAAGCTTTATATAGTACGCCTTGAGCAAGTTCCGGTACTCTCCAGGTATCAGAGTCTCCGATCTGCCATGTCACCTTTGTATCCAATGTGTCGTCACAAGCACAAAAGAGAAACAGACCTGCTAAAACGCAACTTCCTAATATATGTTTCATATTGCCATCTATTAATTGTTCAAAATTAAAATACAAAAGAGACCCCGCCTGTAAAAGTACGTGTCACCGGATAGTTTGTCACACCGGCATTCAGCAATTCAGGATCCAAATCTTTCACGGAAGAAAGGACAAATAAGTTTGCACCACGAGCGAAAACCTTCATCTTCTTCACTACCGAACTTGGGGAGAACTGATTGAACGTGTAGCTCAATTCAACATTCTTCATACGGAAGAAGCTTGTATTCTTCAACCAGAAAGAAGAATTGCGGAAGTTGTTCTCACCGGCAGTGGTTGTCAGGCGCGGATAACTTCCGGTCGGATTGTTTGCCGGATGATAACGGTCTAATGCCAGTTTGGAGTATTTACCTTCTCCATTATTCCAGTAATAAGCATTTGTTGCCCAAGTGTAAACGCCCAGTTCGGAATATCCCTGAAGATACAATCCCCAGCCTTTGTAGCTTACATTGAAGTCAATGCCCAATGTAGTACGTGGGAATGAGTTTCCGAGTTCCTTTACGTCACGACCGTCAATGATCTTATCACCGTTCAGGTCTTTGTAGGCGATGTCGCCTTCCTGATAATCGGCAAACGTCTGGGGAGCATGTCCGTTGATGGCTACATCTTTGCCAAATAATCCTTCAGCAACCAGTCCCATCATAGCATCGGTAGAACGCCCCACTGTGTAACGGTATTCTTCACCATGTTTCACCTGGTTCCATTTCAATACTTTATTTTTTGACCATACGAAATTGGCTCCTACCGAATAAGCCCAGTCGTTGATGCGGTCGCTCCAAGTGAACATTCCTTCTATACCATGATTCAAGACGGAGCCCATGTTATCCTGGTAGGTAAAGTTGCCAGTATAATCCCCGTAAGAGGCATCGACAGAACCAATGATGTCCGTATGTTTCTCACGGAAATAGTTTATTTCGGTATATAAGCGGTTGTTCAGGAACAGGCCTTCCACACCGATGTTCCATTCTGCTGCCTTTTCCCATTTCAGGTTCGGATTGCCTGCACGAACAAAAGTGGAATAGTAAGCCGTAGCACCGTTGTTCGTTGTTCCGAACCGGAAGCTACCGTCTTGCGACCAGGCACGTTCATACAATAAATGTTCCGTGCTTCTGTCATAGCCCAATATACCGGCACTGGTTTTCAGTTTCAGGAAGTTCACGTATTCATTGTCTTTCAGGAAATCTTCATTGCTTAGAATCCAGGCAAGGCCGCCTGCTGCCGAGAAGAAGTATTTATCTCCCGATTTGAAACGGTTGCTTCCCATCAATGCCATGTCGGCTTCCACAGCATAGCGGTGGTCATACATATAGTTCAGACGCAATGCGTAGTTTGCATTGATGATGTCCTGGGTCACTCCCTGATTCGTTGTTTTCGAGTACATGTAAGTCAGCCGTGCCGATACATCATGCTTTTGGTTGAATGTATTCTCGTATGCGGCAAAGGCATTCCAACCCAATGTCTGCTGCAAGGTAGTCGACTTCCGGCTTTGTGAAGTGGCTACATCTGTTTTCTTCATCTGGGTGTACATGATCTGTTCCTCACCGGCAAAGTCACGATATGTTTTGATGGCATACGTCGGATAGACTTTGCTCAAAGAGAGTTGCAGATAATCATAGTTGTCGAAAGAAAGGAAAGCACCGGCTTTCAACCCTTTTGTCAGCATATCAAGATCGAATTTCAAACCGATATTGGTCTGGCTGCGTGTATAACGCTCATCCGTATATCCTCCATACATCGTTTCCGCGTATACATTCATCGGACGCAGCAGACTTGCGCCAAACAAAGGAATCCCGTCCGAGCTGGCCAGTCCGGTTTCTTCCGGTGACATAGTCAGCGGGTATTCATTCGGACGATGCGTAGACAGGGCCGTAAATACCTGACCACAGTCCAATTGCCCCCATTTACGCATTTCCATACGTCCGGCAACATCTGCGGATATAGTCAGGAAATCCGTTACATTGAAGTCGAGGTTTCCGCGAAGAGTCAGGCGGTGCAATTGCGGAGTATAGGTGACGTCTTCAAATCCGCTACCTCCTACATATCCGGCAATCAGGGCATAACGCACTCTGTCGGTACCACCCGTCATATCGAACGATACTTTCCGATAGTTGGCATTTTTGTTCAATAACTGATCGTACAAATCGACGTTCGGATACAATAGATCATTGGCTCCTTTGGAGTTTTTATATCCTTCTAGTTGTTTCTGATTATAATAAGGAGTCAGTCCGTCGTTTGCACGCGCTTCATTATACAGATTAGCATACTGATAAGAATTCAGGAAATCAGGAGTACGCGTCATCTGTACCACCCCTGCTTCGGCGGTTGCGTTATAAATGCGGCGGTTGGCCTTTCCTCTGCGGGTAGTCACCCAAAGTACGCCATTCGCAGCACGTGCCCCATAAAGAATCTTGGCAGTGGCATCTTTCAGCAACTCGATACGTTCGATTTCTTCAGGAATCAAATCCGCTGCCGGACGTTCCACACCATCGATGATAACGATAGCTGTATTCTCCGACATGCCATGCTGACCACGGATAAATAAATCAGGCGTATTGTTTCCCAATCCGCTGACTGTGGAGCGAACTTGCAGACCTAACATTTTACCTTGCAGCATATTAGTCAGCGTCAAATCAGGGAAGGTTCCAAACTGTCCGTTCTCCAGTACGCTCGTTGCGCCTACTTCATTCCCTTTATATATTTTGCCACCATCGGCTCTATTCACCAGCGATTCTTCGGCCAGGAACAGAGGCTCTTTCTTCAGGACAATCTTTTCAGGAACGATATTGCTGCCTGTCAGCTTATACACTTTATCTTCATATCCCAAAGCCTCCACCATGACGGTTGCGTCATTCTCGACCTTCGTCTGAAAACGTCCCTTTGCATCTGTATAGAGAACGACTGCGCCTTCTCCACAAATGATAGAAACATTCTTCAACGGGCTACCTTTCTCGTCGGTAACAATAGAAACTACTTCCACCAAAGGCTTCTTCGCCGACTTTCTCTTTGATTTATTCTGTGCGAAAGTCAGGCTAGAGCCAACGATAAGGACAAATATGAGCCCTATCAGTCTTATATATCTAATCTTGTTTCTCATATACTTTTCTTTATTTTAGGTATCACCATCCGGGGTTCTGTTGAAGATTATCCAAAGCCGCCACTTCATCCATCGGCAGCGGATACCAATAATTACGCTTGTTAAACGTCCGCACGGCTGTCCTCACCGGAACATACTCGTAAGTAAAGTCGGTCAACTTATAAGTGCAGGCTTTTTCCACTTTCAACTGGTCGGCCGTATAAGAATGATTGATCGGGGTTGCTTTGACACCCATGATCGGATATTCACCCTTAAACAGATCTTCAGCAATCATCCAACGGCGGATATCATACCAGCGGTGTCCTTCGAACATCAATTCCACACCACGTTCCCGACGATAAGCTTCTCTAAAGTCAACTCCATCCGGCAATTCACCGATTCCGGCTCTTACGCGGATTTTATTCAAAGCCTGGCGGGCCGACATCGTACAACCCGTAACGACTGCATCCGGATCACCTGTCGCTTCGTATGAAGCCTCTGCCATATCCAGATAAACTTGGGAAACACGAATGTACACAGCCACCAAACGATATAATTGGAAACCAGCTTCGCCAAACAAAGGTACACTTGCTTCCGGCCAGATGAACTTCTTACACATATATCCGGTCTGTTGAGAGCCTCTCGTAAACTGATTGGTAGAAATGAAGTTCTCGGAGTAGCCGCCCGAATAAGTAGTCAGATAATAAGGAACACCCTGTAAATTCTTTCCCCATTGCTCACCGGGCACGAGGATATTATTCGTAAAGCGAGGGTCTCTATCCGAGTAAGGATTGGTAGTCTTTACCGCATCATAGCCGGAACGCGGATCAGTGATTGGATAGTAGTTGCCGTCAGCTCCCTTACGTTCGTACATATCTACCGCATTTTGTGTCGGAGCATTATAAGGAGTACCCTCGGCACCGGTTTTATTATCATATGGTTGTGTCAGCCATTGCGCTCTGACGAAAGCAGACCAGTTGCCATGATGCCAACGCAGGAACCATAAGTATTCCGGCTGTGCGAATTGATTGGAATTAGGCATTAATTGAATACTACGATATTCGTCGTGATTCATCAAGCGATAATATTCGTGGCTTTCAATAGCGTTGATCGCCTTTTGCGCACTACGGGCAGCTTCGGCAGCCATCTCTTTTCCATATCCTTTGTTTTCAATAGAATTCAAGTCGTTCTGCATCAAAGGGCTGGCAGCATAAAGCTGTGTCATCGCTTTTAATGCCATGGCGCTTACTCTGTCAGGCCGTCCATGTTCCTCGTCAGGCCAGCTTATAGGTAAATATTCAATGGCTTTATCCAAGTCAGTCTGCATCCAAGCATTGGATTCCTGATAAGTTTTACGGGGAAAATCAAAGTCGTCCGATGCTCCCCAAAGCTGGTCAAAGATGGGCATTCCGCCATATCGTTTGATAATCTCAAAATAGAAGTAGGCACGCAGGAAATGAGCCTGTCCCAACAGTTTTCTCCTTTGGTCGTCTGTGATGGATTTCACTTGATCTACTCCGCTAATTACACGGTTCACGATACGAAGTCCGGTATAAGCACGAGAAATAGCACTTTTGAGATTCGCTCCATCACTTTTACTTCCTATTTCGAAACGTGTACCGGCATTCTCCAGCCAGTTACCTGCATTGACAAACTTCGACGGATCATCATCGCGAACGGATGCATATTCATCCGATAAATTACCTACCGTTACGCATGTATTCGAATAAGAGTTGATACCATGTGTAAAGATTAATATATCATCATTTTGAAAGATGCGGTCCATGAACCCTAACAAACTGCTATAATCTTTATAAACATCATCTTCGGAAAGTCCGTCATCGGGAGAGCGGTCCAGATAGTCCTCACAACTTCCTACAAACAAGCCCAACAGAATGATCCATATCCAATTCAACTTATGTTTTCTCATATCAGTAAATTTAAAGTGTCTCATAATCCTAATCTAAAACCAATGTTATAACGTCTCACCATCGGATAAACATTCTGTCCCGAATGTTCGGGGTCACGGCGGGAATCACCTTTTGAGAACGTCAACAGATTGCTGCCATTAACATATACTTGCAGTTTTGTCAGACGTAAAGGCTGCAACCAACGTTTCGGAATCTGATAATTCACTTCCAGGTTCTTCAAACGAAGATAAGCATGGTTGGTATATGTGTATGTACTGGCCACCGAATTATAACTTCTCTGAACATGAATACTGGGGCGAACCGGACCGCTTTGAATCGGAGCATCGGCTGTCCATGTATTCAACGTATTCGGTTGAGCCTTGATATTACCTTCCGGAAAGTCCCATAAATAGGAAGGAATTGCTTCTTTATAAACATCCATAGCACTGTACCACAACATATTAAATCCGATTCCTTTGTAAGAACCTCCCAATGTAAATCCGAGGGTAGTGGTCGGATAGTTCAGGTTTTTCATCGGAACCATATCCTTGGCATCAATCATACCGTCTCCATTATAATCGATGTAGTACAAGTCTCCCGGAATCAGCGTGTTGTGTGTACCATTGGCAATAGTGGACTGCGCCGAGTTATAAATATCATCCAATGACTGGAAGTTTCCCGTTGCCAAGTATTTGTTCACATATCCGATTGACTTTCCGGCTTTTTTCAAATATTCGCTCTGATTCTTCGGGTCATCAATAAAGACAACACGGTTCTCACTGGCTGCAAAATTAAACTTCGCGTAATAATTAAACTCTCCGATACGGTCGTTCCAGGCAATATCCAATTCAAGACCGTGATTTTTAGTCTTACCCAGATTTACCTGCGGAAAAGCAATACCACTATCGGCCCATGACGGAATCGTATTACGTGCCATCAAAATGTTATTACGCTTTTCATCGAACAAGTCCACAGTAAAGTTTAGTTTACCCCACAAACCTATTTCGATACCGATATTCTGCTTAATAGATTCTTCCCAGGTAGCATCGGGGTCGGCCAGTTTCCCTTCTTTGTACAAAGGTCCCCAATTACTGGTCTGATATTTACCAAACTGCGCATTGGCAGATAGTTGCTCAAACTTCTGAATATAGTTGAAACGGGTAGCACCTTTATCATTACCAACTACTCCATACGAATAGCGCACTTTCAGGTTGGTCAGTACACCTTTGGTCAATTTCTTCACCCATGGTTCTTCACTGATGCGCCAACCGATAGAAGCGGACGGAAAGAAACCGAAACGGCGTCCCGGAGCAAATTTTTCCGAACCAGTGTAGGCACCGTTAAATTCAGCAAGATAACGCTCTTTGAAGTTGTAAGTGACACGGCCTACCCAGTCTTCTTCGTAAGCCGGGAAGTTCATCACACCCGAATTAGCAGTATTGGTTGATTCGTTCATCTTACGGTTAAATACAAATAAGGCACTTACATCGTGATCGCCAAACTGACGACTATAATTCAATGCTAATTCGTAATAAAGTTTACGTCCGTAAGCCTTGAAACCGTCATAAACACCACCAACAGGCAAATCTCCGAGAGCATTTTCATCCGGATAGCGTTTCTCGGTATAATTATAAGTAATTGTTCCGTCAGCATTATAAATAGGATTGGCGTAATCATACACACGATTAATACGAATATGCGTACGCTGGGCAACCAAATCGTCCTTACCTAAAATCTTACCCGGCATGATCTGGGTAGTCCATGAAGAAGAAGTAGTGTAAGACAATGATGCTTTCAATGACAGTCCCTTTGTAATAAAATCCAGCTTCTGATTCAAGATTACATCGTAGAAACCTTGATGTTGCTTAATATTACGACTACCTCCTTCATTCATCAGACAGGCTATATTTTGATCGGAGCTTAACCCGTCTCCCCATATTCCATTACTATATTTAATCGGAAATTCATTACTTGGAGCCGTAAAGAACGTTTTAAAAAAGCGTTCATCCGGAGAATCGACATTCTCATAATAAGACGGTTGGTTCTGATACCCCATCTTACCCGCCACATTAAATGACAATTTGGTGGTACTTGTTATATTGAAGTCGAAATTACTACGCCAGTTATAACGACGATAAGAGAAGGAAGGATCGAAATCCTCTTGTTTGGTAGTATTAAAAATATCTCCGTCATGCAAATAACCCAAAGATACGAAATAACTCATTTTCTTCGTACCACCGCGTACATTAAGATTATAAGCCTGTTCATAACCTACATTCTTTACCAGTTCTTTCCACCAGTCCACTTCGGGAAAGACATCGTTATACGGACCGTAATTTCCGGTAGCATACGCATTTTCCCACGCGGTAATGGTAGATTCGGGCATCATTGCTCCCCAGTTAGCATCATTAGCCTGTGCCCTGTTATACTGTTTCATAGAGGTCACATAGTCAGACCATTCAGGAGCAGCAGAAGGTTGTTTAAAACCGAAGTTAGCTGTGAATGATATTTCCGGCTTCTGTTCGAGTCCGCGTTTGGTTGTCAGCAAGATCACACCGTTCGCACCTTTCACACCGTAAACCGCAGTTGCCGAAGCGTCTTTCAGTACGGAAATAGATTCGATTTCATTCACATCTACATCGTTGAAGTCACGTTCGATACCATCCACCAATACCAGTGGCTCTGCTTCTCCCCAGGTAGACTTACCACGAATCAATAAAGAAGCCTTATCGGCTCCCGGCTTTGAAGTGGAATTGATGGCAACCACACCCGGCATCTGACCTTGCAAAGCTTCGGAAACGGAGTTCACGCTACCTATCTTTAATAAATCATCTCCCTTCGCTGTGGCAATGGAACCGACACTGGACACCTTTTTCTGTACACCGTATCCAACCACTACCACTTCTTCCAGTGTCTCCGTATCTTCTCCTAAAGAGATTACTCCTAAAGTCGTTTTATTCTTTAAATCCAGTTCCAGAGTTTTATAACCCACATAAGAAATGACAAGTATGTCTCCTTTCGATGCCTTCACAGTAAAATTACCGTCAAAATCAGTAATCGTACCGCTGCCCGTACCTTTCACGCGAACACTGACGCCAATCATCGGTTCACCAGATACTGCATCCTTCACTTGTCCCTTCCAATAATCCTGTTGTGCCTGCACGTCCAGCGCACAAAACAAAAAGCAACAAAGACATAAGAAAGAAAAACAAAGTCTGTCTCTTTTCATAAACATTATTTTTAACTGTTAACAATTTCTTTATCTCAAGACACAAATTAAGCGGGAAAATCTTCAAATGAAAAGGAAGATTATCCTCAAAACCCGTACAAATGTGCAAAATAGATTTCTCTACTACATTTCTGAACAAATCATTTCCACATTGGCTTTATGACGTGCTCTTTGTCTACGGTGATGTTGTATATGCCATCGTTTCCTTTCTTCAGGATGAGCGGAACAATACGTGTTTTACGAGGGGACACGGTGGAATCTGAACGATGAACGTGGTAAACATAGTAATATTTTCCATCCAGCCCTTTAAATACATCTCCATGTCCTGATCCGTTTTCTCCTACGAGGCTGCGATGAATGATCGGACTGTTCGGGTGTTTCTTCCACGGACCGAAAGGGGAAGAAGCAGTAGCATAGCCTACCGAATAGTCGATATTCATAAAATGATTGGCAGAATAGAAGAGGTAATATACCCCGTCCCACTTCATAACAGTCGGTCCTTCCATCACCGGTGCAGACTTATAGTTCGGAGTCTTTTCCCAAGGCTCCGTACAGTCCAGACATTGTTTCAATGTTTCCGGTTTGATACTTCCTTTCTTTATGTCAAACTCGGCTACCCAAAGGTAATTTCCTTTATTAAAGCGGACATGATATAGGTAGTATTTCCCATCATCATCCTTAAATAGGAAAGAGTCTATATTCTTAGCAGAAGCGTCTATCGGCTTGACTTCCTTCTGACGAAAAGGTCCGAATACCGATTTTGAGGAAGCAATTACTGTTTGCTCATTAGCAGTATAAGTGAAATAATAAGTTCTTTTATCCTTAAAGTATTGAGGTGCCCAGAAGCCTTTTTCACCATACGTTCGATCTCCTTTCCGCAGAATCAGTTGCAGGGAACTGCCATCAGGCACCGTCCAATGCTCCAGATCGGTCGATTCGAGGATAGCAAAGCCCTGTGGTTCCTGATTGCGTGTGCCGGTGAGGTAATACTTGCCGTTTTCCACAAAGATAGTGGGATCGGCATACATAATTTCTTTCCAATCATCAGCATGCAATTGGAAGGCAGACATAAATGTCACTCCCAGAACAAGTGTTACCCGTGATAAGATTTTATTAAATGTATTCATCAGTCTGTATCTTATTAATTGTTATACCATTTTTATCAATTCAGCTCCCATGCCAGGCGAGGTTGCTCACCGTTAAGATTCCATATAGAGGCATCCCAGTCGAGAGCACGAATGGCTTCCATCAGGTTATTGATGGTAGTCAAGCCGTTATAACGATCTACCGTAGTAATTGCACCTACGTTTACACTAGCTTGGTCAGGCAGTGCGGGATTACCAGAGAAAACACATTCCATAGCCGGGTTAGCGTAACAGGAATAAGCCACATTCTGACTGTACCGTCCACATACCTTACCCGATTTGGGGGCAGCTTGAGAGAATAAATATGTGTTCCATGCTACACAGTGATGAACAGTAATGCCGGACCCTGTTGTGTTATTGGCGTTACCCATGATACCTCCCACCTGATTTTGTGCAGATACATCACAGTCGCTCCAGCAGTAGGATATGGCAGAAGTAGTAGAAGCACCGGAAATAGGTTGTACCCATCCGGCAATACCACCGCCCGGATTAGCCACAACCATAGGAACTGCTTTCATCACTCCATGAGAATAACAATGAGAAATAGTACTTCCAAGCAACCGGCTGGCAATACCGCCGACGCACGACTGGGTAGTAATATCACCCACATGATAGCATTGTTCTATAGAAGCTCCTTCACGCACTTCACCGCAGATACCACCTGCCGACCACAATGCAGTAATCTTCGTTTCCGAACCACATTGATAAATCTTGCTGTCTGCCCCGTGAAGTCGCCCACAGATGCCGCCCGCTTGACCGTCATCCCATGCAGCATTGCCCGAAGTCAAACTGATAGTACCCGATACCCGAACGTTCTCCACTATACCCGCACCGGAAACATTACCTGCCTGACCAGCGACAATACCCGTAAGTTTTTTATTGGCAGTGACTTGTGCATTTGTAAAAGTAACATTGGCACATCGCCCTGTCAACATACCGAAGAAACCCTGATAACCGGATGAAGAAGATGTTATTTTCAGATTACTAATGGCGTGTCCACAACCATCAAAGTCCACCGGCTTGGCTGCAGTGGCTTCCACAGGAGTCCAGTCCATGCCTTGCAGATCGATATCTGCACCCAGACGTACATAGGTAATCTGCCCCTCCTTGAGGTATTCACCGAGCTTGGCCAAATCCTTGGCCGCAGTGATGATATACGGATTACCGATACCACCCTGCTTTTGTTGCAGATAGAAGGTCATAGTACTCTTCTCTTCGTTGACGGCAAGATTTTCGGATTTCAGTTTCAGACCGAGCACATATTTCTTGGTGTTGTCCAATGTAGTAAGATCGTGGAAACGCAGACCGACAGTGTGCAACACATCGTCACCCTTGAAATCGAGACTATTGACATCAAGGTCATAGTTAGCCGCAGGCAATAGTGTGTATTCCTCGCCAAATGAGTGAGCATCAACTACTGCAAATTCCACTTTCGCTTCCTTTTCACAATGGCTCTTTTCTACCATAATGGTATATTCATATTCCGGCTCATCCAGATACAACTCATACTTACCTGTTTGATAAAGTGACAAGGTTATATCCGAATAGGTAACTTCAGCCTTTTCCGGCTGTGTCAGATCCATGACTTCTCCACATGAAATCAACGAAAACGCCATTAACGACAGGGCGATAGGAATATATCTTTTCATAATTCAATTCTTTTAATGATTAAAAAGCAGGAACAATCACACCCACATTGTCTCCTGACAACCAAACTTTATCTCCATCTATACGAACTACCTCCATCTCCATCCCTTCTTTGAGAAAAGAAACTCCTTGAAATGAGAATTCAGTCTTTATCTTTTGACCAACAGCCGTGGGCTTCCCGTCAAACTTCACATGAATGTATTTGCTTTGATCCGAATTTTGCAGGCGATAAGTCAACCGTTTAGGATTAATTGCAGCCTGAAGTTGTTCCTGCTCTGTAAAAGTACAAATTCCATCCAAACTATAAAACCCAACTTCGGTATATCCTGTTATATTCTTCTTATCAACCCCATTTTCGGCATATTCCGTCTCCGCACAAGAGGTGAAAGCCAACAAACATACCAACACTACATATATTACTTTCATAAGCGAATAAATTTAAGATAATTACTTTCTAATAGTTGTCGATAATATTTCTACCGATCCATCCTTATAAGTCACTTCGGCGGTAAGTATTTGTCCGTTCAGGTTCTTATTCACTATATTGATTTCCTGTCCATCCAGCTTTACTTTATAAGATGAGACATCAGCCGGCAAATTTAATATTTGTACTAACATATATTCATCCACTTGTTGATATTTCAACAAAGGAAACTTTCCTGCCACAGCCTTGGTCTTAACATCGTCCTCCCATAACACAGCATCATCTGATTTCAGCAATGCTACATGATAGGTCGTTCCGGGAACAAGATTTTCAACCAATGTATAGTCATTCTCCGAATCAAGTGACCGACGTACCACTTCTGTTCCATTTTCATCTGTTACTGATAATATGCCTGTTTTATCGGCTCCATTCCCCCAACGAATGAACAATTCCTGTTGCCCTCCGACAAGACTGGAAACTACCAATCCATCCCGGGCAGCTATGAAATCAGGATATAACAATGGATTGGGATTGTAAGATCCGTCTGTATCAAGTCCTAAATAACGGGAAAAATAAATTCCTCCAAGTTCCCACATTTCAGTATTCGCATCGTAAACAGCTCTCGCCCCACCGGGAACCACGCTGAAACGTCCGGTAATGGCATACGTATCGTATTTCTTGAACACCTCATAAAAAGTCTTATACCAGTTCTTCGGATACCAGGCATAACTCTCAAAAAGGCTCTTGAACTCGGTAGCACTAACCGGTGTACCGGCGTTAGCTTTTTCGGCTATCAGATTAAGGTATTCGTAAATTTTCATCCCAGCCGTATAACCATGCTTGGTGCCCCATTCTCCCAGCGCATCGGCTACATGAGGATTTAAAGCACGCACCATAGAGAATTCCGTACAAATCAGTTTCTTTGTTACACCATATTTATTGCGGATAATGCGAAAATCGTCTTCCGCCTGATTTATATTCAATGCGTGAACGTGCAAGTCAAGTCCTGCAACATTAGGATTGTTATTAACCACAGAGACTACCGCAGGTACCGTTTCGCTCTTCGGCAATTCGGACACACGGTTCAATGCTCCGGCATAAATATCAAATGTCCAGCCATTAGCCTGTTTCCAAGTAGTCAACCGATTGGCAAACTCATTCAGAAATGCCCGATAATCCTCACCATCCGCATGACAGAGATCGGTATCCAATGCATTCTCCCATTCCGGTTCGTTACCCATGACCAAGATGTCAATGTATTGTGCCATTTGATAAGTTTGTAGCAACACTTCCGTTGCACGGAATATGTACTCCATTTCCTGAGTCCCCACTTTAGGAACCGTGTCGGTATATAACTCAAAAGGTATTTTCAGACTCAACATGAATTTCACACGATCGCCTAACGCTTTCTTGGCCTGAATAAACTTCAGTGTAGGGATATGTGTTCTGATGGCATTTTCTTTCACGCCTACAATCTTCCCGTTTTCATTTTGAAGAAACAGATTGGGGATATTGACAAACCCTCTCACCCAAGTTACTTTCGATTTCTTCAGCATCTCTATTTCCGTAATCGGGTAGTCGATATTTTCATTATAGTTCGCTCCCAATTCTTGTGCTTTTGTCCCTATCGAACATAAGAACAGCAATACAAACATCCAAAAAGCCTTCACTTTCATATACATTTTTTTTTCATAATACATCATTTTATTACTTAGAACTCACTATTTTACACCAAACCGATAGATACAAACCTGATGATAGAACTCTCCCGGATTCAATATTGTAGAAGGAAATGCAGACTGATTGGGTGAATCCGGGAAATGTTGCGTTTCTAATGCCAATGCTCCATACCGCCCATATTCTTTCCCACTTTTTCCTTTGATGCTGCCGTCCAACAAATTGCCACTATAAAATTGAATTCCCGGTTCTGTTGTCCAAATCTCCATATAACGACCGTTAGAAGGTTCATAGAGAGAGGCAACCCATTCCAGTTCATCGCTCGTCTTTCGGTCTAACACAAAATTATGATCGAATCCACGGCATTGTTCCAACTGGGCATCCGAATGTTTCAACTGTTCACCAACTGCCACCGGAGAACGAAAATCAAATGGAGTTCCCGCTACCGGAGCCAACTCCCCTGTCGGAATCCATACACTGTCAACCGGAGTATAATAACCGGCCGCAATACATAATCGGTGCGATTCGACTGAACCATTTCCTTCTCCTTTCAGATTGAACAGTGAGTGATGTGTCAGATTTACCGGAGTACTTTTATCCGTTACGGCTGTATAGTCAATCCGGAACTCATCGGTCGAAGTCAGACGATATATCATTTTTATGTAAAGATTCCCGGGAAAACCTTCCTCCCCATTTTTAGAATAATAAGAAAAGAAAATGCAATCGGTAGCCACTGAATCGACATCCCACACCACTCGATCAAAACCTTTATCTCCTCCATGTAAGCATTGACCGTTGTCCGATGTAGACAACTGATAAGTTTCTCCATTCAGTGAAAAACAGCCATTGGCAATCCGGTTACCGAAACGACCGACTGTCGCTCCCCAAACAACATGACTACCCAGATACCTGTCGATCGTCTCATAGCCTAACACAATATCATCCCAATTTCCCTGGCGGTCGGGTATCCAGAGAGAAACCACACGGGCTCCCCAGTTGGTAACCTGCATCGTCAGTCCGTTCCGATTGGAAAGGGTATAAAGCGTAACCGGTTTGCCATCTATGTCCATCCGGAAATGAGATTCCGGAAATAATATCAAAGGAGACTCCGAGTGACAAGCAATCAATAATATAAAGAGGAATAAATAGGCAACATTTCTCATATCATCAATCTTCAAGGTTAATCGTTCAACATCGAACATAGCAAAAGTAGAAAAATAAATCCCTGTAGAATAGAACGATTGTTTTATCACCGGGATTTATGTTCAGAATGGACATTTGACCTTACTTTAATGGCTCTTCTTCTACTTCACTGCGATAATACCCTTCCACTTCGCCAAAGAAATTTTGCTTTAGGGAGTCCAGGAGTTCAGGATATTGTGCTGCCACATTCTGATGTTGAGTCCGGTCGGCTTTTACATTGAATAATCCGTATTCACCTAGATTACCTAATTCATTTCCGGTCAGGTTTCGTTCGGAACCTTTATAAGGAGGCATCATAATCCAATCGCCCGAACGATAAGCCATACGTCCTTGTGCTTCCAGCACTATATCTTTGCGAGCAGTCTGCTCTTTTCCGAAGAAAGCATCCAGATAGTTCCGACTATCCAGATCTTCCGGCAAATCAGCATGTACCATCGAACCCAGAGAAGCAAGAATATCTATCTGGCAAACCAGTGCATCGGATACGACCGGTTGAATTTTTCCTTTCCAATAAACAAACAGAGGAATATGCGTACCACCGTCGAACAAACTATATTTACCTCCGCGCAGCCCTCCTGCAGGAAGATGATCGCCTGCCAGTTCGGGAGCGCCGTCTTTATATCCGTCATTCAGAACCGGTCCGTTATCGCTGGAGAAGATAATCAGTGTTTTTTCCAACAGTCCTTCTTTCTTCAAGTGAGCAAGCAGTTCGCCAACACACCAGTCTGCCTCAACGATAGCATCACCACGAGGTCCCATTGTCGTTTTACCGACAAAGCGCTGGTGGGGAGCACGAGGAACGTGAGGTTCGTGCAAGCCATAATACAGGAAGAAAGGAGCATCTTTGTGTTCAGTAACAAATTTCTTTACCTTATCTACAAAATAGTCGGCCATATCCTCGTCTTTCCAACGGGCTTTCTGTCCGCCTTTCATATATCCGATACGAGGGATTCCGTTTACTATAGAGTTATTGTGTCCGTGTGCCCACTGCATTTTCAGCATCTCCGGATGAGAGATGGCAGTCGGTTCGCCCTCAAAATTATGCTCGTAACTCACTTCGATAGGGTCGGCCGGATCAAGCCCTACTACATCACCGTTTTCCACATAAACCGTCGGGACACGGTCGTTGGTCGCTGCAATCAGGCAAGAGTAATCGAAACCGATCTCTTTGGCACCCGGTTTGACGGTTTCATTCCAGTTGACATTGCCGTCTCCCATCCCCAAATGCCACTTTCCGATAGCTCCGGTCACATAACCGCATTGCTGCATCATCTTCGGCAAGGTAAACTGATTTTCATTAATGATAAGAGGAGCATCTCCCGGCAGGATTTTTGCATCCTTATTTTTCCACGGATACATTCCGGTCATCAAAGCATAACGGCTGGGAGTGGAAGTTGCCGAAGTGGCATATCCGTTCGTGAAACAAACTCCGCCATGAGCCAGACTGTCGATATTCGGAGTATGAATCGTAGTAGAGCCGTAAGCGCTGACATCACCAAATCCCAGATCGTCGGCAAGAATCACAATCACATTCGGCTTTTCTTCTACGTGCTGTGAGATACAACCTACTAAAGACAACGTAGGAACTAGATAGATTATCTTTTTCATAATATTATGTAGTTAATAACAGTGCAAATTTAGCTAGTGCTAATTTATTTGTGTAGAACAAATGTTTAATAATTGGGAGTAATGTTCAACCTATAACTTTTCCTGAGAACAGTAGTTTAGTACTAACTTTCGTAATGAAGGTGGAAAACCCAATTCGCACAAAATTAAAGGAATCGGTGCAGATTTTATGCCGAAGACTTATTTGTAGGCAAAATTATTCAGTTACAGAATGATGAAGCCATTCGCCGCGAATTGGCGAGGTTGGAAGACTTGCAGATTAATACTTCCTCAGAAGTTGCCGTATATACTGCCACAAAACTTGTGAAGCGCGTCCCGAAAATGAGAATATGCTTTTTTGTTTCATCTCGAATTTACATTAAACTTTAAGTTGTTATACTATTGGAATGGAAAAAAGTGCAGATTGAAGCAAAGTTACTTAAATAACGTGAGTTCGATGAATTATAATAGCCTGTAAATTTGGTGATTAGCGAAAATTATTGTAACTTTATAGTGTTCAAATACAAAGTATTACAAACAATAATCGCTATGCTCACCGAGAACAAAGTTACAGAATTATTTTGTATGGCAGATGACTTCTGCAAGTTTTTTGATGCAATGATGCAAAAATATACGCTGAAATCAGACAACAAGCGGCGTTATCACCGCGATTCGACCATGTCAAAGGCAGAAATCATGTTGATTATGATATTGTTCCATGATTCGGGCTACCGCTGTCTTAAACATTTCTATCTGGAAAAAGTCTGTAAGCATATGCGCCATCTCTTCCCGCTGGTTGTATCATACAACCGTTTTGTGGAACTTGAAAAAGAAGTGGCTGTCCCTTTGGCGCTATTCATCAAGAAAGTGTTGCTGGGAAAATGCACAGGCATCAGTTTCGTGGACAGCACTCCTCTGAGGGTATGCAGGAATCAAAGGATACATGTCCATAAAGTATTCAAGGGTATAGCCCAAAGGGGTAAGTGTTCCATGGGATGGTTCTTCGGTTTCAAACTGCATCTAATTTGTAATGAAAAAGGCGAACTGCTAAACTTCATGATAACTCCGGGTGATGTGGATGACAGGAAACCGTTGGAATACAAGGCATTTATCGATTTTATCTATGGTAAGCTGGTTGCGGACAAAGGATATATCAGCAAGAATCTTTTCCAACGCTTGTTTGTCGATGGCATACAACTTATCACTAAACTGAAAAGCAATATGAAAGGCGCTTTGATGAGCGTGTCGGACAGACTGCTTCTTCGGAAACGGGCTATTATAGAGACGGTAAACGATGAATTGAAAAACATCGCACAGGTGGAGCATTCCAGGCATAGGAGTTTTGACAATTTCATCGTCAACATTCTGGGGGCTATTGCTGCGTACTGCATGTTCCCCAAAAAAACGTGTATCAATGTGCAACGTACATTAGATACACAGCTTGCTTTGTTTTGATTTCGTCGAACTCACGTTAAATATATTATTTAGGGAAGACCTTCTATACTTTTTTTGCTTTGAGCCGGACTACACGTATTATCCCGGTTCATTGCTACTATTATTTTATTATTGCTGTCCGATAAAACTTAGTAAAGATATGAAAGTATGGCTCCACTGCTGATATAATGCGGTTAAGCCTACTTTTTCAGAAATCCAAGCCCCCTCATTCGAACAATGACGGCATAGGAGGATCTTTGGCAGGCTGTTCAAGCAGCATCTGCCAGTCCCTTTCGGGCTGGTTCAGTAAGCTGTATAAGTCAACATAATACATCAATGTCAGTCTCACCATTGTTGTAAGCCCCGAAAAACTCCAGTTCCTACTCAGCCGACTTTGTATAACCATCAGAAGAAGGTTTGCGATAAGCGTTACCCAAATCTGGATTTTGATGGCATTCCTGCTCTCTCCATAGAAATATCGTAGGGGGAAGTTCTGTTTGATTTGTTTGAACAACAGTTCTATTTCCCAGCGTTGACGGTATATGTTGACGATAACTTCCGGACGTCGGGCATTGGCATCGGAAAGTGTACTGCGTATCGGCATCATCGAGACACCAAGGTGCGCCAGTTTCCGGGCTTCAGACAGCATGGACACTGATATCTCACGCAGTGAGTCGTGACGCATTATCACAGCATAAAGCATTGTCATCAAATGTGTCCAGGCATCAAAGCGCTTAATGTAACGTTCTCCGCCGTTTTTACGGCTGATTTCAAGAATTTCTGCCTTATCAAGCAATTTTATTACCTGACCATATAACGGCTGTCCGAGAAAATGTGTACTTTTACCCATGGTTATTCATTTTAGTTTAGTGACTTCAAAATAACCACAAAGGGCTGACTCCTGCAATAGGTGCCAGCCCTAATTTGGTCTGCGCTTAAAAAGTTTTATCGGACAGCAATATAAAAGAATAGATTTAATTAGTTGTATGCGAGAAACTATCCAGTCTCTTGCATACAACTAATTTCGTTTATATATAAAATTAATCGTCTGACTATAGTTATTCTTTCGTCTGACTATAGTTAGACGAAAAGTCAACAGTAGTCAGACGAAAGTTCAACTATAGTCAGACGAATAAATTTATTCGATTGAAGAGTTAGTTTTATGCATACGGAAGACTAATTGGTAGCAAACTTGCTATTAATCTTATTTGATAAGATAAGTAGCCACTACCGGATAATGGTCTGATTCCTTATCCGCCCAATAACAAACATTATACGCCTTCACCGTAAAAGCCTTGTTTGGCGCATAAATCAACCAGTCACATGCGTAAGCCGGACTTGGAACGGGCACTGTCCATGGGGCACCATCACTCAAACAATTTACGGTGAAATACTTTTGAAAAGCAGCCATGGTAGCAGAACCACGACGGGAATTCAAATCTCCCCCCAAGATAACAGGTTTATCCAATTGCTCCACGCACGCGAGAATCTCATCAATCTGTTTCAGACGGGCAACATCTTCGTATTTATGGTCCAGATGCGTCGTAGCGAAATAGAATTCCTTGCCTTCCTTCGCGACTTTTACATAGCCGAAAGAACGGACATAATCACCTTCTTTCAGTACACTCAACTTAAAACTCTTTTCCTCGGAAACCGGATATTTGGAAAGAATCACATTTCCGTAATCTCCGCCAGTCGGAATATCGAGCGCATGGGCAAAATAATAATATTTCATTCCCGTTAGTTCCGACAGTTTTTTCGGAGTATCCCAAGGGTTAATCTCCGTGTTTCTTTCTATTTCCTGGAGTGAAACGATATCCGGGTTCTCTTTCTTAATGACTTCGGCTATCTTATCAATTCCTTGTTTACGACCGCTATACGTGTTGTAAGTCATGGCTTTTACTGTGACCTCTTTCGGTTTTGTCACAGGTTGCTGTGCCGTTGAGGGTTGTAACAAACAACACAATAGAAACAATGAAATGCATATTCTAAAATTCATATATGACCAATTAATAAGTGAATGTTATCTTGAAAAACAATCTTTCCTACCTGATACAAAATTAATCCTTTTCTATCTTACGAATCTTATGATTCCAATAATCTGAAATATACAATGCTCCGTCCGGACCGAACTGTACACCTTCCGGATGGTTGAATTGCGCTTTATCCAACGGGCCGTCTGTCGTACCGGAAGTGCCTGTACCGGTGTAGTTTGTCAACATACCGTCAGGGGTAATTTTCGCTATACGATGCTTTTTACGGACTGCTACATAAATATTTCCTTCTTCATCCAAATCCATCTGGCAAGGCTCTTCCAGTTTGGCTTCATTTCTCTGACCTTCTGTAAAACCTGCTTTCTCGTACTGCCCTACCCAAACATGGAGATTAGAAAATTCGCCTGTCGACATATCATAATCTCCTTTATAAATCACATCTTTTTCCTGTGAACTCATATACACGGTAGTCCCTGCCTTGTCAAAAAGGATACAGCGGATTTTCACTTTCGACGCATTTTTACCTGCTGCATCGGGAAGTTGCATGCCAGTTGCCACCATCGTATTCTGCTCCGGGTCATATTTGTAAATCATGGCATTTCCATGAGCCACGGAGAAAACCTCTCCCGTGACAGGATGCACACCTACATTAGTGACGCCATTCCCCAAAGAAGGAGTGATTGACCATATTGCAGACAGATTAGCAGCATCATACTGATGCGTATCCTTGTTCCATAGCATCGTTGCAATATGTGCATTGCCCGAAGCATTGGCATCATTGGATAAGAATAAAGTATTGCCATCCAATGAGAAAGCGATATTCATCATTCTGAATACAGTTCCACCCGTTCCATCACCGCGTAAGAAAGTAGCGACCTGATTATTTTTCGCGATACGGATATCACGGTCATCATCTTCCACAATATATAAAGCACCTTCCTTGTCGAAAGCAATAGAACCCGGTTTCCAAAGAACCGCTTCCATGAGGGTCCCCTCTTTCTTCTCCGTTTTTGCGGCAGGAACATAACTGCCGATATAAGTACTTACAATAGGAGACTGAGAATACTCAAACTCCGTTTTATATGTCAGTTCCTGCATAGTTTCTCCCTGACCGAGGTATACTTTCACCGGACCGGAGCCGGAACCCCTCTGCACATTGGCAGTAATAATATTCCCCAACGCACCCGTCACTTCGGCATCCACCCCGTTGACTGTCACGCGGATATGTTCCAAATCCGTACCGAAATGTGTACCGTATAAAGTCAGGCTTGTAGACTTCCCGCCGGCTGTCGGCGTGTACATAGTGATTTTGGGAGTAGCTTCGCCCTCTCCGATTTCAGGTGTCATATCCTGCCGGTTCTCATCCTCGCAAGCGACAAAGCAGATTGACGCAAACATCAGAGAATAGATAGAAAACCGTTTCAAATGATGTATCAATGTTTTCATGTTTCTGTCTTTTTAGGTTAATCGTTTATACTGAACGTAGCTACCACCGGAAAGTGATCTGATTCTACATAAGCATCATAATACACATCATAGGCTTTCGGAGACATTCCGTCATCCGGAGTGTACAATACGAAATCAATCGCTTTCACCGGAACGGGCGTTCCCGTTGTCAGTCCATAGTTCCCGTTCAGGCAACCGATTTCAAAACGCTCATACAATATCTTCATCGGGCCGGAGTCGGCTAAAGCATTGAAATCGCCAGTCAATATCATCGGCTTATCCAAGCCCTTTGTCTTTTCGATAATCGTTGTAGTCTGGTTGATACGATTAGTTTCGTTGCCCACATGAGACAGGTGCGTCACTCCGAAATAGAAAGCCTTTCCATCTTTTTCTGTTTTCACTACTCCCATCGAACGCGGGTAGACATCTTCCACTGTCTCTATTCTCGGCAAATCATAATTCACTTCATCACTTATCGGATACTTCGAGAGAATCAGGTTTCCATACTCGCCGCCGTCCACATCACGGGTTTTGACAAAGAAAGCATAAGGCATTCCGGTCACTTCTTTCATCAGGGCGATAATATCCGCTTTCTCCACCTTGTTAGTCTTCGTCTCAAACTCCTGCAAACCTGCCAAGTCCGGATTTATCTTTTTAATCACTTGGGCAATCGCTTCCATTCCCTTTTTCCCGGAATAAGCTTTCTGCCCGCTATATATATTGTAAGACATGACTTTTACCAATACCCCGTCCTTTTCGTCCGGCGGGGTCACACCGTCATCGTCCGAACTGCAACCGGCAAACAAACCGCCCACCAACAGTACCAGTAATAAATAGAATTTATGTTTCATTGTTACCTTCTTTTTTATCGTTTATCTTATATCATTCACAGTTACTTCCACTACCCGGCTGTAGTTCACGTACGGTTTGCTTTCTGCTGTCACCGTAGCCGCAACACGTACATACACCCTGTTCTTGTTGGAAACAATCTTATAATGATTCTCTATAAATTCAGTATCACTCATCAGGTCGATGACGTGCGTGCCACTGGCCTTTGTCCCCAGTGAAGAGAGGGTGGCATGGTTTGCATTGTTCACATCCACTCCCGGAGCATAATTCCATATCACGGAAACATCCGTCAGTTGCAATGTCTCGTTCGATGTTTTTGCATCATAGGTCAGTGTCAGCTTATTATCAGCCGATACAGCCACATCAAGGCTGATACGCGAGAACGGGATTGTGTACAAATCAACCTGCGTTTGTCCGTTCACGGTGACATACCCTTCACATACCCCGACAAAAGGGCCATCCTTTGCCTGAATACGATAGCTGCCATTGAACACCTTCGTATGCTCAAACGTTCCATCCTGGCGGGCACGGAAATCAACAGAGGCGGTAGCCCCCGTATTCTGCTCGTACAAACTCATCATCACACCGCTACTTCCCGGCACAGGCATAGGAACCGGTTCATTCGTTTCCTTATCATAGATAGTGCCATACACGCCACCGTTCGGTGCATCATAATTATCGATGTCATTTTCGCATGCCGCCACGAAACAGGCGAATAATGCAGTCAATCCTATGTTTATTATTTTATTCATATCGTTTCTTCTTTAAACTTACAATTGGACGTATCAATTACCGTAACCCGGATTCTGTACCATCAACGGATTCGTACTCAAGTCCTCGGCACGGAACACCGTATAGTAGTTCTTTTCAAGGAAAAGACGCTTTCTCTTTTCGGGCACACCGGTTTCAAAGGTGTACTTGCCACTCTTAACATTGTAATACGGACAGAGAGCCGTGCCGCGGAAATTGGTCAAACCACCTTTGCTTACATCCAGATGAGCCAGGCGCCAACGTTTCAAATCCCAGTAACGATGCTTCTCAAAAGCAAGTTCCACTTTCCGTTCATGGCGCACTTTATCCAGCGTCAGGTTACTGGCAGTCAATAGTTTGATACCTGCCCTGCCGCGAATCTCATTGATATCTTTCAATGCCACGTCCAGGTGCTGATTCAATTCCATGCAAGCCTCTGCACGATTCAGATAGATTTCTGCCAGACGGAAAACCACCCAGGGAGTAGAAGAACGTTTTGCGTCGATGTCCGTATAGTCCGTCAGACTTTCATCCAGGAATTTACGCTGATAGAAACCCGTCTTGCTGGCGTCACCTACACTTAATGAGCCACCGTCTTTTCCCGAAGTATTATAAGTCTGTCCGTCTATTACAACTTTGTTCTCCTTATCCGGTTGGGCGGAAGCTTCATACTTGGTTCCTATCCCATCCTGTCCGTTGATGACACCGCGTATCCATTCGATTTTACCGCCGCCGTATCCTTTATAATCAGCACCGGGCAGGTAAACCGAACCTAATAAACGAGGGTCTTTATTCTTAAAGATATCATACGGGCTATCATAGCTGATAGCTTTTCCACCGCTGTCTTTCATCTTCAGCTTCCCTTCCGTACCGTCAATATATTCAAATTCCTCTACCATTTCCAGTACCGGAGACATGCCGCATCCCCAACCGTCGCCACGATAAGAGAAAGGAACATTCAGTTTATCCCACATATGTCCTTTACCGGCAGCCACATTATACTGTTTCTGGAAAATATATTCGCCGTTATCCCCATTCACTGCTTTGGAGAAGAGATTGTAAAAGTTTTGCGCCAGCTCTTCCGGTTCCATACCGGTCGATTTATACAAGCTATACACACGAGGAACCATTTCATCCAGAATCTTCGATGAAGCAGTGTAACATTCGTCAAAGTAACGTTCCGCTTCTATCTCGGGAATATACACATATCCTTTGGAAACAGCCTCGCCTGTCAGAGTCAGCGTTTTGGAATACTTAGCGATAGTACCGGCATACAGTGCGGCACGTGACCACAAGGCAAGCACCGTTCCACGATTTGCGCGGTATTTGGCATCACTGCTGCGTACTTCCGGCAATGATTCATAGATAGCTTTACATTCATTGATAATGAAATCATAGGTCGCGGCTTCCGTATCACGAGCCTGGTAAAGAGCTTCCGTATTTCCTGCGGTATATTCTTGCGGAACAGTCTGCAAAGGAACGCCCCCATAACGTTTCACCAGTCCAAAGTACTGCATAGCACGGATGAAGCGGGCTTCTGCACCGAGTTCTTCTTTCTCATCCTCACTCAATACGGAAGTTTTCTCAATATTCAGCAGGAAGTTGTTTACAATGCGGATTTGCTTGTAGCGGGTCACCATGTCGTCGTTGAATACATAGTCGCCATAAGAATAAGTAGAGTTCGACTTGTCGAATGCGCTCTCTTTCTGATAACTGGCGGTAGCCTCATCCGAAAGGCTGGTCTGATTCGCCAGGTTCGCCTTCTTGCTTCCATACCAGTCGTCGAACTCATCCAGTTTCAGTCCCGAGTCATACATATCCGCCAATACGGCTGTGATTGCTTTCGGATTTTGCCAAATCAAATCCGGTGTGTTGACACCGCTGGTACTCTCACGGTTCAGATAATCATCGCATCCCGTCCATACGAAGATGGATGCCCCGCCTATCAATATATATTTCAGATAATTCCTATTCATTGTCTTTACTGGTTTTAGAAGATTACATTTACGCCAAAGTTATACGTCTTCATCTGCGGATAATAGCGTATTCCGCTGGAATTGCTTTCGGGGTCGACGTTCTTCATCAGTCCGTCACGCTTGGTGAAAGTCAGCAGATTATTGCAGTTGATATAGAAACGCACCCGGTCGATAGCCGCCTTTTTTGTCAAGACTTTAGGAAGCGTGTATCCCAGTTCCAAGGTTTTCAGGCGCAGGTAACTTGCGTTGTGCAATGACCACGAGTTACTGGAACGGTTATCGGCGACACCTGCCACGCGTGCGGCAGGCATATATCCCGGAATCCATTTGCTATAAGGGTCGGTCGGGTCTTCCCGGTGCCAGCGGTCGGTCATGATAGCCAGCCCATTACCTAAACCTTGCTGGATAAACGGGTCGAGAATATCCCCGCTAACATAAATATCGTGTCCGGCAGCTCCCTGGAAGAAGACAGTCAGGTCGAATCCTTTGTATTCTCCGGACATATTCAAGCCATAGTACATACGGGGTGTGGCACCGTGTCCGAGTGGTTGCGTATCGTTATCATCAATAATACCGTCACCATTGTAGTCTTCGAATTTCAAATCACCCGGCATCAGCGAACGGTTACCGTCCTTATCCTGAACCGGTGAGTTCAAAATTTCCTCGAAAGAAGTAAACTGCCCGATTACTTTCTTTCCCCAGCGGATATCCTTGTAACGCCCGTTGGTGTTATTACGCCAATCATCATACATATTGGTGGAAGCCGCCCGCTCTACATAATCATACTTAATCCGGGTAGTAGAGAAGTTGGCCGACACATTATAATTAAAATTGCCAATCCGGTTTTTATGCCCGACTACAATCTCGAATCCGGTGTTAATATCAGAATTCAGGTTCTCCTGCGGCATTGATTCACCGAAGATAGTAGGCAATGAGCCTACACGGGTGGCAGGCAGACCGGAACGGTTTCTGCGGAACCAGTCGAACTCCACAGAAATCAGTCCCCTGTGGTAAGACGCCTCAAAGCCGATGTTCATAATCTTCGATTCATACCAAGTCAGCCACGGGTTTGCCATACCTACCGTAGTCATGCCCGAAGTCACTCCGTTGCTGCCCATGATATAGCTTCCGTGAGACGTATATCCATCCAGATACTGGAACGCGTCGAAATCCCCTTCATCGCCCACTTTGGCGTACGAAGCACGGATTTTCAGGTTATCCATATCGGGCAACAGTTTCTTGAAAAAAGCCTCTTCGGAAACACGCCATCCCAATGAAACACCCGGAAAGAATCCCCAACGATTACCTGCACGGAATTTATAAGTTCCGTCATAGCGGAAATTGAATTCCACCAGATAACGGTTGGAGAAATCATAGTTCAGACGTCCCACCAAGCCGGCGTGAGCCGTTTCCTGTGTCTTGCCGGAAGCTTCCTGATTCGTTTTATCCCCATAGTCCAGGTCAGGAATCAGCCCGATAGCAAAGTCACGTGTCCCGGTCACCCAGTTCTTCTTGTCATTATACATTTCCCATACGAGCATGGCACCGATATTATGCTTTTTAGCAAACGTATTGTTGTAGTTCATAGAGAACTGATAGGTCGGTTTGTCATAGTTTTCCAGCTTCGATTCCAGATGCGCGGTATTAACCACTTTCTCTATATACTCTTCATTCGCATAATCATACGTATATTCCGAGAGGTCTTTCCGCCACGTTTTCCATTCCTTGTTCGTATAATCGTAGGCAACCAATGCTTTCGCCACCAGCCCTTTCACCCAGGGAAGTTGCCAAGTGACAGCCAATGAACTGTTAAATTCACGACGCAGGCGGTCTTCATAACCACTGTCGTCCGAATCGGATACATGCACGGGGTTCGCCATATCTCCTACGGCTCCCCAATAATCCGGGTTGTCATTGGCATACATGGAGTAAGTCGGGATAGCCATTTGTGCCGAACGGAACAGGTTATCGCCATTGTAAGGCTTTTTGCGGTTGTCGAAGCGTCCGCTCAAACGCAGTTCCACGTTCAGTCCCTTAGCCACTTCCACGCTCAGGTTGGAACGGACGTTGTAACGTTGGTAATTCCAGTCGCCCGAACGGATGATACCGCCCTGGTCCATATATCCGATAGACATATAATATTTCACTTTCTCCGTACCACCTGTCAGGCTCAAGTTGTGTGAAGTCTGGGGAGCGGTGCTACGCATCGTTTCATTCCACCAGTCCGTACCTGCCGTACCGTTCCGGTAGGCTTCCAGTTGTTCTTGTGAGTAAGCGGAAGCTCCGCGCCACGGGTTGGCATTGTGAATCGCTTCATTGTAAAGTGAAGCGTACTCATAAGCATTCATCATCTCCGGATAGCGGGTCACTTTCTGAAAGCCTACATAGCCGTTATATTCTATCTTGACCTTCTGTTCCGTCCCTTTCTTGGTAGTAACCAGCAGAACACCGTTTGAACCTTTGAAACCGTAGACCGCTGCGGCGGCATCTTTCAGGATAGAAATGGACTCGATATCATTCGGGTCGAGCTGCGTATAATCACGCTCGATACCGTCTACAATCACCAGCATGCTTCCATATCCGCGAATATCAACGGAAGCTCCATCATCACCGGGACTGCCGCTACGCTGTACGGCACGCAAACCCGGCAAACGTCCGGCGAGCATATTCGTCACACTGGGAGCTTTTACTTCCATCAACTTGTCCGAAGAGATGACAGCCACCGAACCGGTCACAGAAGCCTTCTTCTGAATGCCGTAACCCACCACCACTACCTCATCCAGCGTCTCGGTATCTTCCTGCAAAGTTACTTTCAGTCCGGCTTGTCCGTTCACCCGCACTTCTGTTGTTTTATATCCTATATAGGAAATCTGTAACACTCCATTAGCGGGAACCGGCAAGGTAAACTTACCGTCCACATCGGTAATCGTCCCCACACCGGCAGCACCTTTCAGTTGCACCGAAGCCCCGATAACCGGTTCTCCGCCGGCATCAACAACCACACCTTTCACCGTGATATTCCGAACGGTCTGTTCGATACCCGATACCGAAGGGCTTTCCGCATATATCGTAAACGGTACACACAGGAAAGTCCCTGCCATTAAAGCTGAAACAGTAGCTATCTTCAGCCGGTCGTTGAACGCCTTTAAGACAACCGTGTTCATTTTACAAGCATGTTTCATAGATTAAATTAGTTATGTGTTTTAAGTTTCGAATCTATATTATCATCACATATCGCTACTGCAACCTGCGAATCGGCACAGCCATAATAGAGATATAATTTGTTTTTAAAGTAAGCCAGTCCTTCGATAAACACTGTTCCGTCCTTGTACTGACCGCTCTTCTCGAAGGCGGCTTCGGGCACAAAGAAAGGTTTATCCAGGCGGTCGAGTACCTTATAAGGGTCGTTGGCGTCAAACAGGAACTGCCCTGCACAATAAGCGCCTGCGGGGTATGCCGAGTCCCTTTCTTCCTTGTATCCGTTCTTGCCATTGTATAATAATACAATACCGTTCACGGTTTTGATAGCTGGTGGCCCACACTCAGTCAGGCGGCTGTCGAAATACCCGTTGCGGGGTTTGGCTATCTCCCTTAGTTCGTTGTTTTCGTTGAGTACCGGAGTCCAGTCGGTCAGATTATCGGAAGTTGCGGCACATACCGCATTCTCTCCCCAGTACATAAAGTATTTGCCGTCTACTTTCTCAATGACCAGCCTGCCATCTTTCACTCCGGTGACAATAGAAGCTGATTTGCTTGCTATATTGGCAAAACGCCCGTTGTATGCTTTCGCAAAAGCAAGTCCGTGCTTCGTCCAGTTTTTCAAGTCTCTGGAAGTAGCTACTGCCAAGCGGGGAAGATTGCGGTTCCAGGCTGTATAAAGCATAACGTACAATCCGTCTTCCGTCATTGCCACACGCGGGTCTTCGCAACCACCTTCCCATTCTATTTCTTTAAATTCGTCTTCGGAAGGACACAATACCGGTGCGTCCGACCGGCTCATCATCACTCCGTCCGTACTTTCCGCATAGCCAATGCGGGATGTTCTCTTTCCGATGCCTTGCGCCGAATTGTCTTCCGCACGGTAGAGTACCACAATCTTCCCGTCTTTGACGGTTGCCGCTGGATTGAAAGTGTCACTCTCTTCCCATCTTACCGGCTGCTTGCGCATCGGGCATTGGAAAGTAGTCGGTTGCGGAGAAATCACCGGATTCATCCCTTCCGGACGGACAAAAGGACCGAGTACCCATTGGCCGCTCTGTTCTTCGACAGCTACGGATGCCTGTTTCTGCCCGGAGCATCCGGCTAATGTCATCATACTGATTAAATAGATTACAGATTTTAGTTTTATCATACGTCGTTTTTTTTAGTTTTCCCGAATCGGTCGTTCATCGTTTTTCTGCCGGCAAAACTATCGTACCCCGCAAAAAATAGAGTGTACTATATTCTCAAAAGGGTATATAGGTGCTGTACAACATAATAATTCATCCGTTTGCAATGGCAGCTTAATGGTTTTGAAATATTAGCGAACCGTTTGGTTCTGTTTGATGATGTTCCGGGCCAACGGGTAGGCTATCAACTGCAAGGCTCCTACCAGTATCAATGCGTACTTCAATGCAAAATCCTGTGATATGGCAAAGGCAAGTGCCATAAAAAGGATGAGCCCGAAAGCACGCCCCAGGAATAGTCCGAATTCGTGGCTTAAAATATAAGTGTATTCATTTCTTTTCTCGATTTTAACTACTGCGTCGATGGTTTGCATCATAATGGGATAGTAAGGCAAGTCAAACAAGGGCTGAAAGATTACCTTACAGAGGACAAAGATAATCACTCCGGTGGCTGAAAACAAGACCCCGTTGAACAGAGTACCGATAAAAAAGACGAGTAACCCGGCAATAAATATCTTCGGGCGGTCTTCGGGTTTGGCAATACGCCCCAGTACATAGACCAGTATAGCCGTCAGCGTACCGCTGATTCCCTGTATCAAGCCTAATGTCCCTTCATCACCGACCAGTTTCAGAACCAGGATGGCGGGGGCAGTCACCAGGAATCCCTGTACCATTCCTTTCAGGGAAGCCAGCAACAGCATTTTCTTCCACAGTGTACAGAACCGGAAATACAGAAAGTTCTTCTGTACCGGATTGGCAAACTTACCACGCCACAAGACAGCTACGGCAAACAGGGTCACGACTATGACTCCGACTGTGACCAAACGGTAGGCACCATTTATATCAATCAGGCATCCCATGATTTCTTTGCCATCTATCTGGCTGATGAATGCACCAATCAATAAAGGAACAGTTATCGAAGTGATGGAGAAAAAGAAAGATTCCAGTCCGAAAAAGTAGTTCCGGCTACTATCGGTCGTGTTGTTGAGAGTCAATAGATAGCGGTTGGTCCAAAAGAAACCCGATGCGGCTCCAAGGACAAAACCTGCTATGCCTAACTCTACAAAGCCCAATGACTTCACCAGCATCATGGCAAACATCGACAGCCCGCTAACTAATATCCCGCCTGCATACAGTACTTTCACGCTGACATGCCGCAACAGGAAGCCGTTGACAAAAGAGGTCGCAATGATGCCGATATACATAAAAAGTTGATAGAAAGCTACGGAAACAGGCTCGCTCGTGTGACGCATCACATAAGCACCTACAAATATCTCCACCACAGGAAGCACGAACGCATAGAGCAGGTTAGTCATCAACAGTACACGTACATTGGGAGTCTGCTGCTTGAAAAATTGGTATTCTCTTTTCAATTTATTCATTCTATACCTTTATATATGTCATGACTTTAATGAACGAAGAATCTCCCCTATGGAGAACTCCGCTCCGCAGATTACTTCATCACTCGCACCATAGTAAACAGTCACCGTATCCCCTTCTACCAGATGCCCGTTCGTGAAGACCACATTCCCGAAGAATCCGGTTTGCTCGTAGGGAGCAGTCGGTTCCATTATAGGAGCTTTGCTTCGGGCGATTACCTTTGAGGGGTCGTTCAAGTCAAGCAGAAGGGCTCCCAGGCAATAGCGGTTCTGATAGTCTGCACCATGATAAATCTCCAGCCAGCCTTCCTCTGTACGGATAGGCGCGGCTCCTGCACCCACACGGGCACAATCCCAGCTATCGGAGCGAGTGGTCGCAACGCAACGGTGGTTGCCCCAGTGTAACCGGTCGGGTGATTCGGCAAGCCAGATATAGTTGCCGCCCAGTTCGGGACTGCTCGGGCGATGCAAGGCGAAATATTTGCCGTTTATCTTCTCTTCAAACAAGGCACAGTCTTTATTATGAGGGGGAAAAATCATGCCGTGACGAGTGTAATTCTTCCAGTCACGGGTATGAATCAGCCCTACACCGACGGCAACGGAAGAGACTTCGGTAAACGTCAGGTAATAGCCGTCGGCTGTAGTCGCCACCCGGCAGTCCTCGATGCCGAAAGCCTCTAATGCCCCTTTGCCGAAAATAGGCGGATAATCCGGTTCTTCCTTAAAATGGATGCCGTCCTCGCTCGATACCAACCGGAGATAAGACATGGTAGTCAGATAATTCTGTCCCGCATATCCTATCACACGAGGGTCGGAAGCGTCCAGTTCCGGGTCATTTTCGTCGAAAGAAAGCACTTCTATCTTCCCTTCCTTATTATATACGGGGAAACTAATCACTCCCTGTTTCTGTACGGGGCGTTCGGCTACCCGCAGTAATAACCAGGTTTTTCCGTCGAAGCGGAATACGCCGGGATTCAGGAAACAGGTGATTTCCATACCTTCTATTCCCGGTTGTAAATCAGATGGTTTCAATAATGGGTTCTGATGAAATCGTTTTGCAATATCCATTTTCTAATCATTAAATAGGTGTTGTTTTTATTTCTCGTGGCAAAGCTACCCCACGCAGCGACGGGAAGAGTGTACTATATTCTCAAAAGGGTATACAGGTGTTGTACAGCATATTTTTATCTTTGTTTTCTTATTTTTCCTCTCTATCTTTGCGACATGATTCTACGAAAACACTCATATTTCCGTTACATCTGCATCCTTATTTATTCATGCCTGATGCCTGCTTTATTACATTCGCAGAATGTAGTAAAACAGATTTCCAATGCGGATGGATTATCCAATAATTCGGTGAATTGTTTCCTTGAAGATTCGGAACATACGCTTTGGGTAGGGACATGGGACGGATTAAATGCATATAACGGTCGTAGCTTCAAAACCTATTCTTATAATAAAAAGGATGCAGGGTCTATCAGCAATAATGTCATCTGGCAGATTATCGAGCAGAGCGACTCTATCCTGTGGGTATCTACGGACTATGGGGTGAACCGGTGGAAACGTTCTACCCAACAGTTTACTCCTTATTATTTAGGTACACAGAATAATCCGCCGAAACAGGAGAAGTCATTTCTGCTGGGTATCACTTCCGGCAAGCATATTATCTGTTATGTGAAAGAGCAGGGTCTATTCTGTTTCGATGACCGGAAACAGGAGTTTGTTTCCTTGAAGAATGACCTGCCCGATGACATCAGGAACTTCGTCATTGATTCCAAAGACCGGATATTCTTTCTCACAGGACATGGACAATTATTGCATTATCAACTGACTGTCCGCAACTCCTGTCCCGAACTCTCGTTTAAAGAAGAAATCAGGCACTGTGCCCCCGTTTCCAATATTTATCTTTCCCAGGACTGCCTTATCATTAACGATGACAGGACGCTGACTGTTTCACAAGATAACCGTATATTGGACAGTATAAATATTCCGAAGAACAAGACTGTATCACAAGCTATCTGCCACGGTGAATATCTCCTTATCAGCTTTATCGAGGGGGGATGCATCAGATATAATCTTGAAAATGGGACTTCAACGGAATTACTCCAATTGCCGGAGAAAGCTTCCATTTTCACTATTTATATCGGCTCGCAGAATATCCTTTGGGTAGGTACGGACGGACAAGGGATATTGGAAGTCTATGAACACAGTTCGCCTTTCCATACCGTAAAAACGAATTATCCTGTCCGCTGTTTTTGTGAGGAAGACAATGGCAATATACTCGTAGGAACAAAAGGAGAAGGTATCCTGCTGCTCGACAAGCAGGAACGGGGAGTCACCCCCTATCTTTCAACGGGCAACGGGTTAATCTCCAACTCCGTTTATACTATCCGCAAAAATATGTCCGGGGATATATTCATCGGAACCGAAGGGGCGGGTATCAATTATATTCCACTCAATGGCAGCCAGGTGAAAAAACTGGGTATTCCTGCTGAATATTCTGCTTTCAGGGCAGTGTACAGTATCTTGTTCACCCATAACGATTCACTTTTATGGTTGGGGACTTCCGGTTACGGACTTATCAAGCTGAGCCTGCAAAGGGAAGGAAAAAGTTATAGAGTAACGGACATGAAACAATATAAATCTCCCGGCCCTTCTTCGCCAAGTAATAATATTATTTATTCGGTTATCGCTGGATACGATGAGAATGAACTTTGGCTAGGCACGCGAGGGGGCGGAATTAATAAGTTCGATATCGCGTCCGAACGTTTCCGGCAGATGAGTGAGATAGACCCCGGCTTGTCCCTGACTAACAATGACGTGATTTATCTGACTAAAGGAGATTCTGCCAGTATCTGGATAGGTACCAGTTATGGTCTTAACCGATTGTTCCCGACAGCCACACCGCCTTCCATCATTGAATATACGGATAATAACGGATTGCCCAATAATACGATTCACGGCATCCTGAAAGATGAGAACGGGAATATTTGGGCAAGCACCAATCAAGGTATCTCCTTTATCGACTTGCCCTCGGGAAAAATTACCAATTATTCCTCAAGAAACGGGCTGCAAAACGACGAATTTTCTGATGGGGCTATTTTTAAGGACAAAGCCGGATGGCTGTATTTCGGCGGAGTCAGCGGGTTGAACTATTTCGACGAGAACAAGATACGCTTACGGGAACATATCGCATCATTAAGCCTGAACAGCCTGAAGATAAACAATACAAGCCAGAATATCTACGAACGTATCCGTAACCATACACTCCGATTGGACTATGACGAGCCTTATATTACTTTGGGATTTGCCGCACATGATTTTATCAACAATGAGAATTGTGAGTTCAGCTACCGCATTATCGACTTTGCCGACGAATGGATTTACAATGAGAATAACCCGAATATCGTTATCACCAAACTGCCGCCGGGAAAATATAAACTGGAAGTAAAATGCACCAATGGCGACCGGGTATGGAGCAACGAAATCTATTCCCTCAATTTGGACATCGCTTACCCCTGGTGGCTCAGTACTACAGCTTTTATTATTTATTTTATCCTGATTGCCATTGCTATCTATATCACGCAATCCGTCATCAAGAATCGAATCCGGCTGAACCGTCAGATTCTACTGGAACATATCGAGAAACAGAATCAGCAACGTATCCATGAATCGAAGTTGAACTTCTTCACGAATGTGGCACACGAGTTTTTCACTCCGTTGACACTGATATACGGCCCGGCACAGCACTTGCTGGAAAAGGCGGACCTCGACAGTTATACAAAAAGATATATCTACATCATCAAGAACAATGCCGACCGGATGCAGAGGCTTATCAACGAACTGATGGAGTTCCGAAAAGCAGAAGCAGGACATACGGCTATCTATGCTGAAAAAGTGGATATTCAGTTGCTCGTCGACTATGTATCGGACAACTATACCGAAATTGCCGAAGAAAACAAGATAGACTTCAGCTTCAAAAGCAAAGAAGTATCATCCTTTACAACAGACCGGAATGCACTGGAAAAAATAATATTCAATTTGCTTTCCAACGCATTCAAATATACGCCGTCCGGCGGATATATCCGTGCTGAAATACGGGAGAATGTTACTGACGGGACATTGTATTTCCGAATCCGCAACTCGGGCAAGGGACTGACAGAGAAACAAATGAGTGAAATATTCAGCAGGTTCAAGATTTTCGAAAGCAGTAACCTGAAACATGCGGGAAGCACCGGAGTCGGCCTGAATCTGACCAAGAGCTTGACGGAGTTATTGGGTGGAGAAATCACCGTAGGAAGTGTATTGGGAGAGTATGTAGAATTCAATGTGTCTCTACCGTCCATGCACATGAATCCCGGAAAAGAAAGTCAGCCGGCAGAAGAAGAGGCAGAAGCTGATGAAATGCTTTTTGTCCCTAAACAAAAGGAAATTAGTATATTGATTGTAGAAGATGAAAAGAATATCCGCGAACTTCTGAAAGATATCCTGCTTCCTTACTACCAGGTTCGGGAAGCAGCCGACGGGGAAGAGGCGCTGAAAGAGGTAGAACAGAAACAGCCGGATATTATTATCAGCGATGTATTGATGCCCAGGCTGGACGGCATCACTCTGACGGATATATTGAAAGCCAACGAGCGAACTGCCCACATTCCGATTATCCATATCTCCGCCAAGAACTCCATCGAAGACCAGATTAACGCTTACAATCATGGAACGGACTTATATATCCCCAAACCTTTCCATCCGAGACATGTACTGAGCGCGGTAGAGAATATGATTAATAAATACTCTCTGATGAAAGAGTATTTCAAATCCGGCCGTTCCTCTCTCATCGTAAGGGATGGAATCACCATGCATAAAGAGGATGAGCTGTTACTGGACAAGATTATCAAATTCATTGAAGATAATATTGACGACGAGTCCATAAACCCGGATTCTCTCGCAGACTTTATAGGAGTAAGCAAAGCGGGATTGTACCGTAAACTCAAAGAATTGACGGAAAAGACACCAAGCGAATTTGTCCGTACCATCCGCCTGGAATATGCAGCGGGACTATTAAAGACCACCAAACTTACCGTTACCGAGATTATGTATAAATCGGGCTTCTCAAACAAGTCTTATTTCTACCGGGAGTTTGCCAAGTTATACAATACTTCTCCCAAAGAATATAGGAGCAGACAGACAGAAGAAAAGGATACTTAATAACCATCTAACAATAAAAAACAATGAGAAAACTTTTTATTGTATTGGCGCTCTGCGGTGTGTCAATACTGAATGCGCAGCAACTGAATGTCGCTTCTTATAATGTACGAAACAGTAACCCGAACGATGCCAAAGCCGGAAACGGCTGGGAACAGCGTTGCCCGGTACTCACCCGGTTAATCACCTTTCATGACTTCGATATATTCGGGGCGCAGGAAGTGAAACATAACCAACTGGAAGATATGTTGAATGCCTTGCCGCAATACAGCTATATAGGCGTAGGACGGGATGACGGGAAAACGAAAGGGGAATATGCGCCTATCTTCTACCGGAAGGATAAATTCAAGCTACTCAAATCCGGGAATTTTTGGTTATCGGAAGATACCTCGAAGCCGAATAAAGGATGGGATGCAGCCTATACCCGCATCTGTACATGGGGAGAATTCAAGGATATTACAGGCAAGTTCAGATTCTGGTTCTTTAACTTGCACATGGACCATATCGGAGTAGTGGCACGTCGCGAAAGTGCCAAGCTGGTTATCAGCAAGATTAAAGAGATGTGTGGCAAAGACCCCGTCATACTCACTGGAGATTTCAATGTAGACCAGACCAGCGAAAGCTATCAAGTACTTCATGAATCCGGAATATTATCAGACTCTTATGAGGTCGCGCAACTGAGATATGCAACTAATGGAACATGTGCGGGATGGAATCCGAACACATATACTCCCAACCGTATCGACCATATCTTCGTTACTAAAAACTTCGCTGTTGAGAAGTACGGAGTGCTGACAGATACTTACCGAATTAAAAACGAAGCCACCGGAAAGTATGAAGCACGCATTCCTTCAGACCATTTTCCGGTGAAGGCGGTATTGAAATATACCAAATAAGCAAAGCAGAATTCGAAATGATAATATAAACCTATCAATGTTCTATTTTTAATATTCTGTTGGGAAATAGCTAGTTAGAAAATAACGAACCAGAAAATAAACTGCATAAATAAGAGCCTGTTTAAATTTTCCTGAGATTATGTTAGACAGGCTTTACCGACCTGTTTTTATTCGTCACATAGTCTCCGTCATGTTCCTCACAACAACAGAAAATATACTCGAAAGCAACTCTCAAAACTGTGTCGGGCAAAACTCGGAGCAGGCTCTTAATAACCCACTTTTCATTCATTAATAGAAAAGTTCTCTTTCATTAATTGTAAACTTCTTATTATCAGTATGTAAACTTATTTTTCGTTAACCGTAATCTATAAACGAAAGCTTCGTTTATAAAAACAAAGGCTTTGATTATAAAAACGAAGCTTGCAATTATATAATCAAAGCTTGCGTTTATAGTTTGCATCGAATGAAAAGAAAGTTTCCTTCCTGTCCGAAGGAACTTTATACTTAATGGGCGGGAAGTTTGCTATTAATAGCCAAGAGCGCAACTGTTAATACCCCTTCCGCCAACTACAGACGGACGCGACAAGAAAAGCTGGGGTAAGAGCTATAATATTATGACTGAAGAGAATTTAAACAGGCTCTAAATGAAAGAGCCGTGACCGCAAATCATATTTTCGCTTTCTTTCTTGCAGGTTCAATACTTTTGTTATATATTGCCACTCGGTTTCCGTTAAATCTGTCTGATACATCTTTTTTAAAGTTTGATCGCTTCAAAGAAAGAAATAATCTGGCGGATACGGAAACCTCTTTAGAAAAAGATTTCAGTCATTTTTAAACAGGCTCTAATAGTAAGGTAAAAAGGTAACAGGTATTAAGGTTAAGTTTTGTATGAAGAAGAGTCTTATTGCATTGGCGTTCGGCACACTGGGATTAGGTATTGCCGAATTTGTAATGATGGGAATTTTGCCCGATGTGGCAAAAGATTTAGGTATTAGTATTCCTACCGCAGGGCATTTCATTTCTGCTTATGCATTAGGCGTCTGTGTCGGTGCACCTGTATTGACATTGGCTCGCAAATATCCGCTAAAACATATTCTGTTAGTATTAGTTACCTTAATTATGATAGGTAATATCTGTGCGGCTATGGCTCCCAATTACTGGGTGTTGCTCGCTGCCCGTTTTATCTCCGGCTTGCCTCATGGTGCATACTTCGGAGTAGGCTCTATTGTTGCAGAGAAACTGGCCGACAAGGGTAAAGGTTCGGAAGCCGTCTCCATCATGATTGCAGGAATGACCATTGCCAATCTGTTCGGCGTACCTTTGGGCACTTCCTTAAGTACCATGCTTTCCTGGCGTGCCACTTTCCTGCTGGTCGGTATCTGGGGAATTGTTATCCTATATTATATATGGCGATGGGTTCCTCATGTAGAGGGTCTGAAGGATACCGGCTTTAAAGGACAATTCCGCTTTCTTAAAACTCCGGATCCGTGGCTGATTCTCGGTGCTACGGCATTGGGTAATGGCGGTGTATTCTGCTGGTATAGCTACATCAATCCGATGCTTACCAATGTGTCCGGCTTCTCCGCAGAAAGCATTACGCCTTTAATGATCCTTGCCGGTTTCGGTATGGTAGTGGGAAACCTGATTAGCGGACGTCTCTCCGACCGCTACACCCCCGGAAAAGTAGGAACTGCCGCTCAAGCACTTATCTGTATTATGTTATTGCTCATCTTCCTCCTTTCTCCCTATAAATGGGCAGCAGCCCTGTTGATGTGCCTTTGTACGGCAGGACTGTTCGCAGTATCCAGTCCGGAGCAGGTATTAATTATCCGCGTATCAAAGGGAGGAGAAATGCTGGGAGCAGCCTGCGTGCAGGTTGCATTCAATCTCGGAAATGCCATCGGTGCTTATGCAGGCGGACTGTCTGTTAGCGGTGGCTACCGTTATCCGGCTCTGGCGGGTGTGCCATTTGCTCTCATTGGATTTACTTTATTCCTGATTTTCTATAAGAAATACCAAGCAAAATATTAAAACTCTGCCAAAATGCCTATCTTTGCAGCCAGATTATCGATAACTAAATAAAAACGAAATAGATAAATGGCATTGCAATGTGGTATTGTCGGACTACCGAACGTGGGTAAGTCGACACTTTTCAACTGTTTGTCGAACGCGAAAGCACAGGCGGCAAATTTCCCTTTCTGTACAATTGAACCCAATGTAGGTGTAATCACCGTTCCCGACGAACGTCTGAATGCACTGGCAGAATTGGTGCATCCCCAACGAATTGTTCCTACAACTGTAGAAATCGTAGATATCGCCGGACTGGTGAAAGGCGCAAGCAAAGGTGAAGGACTGGGAAACAAGTTCCTTGCCAATATCCGTGAGACAGACGCAATTATCCACGTACTCCGTTGCTTCGACGACGACAACGTGACACACGTAGACGGAAGCGTAAATCCCGTCCGCGACAAAGAAATCATCGACTACGAACTTCAACTGAAAGACCTGGAAACCATCGAAAGCCGTATCCAGAAAGTGCAGAAACAGGCACAGACAGGTGGCGACAAAGCTGCAAAACAGGCTTACGATGTGTTGGTTCAATATAAAGACGCACTGGAACAGGGAAAATCGGCACGTACCGTTACTTTCGAAACCAAAGACGAACAAAAGATTGCCCGTGAACTGTTCCTGCTGACCAGCAAACCGGTAATGTACGTTTGTAACGTTGATGAAGCAAGCGCGGTAAACGGTAATAAATACGTAGATATGGTACGCGAAGCCGTAAAAGACGAGAATGCTCAAATCCTGATTGTCGCAGCCAAAACAGAAGCGGACATCGCCGAACTGGAAACGTACGAAGACCGTCAGATGTTCCTTGCCGAGGTAGGCTTGGAAGAATCGGGCGTAGCACGTCTTATCAAATCGGCTTATAGACTCCTGAACCTCGAAACTTACTTCACAGCCGGCGTACAGGAAGTACGTGCCTGGACTTACGAAAAGGGATGGAAGGCTCCGCAATGCGCTGGTGTTATCCACACCGATTTTGAAAAAGGCTTTATCCGTGCCGAAGTTATCAAATACGACGATTATATCAAATACGGCTCGGAAGCAGCCGTGAAAGAAGCCGGAAAACTGGGTGTGGAAGGAAAAGAATATGTCGTACAGGATGGCGACATCATGCATTTCCGTTTCAACGTGTGATTATCGGCAATCACCGACGACTTATTAATTACTAATTCGCTAACAATATGAAATATCTCATTGCAGGAACGGGAGGTGTAGGCGGCAGTATCGCAGGATTCTTGTCGCTGGCAGGCAAAGATGTAACCTGTATTGCCCGTGGAGCTCATTTGCAGTCGATTCAAACGAACGGTTTGAAACTAAAATCGGATTTGAAGGGCGAACATACGCTCCGGATTCCGGCTACTACCGCTGAAGAATTCAATGGAAAAGCAGATGTGATATTTGTATGCGTAAAAGGTTATTCGGTCGATTCTATCGTAGAACTGATTAAAAGGGCAGCACACAAAGACACGGTTGTCATCCCTATCCTGAATGTGTACGGCACAGGGCCACGCATACAAAAGTTAGTACCGGAAGTCACTGTCCTCGACGGATGCATCTATATCGTAGGTTTCGTATCCGGCACAGGAGAAATCACTCAAATGGGAAAGATATTCCGGCTGGTATATGGTGCTCACCACGGCACGGTTGTGAAGCCCGGATTGCTGGAAGCTATCCGCCAAGACTTGCAGGAAGCAGGCATAAAGGTAGACCTCTCACCGGACATCAACCGGGATACGTTCATCAAATGGTCGTTTATCTCCGCAATGGCTGTGACGGGTGCTTACTACGACGTTCCGATGGGAGAAGTGCAAAAACCGGGAAAGATACGGGATACGTTTATCGGACTTTCCACAGAAAGCGCCGCCTTAGGGAAGAAACTGGGCGTCGAATTTCCCGAAGACCCCGTCAGCTACAACCTGAAAGTGATTGACAAGCTCGCCCCCGAAAGTACCGCTTCTATGCAGAAAGACCTGGCACGCGGACACGATTCGGAAATACAGGGGTTGCTCTTCGACATGATTGCAGCAGCCGAAGAACAAGGAATAGACATACCGACCTACCGGATGGTAGCGGAGAAATTCAAAGAATCTAATCATTAACATTAATCCAATATAGAATGAATACCATGCTATTATCCATCCACTGGAACCCGAATCCCGAACTATTCAACCTGTTCGGCATTTCTATCCGTTATTACGGATTACTGTGGGCAGTAGGAATATTCTTTGCTTATATGGTTGTTCACTACCAGTACCGGGATAAAAAGATAGAAGAAAAGAAGTTTGACCCGCTTTTCTTTTACTGTTTCTTTGGTATTCTGATCGGCGCGCGTCTGGGACACTGCTTGTTCTATGCCCCGGGATATTACCTGTCTCATTTCTGGGAAATGATTCTTCCCATCAAATTCATGCCGGACGGAAACTGGAAATTCACCGGATATGAAGGACTTGCCAGCCACGGCGGTACATTAGGACTGATCATTGCCCTTTGGCTGTATTGCCGCAAGACGAAGCTTCATTATATGGATGTATTGGATATGATTGCCGTAGCTACTCCTATCACTGCCTGCTTCATCCGCCTTGCCAACCTGATGAACTCCGAAATCATCGGCAAACCGTCTGATGTGCCTTGGGCGTTTGTTTTCGAGCGTGTGGATATGCTACCCCGCCATCCGGGACAACTCTACGAAGCCATCGCTTATCTCATCCTGTTCTTCATCATGATTTACTTGTATAAGAATTACAGCAAGAAACTGCACCGCGGCTTCTTCTTCGGGTTTTGCTTGACTTACATCTTCACCTTCCGCTTTTTCATCGAATTCCTGAAAGAAAACCAGGAGGATTTTGAAAACAGCATGATGTTCAATATGGGGCAATGGTTAAGCGTTCCGTTTATCATCATAGGCGTCTATTTCATGTTCTTCTATGATAAGAAGAAAAAGAGAATAGGCTAAATCAAAGAAAGAATTGTCTGAAAGTAACTCTAACTCCCATCCTTCGGGAAGGAGGGGTGTCCGAAGGACGGGGTGGTAGGATAAAACGAGGTTCTTCCTATCTTATTGTAGATGATAGACTTATGTATTTACCTACCACCTCCCCCTACGGGGACTCCTCCTTCCTGAAGGAGGAGAATTATAATAGAACCGACTTTTCAGACAGCCTCTTGTAAAAAAGACAAATGCCATTTCCCTCATGTCAGGACAACAATCGAAAACATATCCTAAGGCATTATATACATTTTCAGTTTATTTCCCCCTGACTATCTTCTTTATATCATTCAGTTTATTCAGCGCTTCAATAGGAGTAAGATTATTCACATCAAGATTCAATATTTCATCGCGAATCTGACAGAGAATCGGATCGTCCAACTGGAAGAAGCTTAACTGCATACCTCCACGATTTTCGCCCACTTCTGCCAGCGGTTTACTTGCTATGCCCTGTTGGCGATTATCAGATTCAAGCTGTTTCAATATCTCATTCGCACGTTTCACAATGCTTTTCGGCATACCTGCCATCTTTGCCACATGAATACCGAAAGAGTGTTCACTACCACCACGTTCCAGCTTACGAAGGAAGATTACTTTATTATCAACTTCCTTCACCGATACATTATAATTCTTGATACGCTTGAAAGATTTCTCCATCTCATTCAATTCATGATAATGCGTAGCAAATAATGTACGTGCTTTTGCTTTCGGATGTTCGTGGATATACTCTACAATTGCCCAGGCAATGGAAATACCATCATAAGTAGAAGTACCACGCCCCAATTCATCAAATAATACCAGGCTACGGGAAGAAATATTGTTGAGGATATCAGCCGCTTCATTCATTTCTACCATGAATGTAGATTCGCCGACTGATATATTATCGCTCGCTCCTACACGGGTAAATATCTTATCTACCAAACCGATATGCGCACTTTCCGCAGGAACAAACGAGCCGATTTGAGCCAATAGCGTAATCAATGCCGTTTGGCGCAAGAGTGCCGACTTACCTGCCATGTTGGGACCGGTTATAATAATAATCTGCTGTGTATCGCTGTCCAGCATTACATCATTGGCAATATACTTCTCGCCTATCGGAAGTTGTTTTTCTATTACCGGGTGACGTCCCTGACGAATATCCAATACGTCATTATCCTCAATAATCGGACGGATATAACGATTCTCACGCGCCACATTGGCAAATGACAGCAGACAGTCCAGACGTGCAATCTGATTCGCATTAATCTGTATCTGTGGAATAAACTCCATCAATGCCTGTACCAAGTCCGTATATAGTTGCGTTTCCAGTACCAGAATCTTATCTTCCGCTCCCAAAATCTTTTCTTCATATTCCTTTAGTTCCTGCGTGATATAACGTTCTGCGTTGACTAACGTCTGTTTACGAATCCACTCTTTCGGAACTTTATCTTTATGGACATTACGGACTTCGATATAATAGCCGAATACGTTATTATAAGCCACTTTCAAGCTCGGAATACCCGTCTCCTCGCTCTCCCGTTGCTGTATCTTCAGCAGATAATCTTTTCCTGAATAGGAGATTTGCCGCAATTCATCCAAGTCTGCATTCACACCATCTTGAATCACTCCACCTTTATTTATCAGTAAAGGAGGATCATTTTTTATCTCTTTGGCAATCCGGTCACGAATAGAAATACAAAGATTCAGTAGTTCGCCAATACGATTCAAGCTCGCATTATCAGCTTCCATACATGCTTGTTTTATCGGCTCAATTGCTTGCAAGGCAACTTTCAGCTGAACGACTTCACGGGGCGACACACGTCCTACAGCCACTTTGGAAATAATACGTTCCAAATCTCCTATCAGGTGCAACTGTTCTTCAATCAGTTCCTTAAAATCAGGCTGGCGGAAGAAATATTCCACTACATTCAAGCGTTCATTGATCGGTTTCTTATCCTTTAAGGGAAAAACCATCCAGCGTTTCAACAGACGCGCTCCCATCGGGCTGATGGTCCGGTCGATCACATTGAGCAGGCTACTTCCGCCATCATTCATATTGCCAATCAGCTCAAGGCTACGCACCGTGAACTTATCCAGGCGGACGTATTTATCTTCTTCAATACGTGCCAATGAAGTGATGTGACCAATCTGCGTATGCTGCGTCATTGTCAGATACTGCAAGATAGCGCCGGAAGCAATGATGCCATTCTTCAAATGCTCCACTCCGAAGCCTTTCAGATTCTTCGTTTCAAAGTGTTTCAGCAGTTTCTCACGGGCAGTTGTTTCTGTAAATACCCAGTCGTCCAGCTCGAATGTGAAGAACTTATTACCGAAATTACCTTCAAACATCAGGCGTTTGCCACGTTCAAAAAGAATTTCCTTCGGGGCAAAGTTATTCAACAGTTTGTCTATATAATCAAAAGGACCCTCTGCGGTAAGGAATTCACCGGTAGAAATGTCGAGAAAGGCAACTCCACAGGAAGCTTTTCCGAAATGAACGGCAGCCAGGAAGTTATTCTCTTTATAGTTCAGTACATTATCATTGATAGAAACACCGGGAGTAACCAATTCGGTAATGCCACGCTTCACCAGCTTCTTCGTCATTTTCGGGTCTTCCAGCTGGTCGCAGATAGCGACACGTTTTCCGGCGCGAACCAGTTTCGGAAGATAGGTATCAAGGGCATGATGAGGAAAACCTGCCATCTCGATAGTTTTTCCTTTCCCATTGGCACGTTTTGTCAGTGTGATTCCCAAGATTTCGGCTGCAACGATGGCATCCGTAGAATATGTTTCATAAAAGTCACCGCAACGAAACAGCATCACTGCATCCGGATGTTTTGCCTTCAAATCCAGAAACTGTTTCATCATCGGGGTGAGGACGATCTCTTCTTCGTTCACGGGTGTCTCCTTTTCTTTTTTGTTGAGTATATAATGAATTATCCTTGCAAAGATAGCGGATTTTCGGCAGAGAATCAACGGTCTGTTCCGATTCAATTTTCAAAATAAATGTTGCATATCTTGAAAAAAGGAGCGTTTATTTCTTAACAAGTAGGAGAAAATTATTAAAACGTGTTATAAAACATGCTATTTTTCTTGGATAATTTGCTAATTTCCCAATAGTCCGTATCTTTGCACTGTGTTTTTCATAGTATTAGATTTAACCTTAACAAAGGTTGGAGCAAGGCGTTACTCCTTTTTTTATGCCCGTACGCTTCCTCCTATCAGAACATCTATCTTTAAAACGACTCGTTTTTGCACCGTAATGAACTGTTTCAGCCTATTCTAACAAGGGTATATTCTCACTGCAATGAGAAAAAATTCTCATTACTATGAGTATTTATTCTCATTGCTATGAGTATTTTTTCTCATAGGGATAAGTATAGTGAGAATGTTTGCGGAATTTTTTTTGAATTATAATTGTATGAGTTTACCTCATTTATGCACCGTTATGAGTGAAATGATAAATAAAGAATTAGGCAAAGTCTGCCCATTACACTTCACTTATAAACTGCTCAAAGCTATATTTAAAATCCTCATTCAATATTAGCTTATACTCCTTGGTGAATTGATCAAATGCAGTATATGCCATTCCCATGCGTTTCAAATCCACTAAAGCACGGCACTTAACGCGAACAGACTCCTCATCTAACGAATCAAATCGCAGAATACAATTTGAGATTTGTATTCTCAAGTTATCATTTCCTACAAATTGCTTGCTATCTCTTAACCGGCTCAGAAGATCAATCATTGAATCGGAATAATCTGCTTTAAAACTATCTACCCAATCAAATTGCATGTTAGGAAGCAATTGACCAAATGAAGCCAGACTCAATAATTTTTCCAGATCTTCCTTATGGACCACATCTAAAGGCGCCATCTTTTGCATCAATTGATTTGCTATAGTATAGTCATTATATACATGCCCCTTATTAAGAAAGTACCAATAACCATTTGCCGATGATATCTCCGTATCTCCTACCTCTTCCAACAAAAGACGTATCTTACGTATATTTACACTACGGTTATTAGAGAAACTCTCCTCTGACTTATCATACCACAACAATTCTTTTAACTTAATATTAGAAATCCCCTTATTATTCTGATTGGAATAAAGAATAATAACAGATAATAATTGACGCATGATAGGCGTAAATTTTCCGGTAATGTCTTTTAAATCCCGATTAATTACCTGAAATCCGTTTAGCATATAAATTCCTGGTGTGGTGTTCAATACAGGAGCTTCAAACGAGGAATATAGGTGGTCATTTTCCTGAATTTCTTTTTCACTATTTATATCTGAAACAACCCCTTCTTCTTTTTCACAAATATCTTGTTGAGGAATAGATATAGCTTCTTTCTTATCATGCTTTCTGCTATTCCACAGTCTCCACCCAATTCCTCCTAAACCTGCTACACAAATACATACAAACAGTAATTTCCACCAAGTCCCCCTGTTTTCCTGTACTGTTATATTTTGAATAGGCAACACTGGAGATGCAATAGAATAAATATTAGCTTCATAATTATTCCCCTCTACTTGGTGAACTGTTACAGCGTAATAACATTTTTCTGAAGCAAGATAAATTAAATCTGCATGAGAATTAACATCTAAGAAAGTATAAGGTATTGTATCACCTAAAACAGTTTCTTGTCCATTCTCCAAATTTAAATCTTTCAAAACCAGAGAAGATAGAAAACGACCTGAAGAAAAAAACAATCCTTTTGCATGTTCACCTTTTTCTACTTCATCAATTATCAACGTAGAAGCAGCTACCTCATCACAAAGGTTCTCCGGTATAGCCCACTTTTTTTCTAAAGAATAATCATTCAAGTTCAATTTATACAAATCCTTATAATGAACGACCCCGTACTCTTGTTTACCCAAGTCATTTCCCAATCCTCCATAAATATAAACCAGCGAATCGGTCTTCCCTATGGCACTCAAATAGCGAGGAGTAATCGCATCCGGCAACTCTCCCTTTATCACTTCACCCGACAGAGATATTCTATTCAACTCACGGGTATACAAATGAAATCCATATCCCAGAATTTGTACAATCGATGAATCTTTTGGATTGAAAAACCGATTATGTTGTGTATAAGAAGACTGCCTTTTCCGTTGGATAGGAATAGACCAACTTTTTGTTTGAAAATTGAAAAAAGACAAATTCTCCCCATCAGGCTTCTCAAAGTCATAATAAACCAACTGGCTACCTTTATCTTTCAAAGGAACAAAAAGAAACTGGTTAGTGATCCGATTTACATCAATCAGCGGCGAGAAAACATATTCTTTAGTTGTACTCCGTATTAAATCATATTTGACAATACGATCTTTTGCAATAAAATAACATGCCGACTGATCTTCACACGGGACAGGAAAAGTCTTGGATGAAAAAGATAACGTTTTCCTATGTTTCCAATATATATGACTATTAATAATCCATTCCGGATTTGATATAAAAGCTGTTATCTGCCGAAACTTGTCCTGAAGCAAAGTGTCAGATACGGCTTGCTCCAACGACCATTCATATTTTATGCTCCCAGGTTCCAGACCGATCTGTACATCCTTCAAAATAATAGGTGCCACGTCCGAAGTGGTGTAAGAAGCTAATTTATTAGCACCAAAGCAGACTTTAACAGAATGATTATCCGGGGCGGTAACTTTCTCTTTAGAAATAAGAGAACCATTATTTCGGACATATAACGTATCATTTTTATACTCCAATTCTATCTTTATCCTATTCCATTCATGAATATCGATAGGCGCAGAAGAGTGTATCTTTCCTAAATATTGCTGGTCTTTAATCAAACACAAATAAGGCTCTTCGTTCACAGGATTAACCAATATCAGATTGAGGCTATTTCTATTGTCAACAATCATACGGCATACATAACCAAAATGCTCGCCTTTTTCCCTAATCTTCAAATCAAAAGAAACAGATAAATAATCTTTGAATCTCACTCCCTGATTGCCGGACGGTATGATGAATGAAGTACGTTCATCTTTTGAATATTCATAAGCACGAAAAGAAAGACCTCCGATATTTTCACCACCCCAAGTGACTATAGTCTTCGAGATAAATAAAATATAAAATAACAGTCGGATATATTTCATAGCAAAAGCTTATTTGAAGCAAAGATATAAAAAATATGTTTTTTCAATCTTAGGATATTAAAATAATATAGTTACTCTGCACCAATAACGAAATATATCCGGCTATTATACTCCACATCCCTATCGAACCGGCATCCGGGATGAACGCAGTTCTCCTCTCAAATATTTAGCAGCTTCACCTGCCAGCCAAAGATAATGATCGGGTGCTTCTCCTTCATAAGTTATAAAAGAACTTTCACCCACCGGAGGTGTATTTGTACATTTAAAGAAAGCTGTCCCCTCATCTATCTCATCAAACATTGCCAAATAAAGGCTTTCTGCTCCTGCATCTACAGCACCTTTCACCTGTTGCCAGAAGAAACATCCCCCTAATCTCGGAATCATGTTTTGCGGAGCATCCTTTTTCATGTTATGCCAACTAAAGCCCGGAAACAACACCGGCATATAATCTTTACCATTCGCTTTGCACCACTTTATATCTTCCTCTATCGATTTACGATATGGCTCATACGTATGATTATCAAAACGTCCTACCAACCATGGATGGACAATATCCGCCTGTTTTACTAGTTCAAGCAATCGCATATCAGAGACAGCATCTATCGTTAATGTCCGCCAATGAGTAGGTACACCTACCAATATGGAACAACCTTCACTCTTCAGGAAATCAATGATTTTCTTTACCTGCTCATATCCATATTTACGACGATCATTAAACCCTATTCCCCAAACAGCAACTAACGGTTTACCATGATGATAAACATAATGATTGTTGTTCCGGGAAACTAGTTTATACTTCTCACACAGCTCTTTCCAGTCACGTATCAATATATCTTCTTCACCGGCTTCCATACCGGAAAGGTCATACATCAGGCAAATTGCCCGGTCATACTTTTCTGCCGAAAGAACAGCATTATTCAGTATCTTATTATAATTATCCTTCCCTTTCTGATTTCGTATAGAAACAACAAAACGTTGCATAAATACCCCATCAATTCCATATTGCTTCATCCATTTAAAATGCAGATCTGTAGTAGAAGCATCATACGAACTAAAAACCTTTGCTGGTGTCTCATCAGGTAACTTAAAAGCCGTTTCATAGGTTTTCTCATATTCAGAAACATCCGGCCAAAGATCAATGGTACACTTGCCCGGTTTGAACTCTTTTTCTTTTTCAAAATGTTTCCAACCCAAACCAGCACCGTCTTCAGGAGTATTAAACCACCCCTGATACCCTGCCATCACTAAATTCCTTATTGATTTGAAACGGACACGACTCATCGACTCCGTCGTTTTTGTCGCCGGATTAGACATCACCACCTCTTTCGGGAACTGATTTAAAGCAATAAATTCACTGATAAACCGATCCGGATATACTTTCACAAGATTCATCCCCTGATACCCTGTCCCCAGCACCTTTCCTACCGGACCTATCGTTATCATTTCCATATTGCCCACCTTTCCATAAGCATTGTTATGTAAATGCCCTGCAAATATTGCGTTTACTCCATATTTCTGAAACAAACGCACATATTTCTCTCGCATAGGCAAAGAGAAATTCGAATAATTCACAGGTTCATCCATCCGCTTTAGAAAAACAGAGCAATGAGTAAAAACAAACTTGAATCTGGCATCCTTCGTTTTCTGTAATTCCTGTTCCAGCCACTTAAATTGAACTTCTTCCCTCTCCTTGTCCTCTTCTTTTATTATATTTGAATCAATACCTATAAATGCACAATCACCATACCTGAATGAAAAATGAGTTTCTCCGTAGTTCTTTTTATAATTATCTATAGAAGCCCGGCTGACCTTACCTATATCGTGATTTCCCGGAATCATATAAACCTTTACTGAAGAGTCTATTTGAGCAATCATCGACTTATAAGCAGCAATCTGTTCCTTACTCTTCGAATTATTTACAAAATCACCGGTTATCACCACAAACGGAGGTTTTAACTGATTAATAGCTGTCACAGCCTTATTCATAGCCTCTGTTTCTGCCGAAATACTCTTATTATTATCCATGAAGCCAAATTGGGGATCACTTAATTGCAAAAAGAAAAAGGGAGCAGAATCCGCAGCTATCCCATGAGATACAAAAACAGCCAAGAGAAAACAAACGACCGATATTATTTTCTTTCTCATAAATTATTTATTGTTATCACGAGATACGACGATCTGCCTGATGCGTCGTATCCCGTTATTAATAACTATTACTTCTTAAATTGATTTCTGGTTATCTTCAGAAATTCAGATTTGTTTTCCTCCGTCGGTTCCAAATTCGTTCCTTTCTGGTAATTATTCCATGAATTGACTAACACAATGTTTTTACTTCCGATATTCCGTTTAGCTACATTACAGAAATTAATATAATCAGCAGTCTCTCCATCTTGCCCGAAAGTATATTTATAACTTGAAGTTGAATTGATACGGTCATTATAAGAAGGAAAGATACAAGGAACAAAGTCTGTATTCCATTTGGATATTGTAGTCTTCCAATTGGCCCAATTCAAATCAACAAAACTGAAAAAGGCATAATAACGGTCATACATATTCGTTGACCAGTCGTTCACTGTCACTCCATCAAAAGAAGCAATCTGATGTTCCTCATAATTCACCGGAGCTACCCAACCGGTAGTAAATTCCCCAATCGTATAAAGATCATACCCCAATTCTGATACAGCCTTCTTTAATGCCGGGATGACCAAAGAATAATCAATACTTTTCAATGCAGAAGAAGAAAGGTTAGACGGAGTTATTAGAATAACCGGTCTTCCGTTCATTTTATAATAGGCCTCATCATTAAATAAAGGCACTAAAGTATTCGTAAAGTCATTGATCATCTTATTCAAATTCTCTTCCTCTTGAAGCGGTTTGTCATTAGATACTTTCAGATGTTTGGTGTTATAATTGATCACTAAGCGGACTTTTGCATTGGTTGCCGTACGTACAGACTTAAAGTTGGTAATCAATGTATTATCTGCTGAAGCAGCATCCCAAGTAACTATCAGAAAGTCCAAGGCAGCCTCATCCGCCCAAGCAAGCTGTTGCTGTAACACTCCACTAGTTGTAGACAAATATTCACCCAACAAAGGAGTACCGGCATATATTTTCTTACCGGATTTTAACCAGCTGGAAGAGGAAGTTATATTGGTATAATAAGCACCGACTATCGCATCCACAGGTAAATCCGTCTGTGGTATATCATACACATATTTGCTCTTATCAGGAGCCAAATGATCGTCTTTATCACAAGATACAGCTAACAAAGCGATGAATCCGAGCAATATAATAGTTATCTTTTTCATATCCTTCATTTTTTAATTATTCGTCAAATAAGGGTTAGTCTTAGTGGGCAATGCAAACCATAACTTAGTCGACATTGCATCTTGTCCACCATCGAGATTTGCAATACCTTTCGTCAATTCATATTCATTGTTTGTTTTCTCGCTATCGGGATATACCAATCGCTGAGGAATATAAGCATAAGGATTATCCTGAGTGCCGGCATTCACAGCACCATATCCGGTTTCCGGCTGGAAATGCGGCGGGAATTCCAATACTTGGCTACGGCGAATCAGTGTCCACGCATCCAACGATTGATAAAACATAGCTATATATTGCTGCATGATAATCTGACGATAAATCGGATCAGGTTCATCAGAGGTAATAGCAGAAGATACAATGCCGATAAAATCTTTATAATAATCTTCACCTTCTTCTGTGACTGTGAGATCTGTCAATGTATTCCATTTAATTCCCGGAGTCTGAAGATAATTATTCACTTTTCCACCGTCTACGCCATATTGAGCCATCGAAGCGTTCACACCCGCATTGTAATAAGCCTCGGCTGTTTGCGAACCACTTCCCAAACCTTTATGAACCAATTCACTTTTCAACAGGCACACTTCTGCATAATTCATAATTACTTCTGCATAACTCTGCTCCGTGAATTTATCCTGTAATTGAGAGTAATCATCTGCCGTCTTTCCACTGTGCGGATTGGGAGACAAGCTGACTCCCGAAGGCAAATTAGAAACTTTCGGTTGTCCCCAATAAGGTGCCCAATGGAAATTATCAGGCATAGAAGCAGCATTGGCAGGAGTAAAAAACTTCTCCAACCGCGGATCAGCATAGGGAGCCATATACATCAGAATCGATTCGCCGGCAGAATGAAGCTTATCCAAATTACTTTCACGGTTGATAACTAGATAATCATAAAAATAATTTCTTGTATCTGCGTTATCTCCCCATTGCAACAGACAATTATCTTCATTACTTGTCATCAAGTTCTGTTCATTTTCCATAAGTTCATCAATCACTTCAGTCGCTTTCGAACGGTCAGCATTACAAATACGAACGGCCAAACGCAAACGTAGTGAATTGGCAAACTTCTTCCATTTCAATAAGTCGCTGGATTTCTGTCCTGAAGGAAAAATAGGGTCTGCTTTATAAACATCTCCATCCATCTTCAACCCGTCGGCACATGCTTTCAAATCATTCAGCATAGCATAATAAATATCCGATTCCTTATCGTAAGGCACTCTCTCGCCGGCATTAAATGCCTGACTTTTAGGAATACCTCCCCAAATAGAAACTGCTTGTGAGAAAAGATAGTTTTCCCATATTTTAGCAATAAGTACACGATTGTGATATTGCTCGTCATTTTCCATTTGCGTTTGTATAAAGTGAACAGGAAAAATAGCATAGTTATATACATTCTTCCAATATGAATCATTGGTTGAACCTTGATTTCCATACCGTTGTACCTGTCCACCGGTAGCTCCACCATAATAATGGCTATAGTTGGCCAACAACACTTTTTTCATGCTTCCGCAAAAAGCATTCAGCGTATAATAAGAACTCGTATTGAACAAATATTCTGGATTAATCTCATTCAGTTCATTGGGATTGGCATTGGCAGATTCAAAGTCATTCGTACACGAAACGAAAGAAATGACCATTGCAGCAAAACCGGCTAATAATATTTTAATCTGTTTCATAATATTCTATCTTTAGAAGGTTAGTTTAATATCAAATCCGACAGAAGATACGGGCGGCATTCCTCCATATTCTATACCTTGAGCATTTCCTGATGAAGAAGAAGCCTCCGGATCTATGCCTTTAGGAGTATTTTGATGAAGAATAGCCAAATTACGTCCTACCACAGCCAGTCGTAGACCACTAATCGGCAATTTCTTTAGGATAGACTTCGGAAGACTGTAAGCAACAGAGAGTTCACGGAATTTAATATAGGAAGCATCTAATACAGATCTTTCATCAAAACTAGCATAGCGGTTATTAGGTTTGACAAACAAGAGACAAGGCGTTCCGTCTTCAAAATAAGCGTCCGGATATTGATAACCGGAAGTTGCCTTCGCGCTACTCTCACCATAAATCACATTACTCAAATAATATCCTTCACGTCCTTCGGCAGATTCGGCAACAACACCGGCTGTTGTCGCTCTATTCCATGTTCCCGAATAAAGGGTTCCTCCAATACGTGCATCAAACAGGAAACTAACTGTAAAATTCTGGATTCTGAAATTGCTTCCAAAACTTCCCGTCCATTTCGGCTCGGCACAGCCTAAATATTGCGTATTATCCGTTACCAATATTTTACCTGAAGAATCGACTAATTTACGTCCCTGGTCATCACGTTTCCAAGCACGTCCCCGAATGACTCCATAAGGCATGCCTTCTTCCAACATGATACTGACATTACTTGATTTCAATAATTGCACATTAGGATTTCCGTCCACTACCTTAATCACTTCCGACCGATTACGCGCCCAGTTAATATTTGCATTCCATTCAAACAATTTGGTCTTGACCGGAGTAGCAGACAACACAACTTCCCATCCTTGATTACGTACATGACCTGTATTCAAGAATTTAAAACTATAACCGCTAGGCACCGGCAAAGCGACTTTCGTTATCAAGTCATAGGCATCAGAACGATAATAAGTTACATCTACACCCAAACGATTATGGAAAAAGCGGAGATCAGCTCCAAGTTCCAAAGAACGGTTACGTTCCGGCAAAAGTTGATCATTATTTAAAGTTGTACTAATGGTTTGCAAAGGTGAACCATTATAAATGCTACCCAACTTATAGGTTTGATTAATCCGATATGGATCTGTGTCAGAACCGGCATAAGCAAAAGAAGCACGAATCTTACCGAACGACAAGATAGGTGATTTGATCTTAAATGCATCGGTAAAAATAAACGTAGCACCAAAAGAAGGATAAAAATAAGAGCAATTATCCAGTGGTAAAGTAGACGACCAGTCATTGCGGGCCGTTACATCTAAATAAACATAACTATTGTAACCTAATGACACCGATCCGTAGGCAGAACGGATTATCTTCTTAGATTGCAGTTGAGTGGCACTAGGATACTCATTCGAGTTAGAAATATTCTTGAAATCAGGAACCAATATGCTATTCACGCTTTCCGTTCTTTTCTCCGAGTTACGTTCATATCGGCTAATACCGACAATGGCATTGACTGATATTTTATGAAATGTTTTATTATACATCAATAAAGCTTCAAAGTTAGTAGAAGTACTGTTATTGATCCAGTTCTTCATACCACCGTCCACATCACTACGTGCACCCAGATTAAAGAACTCCATTCCTTTCCACCAATAAGCATCCAGTCCGGCTTTACCTACCGCCTTCAAGCCCGGAAGTAATTTTACTTCCAGATTCATCGATCCGCTCACCCTGTCACGCGTGTCAGAGTTCGTATTTTCATAAATATTCCAATACGGATTATAACCACGTTCACCAATCGGAATCATTTCATTTCCATTTTCATCCTTATAATGTTTCAATACATCAATAGAAAGCGAACGGGGAAGAGTAACAAACGCATATATAGGATTCTTATCCGAACCATTCATATATTGACGGTTGTCTACCTTTTCATGTGAGTAAGTCATTTTAGAATCTAAAGTCATCCATTTGGTAATCGTATTCATCAACCGGAGATTGAATATATCTTTAAAGTTTTCATTGATACCGTGTACTACACTATTACCCTTACTTCTCGTATACGATACGCGATAATTATTCTTTTTTGAACCACCTTCCACAGCCAATGTATGTGTGTACCGATGGGCGGTTTCGTAGAAATCCTTCACATTGTCCGGATGTGAAGAATGAGTAGTAAGTACACCGTCATGTCCATAGATAACCTGATCCCACAAAGGTGCTCCCCAGCTACGCAATTTAGCACCTGCAGAAGAATTATAACCACTGAAATTCGGTAAATCTGTTTGCAACCTGTTACCATTAGGTTGAAGTGTCAGTTTATGGTCAAGCAAATAAGAGTTTTCTCCCGTTCCCCAACCATTCTGATAATCTAAAAACTGGTTCACTTTTTCAAATTGGAAATTTCCGCTATAAGAAACTTTTGTTTTTTCGAATGTGCTCGAACGTTTAGTTGTCACCAATACAACTCCCTGTGCTGCACGCGAACCATAAAGTGCAGCAGCATTCGGTCCCTTCAGGATTTCAATGCTTTCAATATCATCCGGATTGATATCCGCTACCGGATTACCAAGGTCGGTAGAACCTGTACCACCATCAACGGTCACACTTGTATCACCCGGTTCGTTTTCAATAATCATACCATCAATCACGAATACGGGCTGTGAGTTTTCAGTCAGTGAGCTTGTTCCGCGAATGACAATACGCGCACTACCATTGCTCGTTCCCGGAGGAGTAATGGTAACCCCCGCCACCTTACCGGAAAGAGAAGATATCAGATTGCCACTACTATTTTCTGCCAAGGCTTCCGCATTTACACTCTGCCGTGAATAATTAAGACTCTTAGCTTCACGCGTCACTCCAAGAGCGGTAACAACCACTTCATCAAGAGCCTTCGCCGTGCTGGCCAAAGATACATTGATATGAGTCAAACCGGTAATTTTAGCCGTTTTCGTCTCCATTCCGACATACGAAAATTTCAATTCTTGACATCCATTAGGCACATGAAGTGTAAACGTACCATTTATATCGGTAATTGTACCTACCGATTTAGCGTTCGTCTTACCATCCGGATCAACAGCTACCACCGTAGCTCCTATGATAGGCATTCCATCCGCAGCATCTGTTACTTTACCCGTTATACGCTTTCCTTGCGCATAACCCGATACACTTATTACTAAAAAGAATAAGAATAGGAAGTAGTTTTTCATAATACTTAATTATTAAATTAAAGAATACAGTATTGATTAATGCATTAAAGATGAACCAAAGATATTTTATGGTGATTAATATTAGATTAATATTCTCTTAATGGCGAGACTTTACAAAAAAAATATTTGTAGAAGATAGATTTTAAGGTTACATTAAGTTTTCATTAATCAAACTATCCTATATTTACAGCAAATCTAATTAAAACCATCGAAAAATAAAAAAATCTGTTTATGTACAAGAGAAAATTCATTCCGTTAGTACTGTTAATGATTTTAATCGTCAATGGATGCAGCAACAAGCAAGAGGTAATGTCAACTCCGGTTGACTATGTAAATCCTTATATGGGGAATATCAGTCATTTGTTAGTTCCTACTTACCCAACTGTCCATCTTCCCAATAGTATGCTCCGCATCTATCCGGAAAGAGCAGATTACACCTCTGATAAAATAAAAGGCTTACCGGTCATTGTCACCTCGCATCGGGGAAAGTCTGCATTCAGCCTGTCTTTCTATCAGGGAGCAGAGAGCGGATTACAACCGGTATATTACTATTGTTATGATAATGAAGTGATAAAACCCTATTCCTATTCTTCCTATTTTGAAGAAGAAGAGGTTTCCACTAAATTCGCTCCTTCCCACCAGGCAGGAATCTATGAACTAAGTTTCCGGAAAAACGATGCTCCATATTTAATACTTAGTACCACCAATGGTGAGCTTAAAACTACGGAGAATACCATTTCCGGTTATCAGAACATAGATCATCAAACCAAAGTATATGTTTATATGGAGACTTCCGCACTGCCGGAAAAAACGATGACTGTCAGCAAAGAAGAAATAAATCACAGCCACACTGCCATAAAAGGCAAGAACGTGGGTATCGCTCTCTTATATTCAACAGATATAAAAACAATCAAAGTTCGCTACGGTATTTCCTTCATTGATGAAAAGCAAGCAAAAGCCAACCTACAGCGGGAAATAAAAGATTATGATGTAGAAAACCAGATGAACATTGCCAAAAACATCTGGAACCAAACATTAAGTAAAATCAAAGTGGAAGGAATAGACGAAAATGCAAAAGCAATATTCTATACTTCCCTCTACCGGACTTACGAACGGATGATTTGCCTTTCGGAAGACAACCGCTATTACAGTGCTTTCGACAATAGTATCCACAAAGATTCTGTCCCATTTTATACCGACGATTGGATTTGGGACACGTATAGAGCAGTCCACCCCTTACGTGTTATCATCGAACCAGAAATGGAAGCTGACATGATTCAGTCTTTTATCAGAATGGCACAACAAATGGAACATAACTGGATGCCTACATTTCCTGAAGTTACGGGAGACAGTCGTAGAATGAATTCCAATCACGGTGTAGCCACTGTTATTGATTCATATATAAAAGGAATCCGTAACTTTGATTTATCAGCTGCTTACGAAGCCTGCAAACTTGGTATTACAGAAAAAACGTTAGCCCCGTGGTCAGGCATAAAGGGAGGTGAAATCACAAAATTCTATTGGGAAAACGGATATTTACCGGCATTGGCACCGGGAGAACAAGAAACTGCTGACGAAGTACACCCATTTGAAAAACGCCAACCGGTAGCCGTCACTCTAGGTACGTCTTACGATGAATGGTGCCTGGCACAAATAGCCAAACAACTTGGGTATGAGAAAGACTATAACTACTTTCTACAAGGGAGTAAAAACTATCGGAATATTTTCAATCCTGAAACAAAATTTTTCCATCCCAAAAATGCAAAAGGCGAATTCATAGAACCCTTTGATTATGCCACTGCCGGTGGATTAGGTGCTCGTGAAGCATACGGCGAGAATAACGGTTGGATATACCGATGGGATGTTCCCCATAATATTGCTGATTTAATTGAACTGATGGGAGGGAAAGAAGCATTCAGAAATAATCTTGAAACGATGTATAACACCCCATTGGGCGAAGCCAAATATGTATTTTATGCACAATTACCGGATCATACGGGTAATGTAGGTCAATTTTCAATGGCTAACGAACCCAGTATGCACATTCCTTATCTGTACAACTATATAGGAGAACCCTGGAGAACTCAAAAAAGAGTAAGGACATTGCTCGATGAATGGTTTAGAAATGACCTGATGGGACTCCCGGGCGACGAAGATGGCGGAGGAATGTCAGCATTTGTAGTCTTCTCCATGCTAGGTTTCTATCCTATTACTCCTGGTTTGCCTATTTATGTCATCGGAACTCCTATGTTCGAAAGAGCAGTTATTGAAACAGGAGCCGGCAAATCATTCGAAGTTATTGCGCACAACTATTCGCCGACAAATAAATATATCCAATCAGCCAAATTAAATGGAAAAGATTGGAACCAATCCTGGTTCGAACATAAAGAACTGATGAATGGCGGCAAACTGGAATTTACAATGGGAAACACTCCCAATAAGAATTGGGCGGCAGACAGTGTGCCTCCTTCTTTTGAAATGAATAATTAAAAACATATCAGCCATGAATGTAAAATTTAAAGCTCATTTATTTATTTTCTCCTTATTCTTTTGCTATAATCTATCAGCACAAGAAATCGTCAAAGGAGATTTTAAGAACGAAAATCCACAAAGTTCGTATGTTCCTTCATTTGACATGGATGCTACCGACAAACCGGTGAAGAATGTCATCTTAATGATAGGTGACGGCATGGGACTGGCACATATCTGTTCAGGAATGTATGCCAATCAAGGACAGCTTACTATCACTAATTTAAAAACATGCGGTTTCGTCAGAACGCAATCCGCCAACAAGTTTACAACAGATTCAGCTGCTTCCGGAACTGCTTACTCAACCGGAAAAAAAACTAAAAACGGAGCGCTCGGAATGGATGAAAATAACCAAGTTATTCCCAACTTACCGGAGAAGTTATCCGGCTATGGCTACATTTCAGGAATCGTTACCACTGACAATCTCGACGGAGCTACTCCTGCTGCTTTCTTTGCTCACCAACCGGAACGTGGAATGTCTAAAGAAATTTGGGCGGATCTCCCTAACAGTAAGCTGACATTCTTTTCTGCCGGTAGTTATGAACTATTTGAAAAACAAGCACCAAACGTTCAAAAGGAAATCAAAAAAGAGTTTACCATCATAGAAGAACCGAATGACAAAGCCATCAAGAAATCTAAAAAACTAGGATATTTACCCACAAAGAGCAAAACGGCTTCTGTAAACGAAAACCGGGGAGATTTCCTTCCGTCTACCACCCAAATGGCTATTGACTATCTTTCGAGCAGGAGTACTAACGGTTTCTTCTTAATGGTAGAAGGTGCCCGAATAGATAAAAGTGCGCACAGCAATGATTATTCGGCAGTTGTCCGTGAAGTATTGGACTTTGACAAGGCGGTAGAAGCTGCTATCAGATTTGCAGAAAAAGATGGAAATACATTAGTGATTATTTCAGCTGATCATGAAACCGGAGCATTAGCTTTACGTGACGGAAACATAAAAGAAGGCAAAATGAAAGCAATGTTTGTATCTAAAGGACATACACCAATCATGGTTCCACTGTTTGCATACGGTCCACAATCCAAGCTTTTTGGCGGTGTTCAGGAAAACAGCGATGTAAGCAATAAGATTTTCCAATTACTCGCTAAATAAGATAAAAAACAGATCTGTCATTCAAACTGAAATAAGAAAGAGTTTCTTCTTTGTATATAGAAGAAACTCTTTCTTATTTTTTTTCTGCCTGATAGACTCCAAAAATAATGCAACCTGCTCCCAATAATGTAATCCACGTGATTTGTTCATGAAGAATGATTACGGATGCCACCATTGTTACCAACGGATTGAGATAGATATAATTAGAAGCTCTAACGGTTCCCAACTGTTTCAATACCACATTCCAAAGGACATAACAAACCAGAGATGCCAAAATGGCCAAAAATAAGAGATTGGATAATACAACCGGTTTTAAAAGTACATCGAAATCCGGTTGCAGCGGATGAAGAAGAAAGGCGGGAAGTATGGTCAATACTCCATAAAAGAATATTTTGCGGGTGATAAATACAGTGGGGTAACGCCCTGTCATTTTCTTTATCACCAAACTATAAAATGCCCACGACAGGGCAGCAAGTAAAGTAAGCAAATCCCCTACCGGAGATAATTTGAGTACAAAACTACCGTTGAAGACCACCAGTCCCACCCCGATTAAAGCTAATATGGAACCATAAATCAAACCTTTGGTGGCTTTTTCACTCTTATAAAAGAGAAGGGAAAGAATGGTAGTAAGCAGGGGAGCTGTGCAAATGATGAAAGCGACATTGGATGCTTGCGTAATTCCCAAAGCTGTATTCTCTGTAAAGAAATAGAGTGAACCACCGAAAAAACCTCCTGCCATCAACCAAAGTTCGTCTTTCCAGTTACTCGTAAACAGACGTTTGGGGGAAATCACCCAAATGCCCAGATAAGCAATAAGAAAACGATAGAAGAATATCTCCTGAGGGGTCAGTCCGTGATTAATCAGTATTTTGGTTGATATAAAGGTCAGTCCCCAGATAGCAACTACAAGTATCGCAATCAGATGGTAATATCCATGCTTCAATTCCATAATGATGGTGATGTTTTTTTAATAGAATGCAAAGATAGCGAGAAGTTATGGAATGTTTGTTTGGAGAAGTAACAAAAAGCCCGTACCTTTGTTTATGTCCAAAGAAAGCTCCTAAAATAAGGTATAAGTTATGGAAAAATATATAGCACCGGACAGGAAACGTATCCCATACGGCATGATGAACTTTGCAGTAATCCGCCGTGACGACTGTTATTATGTGGACAAAACCCGGTTTATACCCATGATAGAAGAGGCGGACAAGTTTTTCTTCTTTATTCGCCCGCGCCGTTTCGGCAAAAGTCTCACAATAAATATGTTGCAGCACTATTATGATATACTTGCCAAGGATAAGTTCGAAGCGCTGTTTGGCGACCTTTACATTGGAAAGCACCCTACGCGCGACCGGAACAGCTATCTGGTACTATACCTCAACTTCTCCGGCATAGTAGGCGAACTGCACAACTACCGCAAGGGGCTGGACGCGCATTGCCAAACAATGTTCGACTACTTCTGTGACATTTACGCCGACTATCTCCCCAAAGGCATCAAGGAAGAACTCGACAAAAAAGAAGGAGCTGTCGAACAATTTGAACACCTGTTCACAGAATGTAATAAGACCAACCAACGTATTTACCTCTTTATTGACGAATACGACCATTTCACCAATGCCATCCTATCGGACATAGAAAGCCTGCACCGCTATACGGACGAAACACATGGCGAAAGTTATCTGCGCGCCTTCTTCAATAAAATTAAAGCCGGAACCTATTCAAGCATCGAGCGGTGTTTCATTACCGGCGTAAGCCCCGTGACAATGGACGACCTCACAAGCGGTTTCAATATCGGAACCAACTACTCGCTCACACCGGAATTCAACGAAATGATAGGTTTTACGGAAGAAGAAGTGCGCCAAATGCTCACTTACTATTCCACCACCAGTCCGTTCAACCACAGTGTGGACGAATTGATAGAAATAATGAAACCCTGGTATGACAACTACTGCTTTGCGGAAGAATGTTATGGCGAAACCACTATGTACAACTCAAATATGGTGCTCTACTTCGTCAAGAATTATATTCAACGAGGCAAAGCCCCCCGGGATATGGTAGAAGACAATATCCGTATCGACTACGAAAAATTACGTATGCTCATCCGGAAGGACAAAGAGTTTGCCCATGATGCCTCCATCATACAAACATTGGTGAGCGAAGGATACGTCACCGGAGAACTGAAAAAAGGTTTTCCTGCCGTCAATATCACCAACCCCGACAACTTTGTGAGCCTGCTCTACTATTTCGGTATGCTCACCATTAGCGGCACGTATGAAGGAAGGACCAAACTCACCATCCCCAACCAGGTAGTCCGCGAACAAATATACACCTATCTGCTAAGTACCTATAACGAAGCTGAACTCAATTTCAGCAGTTACGAAAAAAACGAACTTGCCAGCAGTCTTGCTTACGATGGCGACTGGAAAGCCTATTTCGGTTATATTGCCGACTGCCTGAAACGCTACACTTCCCAGCGCGACAAGCAGAAAGGCGAATTTTTTGTCCATGGCTTCACACTTGCCATGACGGCACAAAACCGTTTCTACCGTCCTATTTCCGAACAGGACACACAGGCAGGCTATGTCGACATTTTCCTTTGTCCGCTACTGGATATCTATTCTGACATGAAGCACAGTTACATTGTGGAACTGAAATATGCCAAGTATAAAGATCCTGAAAACCGCGTGGAGGAACTGCGACAGGAAGCCATTACCCAAGCCAATCGCTATGCTGACACTGATACGGTGAAAAGAGCAGTAGGCACTACACAGCTTCATAAGATTGTGGTTGTGTATAAAGGAATGGATATGCCGGTATGTGAAGAGATTTAAAACAAAAAGGAACTCTCATTACAAGAGCACATTATACAAAAAAACAGATAGGCTAACAAGTCTTTTTTTAACGATTTCACCTCTGTCAGAACTTAAGTTTAATTCTGACAGAGGTGATTTTTTATTTTCCGAAGCTTATGAAAGTTTGTTCAAACTATTTGGTCACCTTGTAAGTTCCACTTCCATATACCTTTGACTTCGTCTCCCCGGGAAGGGTTACGGTAGCGGTAACACCCTTAGGAATGGTAAATTTCCAAACCCAAGTGTTGCCTTCGTATTTCCAGGAACTCTTGATGAGTCCGGCAGCAGAACGGTATTCGGCATTCATGTGTCCCAATCGTTTGTCCGGAATAGGCTTCATAATGATGTGTTTGAAGCCGGGAGTAGCAGGATCGGCTGCGATGCCGGCAACGGTTTCCCAAATCCATTCACATACACACCCGTAGGCATAATGATTGAAGCTGTTCATGCCGCGTGGTCCCATCCCTTTGTCTAGCATATAGCTATTCCATCGTTCCCAAATGGTGGTGGCTCCGTTGTCTATAGAGTACAGCCAGCTTGGGTTCTTACGTTGGAAGAGAAGTTCATAGGCAATGTCTTCCATGCCATTCTCCGTGAGGGTGGGCATAAGGATGGATGTGCCTAGGAATCCGGTCTGCAAGCAAAGGTCATGTTGTGCGAAGTTTTCGCGCAGGCGGTTTATCATATTTGTTTTGGCTTCGCCTTCCACAAGCTGGTTCTTTAGAGCGAACAATGCAGGTGTCTGCATGGTGTTGAGGATAGCGGTTTTGAAGGTACCGTCTTCATTGAGGAAGTTCTCTTTGATGTATGCCTTTGCCGCATCAGCCATTTGCTGGTACTTGGCGGCATTGCGACCGGTGGCGACAGCCATATCCCGCATCATGGAAGCATCTATCACCCAATAGGAAGCGCTTAAATAGTTCCAGTAACTAATAGCATCGGGAAGCGGACCTTGAGGAGAGAAAGCCAGTCCGCTACAGCTCTCCAGCGGTTCGTAGCTCAACCAGTCGGCCCATTGATAGTTGCCGTTCTCGCTGCGGAGGGTCTCGTGGTTATATTTGGTGTCGTTGATGTGGTTCATAAACAGGTCCATGGCGTTCCAGTTTTCTTCGATGATTTGCGTGTCACCAAATTGCTTCCATACCGTCCAGGGCACGATGATTCCGGCATCGGCCCAACCCAAACGCATTTTCTCATCGCCATATTGTGCCAAGGGAGCCACTCCGGGGAATCCGCCCAAACTGTTCTGTGTATCGCGCATGTCACGCATCCACTTGTGAAAGAACTTCATGGTGTTGGCAAAGAACGTACCGGTTTCGGCAAACACTTGTGTGTCTGCTGTCCAACCCAGGCGCTCGTCGCGTTGCGGACAGTCGGTGGGTATGGACAGATAGTTGGATAGCTGCCCCCAATAAGTGTTGGAGATGAGCTTGTTCACAAGATCGTTGCCTGTGGTGATAGTGCCAGTCTCCAGTTCCTTTGCGATGGAGGTAACGGGGATGGACTTCAACGACTTGATGGCAACATTCCCGGTGGCAGTTATGGAGACGTAGCGGTAGCCGAAGAAAGTACAATGAGGATGATAAGCCACATAATTATCTCCGCCAGCAAAGGTGTAATCCAAACGGATACCAGTGTGGGGGATGCGCAGGTTTTCGCGATGACAGCTTCCTTCCGGACCGTCCATGCCACGAATCCTGGCACCGTTGCCGTCATTGAGCAACTCTGCGGGAAGGCAGGTCAGCACAGTTCCCTCGGCGGCTTTGAATACGAAAGAGGGTACAGCGGCACTGTTTTGTCCGAAGTCTACCACCAGCGTCTCTCCCGGACGTACGGTGATCTCCTTACCCGGCGCGAACTCACGGTCGATTATCACTTTGCCGAACTCATTCTCCCTTGCTCCTTCTACATTCTTCCAAACGTATGCTCTGACAGGAGCGAGGGCGAGATCTGTACGCAGATAAACTTCCGCTCCGTCCGAAGGCAGGATGTCGCCGGTGAATTCGGTATTCTCTTCGGGTGTAGAGAGTTTGTCCGCACATTCGTAACCCATCGGTTGGCGTGCATCGTACTCTTCTCCGTCAAAGATGCCGGCATGTTTCACCGGACCGGCAATTCCGGCTTTCCAGTTTTCGAGGTCAGTACCGTAGCGTTTCTTGGTTCCGTCAGAAAAAGTCAGTTCCAACACACCGCGAAAAGCACATTTCTTACCTATCATGCCGTCGTGTCCTCCGGGAGTTACAATTTTATCTCCCCACCATCCTGGTGTTACCTGCACGGATAATATGTTCTCGGCATTTGATTTGGTACGGATGACGTCTGTGATATCATAAGTAAAAGAACGTTTGGTCTTGGCGTGATGTGTGAAGCCTGGTTTCAAAAATTCCCTGCCTACGGTTTTTCCATTCACATACAACTCGTAAACTCCCAGTCCGGCGGTCATCCATTTGGCGGAGATGACTTTCTGTTCGTTTTTCACGGTGGATACGAACCAACTCGCACCGTCGGCTGCGCGACCGTTGTTGTGTCCTTTCGCCACGGGGGCGTCTGTTGCGGAAATCCATTTGGAGCCGTTCCAGGCCGACGCTTCCAACGCATCTGTACGTTTTCCGACTTCGGTGGCGTTTATTGGTCCGCCATTCGAGAAAAACGCAAGAATCATGACCGGGACAAGATTCGTAAAATAATGAAGATTCATTTTCATACTTATATATAATTTGAGATTAAAGATTAACTTGGAAATATTCTTCTAGTTTACAGAACTCACACAACAAAATTACAAAATTATTATGATATGACAGACAATTTCTACATTTTTACTCAACGATCATTTCTGCTCTTTCTGAAACAGACTCATAAGTCCGGACCGATTGAACAGACGACACAAGGGCTTTTTATGTGGAATGATCGATAATCGGGCAATTGAAGGAAAGAAATCATGCGGATAAAGTTATATCGAATTCACGCCAATGAATATCAGAACTATTCTCACTGTGATAAGAATTAATTCTCATTGCTATGAGTATTTTTTCTCATTGCATTGAGAATAATTTCTCATAAGAATAAAATGCTTTGAGAAAAACATCAATGTAAGTAATTGAATGAATGCGGTTTAAAATTAAGGTATCTGGGGTTCTTCAATCCCATTCTTTGAAGACTGAATATGAGACAATATGTACTCTACAAACAAACTGACAACCCTCCAAGGAATACCCCTCTAAATATTAGGTAGTTCGGTACAAAACACGTAATTTTGTGCCTAGAATTAGAAATAACAGTATAAATCACTATCAATAAAACTTTATCACTATGGAGTACAATTTCAGAGAAATTGAAAAGAAGTGGCAGAAAAGGTGGGTGGACGAGAAGACCTACCAAGTTACGGAAGACGAATCGAAGCAAAAATTTTATGTACTAAACATGTTTCCCTACCCATCAGGAGCCGGTCTACACGTAGGTCACCCGCTGGGATACATTGCTTCGGATATTTACGCCCGTTACAAACGACTGCAAGGCTTCAATGTACTCAACCCGATGGGATATGACGCTTACGGTCTGCCGGCAGAACAGTATGCCATCCAAACCGGACAGCATCCTGCCATCACTACCGTCAACAATATCAACCGCTACCGCGAGCAGTTGGACAAAATAGGTTTCTCTTTCGACTGGAACCGTGAAATCCGTACTTGCGACCCTGAATATTATCATTGGACCCAATGGGCCTTCCAAAAAATGTTCAACAGCTATTATTGCAACGACGAACAGAAAGCCCGCCCTATCGAAGAACTGGAAAAAGCCTTCGCCATCTACGGAAACAAAGGGCTCAATGCTGCTTGCAGCGAAGATATCAGCTTCACCGCCGAAGAGTGGAACGCCAAAAGCGAAAAAGAAAAGCAGGAAATCCTGATGAACTATCGGATCGCTTATCTGGGCGAAACAATGGTAAACTGGTGTGCCGAATTAGGAACTGTACTGGCTAATGACGAGGTAGTAGACGGAGTCAGCGAACGTGGCGGTTATCCTGTTGTCCAGAAGAAAATGCGCCAATGGTGTCTGCGTGTATCCGCTTACGCACAACGTTTGCTTGACGGATTAGACACTATTGACTGGACAGATTCTTTGAAAGAAACCCAAAGAAACTGGATCGGACGTTCGGAAGGTGCTGAAGTGCAATTCAAAGTAAAAGACAGTGACCTCGAATTCACCATTTTCACCACTCGTGCAGATACCATGTTCGGTGTTACCTTTATGGTATTGGCTCCTGAAAGTGAATTGGTGGCACAATTAACGACTCCTGAACAAAAAGCAGAAGTAGACGCTTACCTCGACCGTACCAAAAAACGTACGGAACGCGAACGTATTGCCGACCGTAGTGTGACTGGTGTGTTCAGTGGTTCGTATGCCATCAATCCGTTCACAGGTGAAGCAGTGCCCGTATGGATCAGCGATTACGTACTGGCCGGATACGGAACAGGAGCTATTATGGCTGTACCTGCTCACGATAGCCGCGACTATGCATTTGCCAAACATTTCGGATTGGAAATCCGTCCGTTGGTAGAAGGTTGTGATGTAAGCGAAGAAAGTTTCGATGCAAAAGAAGGAATCGTTTGCAATTCTCCGCGTCCGGATGCCACTCCTTACTGTGATCTTTCTCTGAACGGACTGACCATCAAAGAAGCGATAGAAACAACCAAGAAATATGTAAAAGAGCACAATCTGGGTCGTGTGAAAGTGAACTACCGCCTGCGCGACGCTATTTTCTCTCGCCAACGTTACTGGGGTGAACCGTTCCCTGTTTACTACAAAGACGGAATGCCTTATATGATTGACGAAGCCAGCCTGCCGCTGGAACTTCCGGAAGTCGCTAAATTCCTGCCTACCGAAACAGGTGAGCCTCCATTGGGACACGCAACTAAATGGGCTTGGGATACAGTAAACAAATGTGTCGTAGAAAATGAGAAGATTGACCATGCAACCGTCTTCCCGCTGGAACTGAACACCATGCCGGGATTCGCCGGTTCTTCGGCTTATTATCTCCGCTACATGGACCCGCATAATCATCAGGCATTAGTTGATCCGAAAATTGACCTGTATTGGAAAAATGTAGACCTATACGTAGGTGGTACCGAACATGCAACAGGCCATTTGATCTACTCTCGTTTCTGGAACAAATTCCTGTATGACATGGGTGTGTCTGTAATGGAAGAACCCTTCCAAAAGTTAGTAAACCAAGGAATGATTCAAGGTCGCAGCAACTTTGTATACCGTATCAAAAATACCAATACTTTCGTTTCATTGAACCTGAAAGATCAGTACGAAGTTACTCCTATCCATGTAGACGTAAATATCGTATCCAATGACGTTTTAGATTTGGAAGCATTCAAAGCATGGCGTCCTGAATATAAAACAGCCGAATTTATCCTTGAAGACGGAAAATATGTTTGCGGATGGGCAGTTGAAAAGATGAGTAAATCTATGTTCAACGTGGTTAATCCGGATATGATTGTTGAAAAATACGGTGCAGATACTCTTCGTATGTACGAAATGTTCCTCGGCCCGGTAGAACAGTCCAAACCGTGGGATACAAACGGAATCGACGGTGTACACCGCTTTATCCGTAAATTCTGGTCGTTGTTCTACAGCCGCACAGACGAATATCTGGTAACGGACGAACCTGCAACGAAAGAAGAATTGAAGAGCCTGCATAAATTAATCAAGAAGGTGACTGGTGATATTGAACAGTTCTCTTACAATACATCTATCAGCGCATTCATGATTTGTGTAAACGAACTCTTCAACCTGAAATGCAGCAAGAAAGAGATTCTGGAACAACTCGTTATCACTCTCGCTCCTTTCGCTCCTCATGTCTGCGAAGAGTTGTGGGATGTATTGGGACACGAGACTTCCGTATGCGACGCCCAATGGCCTGCATACAACGAAGAATATCTGAAAGAAGATACTATCAACTATACCATCTCCTTCAACGGAAAGGCACGTTTCAATATGGAATTTGCAGCAGATGAAGCTTCGGACGCTATCCAAGCGGCAGTATTAGCCGACGAACGTTCGCAGAAGTGGATTGATGGCAAGACTCCGAAAAAGATCATCGTCGTTCCGAAAAAGATTGTAAACGTTGTAATTTAAAGAAACAGTTTCAAGTATTAAGTTTTAAGTACTAAGTATTATCCGTAGTCGTTTTCCAAATATATCCGCCAAGTTAATACTTAGTACTTAAAACTTAATACTTGAACTTAATACTTGAAACTTAAAATCCATGCATAAACTAACAAAAGCGGAAGTAATGAGAGAAGTGAAAGATTATATCTACATCACTCTCGGATTGATAAGCTATTCTTTGGGATGGGCAGCATTCCTTTTACCCTATCAGATAACTACCGGAGGAACTACCGGTATCAGCGCTATCATTTACTATTCTACCGGATTTCCCATCCAATGGTCATATTTCGTCATCAATGCGATACTGATGACGTTTGCTTTCCGAATATTGGGTCCACGGTTCAGCATCAAAACGACATACGCCATCTTCAGCCTTACTTTCCTGCTTTGGTTATTCCAACTGTTGGTCAACAATTACATCGTGGCGCCGGACAGGACTCCCGAAGGTCAACCGTTGCTACTCGGACCGGGGCAGGACTTCATGGCGTGCATCATCGGTGCAGTCATGTGTGGCATAGGACTGGGTATTGTATTCAACTATAACGGAAGTACCGGCGGAACGGATATCATCGCTGCCATCGTCAACAAATACAAAGACGTGACGTTAGGACGTATGATTATGCTGTGCGATATTATCATCATCACTTCCTGCTACTTCATATTCCACGACTGGCGCCGGGTTATTTTCGGCTTCGTCACGCTGTTTATCATCGGCATCGTGCTCGACTGGATTATCAACAGCGCCCGGCAATCGGTTCAGTTTCTCATCTTCTCCAAGAAATATGATGAAATAGCCGACAGCATCATCAAAGATGCCGACCGTGGGGTGACGGTGCTCGACGGAATGGGATGGTACAGCAAGAAAGACGTAAAAGTACTTGTCGTATTGGCAAAGAAACGCCAGTCGCTCGATATTTTCCGTTTGGTAAAACGCATTGATCCGAATGCTTTTATCTCTCAAAGTTCCGTTATCGGTGTGTATGGCGAAGGATTCGATAAGCTGAAAGTGAAATAATAATCGGTTGATAAGTATTGAACAACCTTGTTAAAACAAAAAATAAGATGATGAAACGCAAACTTGTATTTGCTACCAATAATGCTCATAAACTGGAAGAAGTAGCCGCTATCCTAGGAGATCAAGTGGAATTACTAAGTCTCAATGATATCGGTTGCCAAACGGATATTCCAGAAACTGCTGAAACACTGGAAGGAAATGCGCTGTTAAAATCTTCCTATATCTATAAAAACTATCATCTGGATTGTTTTGCCGATGATACAGGATTGGAAGTGGAAGCTTTGAACGGAGCTCCCGGAGTCTATTCCGCCCGCTATGCAGGAGGTGAAGGACACGACGCCCAGGCTAATATGCTCAAACTTCTTCACGAACTGGACGGAAAGGAAAATCGTAAAGCACAATTCCGCACCGCTATTTCGTTGATACTGGACGGAAAGGAGTATCTCTTTGAAGGAGTGATAAAAGGCGAAATAATCAAAGAAAAACGTGGTGATTCCGGATTTGGCTACGATCCTGTATTCATGCCTGAAGGTTACGACCGGACTTTTGCCGAATTGGGAAATGATATCAAAAACCAAATCAGCCATCGTGCACTGGCTATACAGAAACTTTGTGAGTTTCTGCAAAGCTGATTATACATACCCACTTAAAATATAAAACACAATGAAGAAAATTACTTTATTTACTTTACTTACGCTCCTATTGTGTACTTCGTGTGTAACAAAGAAGAAGTTCATGCTTGCAGAGATGGCAGCCACCGCAAGCAAAGACAGTCTGCAAGCGTTGTTGAATAACTCTCGCGAAGTTGGTAACCAGCTATCGGCACAAGTCAAAGACCTCTTGCGTGATACAACCAAGATGGGGAACAGTATCCGCCAGTATCAGAGTATGTTGAATGTCAACATGACTGAACAGGAAAAACTGAATGCACTGTTGATCCAGAAGAAAAATGAGCTGAACGAAAGAGAACGCACGATCAATGAATTGCAGAACATGATTAAAGCGCAGAATGATAAGGTACAAAACCTCTTGAGTAATGTAAAAGACGCATTACTTGGTTTTAGCACTGACGAGCTGACCGTCCGCGAGAAAGATGGAAAAGTATATGTAGCGATGTCCGACAAATTATTATTCCAGTCAGGAAGTGCCCGCCTGGACAAACGCGGTGAGGAAGCTCTCGGCAAACTGGCCGAAGTGCTGAACAAACAGACGGACATCGACGTATTTATCGAAGGACATACGGACAACAAACCGATCAATACTGTACAATTCAAGGACAACTGGGATTTGAGTGTGATCCGTGCTACTTCCGTAGTTCGTATCCTCATCAAGAATTACAATGTAAATCCTTTGCAGATTCAGCCTAGCGGCCGCGGTGAATATATGCCTGTTGATGACAACGAAACAGTAGAAGGCAGAAGTAAGAATCGCCGTACGGAGATTATTATGGCTCCGAAACTGGATAAGTTGTTCCAGATGCTTCAAAGTTCGGAAGAAGCAAAATAAAAACAATCTTATTTGATATAAAACTCGAGCGTCTCACTTTAATGTGAGGACGCTCGAGTTTTATTATAACGTCAGTTCGATATAACTTCGTCCGTATGGTTTCCTCTCCTTCGGGAAGGAGGGGTGTCCGAAGGACGGGGTGGTAGGAATACATATTATTCTATAATATATAAGTTTACACTTTTACCTACCACCTCCCCCTACGGGGACTCCTCCTTCCGGAAGGAGGAGAATAGAAATAGTACAAGTATTAACCGAATACTTTTAATTCAATAACAGAAACTACTTTAAAGCTGATTATAATCCCAACTTAGCCGAAATCTCCAACATCCGCTGAATCGGCTTCACTGCCTTCTTAGCCACCTCCGGATCTACCGTTATTTCCGGTGCTTCATTCTTCAGACACTCATAGAGCTTTTCTAACGTATTCAGCCGCATAAAGCTACACTCGTTACATCCGCACGTACTATCGTTCGGAGGAGCAGGGATAAACGTTGTCTGCGGACACTTCTTCTGCATCTCATGCAAGATACCCGATTCGGTAGCCACAATATACGTGTTTTCCGGATGGTTCACGGCATACTTCAACAAAGCAGCTGTAGATCCTACCACATCAGCCAATTTCAAAACTGTACTCTTACATTCGGGATGTGCCAAGACCAACGCTTCCGGATGCTGCGCTTTCAATTCCACAATCTTTTCAACAGAGAACTGTTCATGCACGTGACAGGCTCCGTCCCAAAGCAACATATTCCTGTTCGTAACAGAGTTGATATAATTACCCAGATTCCTATCCGGACCAAAGATTATTTTCTCATCTTTGGGGAAGCTTTCCACGATCTGCTTCGCATTGGTGGAAGTCACCACCACATCTGTCACTGCTTTCACGGCAGCTGTTGTGTTGACGTACGAAATAACGGTGTATCCCGGGTGCTCTTTGACAAACTGTGCAAACTGATCCGCCGGACAACTGTCTGCCAACGAACAACCTGCCGCCATGTCGGGTACCAACACTTTCTTGTCCGGACAAAGCACCTTTGCCGTTTCCCCCATAAAGTGAACGCCACACATCACAATAATGTCCGCTTCCGTTTTGGCTGCCCATTGAGCCAATGCCAAACTGTCGCCAACGTAATCGGCGATGTCTTGTATTTCCCCCTTCTGGTAGTAGTGTCCCAGAATGATTGCATTCTTTTCTTTCTTCAGCTCGTTTATAGCCTTTATGAGTTCATTCATAATAATATTCTTATTTCTTTCCTTTTTAAAAAAAATCCTTTGTTAGTGATGATAGCCTGTTAATAGTGTTAGCAAATAAATACGATTTTTCTTGCCGGATAAGTTATTAGTCCATACTTCTGCTTTATGAGTCGGTTATGAACTGATGTAAAGGGCAAGATGTCCTATCCTACTTGCTTCATTATCAATGAAAGCATTGTTAAATGCCGTCAAATGGAAGTTTGCTATTAACTCCCTGTTGATAAAGTGCAAAGTTAAAAACTTTATGGATATAAACAGGCAGATAAGTGCTGAAAAATATGTTTATGTCTGTGTAGAAAGTTTTGGGTTAGTTTTTTGGAATGTTCATAACGAAGCCCTCTTATACCTTCTTTTGAATAATGCAAGAATTATTTTTCAAAATCTTTGCCGATAGTTTTGACAGGTTTTAAACCGTTATCAACACCTTGTTAACTGAAAAGAATTACCTTTGTGGACAAGAACATAATAAAAGAAAAGACGTATGCGTAAACTGAAAATAACAGAGCTGAACCGTATCAGTGCCGAAGAGTTTAAACAGGTTGAAAAACTGCCTCTGGTGGTAGTGTTGGATGATATTCGTAGTTTGCACAATATAGGTTCTGTGTTCCGTACTTCGGATGCTTTCCGTATTGAATGTATCTATCTGTGTGGTATAACGGCTACCCCTCCTCATCCTGAAATGCATAAGACTGCGCTGGGTGCAGAGTTCACTGTCGACTGGAAGTATGTTAATAACGCTGTTGATGCTGTTGATAACCTCAAAAACGAAGGATATATCGTGTATTCCGTAGAACAGGCGGAAGGAAGCATCATGTTGGACAAACTGGAACTGGATAAAACCAAGAAATACGCCATCGTAATGGGAAACGAAGTGAAAGGGGTACAACAAGAGGTTATTGACCATTCGGATGGCTGCATAGAGATTCCTCAATATGGTACCAAACACTCTCTGAATGTTTCTGTAACAACCGGTATTGTGATTTGGGATTTGTTCAAAAAGTTACGTTCATAATATAAGTCGGTTCTATCTAAATTCTCCTCCTTCAGGAAGGAGGAGTCCCCATAGGGGGAGGTGGTAGGTAAACCATAAGTCTATCATATACAATAAGATAGGAAGATCCTCGTTTATCCTACCACCCCGGCTTTCAGCCACCCCTCCTTCCCGAAGGATGGGAATTAGAGTTACTAACGACTTTTTAGACAGCCTCTTGAGGGGGGGGACTGGGATGCAGACTTGTATCGAATTTGCGTTGAATAGGTATAGACAGGATTGGTTAATAAGTTGTTTATAATAGGTTGATAGCTTAGTTAATTTATTCATAATCAATAGTTGTTTGCTGTTTATAACTATATGTAGCTGTATAGAACCATAGAGTGGAATGATAGTGTCGGGCGGACAGTTGTTATCGCTGTTAATAATCCGTTTGCAGGCTGTTAATACTTGAGTTGTCAGGTATTAACAACCGGCATGATAAGTATTAATAGCTGGAAAGTCGAGTATTAACTTCTGAGAAAGCGGCAATTAACACTTTGCGGGAAGCCTGTTAATTGCTGAAATGATAACCGGTAACTGATAATGAAAACTGATATACCTGAGTAGTTGATAAATTAGTTTATGTAGAAGAGAGAGTGATAAACCCTATCAATCCGCGATTGTTTTTTTAGATTTGCCCGTTCTCCACCATCAACACCACGCGTTCTGTTAGTTTATCCTCACCTTGCGGGTCATATTCTTTTTTTAGGCTGGCACCAAAAAGTGCAGCAAAAGTCTGATAGAACCCCGCTTTGAAAGGTCCCATAAATGCCTTCACGAGTTCAAAACTGGTAGAATTGCTTTGGCGGTCTATTAATTTAATCAACAATTTCCCTTGTGTAAGGGAGAGTTTTTTCATTCGGGGAGTATATTGATCTTTCAAACCTTTTTCCACCCGTTTGATATGTTTTTGGCGGGCTTTCTCATTGGGCAAAGTCTGAAGATATTCGTAAGTTTCGATGATAGCCTGGTTAATTTCCCTAGAGATAGGATATACCTTTTTCACATTGCGGATCAGCCGGTAATATTCCTGGCGTTCTTTTTCATTCTTGAACTTTAGCGGGCGGAAGATATACACAGTTCTTAACTGGACACATGGAATGGTATCTCCATTGTAGATACACATCGGAACCAAGTATCCATTGATGCTTTGTTTTTCTTGAGCTTGCAGGCGCAACGAACAACAAACAATAGCAAACAGCGTCATTATTACTATGTTAAGCCTTCCTTTCACGATACAAAAATAGGATTAAAATTTTATTATTTGGTCTTTTCACAAAGATGTTAACCTATTTAAAGTATCTTTGCGCCCTTATCTGTTAAAAAGCAGGGAGAATAAAACAATTTATTGATGAAAACTATTCAACTTTTACGGTTGATAAGTATTATAAACAGCCTGTTAATAATTCCTGCTTGTAATGCTCAAAACCTTTCTGAAAGTCTTTTAGAGGATATTCTTGAAGATTTATCTGTTAATAACGATATTAATAACCCTGTTAATACTCTTAATTGGGAAAATGAATTGGAAGAACTTTCCAATCGTCTGCAAGAACCCGTTAATTTGAATACTGCTACCCGTGAACAACTCGAACAGTTTCCTTTCCTGAGTGATATTCAGATTGAACATCTGCTGGCTTATGTCTATATACACGGACAGATGAAAACCATCTATGAACTTCAACTGGTAGAAGAGATGGATAAGCAAACAATCCGGTATTTACTGCCTTTTGTCTGTATAAAAGCTATTAACAATGAACCTGCATTTCAGTGGAAAACTATGTTGAAAAGCGCAGCAAAGTATGGAAAGAATGAACTCTTAACTCGCTTTGATATACCATTTTATAAGCGAAAAGGTTATGAACATACCTATTTGGGAGCTTCTGTTTATAACTCTGTGAAATACAGTTTCCGATACAGTGACCGACTCTATGCAGGAGTTGTAGCCGAAAAAGACGCCGGAGAACCTTTTGGAGCTTTACACAATCGCTATGGCTACGATTATTATTCTTTTTATCTGTTATTAAAAGATTGCGGACGATTCAAAGCATTGGCTGTTGGTAACTATCGGCTTAGTTTCGGACAAGGATTGGTGATTAGCACTGATTATCTGATGGGAAAAACAATTTATGCCTCTTCTTTTAGCAATCGTAGTGGCGGAATAAAGAAACACTCCTCCAGCGACGAATACAATTATTTTCGGGGACTGGCTGCTACTATTGCCTTATCTAAAGATTGGGATATTTCCGGTTTTTATTCACACCGTTCATTAGATGGAGTAATCACTGACGAAGCAATCACCTCTATCCATAAAACCGGACTGCACCGAAGCCAAAAAGAAGCAGATAAAAAGAATCTGTTCACCATGCAATTAACAGGTGGACACGTGAGTTATCAACACAACCGTATCCGACTGGGTATCACCGGTATTTACTACCTTTTCAACCGACCATACGAACCGGAATTAACAGGTTATTCCAAATACAATCTTCATGGAAATAATTTCTATAATCTTGGAGTGGACTATGCATATCGCTGGCATCGTTTTTCTTTTCAGGGAGAGACAGCCATCGGAAAACAAGGTTGGGCATCTTTGAATCGTTTGCAATATTCACCGGTTCAAAACACTCAAATCATGTTGATACACCGGTTCTATTCTTATAACTATTGGGCTATGTTCGCCCATTCTTTCGGTGAAGGAAATACGACGCAAAATGAACAAGGATATTATATCGGCATGGAGACTTCTCCTTTTGCCTATTGGAAATTCTTCGCTTCATTCGACTTGTTTTCTTTTCCCTGGAAAAGATACCGGATCAGTAAATCTTCCCGTGGAATAGACGGACTGCTTCAAGCCACTTTCACTCCACGTAGCCATCTATCCATGTATCTGAAGTACCGCTATAAACGCAAAGAACGAGATTGGACAGGTAGTAAAGGAACACTAACACTTCCTATTTTTCACCATCAACTTCGTTACCGTTTGAACTATTCTTTAGGAGATGTGTTAAGCAGTCGTACAACTTTAGATTATAATCATTTTCATTCTCAAGACAGAGCTGCTAATAAAGGATATCAGGTTACACAAATGATATCCTCCCAACTGCCTTGGACCAGGCTGTTTGCTGACGTTCAGGGCAGTTACTTTTTTACAGGCGATTATGATTCGCGCGTATATGCCTCCGAAAGCGGATTGCTTTATACCTTTTATACTCCGTCCTTCCAAGGTCGTGGATTTCGCTGTAGCCTTCGTTTTAGATATGAACTGAACAAACATTTCCTGTTAGTAGCTAAGTTTGGCGAAACTGTCTATTTAGACCGTAATGAAATAGGTTCTGGCAATGATTTAATCCATGGGAATAAAAAAGCAGATATACAGATGCAACTGCGTATTAAGTTTTAATGTATATTTGTCTGCTGAAAAAAATTATAAGAATACGATATTAAATGGATGACAGGGCGGCTTTTGACAAAATGTTTAATGAATGGTATGCACAATTTGTATATTTTGCATACTATTTTATTAATGACGCTGAGGTATGCAGAGATATCGTAAGTGATGCTTTTGAATATTTATGGCGTAATTATGAAAAGATAGAAGAATCCACAGCAAAAACTTATCTTTATACAATCGTTCGTACACGTTGCATTGACTATCTGCGCAAGCAAAATATCCATGAAGAATATGTAGAGTTTACTTCGCAATTGACTGATAAAATGATAGAAAGCGATTCACAATGTTCTGATTCTCGTGTTTTGCGTATTCGTGAAGCTATGAAGAAGTTGACTCCTTATAATTACCGTATACTGGAAGCATGCTATATTCATAATAAGAAATATAAAGAAGTGGCCGAAGAGCTGAATGTAAGTGTTGCGGCCATTCATAAGAATATAGTGAAAGCTTTGCGTATTCTTCGTGAAGAATTGGGGCAAAAAGGTAACCGGAACAGACTTTAAAACGTAAATATATATATTGAATACATTATTTATGGATGAAAAGAATATAAATATAAGTAAGTCGGAAGAAGAACTCCTGGAAATCATGGAGAATCGTTCTCATATAGCTGCTGATCAATTGCATAATTTGAAAGAAGATGAAGAATGTTTGCAAGCATGTGCTGATTTGGCGGAGGTTGTGATAGAAATGCAGAAAGAACAAAATATGCTGGCAGTTGATGTCCGGAAAGAACTGGCAGATTTTCGTAATAAATATTCTAAGAATGATCGAAGAAAATATATACGCATACTGTGGGCTAGTGTCACAGGTGTGGCGGCAACTGTTGTCATAATTTTGGTTTTACGTGCAATGATGATTTCATCACAACCGGAAATCATTAAAGTGTTTCAAGCCGACCACATTGCTCAAGAAGTCACTTTACAAGTGAATGATGAGAAGGAAATAAAGCCGTTAAAAGAAGTAGTAGAATCTCTTTCGTCTTCCTCTACTACACAGTTGTCTTCTAAAGAAATAGATTATAGCCGTGCTCTTCTTCAGACAGAAGTCAAGGAAGTGGGAAAGCAGAAAGTACAGATACATAGATTAAATATTCCTAGAGGCGAAACATTCAAAGTTGTTTTATCCGAGGGGACTGAAGTCTTCTTGAATTCAGACAGTCGTTTGGCGTATCCTACAGTTTTTAAAGGAAAAGAAAGAGTCGTTTCTTTGGAAGGTGAAGCTTATTTTAAAGTTGCTAAAGATACAGAACATCCTTTTATTGTGAAAAGTGGAAATCTGCAGGTTCGTGTATTGGGAACGGAATTTAATGTGCGTAGCTACTCTCCAACTGATGTCCGTGTTACGCTCATTACAGGAAAGGTAGCAGTTAGCGATACTTGTGGGGTTCATAGTGTTGAAATGAGGCCGGGACAAAGTGCACAACTTTCTTCTAACGGAACATTGGTAGTGGATGAAGTGGATATTGAATCATTTTTGTATTGGAAGGAAGGATTTTTCTATTTTGATGATGTTGCCCTAGTTGACATGATGAAAGAAATAGGACGTTGGTATAATATAGATATTGAGTTCCGTAGTAGCAAAATCATGGATCTTCGTATGCATTTCTTTGCAAATCGTCATCAAGACATCTTTCACTTGGTTGAATTATTAAACCGAATGGAGAGAGTTCATGCCTATTTTGAAACAGGAAAACTAGTTATCGAATAAAAAGCAAGCAAAAAGTCATAAATCTGAATAGAAATATATATTTCTGAAAAAAAATCTTTTTAAGGGTAACCATTCTTTTTTAAACTTCGTATACAATTAAAAGAATGAAATATTATTTAACTATTCAGGCTTATGAAAAAGAATCAAGCACAAAAGTTCATTGTCTTATTCTTGTTTTTCCTTTTTGCCTATTCATGGCGTGTTGAAGCACAAACAGGTAAGGAAAAGCAAATAACAATGGAGTTTAAAAATGAAGGGTTGCCTTCTATTTTTAAACGTTTTGAAAAGGTATCGGGGTATAAAGTACTTTTTATCTACGATGAAATCAGTTCTTATACTTCTACCGGAAAAGTAGAAAAAGCTACAGTCGATGAAGCATTGAAAGTGATTATTGGAAAAAATCCGTTGAAATACCACATTGACGGACAATTCATAAATATCACAAAAAAAGATTCTAAGAAGTTTTTCTCACAAGTAAAAGGAAAAGTTCTTTCCGAGGAAGACGGACTTCCGGTGATTGGTGCCACTATTATAGTGGAAGATCCTAGTAGTAATATCCGTACTATTACAGATAATAATGGTAATTTTCAGCTCTCTGACGTTCCGAAAGATAGCCGGGTCAAAATATCGTATGTAGGTTTGGAAACCCAGTTCTTGAATCCTTCATCTCAGATGTCGGTAGTGATGAAAGCCGATACGAAGGCGTTGGATGAAGTAGTGGTGACAGGTATGTTTAATAGAAAGAAAGAGGGATTCACTGGTTCTGCCGTTACTATTAAAGGAGAAGATCTGAAAAAGTATAGTACAAATAATGTAGCTAAAGCGATAGCCGCTGTTGCTCCCGGACTTCGTATTGTGGATAACATCAATATGGGATCTAATCCGAATGGTTTGCCTGATATGCGTATGCGTGGCGGTGCAAATATGGATATGGCTACGCAGTCGGCAGTAGAGTTTAATTCTACCAGTAATGATGTATTGGCAGTTCAGGGTGAATATGAGACTTATGCTAACCAACCCTTGCTTATCATGGACGGATTTGAAATCAGTATACAGACGCTTGCCGATATGGATCCCGACCGTGTTGCTTCTATCGTTGTGTTGAAAGATGCGGCAGCTACGGCTATCTATGGTTCGCGTGCGGCAAATGGAGTAATTGTTATCGAGAGCAAGACTCCCAAACCGGGGCGGATTTGGGTGACGTATGGTGGGGAACTTCGTATTGAAGCTCCGGACATGACCGGATATAACCTGATGAATGCAAGAGAGAAGATAGACGCAGAGTTGCAAAGCGGGCTTTATACATACGGTGGCGAGACTGTTGAAAAATGGAAGCTCTATCAATCTAAATTGCGTGAAGTATTGGCAGGAGTCAATACGTATTGGTTGGACAAACCTTTGCAGACAGCTTTCCAACAGCGGCATACGGTTACGTTGGAAGGTGGTGACGAAGCTTTGCGTTATCGGATGTATGTCGGATATAATAGTTCTCCGGGTGTGATGAAAGACAGTAAGCGTGATGTATTGACTGGTTCACTGGATTTTCAGTATCGTCTGAAAAAGGTATTGTTAAAGAATAGCATTACGTTGGATAATTCGGTAGCTAATGAGTCTCCGTGGGGAAGTTTTAGTGAATATACCCGTTTGAATCCCTATCTGCGTCCGTATGGAGAGAACGGAGAAATACAAAAACGACTTGATAATTTTGAAGGAGTAGGTGGTGAGTCGAGCTATCTGAATCCGATGTACAATACAACATTCAACAGCAAAGATCAAAGCAAAAACTTTACCGTACGTGAACTTTTCAGGGTGGAATATAATCCTACTAATGAATTGCGGTTTGAAGGAGCTTTCAACTTGTCAAAGAGTGTGGGACATCGTGATATTTTCCGTCCTGCACAGCATACGCTTTTTGATAATGTGACTGATCCTACCTTAAGAGGTGATTATCGCAGAAGTCAGAGCGAAGCTGTCAATTGGGGCATAGATTTGACAGGAAGCTGGAATAAGCAACTGGAAGATCACTACCTGACTGCTAATGCACGTATGAGTGTATTGGAGAATAATTCGGAAACTTATGGAAACTATGTGACCGGTTTCCCGAATGATAATATGGATAACTTGCTGTTTGGTAAGAAATATAATGAGAAGGTGACGGGAGATGAGAGGACCACACGCTCCATTGGTTGGGTGGCTGCCGGAGGCTATTCTTATAAATATAAGTATTCGTTCGACTTTAATATACGTTTGGACGGCTCTTCACAGTTTGGAAGAAATAACCGTTGGGCTCCTTTCTGGTCAACCGGATTACGTTGGGATTTGAAAAAAGAGAACTTCATGAAAAATGTATCTTTTATTTCTGATTTCATTTTGAGGGGTACATACGGTACGACTGGTTCGCAAGGTTTTGATCCTTATCAGGCACATGGTTATTATACATATTCTAATCTACTGCTTCCTTATTACTCATCGGATGCAACAGGGTCGGAAATCCTGGCCATGCATAATGAAAATTTGAAATGGCAGACTACCAAAAGCACTAATCTTGCCTTGGAACTCGGTTTCTTAGACCAACGTCTTACCGCCCGTGTGGAGTATTACCGGAAAATAACAGATAATATGGTTACTTCGGTAAGTCTTGCCCCTTCTCTTGGTTTCAGCAGTTATCCTGAAAACCTGGGAAAGATAGAGAATAAAGGTTGGGAAATTTCTCTGTCGGCTATTCCTTATAAGAATACTGCCAAACAGGCTTATTGGACAATTACAGTAAACGGTTCTCGCAATACTGACAAACTGTTGGAGATATCAGAAGCAATGAAACATAGGAATGACATGAATGCATCCAATCTGAAAGATACACCGTTGCCACGTTATGAAGAAGGAGAATCTCTTTCCCGCATTTGGGTAGTACGTTCATTAGGTATCGATCCCGCTTCCGGAAATGAAATATTATTAAAGCGTAACGGAGAAATGACCAGCGCCGTTAACTGGAATGCGAATGATGTAGTGCCTATTGGTAATACAGAACCTAAATGGCAAGGATATATTAATTCTTCCTTTACATATAAAGGTTGGGGAGCAGATGTCAGTTTCAGATACCAATATGGCGGTCAGGTATATAACCAGACTTTGATTGATAAGGTGGAAAATGCCAATCTGAAATATAATGTAGACCGACGTGTGAGCCAGTTGCGTTGGGCTAAACCAGGTGATAAAGCACAATTCCGTGCTCTTAATCCTAGCGGTTGGGATACGAAGGCCACCTCCCGGTTTATCATGGATGAAAATATATTCCAGGGAAGTTCGTTGTCTGTCTACTATCGTATGGATCGTACCAATACAAAATTTATCAGCCATTGGGGATTGAGTTCTGCCAAAGTGACGTTTAATATGGAAGACTTTTTCTATTGGTCTACAGTGAAACGCGAAAGAGGTTTATACTATCCATATTCCCGTCAGTTTACATTTGCTTTGAATGTTGCTTTCTAATTAAAAACATATTTGTATGAAACAGTTAATATATATATTATTGACAACAACCATGCTGGGACTTATGTCTTGCAGCGACTGGTTGGATGTATCTCCGAAGACTTCTATTCCTACCGACAAGCAATTTGAGTCGGAATCCGGATTTAAAGATGCTCTTACGGGTATTTATTTGAAATTGGGCACCAAGACATTGTATGCCGGAGACTTGACTTATGCATATTTGGATGAGTTGGCAGGATTATATTCCGATTATCCGGGATATAATACAAACGCTGTTTTCAATCAAAGTATCGTATTTGATTATGAGAACATGTTTTTGAGTAAGAAAAACGGGATTTACTCGGCAATGTATAACATCATAGCCAATATTAACAACTTCCTGGAGTACGTAGATAAAAATAAAGATGTCTTAGTAACCGAACGCTATTATGAAACCATGAAGGGAGAGGCTCTCGGGCTTCGTGCTTTTCTCCATTTTGATTTGTTGCGCATGTTCGGTCCTATTTATAAGGAACATCCTACATCTAAAGCTATACCCTACCGTACAGCTTTTGATAAAGACGCTACACCTGTTTTATCGGCCAGCGAAGTGGTTGATGCCATTCTCAAAGATTTGAATGCTGCTGAAAAATTGCTGAAAGAGAGTGACCCTCTTGACTTCTTTACCGATCAGATGGGTGAAGATGTTGCAGAGATAAATCCTTTTCTTGTCAATCGTGAATTTCGTATGAATCTATATGCAGTGAAAGCTATGCTGGCCCGTGTATATTGTTATAAAGGGGATGCGGAAAGCAAAGGATTGGCTGTGGAGTATGCTAAACAAGTGATTGCTGCTTCTGAGTATTTTACGTTGTACAAATCGCAGACCGCTTCCAGTTATAACTCCATACGTTATGCGGAGCAAATATTCGGAATAACAGTCAATGAATTCTCCAATCTGCTTATTGGAAACTATATGGATATGGAGAATACTAACATCCAGCAACATTTCTACTTGGATGGAGATAAATTTAATACTTTCTATGAAACAGCTAGTGCGGGGAATACGGATTGGAGAAGAATTGCAGAAATGTTTGAAGTTGTTGACGGAGCAAGCCAGACAAATGTCTTCTGTAGAAAATATAACCAGAAACCTTTGAATGACGGATATACTTATTCCGGTGCCAATGCCGTTCCGTTGATACGTTTGCCTGAAATGTACTATATTGTAGCAGAGTGTGCATCTTCTGCATCGGAAAGTGCTGATGCACTGAACACCGTACGTTTTGCTCGAGGTATTTCTTACAGTGATGAGATACCGACTACCGGATATGATGACCTTGATACTACTTCGGAAGAAGACAAAAACCAGACTAAACGTATCAATGAAATAATGAAAGAATATAGAAAAGAATATTTTGCAGAAGGACAACTTTTCTATTTTTTGAAAGCGCATAATTACAGTACTTATTACGGCTGTGGGGTAGAAACAATGACTGAAGCCCATTATCAGATGACATTGCCGGATGATGAGTATATTTTTGGAAACAACTCTAAATGATGAAGTTTTATGAAACGTATTATATATTTTATTTTAGCTATTCTTGTTTGTGGCATCTATGCAGGATGCAGCGAGAATGAGATAGACTTGTATGATCAGACACCTCGTATCAATTTCTATGGAAGTCTGCATATCCGCACATTGGTTGATACAGACTATGTGAAAAAAGATGATCCTTATGCCATAGACAGTTTTACGGTGAAAATACAGGGGGATCTTTTGAAAGAGAACCGTGATTTCTGTGTGAAAGTTAGTCCGAATAGTGATTATCAGAAGTCGGTAGATGTATTGTTGGAAAGCAAGTATACATACACTGAATTGGATACGGTTTGCCAGGTATTCTATTATAAAATTAAACGTCCGGCAGTAGAGGCAGGTAGAAAAGTCTATGGCTGTTTTTTGGAGTTTGATTTGAACAATCCTCTTCATCAGTTTGACAAAGGGCTGGTTGAGCAGCATCAAATATCTTTAAATGTCAGATGGGAGTTGAAACCGGATGAATGGAGTAATTGGGACGGATATGGCAGTTATAGTGATGAGAAGTACATGTTCATTATGGATGTATGCCAGCGTGTATATGAGGAGTTAGACAATGAGGATACTAAAAATATAAAACAAGCTTACAAGGAATATAGAGAAGCAGGGAATCCTCCTATCTTAGGTGAGGATGGTGATGAAATTGTTTATGAATAAGATTAAAGGAAAAACGTTATGAGGAAATATATCATCTATATAGCAAGTTTTATCGGAGCGGCTTTATTGCAAACAGGCTGTTACGATGACAAGGGAGATTACGATTATCATGATGTGAATATGATGGAAATTGTAATACCTGAAACCAAGTTGCGTATGCCGAAGGAAGAAGCGGTGGAAGTTTCAATCATGCCGCAGATTTCTCAGACATTGGAACAGAATGAAGAAAATCTTGTATTTCAGTGGAAACGTCTCAAACCGAATGTTACATTGGGTTCCGACCGCTTGTCTGATTATACGGATTATTCTGTAGGAAAAGAATGTAAGATAACTGTTGAGCCTAATGAATCGGATAATATAGGTTTGATGTTGGTTGTTTCGGATGAAAAGAATGGAACTATGTGGTATCAGCAAGGTCAAGTGTCTATTATCAAGCCGTTTAATCCTTGTTGGTTTGTCCTTCAGGAAAAAGAAAATAAAGGGGTGCTTGGAGCTATTGAAGGAACATCGGACGGGTATTATGTATATCCGGATGTTTTTCAGTCGGAAACAGGAAATACGTTTCCTCTAGATGGAAAGCCATTAGCTGTGACTGCCCGGCGTGAATATGGAGGTGATCGGTCAGCTATATCTATGATACCTCCCTTTTTTGGGTTGAAGATTGTTCCTATTTTGACACTAGTGACAGATAAGGATGCAGCTTTGTTTACTCCGAGTACATTAGAAATGATGTACCAATCGGATAAAATATTATTTGAGTCAGTTCAACAAGGAAAAGCAATAAAGATTGATGCTTATAAAATGGATAAAAACGGTGAATTGTTTGTAAATGACGGGAAGTCCTATTTTGCCTATATGGATGGTCTTTGTATACCTTATACTATTCAGAATGAATCCGGTGATTATCTATCTGTTTCTACTTATGGTTCTTATGGAAAAGGATTGGTATTTTTTGATTCTTCTACACATTCTTTCTTGAATGGTTGGGCTTTATCTAGTTTTAATGATTATATGAATTCATATTATATTTCCAAGCCTATTCGTTCTGGTTCTTCAAAGTGGGAAGATAAACGCCCGATAGAAGCTTCTGCAATTGATTTTAATGATGGAGATGGAAGTGCCTTTAATCCAAATAACATTGATCCTTCTCTACAAGTGAGAACGATAGTCACAGGAGGAAGTGGTGGTAATAATGCTTATGCCATTGCTTCTACTCAGAGCGGGAAAGATTTGACGGTATTTAAGTTTAGTAGTAATGCTACTACTTGTGCAGGTTTATATACTGTTTCTTTACCATCGGATATAAATGTGGAAACTGCAAAATTTGCTGCTTCTTATGCTTATACGGCAGATCTTCTGTTTGTAGCTGCCGCTAACAAGTTATATCGAATAGACTTGAATCGTAGTCAGGTGACAGAACTTTATCAATATGAAGCAGACCCGTCAGCACAAATCACGTGTTTGAAGTTTAAGGATGCTGAAAATGAAGAAGAACTCGGTATGTCTCTCGGATTGGGTATCAATACTGCTGACAAGGGGTTAGTTGTAGAATTACAGCTGACAGTGGCGGGAGATGTATCCCGTGGAGAAAACAGTATTTGTATTTACGAAGATCCTGAGCAACCTATTGGGAAAATTGTTGATATTAGTTATAATTACGAATAGTATGAACTAATCCTTATGCTAAAAGGAATGATCAGTGCAATATTTCTAGCTGTTGCCTGTACTTTTTTGTACGGGCAACAGCCAAGTATTGCTACTTTCTTAAAGGGGGAAGCCCCTGTGGAAATTATTCCCGGTATGTTTACTACCTATCGAAGTGACAAACATATATATTGGGAAATTCCAGATTCATTGGTTGGACGTGAATTTGCAGTAACGACTACCATTCTGACAGCTCCTGCCCGTCCGGACCGGGATATGGAAAAGAAATTCGGATATTCGGGTGACATGATAGGTCCGGTATTTTTTAGTTTTCAAAAACAGGGTGACGAATTGTGGATAATGGATCCACAATATGAAAGAGTGATAGAAAACCCTGAAGGAGTATATGCCAAGATTGCCGTTCAACGGGGAAATGGCAGACTTTACAAGAGATTGCCGATCATCACAAAGACTCAAGGAAGTAGTTTGGTAGAGATCGGTGAAATATTAAAAGATTTCCCTTTGTTTACTCTCGATATTGTATCTTTTGATTTATCAATAGGTACGCGTTTAAGAGAGAAAGATTCTATCAAAGAAATTAAAGGATATGACAACCGCCTGTTAATACACGCATCACGAGCTTATCGAAGTTCGTCAATGAGAATGCCTGGCAAGCCTGTTTCGTCTCCTTATATTGGAGACTGGGATACGGGTATTTGCATTAAATTATTATCCAAGAAACCATTGGAGGCAGTTACTGCAAATGCCGGAACTTATTTTACGATCGGCAAGGAGTGTTTTCAAGGAGATCAGCCTGCTATTCGGAAATCTGTTGTCAAACGATGGCGGCTGGAAATAAGGGCGGAAGATAAAGAAAGATACATGAGGGGCGAACTGGTAGAACCCATACAACCTATTATTTTTTATATAGACCGTAATACACCGGAAAAGTACATCGACTGTATCATTGAAGCGGTGCGCGACTGGCGTCCGGCTTTCGAGAAAGCCGGGTTTAAGAATGCCATCGATGCACGGTTGGCTCCCACTGCCGAAGAAGATCCTGATTTTAGTATTTATGACAGCACTTATCCGTTTATTTCATGGAAGATATCAGGGCAAAATAACGCTTATGGACCGACTCCATGCGAACCACGGTCCGGTGAGATTATAGCTTGCCACATCGGTATTTTTTGCAGTGTCTTGAATTTGGAACAGAAATGGTATTTCGCTCAATGTGGAGCGAATGATCCGCAGGCATGGAATATAGAGCTGCCGGACTCTTTGCAATTCGAACAGATAAAACAAGTGCTGACACATGAAGTGGGTCATACATTAGGGTTGGAACATAACTTTCTGGGTAGTTCTCATTACTCCATCGATCAATTACGTGATAATGACTTTTTAAGCCAATATAGTATCGGTAGTTCCATAATGGATTATGTGCGGTGTAATTATGCTTTGCGTCCTCAAGATAAGGTTGATTTGAAAAACAGGCGGATACGTGTCGGTGAATATGATAAATGGGCTATCGAATGGGGCTACCGGATATTTCCGGGCAAGGATGCTTCTGAAAGAGAAAAGAACAGGGCTCTTTGGAATCAGGAAAAACAGAAAGATCCCTTATTACATTTTTCAAGCAGAATGGATGTACGGGCTCAGGCAGAAGATTTGGGCAATGACCATGTTGCGGTGAATACCCAAGGAATAGAGAACCTGAAATATTTGTGTGAACATCCGGATGTCTGGAATGTGACGGATAAAGCGTCCTTGCGTGTATTACAGGGGCGTTATGAAGCGGTATTGGAGCATTACAAACAGTGGGTGCAACATGTATTGTCACATTTAGGCGGTAAGCGTCTTGCCGAACCGGATGAGGAGCATATTTACATACCTGAAAAGGCTGATTACAATAAGAAGGTTATGAGCTTTATACAAGCTTACATATTACAACCGCCTGTGTGGATGTTTGATAAAAAACTTACCACTAAATTAGAAATAGACGGTAGCCGGGAGTTCGACCGTTTTTATGAAGAGCTGATGTCGGAAATGATTCGTTCCCTTCGGGAAGTGGAAAGAACGGAGAATGTTTGTGAGGATATGTTGTCTGTAGATGAGTTTTTGGGAAGCATACATAAAGAATTATTTTCCGAATGGGCTGACAATATTCCTGTAAGTGACGCCAAGTATAAAGTGCAGCTGCTTTATGTGAGTAAACTTGCTAAATTGTTGGATAGATCAGAAAAGATAACCTCGTCGAAATTATTGGTTTCCATTATGCAGGCTTTGAATAGAATAAAGGAGGAAAGTCTTGATTATAGCCATAAAATTACGGATCCGGTTGCCAAAAAACGGGGAATGTTTCTTGTAGATAGTATTTGGTTTTAATGATGAAAAGTAAATAAAGAAATTCATGAAGAAAAGAAGATATGTGATTGGTATATTGTTGTGTGTCACAGCTTTGCTTCAGGCACAGGATTCCGTCAAGCCGTTTGACGAGTTTTTTGTTGCCGGGATGGATAAGATCGACGGTGTGTTTCCTGTATATGTAGCGGAAAAAGAAATCTATTTGGAAATACCCGAAAAATATATCGGGCGGGAAATTGAAGTCAGTGGACAGATAGACCGAGGGTTTGATTTGTTGAATCGTCCGGTTAACGGACTGGGAGTAGTGCGTATTATCTCTCCGGATAAAGCTACAATATGCTTTCAAAAACCGTTTTATACAGAGCGTATTTTAGATGAAAAAAGCACATATCAGCAATCTTTCTCGTTGTCGAACAGGCAACCTGCCGGTAAAAGCTATCCGGTGGTGGCGTATTCAAAAGAGCAGGGAGCTATTATTCGGATAACAGAGTATCTGATGACTGGCGATGATTGGTTCAGCTATAATGATAATTTTATTCGTTCCTTGGTTCCGGAACTGTCGGAAATAATGAAAATACATCCTTTTAAGGAAGGTGTGTCGTTTACGGTCAGGCGCTATCATGGAGTTGAAGCGGAAAGATATATGCTGTCCAGTTCTACCGTTCTATTGCCTGAGGGTAGTATGCCTTTGGAAGTCACTTGTGCAGTACGCTTGCTGCCTCTGAAAAAAGATCAGATCCGCCTGGCAGATTACAGAATACCCTACCGGACATTGAGTTTCAAAGATTACTCGCAGAATCCCTATTGTATGGTAGAAGATTCATTGATTCTTCGTTGGGATATGTCACAACCGCTTACTTTCTATGTAGATACCCTTTTCCCGAAGGAATATTTCCAGGCAGTAAAGGAAGGAGTGGAAGCATGGAATACTGCCTTCCATAAAGCAGGTATTCATGATGCTTTACAAGTGAGGTATGCAGACCGAAAGATAATTCCGGCAGAACAACGTGCTTTTATATCTTATGATTTGAGAATACCGGGGATCAAAAGTGACTTTATCTGTCATCCTCGTACCGGAGAGATACTTTCATGTCGTCTGAATATCGGACATGGCTTTCTAAAAGGAAAATTAGACGACTATCTGTTAAGTTGCGGTGCCTCGGATTCGCGTATTCTGGCTGACCGTTATTCTAAAGAAGTGGAAAAAGAATTGTTGCAAAATGAAATAACGGAAGAGATTGGATATCTTTTAGGTTTGCGCAGAAGTTTATCGAAAAGTTCGTGTGGAAAGACTTTAAAAGTGGGAGATGATGATTGCCGGATTGTTTATTTTGGCTATCATCCTTTCAAAGGAGACAAAAATTGTTATGATGAACGGGAGAAGCTCCGCCAATGGATAGATCATAATTTACCAGATCACATTCGTTTATTCCAACCATCAGGGGAGGAGAATTCTGATTCTTCATTTCCAGAAGATTATACGGTCAAAATATCGGATTTACAGACTGTAGTGAGTCGGTTGGACAAGATTGTGTATAAGGGGAAGAAATACGATAAAGGGAGTTCGCTCACTGATATATACAGAAAGGCTATTCGTCTGTATGGGAGTTATCTGATGGAAATGGCAAAGGTGGTGGGTAGTTCTCAACCGGCAGATGCGCAGCGTCAGGCAATGCTTGATTTGGACAACTGCTTATTTCATCCTGTTAAGGAGATGGAATGTGCCTATGTAAAAGAGAATTTGTTGGAAACAAGAAACAATCTTCTGTATCCGGAACTGACGAGGTTGTTCAAACAATTGTTAAGTGTAAAGACAATTTCTGCTCTTCGATTGCAGGCATTGCAGAGTGACGGGAAGGGGTATGACGATATTGATTTCTTCCGGGATCTTTATAAGGGGTTGTTTAACGATTTTGATCCGCAGTCTGCCGTTGGTTATGAACAGATGGATATCCAGCTGATATGTTTGGAAGCGTGGTCGGAGATTATACAGAAAAATGCTGAACATAACAGTACGGTAAAGCGTTTGAAGGACGAATTGCATAGTCTGTACGATAGGCTGGAGAAGCTTAGCACAACGCACTCCCAAGTAGAAGTACGTGATATGTATATGCTGTTTTTGCGAAGAATGGACCCATATTTCCGTGCGGTTCCTTGAGTGGCGTTAGAGTCATAATTTGTTTGGGGTGATGAAAAAATGGTCGTACAGATAGAATAACCTATAAGTTTTGGGTTATCTTTGTGCGCGACTAATTGGAGAAATTAGTAGACAAAGTGAGCAGTTTAATTTTGCAGTATTGACTAGAAATGATTGGTTGATAAAGTATGTAAATTGTAAATGATAAAATTAGAATAAGATGACTATTATTTTTCCTTCACCCATCTTCGGCCCTATTCATTCCCGCCGTTTGGGCGTTTCTTTGGGAATCAATTTATTGCCGGACGACGGTAAGGTTTGTTCATTCGACTGCATTTATTGTGAGTGTGGCTTCAATGCCGAACGTCGTACGAAGAAACTTCTTCCTACCCGTGAAGAAGTCCGCACAGCTCTCGAAGAGAAACTGAAAGATATGCAGGCAAATGGTCCTGCCCCCGATGTATTGACATTTGCCGGAAACGGTGAGCCGACTGCGCATCCCCATTTCCCGGAAATCATAGAAGATACACTTGCGCTTCGCGACAAGTATTTCCCAAAAGCGAAAGTAAGCGTATTGAGTAACTCTACATTTATCGACCGTCCTGCCGTATTCGAAGCACTGAACAAGATAGATAACAATATCCTGAAACTGGATACGGTGGATGAAGAATACATTCATCTGTTGGACCGTCCTAACGGAAAATATTCTGTTAAGAAGATCATCGAAAGAATGAAAGAGTTCGAAGGAAACTGCATCGTACAAACGATGTTTCTGAAAGGAAGTTATCAGGGGAAAGATGTAGATAATACATCTGATAAGTATGTGCTCCCCTGGATAGAAGCAGTGAAAGAAATCGCTCCCCGTCAAGTGATGATTTATACGATCGACCGGGAGACTCCCGACAATAATTTGCAGAAAGCTACGCATGAAGAGTTAGACCGTATTGTGGCTTTATTGGAAAAGGAAGGTATTCCGGCAACAGCTTCTTATTAAAATATAATTCAAACAGGGATATATTTCTAATAGATAATACGTAAGAGAGTTAATATAAGAGGGCGAACTAATAGAATTCAGAAGTGTCATGCTTCCTATTCTATTGTTCGCCCTTTTATTGGTTTCATGGCCTGTTTCAGCCTATTCTGACAAGGGTATATTCTCACTGCTATGAGAAAAAGTTCTCATAGCAATGAGTATTTTTTCTCATAGTAGTGAGAATTTTTTCTCATAGCGGTGAGAATGCTTGAGAAATTGTACTTTCCTGAGAATGGTTCCTAACATTTGAAGAAAAACTCAATATTGTAAGCAAAGTCAAGAGCGGTCAGCCGATTAATACCTTTTTGACTGTTCGGTTTCTTATATGAAAGGCTAGCTTCCTTTCTTCACATAATCTTTCGGCAATATCCCGAACTGCTTCCAAAAGCAATGGGCAAAGTACGAAGGATTATTGAATCCTACAATGAAACAAACCTCATTGATCCGGTATTTACGCCAAGTGTTATTTGCAAAACGTACTTTATAAAGAACACTCCTCCTAGCTTAAATAGCATATTTACCTAATTATGTTTCCTGTAAATACTCATTTTACCGAAACATAGTTAGGTAAACAAAATAAAGTTCTTATATTTGCATGAATTGAAGGTTATTAAAAAACTGATTTTGGTATGGAAAAGACCCTGATACGCCAGAATGCCCAATGGAATGGTAAAATGTTTGCTCACTTGTGTCCGAGAGACATCATGGACAATCTTCTGAAAAAGAAAACGATGCGTCATGTCCAGATACTGACTGGTGTACGTCGTTGTGGCAAATCTACTGTCTTCAAACTATTAATTAATGATCTGTTGCAATCAGGAGTGAGCGGTAAGTCGATTCTTGTACTTAATTTGGATGATCCGCAGTTCATTCCATTTTGGGATGATTCCTCCAAATTATTCGGCGTGATTGAAAATGCAGAACGTCTGACGGGAGAGAAAGTGAAATACCTGTTTTTGGATGAAGTACAACATTTATGTGATTGGGAGATATTCATAAAGAGTGCTTATGACACTGAGATATTTGAGAAGATATATATTACGGGGTCTAACTCGCAATTGTTACAGAACCGTTTTTCCGCCTTGTTGTCCGGTCGTTATTTCGAGAATGAAGTGCGTCCGTTTTCTGTTCGGGAAGTTTTTCGTTCGCAAGGAATAACGACTTTGCTTGATTGTTATACCCAAACACCGAAAGTTCTGCGTATCATGGACAATGTCCTTTCTACAGGTTGTTTTCCTGAAATCGTATTGGGTGATGCTGATGAGGACATCAAACAGGAATTATTGAAAAGCTATTTCGAATCCATTGTGCAGAAGGATTGCATCGTTTATAGTGGCATACGTGACACCCATTTGTTCTTTCGTCTGGTCAGTTACTTGATGCAGAATATGGGGAGCCGTTTTTCTATACCGGCTGTGGGTAAGGCACTGAAAAGCAATGAAAATACAATAGCGTCTTATCTCAACTTTTTGTGTGACAGTTATATTTGCGTCGATGTACGTAACTTTTCTTATTCTTTGAAAGAGACTTCCCGTTCCCAGCATAAGTGTTATTTCATTGACAATGGCTTGGTTTCAGCCAATGTCTTTCGTTATTCTCCGCAGAGTGGAAGTGCCTTGGAGAATCTTGTTTATAATGAACTGAGAAATAAAGGGTATATGAATATTTCATTCGACAATAGTAAGACGGAATGTGATTTTTTGGCGTATAAAAACGGGAAAGCTTATGGCTTTCAGGTTTGCTATGAACTGAATGACATGAACTTGAAACGTGAACTGTACGGATTCGAACTGGAAAATGTGATGCTCGAAAAGAAGATACTGCTTACTTACAACCAGAAGGAAACTTATGGGGATATTGAAGTTGTTCCCTTTTGGGAATGGGTTATGTCACCACCTTTCACATAGTCTTTCGGTAATATCCCGAACTGCTTCTGAAAGCAACGGGCAAAGTACGAAGGATTATTAAATCCTACAATGAAACAAACCTCATTGATCCGGTATTCTCCTTCACGCAGCAGTTCTCCGGCTGTTTTGAGCCGTATCAACCGGATATAATCATTGGGTGGCATTCCGGTCAGCCCTTTCAACTTGCGCTGTAAGTTGGAACGGCTGATAGCCATCTCCTCTGCCATCTTATCGATGGTAAATTCTTCATTGGTGAAATTGCGGATAATGATTTCATTGATCGTGTTCAGCCATTTCACGTCTGTTTTGTTCATTAATGTCTGGTCGTATGACATATTCGGAACGGTTGTAAAGTGGTTGAACAGCATGCGCCGGTTTTCAAGCAGATTATTGATAGTGGCTTTCATGTGGCTTAGCGAGAAAGGCTTTTCTATATAAGCGTCCGCACCATAGTCAAGACCCGCAATTTTCGAATCGATGCTGTCGAGTGCCGAAAGCAGGATAAACGGGATATGACAAAGCATATTGTCGGAACGGATGGACTTTAATAATTCGAATCCGTCCATGTGAGGCATGACGATGTCGCTGATGATAAGATCTACTGTCGTTGTCTCCAGACATTCCAACGCTTCCTTGCCATTGGCGGCTGTATGGATGGTATAGGTATTTCCCAGATTCTTAGCCAGAAACTCCAGCATATCCGTCGTGTCTTCCACTACCAGAAGAGAGTAACCGGCGGGTTCGCTCTCTTCCTCCAGAGCGGGAACCTTGTCGGGCATGGAAGTAATGGAGGGGCTGACAGAGATGCTTTTCTCCAAATACGGAATTTCCACACATACCTCGCATCCTTCCGTATAGCCGGGATTGATATAAACCTTTCCTTTATGCTTTTCCACCAACAATTTGACGAGACTCAATCCGATTCCTACTCCCGAACCGTTGTTTCCTGCGTTTCCCACTTGATAAAACGGTTCGAAAACCTTGCTGCATTCCTCTTGCGGAATACCCGGACCATCGTCGCGTACACACAAGGAGAGCGTACGCCCTTCTGCAGACAGATGTTCGTCCAAAATCACCATAATGCGGGTGCGGGCATATTTCATGGCATTCGTCAGCAGGTTGCTGATAATTTTAGTCAGCGCCTCCTGGTCTACATTATATTGCAGATGTTCTTTCGGCAGGGAGACACTGAAAGAGATTCCGGTCAGGGAGATGGCACGGAAACGGTCGATGATGTCCTCTATCATCCGGTTGATATCCACTTCATTGAATGAAAGCGTATAACCTTCCTTGTCCACTTTGCGGAAGTCGAGCAATTGTTTGATAAGCTCCATCAGCCGGTTGGTATTCTTTTGTATCACAGACAGGTTGCTTTCCACTTCACTGTTCCATTCATGTGTTTCCAAAATCGCTTCCAGCGGAGCTTTGATAAGACTTACCGGAGTCTTGATTTCATGTGCCACTTGGGTGAAGAATGTAATTTTCGACTGGAACAATTCCTGATTCTTGATTTGTTCCATCTCTTTCATCTTTCTTGTTTTCACAGCCTGCTGTTTACGCAAATAAAGCTGTATCAGGAAATATGCGAGGCCACACGCTATTAGTAAATAGAAAATCTTGGCATAAATGGTCTTCCAGGGTGGAGGAAGAATTTCAATATGCAGGCAACAGTCGTCATTGCTCCAATATTCATCGTTGTTACTGGCTTTCACACGGAAAGTATATTCACCCGGAGGCAGGTTGAGAAAAGATACGTTATGTTTATCCGTATATATCCATTCTTTGTGAATACCGTCCAGTTTGTAGGCATATAAATTCTTGCTGGGAGCCACATAACTAAGACTTTCGAATGCGATGTCGAACGATACCACCTGATAAGGAATCGTTACTTGTCCGCTAAGAGCAGGTATACGCTTGCTAAGGCTTACTTTGTCGTCGGGGCTGTGCATATATACCGCCGAGATAGACGCCGTAGGTCTTACCTTATTAATCGATAATTTGAACGGATAGAAACTATTGAACCCGTTCACTCCACCGAAATAGAATTTCCCGTCACTGGCTTGCAGGGAAGAGCGGAAATTGAACTGGTTGCTTTGTAATCCGTCCTCGATGGTATAGAGCTGTGCCCGTTTGTTCTGCGGCTCATACCGGATCAGTCCCCTATTGGAAGAAAGCCAATAGTTACCCGATTGGTCGTCCAGTATGCCATAGATGATATTGTTCGGCAAATTCTCTTTGGTTGAGAAGTTTTCAAAACGGTCTTCCTGATAGTGATAACGGCAGATGCCACCGCCTTCGGTACAGAACCATAGATGCTGCTTATGATCGATATACACACGGATTACCCAGTTGCTACAAGGAGAATCAGGATTTACTGGGTCGTTGCGATAGTTGTGCAATTTACCGGTTTGGCGATTGTAACGCCAGATACCGTCCCTTTTGCTTGCCAGCCACAAGTCTCCATGTTGGTCTTCAACCATATCGTAGATAAAGATATGGCTTAAAGGTTCCAATGTCCGGAAAGAGTCACTTTCCGGGTCATACCGGCAGAATCCGGAAAGCGTTCCCAGATAAATGTTGCCATCCTTCGTTTGATAGATAGAGTAGATATGGTCGTTAGGAATTGAATGTAGGTTTGCGCGGTTATGGCGATAGTTTTTCATTTTTCCCGTTTGAGTATCCAGGATATATAATCCCCGTGAGAAACTGCCAATCCACAATTTTCCTTCATTGTAGAGCAGTGCATGGATATTATGATAACCGATATTAGGGTTACTGCTTCTCAACAGATGGTTTTTGAACTTCTTCGTGCGGGGATCAAAGAGATTCAGTCCCCCGTCTTCGGTAGCAATCCAGATGTTACCGTCGGGAGCTTCGCAGAATTGGCTGATTACATTTCCCGAAAGAGAATTTTCCGTACCATTGGGATAATACCACTCGATATCCTTATGCTTGGGAGACAGGTAACTTACTCCACTGAAATAAGTCCCGATCCAGATTCCCCCTTCCCTATCCTGATAACAGGCATAGATACTTTCTTTATTTTGTTCGTCGTCGGTAGGCAGACATTCTCCTGTCGTGGTGTTGAATGTATAAAGTCCGTCGTCGGAGCCGAGATAGAAAGAGTTGGCTGTCCGTTGAAACAAGGTGCGGATGCGCGGAATGGTAAGTGTGTCCCCTTCTCCGAAGTAATAGCGGAATTGCCCTGTCTCTTTATTGAAACGTGCCAGTCCCCCGTACCATGTACCCGCCCATAATACTCCCTGCGAACTTTCCATCAAAGAGATAATCTCGTTGCAGGCAGGACGTCCGAAAGAAGTGCCCTCGGATATATATCCTGTGAAGTTGTCCGTACGTTGGTTGTATTTCGCCAGCCCATTCCGGGTACCTATCCAGATAGTCCCGAACGAGTCGTTATAAATCACCCATATGTGATTATCCGGCAGTGAATGAGGATCGGAAAGAGAATGCAGATATTGCCTCAACGTACCTTTTTTCTCGTTGTAGACAAACAGCCCGTTGGTTGTTCCGATCCATAACTGCCCGTCATTGTCATATGCCATTCCGAAGACGCTGTTGACTGACACCCCGTCTTCCGTCTGCTTATCGAATACGGAGAACTTCTCTTCCCACGAATCGAATAAATACAGCTTCTCCGTACTTGCCACCCAAATCTGATTGTTATCCTGATGGCGGCAGATCGTTACTATATTCATATAGCTGTTTCCGCCGTTTTCTGACGAATGTCCGTAGTTGGTGAACTCGATGCCGTTGAAACGATTCAGCCCGTCCTGCGTTGCAAACCACATATATCCGATGCTATCCTGAAGGATGCTCCGGACACAGTTGCCCGATAACCCCGATCTAACGTCATATTTCTTGTAGATATTGGCGAAGGCCAGAGAAACCGATGACAGCAGTATACATATAGATAAGATGGATCGTTTCATAATTTCCTTTCTTTATATTCCCTGTTTGCAGGAGCTATATATCCTGCGTAGTGGATCTATATGCCCAATACGTTGGATCTATATACCCAACACGCAGGGCATATATGCCCAACAGATTGGATATATAGCTCCTGTAAACAGGGTAATTATCCCCTTTATAGAAGCCTTTATTTCACGTCATCCCACGTATCTGTGCGGAACGGGAAAGCACTCAATCCGAAAGTATTCCGCAGCGTGATATTTCCCACATAATTGCGGAAAGCATAGCGCACGGCAACCGGTTGGGCTACCTCTTCACTCCACACTTCTACTGTGTTGGTACGTCCTACAATCTTTGCTTTCGCCGGATAGAACTTCTTGTCCGCTCCCGCAATCTCAAATCCTTCCAGTTCGGAGAAAGTAGGGAACAACCCCGCAGGTGCATTATCGAATGTCACTATGGCCTTTTTGTCCGCATAGTCCACTTTGGTCATCATCGGGCCGTTGGATGGCAACCGGCGGATACCGTATGTCTTAGTCAGTGCAAGTGTAGCCAACCGAAGTCCTACTACATCCTTCTGTGGCGGATGGATGCAGAATTCATCACCGATATCCGTAGTGGGTACAATGCCCGAATTAGGGATTGTTTTCAGTGCTTCTACTTGTGCTTCACGCAATAAAGCGGCACCTGTATTGCTACTGTTTTCATATTTGTAAGGAGCAATCTGCACATAATAGAAAGGCATATCGGGTGCTTCCCACATATTTCTCCATAGTTGTACCATAGCACTCATCATCGGTGCGTAAAATTGGTAATTGGATATATTTGATTCTCCTTGATACCATAGGAAACCGCGTGCCGTGAAGTTTTTTATGGGGTACAACATAGAGTTGTACAAACATTCCAGACGTTGGTGTATATCCCGTTTAGGGCTTTTGGCAGCTTCCATGTCCATCCCCTCGATAGTACCCAAAGTCGGTTCGTCCATCCATGCTTCGATTCGTGAACCACCCCAACTGTTGATGACCAGTCCTACCGGAAGATGGAGACTTTCAGTCAGTTGGCGGGCAAAGAAATAGGCGGCGGCACTGCAATCAATCGTGGTTTCGGGTGACGATACTTCCCATTTCCTTTTTTCAAAATCCGTGCGGCGTTTTGTTTCTTTTGTTCTCGGTACGGTGATGAACCGGATACGGTCACGGTAGTTACCTGCATTCAGCAGCGTTTCAAGCGAGTTGTTTATGGGTTGTGCCGTATTTCCCATCATGCGCATTTCCATGTTCGACTGTCCGGAGCAGATCCACACCTCCCCTATCAGTATATCCGAGAGAGTGACCGGAGTGCCGTCACTGATCGTAATAGAATAAGGAGTATATCCTCCTTCGGGAGTGTCTACTTTCACCAGCCAGGCCCCGTCTTTATCCGTAGATGCCTGATAAGTCCGGTTGTTCCACGAAGTGGTGACGGTTACTTTTTTGCCGTCCGCCCACCCCCATAACTTAACGGAGCTGTTCTGTTGGAGTACCATGTGGTCTCCCATCATTGCAGGAAGTTTTACTTTGCCTTGTGCAATCGGCAGGAATAAAAATGATAAAATAAGAAGTAGAAAATGTTTTTTCATACTGTTTTTATTAGATATTCGATGAATAGTGATTAGGTATCGGGCAAAAATACAACCTATTTTTAAATATGAAATAAAACTAGCTAGTCATTTTCTGATAAAAGCTGGTCGAAATCTTAAAAGCTTGATTTTCCTTTTCATTCTCCGCCGAATTTTCTTAATTAGTGGCATCAATCGCCTAAACAGTATTATTAGGTTGGCTAAATATCCCATTTCTTTGCAGGGTGAGTATTTAACAACCTAATTGTTTCATTAAATCTAATAAAATGAAAAAGAAGCATTATCTATTATTTTTATTGGCTTCGCTCTTTTTACTGACAGATGTGGTGTGGGCACAAACATCTGCCACGGTAAGTGGAGTAGTGATCGATGAGAATGGAGAAACCCTTCCGGGTGTTTCCGTCGTCGAAGTAGGTACAACAAACGGTGTCCTGACAGACCTGAACGGACACTACACATTAAAAACAACTTCTGCCAAACCTTCCGTTTCTTTCAGTTACATTGGTTATCAGACCACCACGCTTCCCCTGAACGGGCGTACGAAACTTGATGTACAGATGAAAGTGGAGACGAAAGTGCTGGATGAAGTAGTGGTAGTGGGCTACGGTGTACAGAAGAAAGTGAACCTAACCGGTTCCGTGACTTCCATCAACTTTGCCGACCAGACGGAAGGACGACCCATCATGAGTGTTTCTTCCGCCCTTTCGGGGCTCGCCGCCGGTATGAACGTCACACAAGCTTCGGGACAACCCGGCTCGGACGGTGCCACCATCCGCGTCCGCGGTAACGGTACGTTCAATACCAACTCCCCATTGGTCTTGGTGGATGGTATCGAATGGAGCATGGACAATGTGAACCCCAACGACATCGAAAGCATCTCCGTACTGAAAGACGCTGCCTCCACAGCTATTTACGGTACGCGTGCCGCCAACGGAGTCATCCTTATCACCACCAAAAACGGGAAAGGCAAACCGCAAATCTCCTATTCTTATTCGGGAGTCGTGCAGATGCCCTACAACAACCTCTCTTTCGTAAGCGACTATGCCCGTTATATGGGACTGGTGAACGAGGCTTGCGACAATGTGAATACCAAAGGCATCTTCTCGCAGGAAAGCATCGACCGCTGGAGGGTTGCTTCTGCCGATCCGAACGGGCTGAACGAGTACGGAGTACCCAATTACGTGGCTTATCCCAACACCGATTGGTTCGACGAAGTATTCGACACCGGATATTCGCAAGAGCACAACCTGTCTGTCTCCGGCAGTTCGGAGAAAGTGAAATACATGCTTTCATTGGGCTATCTTGACAATCAGGGAGTCATGAACCGCTGGAACCTCGACTCAAGTACGCAGAAAATCAATTTCCGTACCAACCTGGAAGCCAAGATAGTGAAATGGATGACTGTCGGCACCCGTCTCTACGGGCAAAAGCAAGATTACGGGATGGCTAATATCAGCAACGGATTCAAGTATCTCTATCAGACCACTCCGGGTGTATACCCCGGCGAACCGAACTACTGGGGACGTGCCGCACTGGCCAGCGAAGAATCTTCCAATGCCAATAATATCTTCGGTCAGATGGCAGGAGCCACCGGTTTCAATACCGTCTGGCGTCTCAATGCATCAGTCTACGGAATTATCACTCCCTATAAAGGGCTCAACATTGAAGGTACATTCAACTATTCGCCGACATTCACCGACAAGTCTTCTTATAGCCGCCAGAATGGTTATTGGGACTACGTCACCGACCAGCGTGTCAGCGAAAGCGCGTTGGAGAACGCTTCCATCACCAATACGAGCGCACGCACCTGGCGTCAGAGTGCCGAAATACTGGTACGCTACAATACAACCATCAAGAAAGACCACGACCTGGGCGCACTGCTCGGATATTCCACACAGGAATATTACAGCAAGAGCTTTGCCGTTTCCCGTAAAGGCGCTACGGACTGGACGCTGAACGAATTAAGCACTTACGAGACGCTCGTCAGCTCTTCCAGCTCGGCACCCGCCAAATGGGGATTGCTCTCTTATTTCGGCCGTGTCAACTACGGATATAAAGGGCGTTATCTCTTCGAAGCCAACCTTCGTGCCGATGCCTCCTCCCGTTTTGGTGTGAACCAGCGTTGGGGATATTTCCCCTCGTTCTCCGGTGGATGGCGTATCTCGGAAGAATCGTTCATGCAGGGAGCATCGGACTATCTCTCTAACCTGAAACTGCGTGTTTCCTGGGGAAAGACAGGTAACAACTCAACGGGCAACTACGACTGGCAGGCAAACTACGCCACAGGCAATGTCGTAATCGACGGTGAAGGAACCAAAGGACTGGTACGCAAGAAACTAAGCAACGACAAGCTGCATTGGGAAAGTACCGCCACCACCGACATCGGACTTGATTTCGGCTTCTTCAACAACCGCCTGACGGGTGAGATAGACTATTATAATAAGTATACTTCGGACATTCTCTACCATCCCGAACTCTATCTTTCGATGGGTGTCGTAGGCTCTGCTCCCGAGAATCTGGGTGAAGTGCGCAACCGTGGTGTTGAATTTACCCTCAACTGGAACGACCGTATCGGAAAAGATTTCGAATACCGGGTGGGTATGAATTTCTCTTTCAACGCCAACAAAGTAATGAAGTTCAAAGGCGAACTCCAGAAATACTGGACGTATGATGCGCAGGGAAACAAAGTGAGCTATGTCAACAACTTCAGTGATGTCTCCGAATCCGGTTTCGGAGGTTACATCTGCGAAGGCCGCCAACTGGGGGAAACCTATATGTATAAGGTGTACAGAGGTTCCGGCGAAGGCTATACCGGAGGTGCGGTGGATATCCATGCGGGACCGAAGGACGGAATGATCCGTACAAAAGAAGATATGGTATGGGTGCAGGCTATGATTGACTCCGGTTATTCGTTCGGAGGAATGAAGACGGTTGCCAAAGACCAGCTTTGGTATGGTGACATACTCTATGCCGACAGCAACGGTGATATGAACTACGGTGATACCAACGACCGGGATTTCTCCGGACACACCAGTGTCCCCAAATTCAACCTGGGTTTCAACTGTGCTTTCTCTTACAAGAACATTGATTTCTCCATGTTATGGTCGGGAGCTTTCGGGCATTACCTCAACTGGAATACTGATTACTACAACTCGACACTGGTCAGCCACGGATATGGCATTATCGAGCATATCGCCGATAACCATTACTTCTTCGATCCTTCCAACCCGGACGATCCGCGTACCAACCAGTGGGGCAAATATCCCCGCCTGACATACGGTACTACCTATAATAACAGAATCCAGAGTGACTGGAATGAATATAAGGGCGATTACTTCAAGTTGAAGAATATCCAGATTGGCTATACATTGCCGCAACGGATTTCCAGCAAGTTCTTTGTTAATAAGCTCCGTGCTTTCGTGTCGATGGACAATATCCTGACGATTACCAGTTATCCGGGACTCGATCCGGAAATAGGAACTGCCATCGGTTATCCGTTGATGCGTCAGATCTCTTTTGGCGGACAGATTACCTTTTAATGATGTAGAACTAAAAAAAACAGAATCTGATATGAAAAAGATATTAATGATTTTAACGATGGCGCTGGCGGCTACCTCCTGCATGGATATTCTCGATGTGGCCCCGGAAGACCAGATTGCAAGTGAAAACATGTGGACCACGGAGGAGCTTGCCGACAAGGGAATGGCAGGACTCTACTTCCCGTTCTATGCCACCCAACTCTCCTTTACCCAGCTTCGCCGTGCCGACGGACTGAACCGTCAGGGAATCGAAGCTATGAGCTTTGCAACCGATTATTATTCCAACAACTATCCGGTGGAACTGCTTTCGCTGGCCACCAAGCCTGCCAATGACTTTCAGGTGTGGTATGAATGGAAGTTCTGTTACACCATTATCCATGCGTGTAACGATGCGATTGCCAATCTGCATAAAGCGGATATGAGTGCTAATAAACTGGCGCGTTACCAATGCGAAGCCCGTTTCCTCCGTGCCTGGGCGTACAATCGTCTGAATATGCTTTATCAGGGTGTCCCCGTTTATCTGGAACCTATCAATAACGAAGACTGTACCCGTGGCCAATCTTCGGTGGATGAGGTATGGCAAGTGATTCTGGATGATTTGACGTATTGCATCAACAATCCCGACTTCCCCAATAACACGCTGAATGAGAACTACGGCCGTCCTTCTAAAGGTGCCGCTTATGCCCTGCGTGGTATGGTATATATGTGGAAGAAGCAATACAAGGAAGCAGGCAACGATTTCAAAGAAGTGGAAACGTGTGGTTATGGCTTGTGGACAGGCGAATATGCCGATTTCTTCAAATATGAAAACGAGAAAGACAAAGAAATGATCTTCTCACTCCAGTTCAGCGAAGAAACCGGTTATTGTGATAACATTCAGCAAATGACCGGTGCCCGCGATACGTATGATGGCTGGACGGAAATAAAACCTTCCGCAGACTTTGTGGATTACTATAAGAACGCAGACGGATCGGACTTCAAATGGTCGGAAGTAGACGGCCTGCAAGACTGGGACCTGCTGACTCCGAAACAGCGTGAAATCTTCTTCTGCCGTGACGGACTGGAATCCATGTCCTCACAAAAGAATGCGCTTATCAAACGGGTAGGCGAAGATATCTATCAGAAATATTACCTGAACAGCGGTAATGAAGCCCGCATCAAAAAGGCGTATGACAGTCGTGACCCGCGTCTGCAACAGACCGTCGTCACTCCTTATGTGCCAGTGGACTGCTACAAACCTAATTACGCAGGAGATGCCAACCAGATCGGTAAACAACTCCGTTGGCCGTTGAAGGAGCAGGGCACGAATGGTGGAGACTTCTGGCTCGATAAACGTACTTCTGCTTTCTACTGCTATCGCAAGTACAATGAGTTTGAGAAAGGCCGTTTGATTAGCCGGAGCCGTTGCCATACCGACTGGCCGTTGATTCGCTATACCGATGTACTGTTGCAGTATGCCGAAGCATTGGCGCAGACCGATCAGACGGGAGAAGCCATCCGCCTGGTGAATAAAGTACGTACCCGTGCCCACATGCCTGCGTTGACAGAGGGCGGAAGCGGCCCGTGCGCAGTGAACGGAAAGGAAGACATGCTCGAAAGGATACGTTATGAACGTCGCGTGGAATTCTGTTTGGAAGGAATCAACTTCTTCGATGAAGTACGTTGGGGAACCTACAAAGAAACCAAATTCCAGGGAAAAGATGTGAATGGCGGCAAGTCCTGGTGGGGCGAACTGGTAGAGTATAACTGGTATTACACCGATTACATGTGGCCATGGACTGCTCCTATCTCTGAAACGCAAAAGAACCCGAACCTGACTAAACGAAGCGGTTGGGCGTATTAATCATAAAGATTTGAATAAGGATGAAGAAAATACTTTTACTATTACTCATTTTTGTATCCGGTTGCGCGGGTGTAGTTGCGCAACAGTTTGATTATGGCAAGATAGCGCCTCATCCCCGGTTGTTATTGCCGGCGGGTGGAGAAGAAGCCATCAGGAAAGCCATTGCGGAGTATCCCCCGTTGGCCACTGTTCATCAGCGTATCATGGAACATTGCGACCGGACACTTACGGAACCACCTGTGGAACGTATCAAAGAGGGTAAACGCCTACTGGCGATTTCGCGCATCGCGCTGAAGCGTATCTACTACCTGTCTTACGCTTACCGTATGACGGGAGAACGGAAATACGCTCTCCGTGCAGAACAGGAGATGCTGGCCGTCAGTCGTTTCACCGACTGGAACCCCACTCATTTCCTGGATGTGGGTGAGATGGTAATGGCATTGGCTATCGGTTATGACTGGCTGTATGACTCTTTGCAGCCCGACACTCGCCGGGTGGTGCGCGAAGCAATCATCGCGAAAGGGTTCGATGCGGCAAAGAACACCCGTCATGCCTGGTTCTATACAGCTAAGAACAACTGGAATTCCGTATGTAATAGTGGATTGGCGTATGGCGCGCTGGCTCTTTTTGAAGAGATTCCGGAAGTATCGAAAGGCATCATAGAGAAATGCATGGAGACAAATCCGAAAGCGATGGTAGGTTATGGCCCCGACGGAGGTTATCCCGAAGGATTCGGATATTGGGGGTACGGGACAAGTTTTCAGGTAATGCTCATTGCTGCGCTCGAAAGTGCTTTCGGCACAGACAATGGGCTCTCCCAAGCCCCCGGCTTCATGGAGTCTGCCCGTTTCATGCAGTATATGACGGCTCCGGGCGGAGACTGTTTCTGTTTCTCGGATTCTCCGGTAGAGGCGGAGTGCAACATGATGATGTTCTGGTTTGCAGGCAAAGCGAAAGACCTTTCCCTGTTGTGGATTGAACGTCAGTATCTCGACCGGCTGGATATGCCGTTTGCCGAAGACCGTTTACTGCCCAGCCTGATGGTGTTCTGTTCGCAACTCGATTTGAAGCATATCGGCAAGCCGAAGAAAAACTTCTGGTTCAGTCGCGGAGATACGCCTGTGTTTATCTACCGTGGCGGATGGGACAGCAAGGAAGATACCTATCTGGGAGTGAAAGGCGGTTCGCCTTCTACCTCTCATGCACACATGGATGCCGGTTCGTTTATCTTCGAGAGAGACGGGGTGCGTTGGGCGATGGACTTGGGTATGCAGAGTTACATCACGCTTGAAAGTAAGGGAGTAGACCTGTGGAATATGTCGCAGAACGGACAACGCTGGGAAGTATTCCGACTAAGCAATATCGCTCACAACACCCTGACGATTAACGGCGAACGCCATTTGGTAAAGAGTAATGCTCCGATCACCCGTACTTTCGAGTCGAAGAAACAGAAAGGGGCGGAAGTAGACCTGTCGAGTGTGTTTGCCAACAGCGTAAAGAAAGCCGTCCGCACCGTGATATTGGATAAGAAAGACCATCTGGAAGTAACCGACCGGTTGGAGACGGGGGACAAGGAAGCCGCCGTATCCTGGATAATGGTCACTCCGGCGGAAGCCAAAATTACAGGCAAGAACCGGATGGAATTAACCAAAGACGGACAACGGATGCTATTGACGGTAGATGCCGATACGGAAGTAGAAATGAAAACCTGGTCGAACGTGCCCCCGCATGAATATGATTTCCGCAATCCGGGAACCATCCGCGTGGGCTTTGAGACGGTGATTCCTGCCAATCGTGCCTCGCAACTGAAAGTACGACTTATTCCTTTGAAGTAGTAATACAAATAAATTCATTGAACCATGAAAACGATTCTTTTTAAAACAATCATCATAGCTTTCTTTGTAGGAACAGCCGTTAGTTGTTCCGATGAAGATGAGAACAGATTCCGTCCGGGATCTACCCATGAGAAACCGAATCCCACGGAACCGGAGGGCGGACTGGATTATTCCAAACTGACTGCGGACAATCATCCCCGTCTGTTGATGAACGCCGAGGCCTTCACTGCGTTGAAAGCCAAAGTGGATGCCAATTCGAGTGCCAATCTGACCTTGCTCCATAATACCATTATGGGAGTGTGCAACAGCAAAGGGATGAACGCCACGGCACTGACTTATAAATTGGATGCCAGCAACAAACGTATTCTCGATGTATCCCGCGATGCGTTACTGCGTATTTTCACCTGTGCTTATGCCTACCGGATGACCGGCGATGCCAAATACCTGACTAAAGCGGAAACGGATATGAACGCTGTCTGCAACTTTCCCGACTGGAACTCGAAACGCCACTTTCTCGATGTAGGCGAAATGGCTACGGCTGTTGCGTTCGGCTACGACTGGCTCTACAACGAACTAAGTGCAGCCACCCGTACGAAAGCGGCCAACGCACTGTTGAAGTTTGCCTTCCAACAGGCGCAGAACAAGAACTGGAACCTCAACTTCTACGAAGCCACCAACAACTGGAACCAGGTTTGTAATGGCGGACTGGTCTGTGCGGCACTGGCTTCCTATGAAAACAATCCTTCCGAAGCAAAGGACATGATTGAAAAAGCATTAGAATCCAACAAACCTGCATTGGAAGTGATGTATTCTCCCGACGGCAACTATCCGGAGGGCAGTGGTTACTGGTGTTACGGCACGCTCTATCAGGTGTTGATGCTTGCCGCCCTCAACAGTATGCTTGGCACGGATAACGGGCTTTCTGATACACCGGGATTCTCCAAGACGGCAGAGTATATGCTGTATATGACAGGTTTGAACAGCAAGTTCTTTAATTATTCCGACTGTGCCCCCTCCTCTACTGCGGCATTGGCTTCGTGGTGGTTTGCCGATAAATACAGTAACCCGTCTTTATTATATAATGAACTGAAAATGCTGAAGAACGGCGAATACGCTTCCTGTGCCGAAAACCGCCTGTTGCCGATGATTATGGCGTTTGCCAATAATCTGAATCTGGACGCAATCTCCGCTCCTTCCAATAAATTATGGAGTGGAAAAGGGGAAACGCCCGTAGTGATGGTACATACCGACTGGACGTACACTGATACGGATAAATACCTCGGAATCAAAGGTGGCAAGGCAGGTTCGAGCCACGGACACATGGATGCCGGTTCGTTTGTGTACGACGCGTATGGAGTGCGCTGGTCGATGGATTTCGGTCTGCAAAGTTATACAACGCTCGAGTCGAAATTGGTAGCTTTGGGTGGTAATCTTTGGGATATGGGACAGAACTCGATGCGTTGGGATGTATTCCGCCTGAATAACTTGAATCATAGCACGATTTCAATCAACGACGCCCGTCACCGGGTAAATGGGGCGGCTACACTGACTACTACTATCAATACCGCTACGGAGCTGGGAGCCACTTTCGATCTGACTGAAGTAGTGTCCGATCAGGCGGCGTCCGCTACCCGTACCGTGAAAATCGTGAACGATAAAGATTTAGTGGTTATGGATGAGATCAAGGCGAGAACGGATAAATCCGCCAAAGTGCGCTGGTGTATGGTGACGCCTGCCGTTCCGACGGTGGAAAGTAACCGCATCGTACTAACGAACGGAAGCAAAGTGATGTATCTCACAGCCAGCGGAAGCGTGAAGCCTACCTACAAGCAATGGAGTACCACCAGTGAGAACTCTTATGACCAGGCTAATCCGGGCACCTATATGGTCGGCTTTGAAGCAACGGTCACCGCCAATCAGACCGCCACATTTACCACAATCCTGTCCCCTAAATAAAAAAGAATGGAACGTATGAGAATCCTATTAATATCTATACTCGGACTTTTGACATTGGCCTCCTGCACGAAGCAGGAGCCGATGGAGGCATTGATTGACCGTGTATTTGCCGTTGCAGAGCAACAATACACGACTATGGACACCCGCTTGACAGAAAAGACACTTCCCCGCACGCTCTCTGCCGACGGTGAGTTTGTTCCCTCAAATATCTATTGGTGGTGCAGCGGCTTCTATCCCGGTTCCCTTTGGTATATCTACGAATATACCCGGAAGGACGCAGTGAAAACACTGGCCGAGAAGAACACGCTGAAACTCGACTCTATACAATACGTGACCAGGGACCACGATGTCGGTTTCCAGTTGAATTGCAGTTACGGGAATGCTTTCCGGCTGACAGGTAATGAGGCTTATAAACAAGTGCTCTATCAGGGCGCCAAGTCCTTGTCAACCCGCTTTAATCCTGCTGCCGGTGTGATTCGTAGCTGGGACTTTGTGCGCAAAGGCTGCGACTGGAAGTTCCCGGTGATTATTGACAATATGATGAATCTTGAACTGCTGTTGTCCATGTCGAAAGCCTATGCCGACGACTCTTTGCAGAATATTGCCTGTACGCATGCCAATACCACTATCCAGCATCACTTCCGGGATGATTATTCCACGTATCATCTGGTGGATTATGACCCTGAAACAGGTGCAGTGCGCGGCAAGCAAACGGTGCAGGGCTTCTCGGACGATTCCTCCTGGAGCCGCGGACAGGCATGGGCCTTGTATAGCTATACGATGATGTTCCGTCTGACGGGGTATCAGAACTATTTGCTGCAAGCCGGGCATATCGCTGATATGCTGCTCCGCCGTTTGCCTGCCGACGGTATTCCTTACTGGGATTTCGACGCTCCGGTAGAAGAACAAACCTATCGGGATGCTTCCGCTGCGGCTATCATGGCCTCCGCCTTTATCGAGCTAAGCCGTTATATCCCCGGCACGGACGCCAAGGAATCTTATCTTGCCATGGCAGAAAAGCAACTCCGTACGCTTGCCTCGAAAGAGTATCTGGCAGAACCGGGTACGAACGAATGTTTCATCCTGAAGCACAGCGTGGGTGCACTTCCTGATAAAAGCGAAGTGGATGTCCCTCTGACGTATGCCGATTATTACTTTTTAGAAGCATTGCTGCGGTATAAGAATCTACAATAATAAAACTAATACAATATGATTATGAAGAACTTACATATAAATATGGCATTTATCTTCGTTCTACTGCTGATAACTGCCTCCTGTTCGGACAAGGATGATTCGGCTCCGCGTGTCATTCCCACCATGAACCTGACAGTTTCGGAGATTGCAGACAATACGGCTCTGATTACTTCCGAGCAGCAAACAGGTACTACGTTCGGTGCGAAAGTCATTGAATTCTATCCGGTGGCGGACATCGGCTTTGACTATAACATTGAAGTGAAGCTGGTGAAATTCGTAGAAGAGAACGGAGTGCCTGTATCTCTGCCCTATACGCGCAAAATCACCGAAGGATTGCGTCCGGGAGTGAATTACATCAGTGCGATTATCGCCTATAATGCCGAAGGGCGTGCCGTGTGTTCTGCTTTCCAGACCTGGAAAGCATCAGGAACGGAAGGAGCATGGAGTGACGACGGTTCTGCCGGTGATCTGGAAGAGAATGAATGGTAAAAATGGTGTAACTCAAAAGAATGAATGGTATGAAAAATAGATTATTTGCAATAGGTGCAATGATTCTCATGATGACAAGTTGCATGCAGGACGAACTTATTTCGTCCGATAAGGGCAAAGAACCGGCAACGGCAGGTTCATGTCTGACATTGGTTGGGCTCTCGTCTCCGCAGACGCGTGTTTCTATCGGTGACAAAACAGGGGATGTTTATCCGGTGCTCTGGAGCGAAGGGGATGCCTTGGGTGTTTTCTCCCGTACGGCAGGGACCGACATCAATAATGTGCAGTCTTTATTGAGTGATGAGTCGATCGGGCAGAACTCCGGCGTCTTTACTTCGGACGACGTGAAGATGGCGGAAGAAGGAGCTACGGAACTTCTTATTTACTATCCTTACCGGGCAAGTACGGAACTGGCCGAAAATGGCAACAAGATTACTTCTACCCTGTCTGTTGAGCAGGAACAAAGTCGTCCCGGCGATAGCCATCATATTGGAAAGTATGGTTTTGCGTTTGCCAAGGCTACGGTCAGCAGTCCGGATATGTTTGCTAAATTTACGTTGAACCATGCGATGGCTTATGTGAAGTTCAGCATCTCGTCCCAGGAGCTTTCTACGTACAAGCTAAAGAGTGTTTCTTTATATGACAAGGAGACAAAAACTCCTCTTTCCGGTGTATTCACAGCAGATTTGGATACGGACGAACTGACCTACGGTACGGATGTGAAACCGTATGCTACTGTTTCACTGACTACTCCCGAACTGCTCGCTTCCGCACAGGATATATACCTGACTACGTATCCTGCCGATTTAAGCGGCAAAGAGGTGTACATTGTCATCACTTTGGAAAATGACCAGCAGACTGTTACCATTCCTATTCTCAAAGAAGGAAAGCAACTGAAAGCCAATGCTGTCAATACGATTGCTGTCAACAACCTGAAACTTTCGGATAACTCCTGCGAATGGTATGAGCCGGTAGAGACACGTTTATTGGCAGGAGGATGGGCTTATGGCGAGTCCAACTGTCTGTTGACGAATATTTCTACCAGTGGCGTGAGCAATACGATGAGTGTGAAAGCACGTGGTAACTTTATGGAAGTGGAAGAACCCAAGTATGCCAAGACTATTCTGGGTTGCGATTTGAACGTTAATCATAAGATGATTGCCGTGAATGGCTCTACTACGGATATCTCCCCGATTGGCAGTGATTACAATATTACGATCAACACCTATAAAGTAAGTGGAGGCTATGACGGCGGTTGCGGTCAGGTGGCTATCTATGGAGCGGATCAGACTACCGTCATCTGGAGTTTTATTATCTGGATGACCCCTACTCCGGCAGAACATCCTTATGGTAATACGGGATATGTAGTGTTGGATCGTAATCTGGGTACTTATATGACGTGTGAAGGAGACAACTGGAAGCAAAACGGTGTTTACTTCCAATGGGGACGTCCTACGCCGGTCGGCTGGTCGGGAACCGTGGGTACTAATATACCTACCGAAGCCACCAACGTCCGCTTCTCTATAGAAAATCCTCGTGCGTTGCTTTATACTAATAATGTGGAGAATACAAAATCCGACTGGTATCTGGGTGCATGGACTGGTGCACGTACCGATCGTAAAGATGACTTCTGGGGCAACCCGAACGAATCGAGCACTTATCTCAATCCTTCTGACGGTCATAAATCTATTTATGATCCTTGTCCGAAAGGCTACCGGGTTGTATCTCCCCGAGTATTGGATGAGATAGAGCAGAAAGGAGAATTTGTGAAACAGAGCGCAACTGCGGTATTTAAATATTGCTATGACGGTACGAATTACGCATATTGGCCGTTGGCAGGTTGTAAGTGGGGTTCCAACGGCGGTAATAATGGCAACAATACAGGATTGGATACCGCTAAGGGTGCCGCTTGTTATTGGTCTAACTCATCGGCAAGCAGTTATGGAAATGACAAGGATCAGGGAGCTACTTCTCTGTATTATAAAGTCTCCGATAAGACCTGGACACATTCCTCCGGTCGTTCCCATGCATTCTCCGTGCGTTGTATGAAAGATACCGAGAATCGTTGATTCTCTTCATTGAGAATATGAAATAGAATTCCCCGTTATATGAAAGTTTCTGTCTGTCTCCGGATACAAGGTACTTTCATATAACGGGGAATCTGTTCTGTTTTTAAGAACTTCACGGAAAAAGGAAAGAAAAGAGTTGAATCATGAGGCTACGTTAGAGACTCTTATAGAAATAGGGATTAACACTCTGTTGATGGAGCATGGTAATACAATCTATCTGGAAGTGCTTACCTCCCGGCAATCGTTGTTTACTGCGCAACTCTCGCAGATGGCGAATCATTTTACTGAAATACAAAGTTTAATTAACCTATACTGTACTTTAGGAAGAGGTCAGGTATAAACTGTATCATACTCTCTGTTTTCTAAGTTAATGAAAGAAAGGTTGCCGGAAGAGTATCAGGGCAGAGAACATTTTTAAAATCAATTGTTTGTGAAAGTAGCGGAAAGAGCGTATCTTTGTTTGCACTGATAAAAAGTAAACTCATAAATACACCAGATTATGGAATATGTATCATCAGAAAGAAAGTTGCTGCCATACGGCATGATGAACTTTGCGGATATTCGTCTTGATAATTATTATTACGTGGATAAAACTTCGTTTATCCCTGTAATAGAACAATCGGACAGGTTCTTTTTTTTCATCCGTCCGCGCCGGTTCGGCAAGAGCCTTACGCTGAACATGTTGCAACACTATTATGATGTGCGTACGCGTGACAAGTTCGATGCCCTGTTTGGCGACCTCTATATCGGAAAGCATCCCACACGAGACCGTAACAGTTATCTGGTGCTGTATCTCAATTTCTCAGGAATTAGTGGAGAACTGCACAACTACCGTCAAGGGTTGGATGCACATTGCAATACCTGCTTCGGTTATTTTTGTGATATTTATGCAGAATACCTGCCGAAAGGCACTAAGGAAGTCTTGAATGAAAAAGCAGGAGCTGTTGAGCAGTTGGATTATCTATATCATCAGTGTGAACTTGCCGGGCAGCAAATATATCTTTTCATTGACGAATATGACCACTTCACCAATGCCATCCTTTCGGATGCCGAAAACATTCACCGATATACGGAAGAAACCCACAAGGAAGGCTACCTACGCGCCTTTTTCAATAAGGTGAAAGCCGGAACCTATTCCAGCATCAAGCGTTGCTTCATCACTGGAGTGAGTCCCGTCACGATGGATGACCTCACTAGTGGATTTAATATCGGCACCAACTATTCCCTCACACCGAAATTTAATGCAATGATGGGTTTCACTGAAGACGAAGTCCGCGAAATGCTGACTTATTATTCTACTAAAGCTCCATTCCATCACACTGTAGATGAGTTGATTGAGCTTATGAAACCGTGGTATGACAACTATTGCTTTGCGCAGGAGTGTTATGATCAGCCAACCTTGTACAACTCCAATATGGTGCTCTATTTCGTTAAGAACTATATTGATAATAACGGAAAGGCACCGCGAAATATGATAGAAAGCAACATTCGTATTGATTACGAGAAACTGCGTATGCTTATCCGTAAGGATAAAGAGTTTGCGCACGATGCCTCCATTATCCAGACTTTAGTGAGCCAAGGATACATCACCGGTGAATTGAAAGACGGTTTCCCAGCCGCCAACATTGTAGATTCCGACAATTTCGTGAGCCTGCTCTATTACTTCGGCATGCTTACCGTGAGCGGAACGTACAAAGGTAAGACCAAACTTATCATCCCCAACCAAGTGGTACGTGAACAGCTCTATACTTATCTGCTGAATACATACAATGAAGCCGACCTCAGTTTCAGCAACCATGAAAAAGATGAGTTATCCTCTGCTTTGGCTTACGATGGCGCATGGCAATCTTACTTCAACTACATCGCCGATTGCCTGAAACGCTATGCCTCTCAACGCGACAAGCAGAAAGGAGAGTTTTTCGTACATGGCTTCACGCTTGCCATGACAGCACAAAACCGTTTCTATCGTCCTATTTCCGAAGCAGACACGCAATCCGGATATGTGGACATATTTCTGTCTCCCATGCTGGAGGCTTACCCTGACATGCGCCACAGCTACATCATCGAGCTGAAGTATGCCAAATACAAAGACCCCGAAAACCGAGTGGAGGAATTGCGGGCGGAAGCTGTTGCCCAGGCCAACCGCTATGCTGACACCGACAGGGTGAAGAACGCTATTGGCACTACGCAACTACACAAGATTGTGGTAGTGTATAAAGGTATGGAAATGAGAGTTTGCGAGGAGGTGAATTCTTGAGATATAGCACTATGTGCTGAAAGCACTCTACCTTGTTTGCAGTATATTTCTGCGAGGGATGTCTTTTTTCGCTTTCAGCCTGCAGACAAAACTGAAACGGCTGGAACCGGATTATAATATGAATATTTAATAAGAAAGCTATATATACCGTACATCTTGGAACTATATGCCCAATACGCACGGTATATATAGCTTGAAAATAGCTGATAAACAGCGTTATTCTACCAGGCTTTTCGCTCTTTCCAATGCTACGTTGATATTCGGGCAGATATTCTCTTTTCCCAGCAACTCGTAGAATCCGGCTTTTTCCAGTACATTATGCACGTTCTCGTTGACTCCCGAAAGAATAATGGTAGTCTTTTCCTTCTGTGACATTTCGCAGAGAGCAGTCAAGTTATGAATACCTGTGGAGTCGATAAACGGAACCTTGCGCATACGGATGATACGTACTTTCGGGCGCTCTCCCAGCTGTGTCATTGTCTCTTCAAACTTGGTAGCGATACCGAAGAAATAAGGACCGTTGATTTCGTATACCTCTATGCCTTTGGGAATCATCAGGTTTTCTTCGTGTACGGTAATATCCGATTCTTTGTTCGGGTCAATTTCATCGGTAATTACTGAGATCTCGGTAGTTTCCATGACACGCTTCATAAAGAGAACGCAGGCAATCACCAATCCTACTTCGATAGCGACAGTCAGGTCGAAGATAACGGTCAGGAAGAACGTGATAAGCAGTACGGTAACGTCCGATTTCGGATTCTTCAGTAAAGCTCTGAATACACGCCATCCGCTCATGTTGTAAGATACGATGACCAGTACTCCGGCAAGGCATGCCATCGGGATATATTGTGCGAGTGGCATCAGGAAGAGCAGAATCAACAGCAATACTACTGCATGGATGATTCCGGCTATCGGTGACTTACCCCCGTTGTTGATATTCGTCATGGTACGGGCGATGGCTCCGGTGGCAGGAATACCTCCGAACAGAGGAGCTATGATATTGGCAGCTCCCTGTGCAATCAGTTCTGTGTTGGAGTCGTGGCGGTCGCCTATCACACCGTCGGCTACCGCGGCAGACAGCAGCGATTCGATAGCTCCCAATACGGCAATGGTGATAGCCACCGGAAACAATTCCCTGATAGCTTCCCAATCCAATGCAGGCACAACGGCGTCAGGCAATTCCGATTTAATGGTGAAGCGGTCGCCGATTGTTTGGATACAGTCGATTCCTCCGAAGGTTTTCATCAGGTAAACGGCCACCGTGACTACGATGATGGCAACCAGCGAGCCGGGAATTTTCTTTGAGAACTTCGGAGTGATGGCGATAATAATAATGCTGACAATACTAACGAGGGTATTCCACCAGTTGATCGTGTCAAAGTGTCGGAAATAAATCATCCACTTCCCGACGAAGTCTCCCGGCACTTTCTCGTCTCCGAAAGATAAACCGAAAATATCGGCAATCTGGGTCGTGAAAATAGTGACGGCGATACCGCTGGTAAATCCGACAATAATAGGATACGGAATGAATTTGATGACCGCTCCCAGCTTGAACACTCCTAATAATACAAGGAGTACGCCCGCCATCAGCGTGGCTACAATCAGTCCGGCCTCGCCGTATTGTTGTATGATGCCATAGATAATGACGATAAATGCTCCCGTAGGACCGCCGATCTGGACTTTGCTGCCTCCCAACAGGGAAATGATGAATCCCGCAATGATAGCGGTGATAATACCTTTTTCGGGCGAAACTCCCGAAGCGATACCGAAAGCGATAGCCAGTGGAAGCGCCACGATACCTACGATGATGCCGGCCATCAGGTCCGCCATAAACGTTTCTTTCGAATAATTCTTTAGACAAGAAACCAGTTTGGGTTTAAATTCAAATAGCTTCATTTTTAGATGTTGTTATACGTGTATTCCGTTCTTTTTGCAAACTAGAGGTTGCAAAATTATATAAAATAATTGAAATAAGTATGTTTTTGAACATACTATTTGTCTGTTGATAGATTTCATCAATGAGGTGATAGGTTTTATTCATTAAGAAAAGGTGGTTGATTGTGAACAAATCGTTTATATTTGCGTTGTAAATAGTACGACAAGTTACGTTTGGTAATCAACTAATTTTAAATATATATAGAATTATGGCTAAGAGTATTAAAGGAACTCAAACAGAGAAAAATCTGTTGACTTCATTCGCAGGAGAATCACAGGCTAGAATGCGTTACACTTATTTCGCAAGTGCAGCTAAAAAAGAAGGCTACGAACAAATTGCGGCTATTTTCACTGAAACTGCCGATCAGGAAAAAGAACATGCAAAACGTATGTTTAAGTTCCTCGAAGGCGGTATGGTAGAAATCACTGCCAGCTATCCGGCCGGTGTAATTGGTAATACACTTGAAAATCTTCGTGCTGCCGCAGCGGGTGAACATGAAGAATGGTCACTGGATTATCCTCACTTTGCCGACGTGGCAGAACAGGAAGGTTTCCCGATGATTGCTGCTATGTACCGCAATATCTCCATTGCAGAAAAAGGTCACGAAGAAAGGTATCTTGCCTTCGTAAATAACATCGAAAATATGACTGTATTCGCTAAAGAAGGCGAAGTGGTATGGCAATGCCGTAACTGCGGTTACATTGAAATCGGTAAGGAAGCTCCTGAAGTTTGCCCGGCATGTCTGCATCCGCAGGCTTACTTCGAGGTGAAGAAGGAAAATTATTAATCAATCTACCGTCAGTTTGATATAACTTCATTCGTATGGTTTATATCGAGGCTGTCTAAAAAGTCGGTTCTATCCTCATTTTCCTCCTTCAGGAAGGTTGCTCTCCCCCGATAACGGGGGAGTCGGAGGAGGGGAGTTATAGTATAGTGAAGACTTTTTAGACAGCCTTCACTATACTATAACCGCTTGTGCATGCTATGTAATTCTTCTCTATCTATTTGAAAATTCTTCTTTTTTGCGTATTTTTGCCAAATCTACTGGAAGAAATGATAGAAACCTTATATAGCACAAGATAGTATGTTTGGAACAAAGAAGAACAAAGAAGCTGATTTTATTACAACAGCTGAACCTTTAAAACTAACTACCATAGCTACAGGAACAGTTTTGAAGGGCATAATTGAAGTAGAAGGAAGCTTGCGAGTAGATGGAGTCATTGAAGGAGATGTGACTTGCCATAAGATGGTGGTGATTGGTCCGCAAGGAACAGTGACGGGAAATATAACCTCCGTTTCGGCCGTACTGCAAGGAACATTGAAGGGGGATATACACGTAACGGATCTGCTGACACTAAAGGCAGGTTGCCTGATGAATGGTGATATTTATACTTGCAAATTGGAAATAGAGCCGCAAGCACGTTTCAATGGAACCTGCAATACTATAGAGGAGCAACAGCCACAGACCAAAGCTGCGGAATAACGTTCCAAGCAGCATCTGTGTATGGTCATTTCGGATCTGTCTCATTGATAGGGATACTCATAAAATAAAAAACAGAAGAAGCTGTCTAAAAAGTCGGTTCTATCCTCATTCTCCTCCTTCAGGAAGGAGGAGTACCCGTAGGGGGAGGTGGTAGGTAAATACATAAATCTATCATCCACAATAAGATAGGAAGGACCTCGTTTATCCTACCACCCCGTCCTTCGGACACCCCTCCTTCCCGAAGGAAGGGAGTTAGAGTAACTAACGACTTTTTAGACAGCCTCTTTTTTGCATTATCTATTCTTTCATTTGAATAAAGGTCTGAATCAATGTTTTCATAATCATTTCTTCACGTGCGGATAATCTATCGTATAATGTAATCCGCGGCTTTCCTTACGCTCCATTGCTTGGCGCATAATCAGATAACCCACATTCACCATATTACGCAATTCGCAGATTTCTCTGGACGCTACGCTACGTTTGAACAGGCTTTCAGTCTCTTCGTAGATAATATCGAGTCGGTCCCAGGCACGTTTCAGACGGAGGTCGCTGCGGACAATGCCTACATACGTACTCATAATCTGGTTCACTTCCTTTATACTTTGCGTAATGAGCACCATTTCTTCCGGCGAACGGGTTCCTTCGTCGTTCCATTCGGGAATATCTTCATTATAAGAATATTGATCGATCACTTGCAAACTGTGTTTGGCGGCAGCATCGGCATATACGACTGCTTCTATCAGTGAGTTGGAAGCCAGGCGGTTGCCTCCATGCAATCCTGTGCAGGAACATTCTCCCACGGCATAAAGGCGTTCGATGGAAGATTGTCCGTCCAAGTCGACAAGGATACCTCCGCAGAGATAATGGGCGGCAGGGGCTACCGGGATATAATCTTTCGTGATGTCGATGCCCAGGCTAAGACATTTCTCGTAGATATTGGGGAAGTGTTTCTTTGTTTCTTCGGGATCTTTGTGAGTGACGTCCAGGTATACATGGTCGTCTCCGCGGTTCTTCATCTCGTTGTCGATGGCGCGTGCCACGATGTCACGGGGAGCGAGCGAAAGACGGGGATCATATTTCTGCATGAACTCTTTGCCGTCCATTGTACGCAGTACGCCTCCGTAACCACGCATTGCTTCCGTTATCAGGAAAGAAGGACGGTCTCCCGGATGATACAGGGCGGTAGGGTGGAATTGTACAAACTCCATATCTTTCACTGTACCTTTGGCACGATACACCATGGCGATTCCGTCTCCGGTAGCGACTAGCGGGTTAGTGGTCGTTTTATAAACGGCTCCTACTCCACCGGTAGCCATTAGCGTCACTTTAGCAAGATACGTATCTACTTTTCCCGTTTTCGGATCGAGGATATAAGCACCATAACATTTGATGTCCGGTGTCTGGCGGGTTACGGTTACACCCAGGTGATGCTGTGTCAGGATTTCAATGGCAAACTGGTTTTCGATGACCGTGATATTCGGATGGCGTTGCACGGCTTTAATCAGGCTGTCTTGAATTTCTGCTCCCGTATTATCTTTATGGTGAAGAATACGGAACTCCGAGTGTCCACCTTCGCGGTGCAAGTCAAATTCGCCTTTCTCGTTTTTGTCAAAATCCACTCCCCACTTAATCAGTTCTTCAATTTGTGCGGGAGCTTCGCGCACTACTTTTTCTACTGCGGCACGGTTACTGATCCAGTCGCCGGCAATCATTGTGTCTTCAATGTGCTTGTCGAAATTATCCACCAGAAGGTTGGTGACGGAGGCTACGCCTCCCTGGGCGAAGTACGTATTGGCTTCTTCCAGCCCACTTTTACAGATAAGAGCAACTTTACCTTTGTGCGCCACTTTCAGCGCAAAACTCATACCGGCAATTCCGGAACCGATAACGAGGAAATCGAATTTTCTTACCATAATCTTGTTATTTCTCACCGCAAAGCTACAAAATAAGTTACTTCGTTGTACTTTTCGTTGTCATTAATTCATAAAATTGCTACCTTGCAGGCAAAAATCTGACAAAATGAATCGAATTTTTCATGCCCGCATCGCCTGGTACCAATATTTCCTGTTGGTGGTGCTTACTGTAAATGCCGTCGGCGCATTGTGGTGTAAATATATCTTAGTGGCGGTACTGTTTGTGTTGATGCTGATTGTAGTGATCGAGCAAATTATACACACTACTTATACATTGACAACAAACGGTGATCTGGAAGTCTTACGTGGCCGTTTTATTCGCAAGAAGATCATCCCGCTTTCCGAAATTACCGCGGTCAGGAAATACCATTCCATGAAGTTCGGCCGTTTTTCGGTGACGGATTATATCCTGATAGAATACGGAAAAGGGAAGTTTGTTTCGGTGATGCCTGTTAAGGAACAGGAATTTGCAGAGGTGCTCGAAAAGAGGATGTTCGCAAAGAAAGTAAAGAGTATGGAGACGGTAGAATCTCAAAAGAATGATTGATAGAGGATTCTGATAATAAGTGTTTTACCATATAATCTTATATTATTAGGCACGGATTACACAGATGGACGCTGTTGTGTTTTTACATATCTATCATTCAAAAATCCGTGTAATCCGTGCCTAATTTAGTATAAAAACTAATTGTAAAAGCATAAAGATAAACAAATTATATACTATGAAATATCAAGTAATTATCATCGGTGGCGGTCCTGCGGGATATACGGCTGCCGAAGCTGCCGGTAAAGGCGGTTTGAGCGTATTGCTTATCGAAAAGAATAGTCTGGGGGGCGTCTGCCTGAATGAAGGCTGTATTCCTACGAAAACATTGTTGTATTCGGCAAAGACTTATGACAGTGCAAAACATGCATCAAAGTATGCAGTCAATATCCCGGAAGTCTCTTTCGATTTGCCTAAGATAATAGCGCGTAAGAGTAAAGTAGTGCGTAAACTGGTGCTGGGAGTGAAAGCGAAGCTGACTGCCAACAATGTTACAATTGTATCAGGAGAAGCGCAGATCATTGATAAAAATACGGTTCGCTGCGGGGAGGAAATTTACGAAGGAGAGAATCTGATATTATGTACGGGTTCGGAAACTTTCATTCCCCCTATTCCGGGAGTGGACGCGGTGAACTACTGGACGCACAGGGATGCTTTGGACAGTAAAGAATTGCCGGCTTCTTTGGCTATTGTTGGTGGCGGGGTAATCGGAATGGAGTTTGCGTCGTTCTTCAATAGTTTGGGAGTACAGGTGACGGTGGTTGAGATGATGGACGAAATCCTGGGTGGAATGGATAAAGAGCTTTCCGCTTTGCTCCGTGCGGAATATGCCAAACGTGGTATTAAATTCCGGCTTAGTACGAAAGTGGTCGGCTTGTCGCAAACGGAAGAAGGGGCTGTTGTTTCTTATGAGAACGCAGAGGGAAACGGCAGTGTCATTGCAGAAAAGCTGTTGATGAGTGTCGGTCGTCGCCCGGTGGCGAAAGGTTTCGGGCTCGAAAACTTGAATTTGGAGAAGACAGAGCGTGGCGCTATCAGAGTTAATGAAAAGATGCAGACTTCTGTGCCGGGCGTGTATGTTTGTGGTGACCTGACAGGATTCTCTTTGCTCGCCCATACGGCTGTTCGTGAAGCGGAAGTTGCCGTACATTCCATCTTGGGAAAGGAAGATGCCATGAGTTATCGGGCTATTCCGGGCGTAGTCTATACCAATCCGGAGATTGCCGGAGTGGGTGAAACGGAGGAATCGGCGTCAACGAAAGGAATCAATTATCAGGTTATCAAACTTCCGATGGCTTATTCCGGCCGTTTTGTGGCGGAGAATGAAGGCGTCAACGGAGTCTGCAAAGTATTGTTGGATGAACAGCAGCGGGTGATTGGTGCTCATGTGTTGGGCAATCCGTCTTCGGAGATTATCACTCTTGCGGGCACTGCCATTGAGCTCGGATTGACAGCAGCGCAATGGAAAAAGATTGTTTTCCCGCATCCTACGGTAGGAGAGATTTTCCGGGAAGTGTTATAAACGGATTCCGATATCTGCGATCGTTCATTGATGCGGGTATCTTACTGATAAAATCAAATATATGATGAGAAAATATATAATCACTCCGGCCTTATTGGCAATAGTTTGTATGGTGCTGTGTCATTGTACATCCAATCGTAAAGCGTCAGTTGCCGCCAATGAATATTTGATTCAGGGCGAATTGGCCAATCTTCCCGACAGCATTGTGATCGGCCTGTATGAAGAAGACGGAAATATTCTCAACTGTGTCTTGAGAGATACGCTTATGAATGGACAGTTCTCTTTTCGCGACACGGTTTCTACCACACGGAAAATGCTGATAATGTCTGATAGCCGGGGCTTCCCGGGTACATGGCTGGAAGTGTGGATCGCACCGGGAGAATACATCGAAATCAAGGGACAGGACAAACTAGTGAAAACATGGGAAGTAGTAAGCGATGTGCCGGAACAGCAGGAAGAATACCGCTTTACGGCTTGCGCGATGGCTCAACAGAAAGAACTGATGCAATACATGGCAGCGGAATATGACTGGCAACGGATGATGTTAATAGACCATCCAGGCGACCAGGAGTTTGAAAGTCAGGCCTGGGCCAAAATAGATTCTATTCGGAAACTGTCAATGCCGTTGCAGCAGGAAATCTGGAAAAAGGAAATGGAATACATGGAAGAAGCTCCCGTCTCCTCGGTGTGGATGGATCGATTATTGTTTTTTGCTTCCATGATGAAATATACAACCATCATGCCTTATAACGAAGAGGTGAAAAACCTCTATGCCCGAATGTCCGAAGCCGATAAACAAACAGATGACGGACAGGAGATTACAGCCTATGTTTATCCTCCCACTACCGTAGGAGTTGGAGATATGATGGTGGATGGAGACTTGTATGATGCGAATGATTCTCTCCGTCATATTTCCGAGTTCAAAGGAAAATTCATCTTACTCGATTTCTGGAGTAGCGGGTGTGGTCCTTGTGTGGAGTCGATGCCCGAAATGGAGAAGGTGATGGATCTGTATAAGGATAAAATGACTGTGATTAGTATTAGTGAGGACCCAAAAGCACGTTGGAAAGAGTATATCAAGACGAAAGGAATGGGCGGTAACCAGTGGAATGAACTTCGTAAAGGACGCACCGGTCTTGCCCTAAACTATCAGGTACGGGATATCCCTCATTATGTATTGATTGCCCCTGATGGAAAAATTCAGGATGTATGGTCCGGCTATGGCTCCGGTTCGCTTCTTGGACAGGTAGAGAAAAACTTGAAATAGATATAGAGGTAAGATACTATCATTTGTTGATGTCATAAACTGTATTGTATGAAAAAAAGTCTTTTGTTGGTCGCCCTTTCAGTTTGTTTGTTGCCACTTTGGGGACAACAAAATTTCTCCCAGATAGACTCGCTTATCAAGAAGATGCTCCCCGAAGCATCCGAGGTCGGCATATCCGTCTACGATCTGACGGCTAAGAAATCACTTTATAACTATCGTGCGGAGAAACTTTCCCGTCCTGCCTCTACCATGAAGCTGCTGACGGCTATTACCGCACTCTCCCGCCCCGAAGCCAATGAGCCTTTCCGCACAGAAGTATGGCACGATGGCGTGATAGAGCATGATACCTTACAAGGCAACCTGTATGTGGTAGGCGGATTCGATCCGGAATTTGACAGCCAGTCGATGGATTCATTGATAGAAGAGGTAATCACTTTCCCTTTTTCGGTGATTAACGGACAGGTGTACGGTGACGTTTCAATGAAAGACTCCCTTTATTGGGGTAGTGGATGGGCGTGGGACGATACTCCTGCGGGCTATCAGCCTTATCTCTCTCCATTGATGTTTTGCAAGGGGACTGTACAGGTTTCTGTCGTTCCTTCTACGGTGCAGGGAGATACCGCGAGTGTTTCCTGTCAACCTGTATCCTCCTATTATACAGTGACGAATCAGACGAAAACACGTACCTCTTCTGCCGGGAAATTCTCTTTCACGAGAGACTGGCTGACGAATGGAAACAATCTCCTTGTTTCGGGAAATGTCACTTCGATTCGAAAGGACGATATCAACATCTATGATTCTCCCCGTTTTTTTATGCATACTTTCCAGGAGCGTCTTCGTGGGAAAGGAATCACGACTCCCCAGTCGTATGGTTTTGCCGAATTGCCTCGTGATAGTGTGGCTGTAGAACGGATGGCTTGCTGGAATACTCCCGTGCAGAAAGTGCTGAACCAGTTGATGAAAGAGAGTGATAATCTCAATGCGGAAGCATTGCTCTGTCGCTTAGGAGCACAGGCTACGGGAAAGAAGCAGGTAGCTGCCGAAGATGGTATTGTCGAGATTATGAAATTGATCCGTCGCCTGGGGCATGACCCGAAAGACTATAAGATTGCCGATGGTTGCGGACTGTCCAATTATAATTACCTCTCTCCTGCCCTGCTGGTCGATTTTCTGAAATATGCGTACTCGCAAACAGAGGTGTTTCAGATGTTATATAAATCTCTTCCCGTTGGCGGGGTGGACGGAACATTGAAATTCCGGATGAAAGGTACTCCTGCCTTCCGGAATGTTCATGCCAAAACAGGCTCGTTTACGGCAATAAATGCGCTTGCGGGCTATCTGAAGATGAAAAACGGACATGAAGTAGCTTTTGCCATTATGAACCAGAATGTGCTTTCGGCGGCTAAGGCACGGGCATTTCAGGATAAGGTGTGTGAGGTGATTACTCTTTATGGAGGGCTTTATTGATTTTTCTATAAAAAGATAATTGTATTCTCTAATAAACAAAAATAGTTGGATTTTGTTTACCAGAGAATACAATTATACTTGTTTTGAATCGAATGTTGTAAATCCTGTATTCTATTTACTTGGCGTATTCAGCCCAATTTGTATTCTTCATATCGCCGCTTTTAGCCAACTCTGCGTGCATGCCAAGTGCAGCCTGAATAGCGTGTGGAGTCTGCGCGCGGTTACCTGCCAGTTTGAGGTAATCCCAAAGAAGCTCTTTGTAGTCAGGATGAGCACAGTTTTCGATGATGGCTTGTGCACGTTCTTTCGGACTCTTGCCACGAAGATCGGCAACACCTTGCTCGGTGATAACGATATTGACATCGTGCTCCGTGTGGTCGTGGTGGGATACCATCGGCACGATGGCGCTGATCTTACCTTCTTTAGCCACAGACGGACAAGTGAAGATAGAAATGTAAGCGTTGCGGGTAAAGTCTCCCGAACCACCGATACCGTTCATCATTTTTGTTCCGCCGATATGGGTAGAGTTTACGTTTCCGTACAGGTCGACTTCGATGGCCGTATTGATAGAAATGACACCGAGGCGGCGTACTATTTCGGGGCTGTTTGAGATTTCCGACGGACGGAGAACCAGCTTATCGCGGAAGAAATCCATATCGTTGTAAATACCTTCCAGACAGTCGTTTGTTACAGTCAGTGAGCAGGTACTACCAAATTTGATACGTCCTTCGCGAATCAGTCCGATCACGGAGTTCTGTATTACCTCTGTGTACATTTCGAATGGAGGAATCGTTTTATCACGTCCCAATGCGCCGAGCACGGCGTTGGCGATGTTTCCTACACCCGATTGCAGGGGTAAGAAAGTAGACGGGATGACACCACGTTTCATGTCGGCAGCGAGGAAGTCGGCAACATTCTGTCCGATTTTGTCGGTCAACGGATCGGCAGCGGCGAAAGAACGCGCTTCGTCCGGCCAGTTGGTTTCCACTACGCCTATAATCTTTTTCGGGTCTACCTGAATGTAAGGCAGTCCGATGCGGTCACTCGGTTTATAGATAGGAATTTCGCGGCGGTAAGGAGGGTCGAGCGGTTCGTATACGTCGTGCATACCCATGCCGGATTTGCTGTGTGCGCTGTTCAACTCCACGATGATCTGGTCGGCAAGGCGGCAGATCGTCGGGGAAATACCACCGGCGGCAGTCAGATAAATCTTTCCGTCGGGAGTCACTTCGCACGCTTCGATGATGGCCACGTTCACTTTGCCCATGAATCCGTAGCGCACTTCCTGTGCCATTTGTGAGAGGTGTATGTCGTTGTAGGCAATCTCTCCGTTGTTCACAGCTTTGCGGAAATCAGCGTTGGTAGTATAAGGGGCGCGGTAGCGGATGGCTTTGGCGCGTGACAGTATGCCGTCGCAGGACTCTCCTGTCGATGCACCTGTGAAAATTCCTACTTGAAACGGGTTTCCTTTCGCATGCTCTGCTTCAGCAATTTTTGCGAGTTCGGCTGTTACAGCCTTGGCCGTTCCGGCGGGAGTAAATCCGCTTAGGCCGATGTTGTAGCCATGTTTGATCAGGCTTGCAGCTTCCGCTGCCGAAATACGATTGAGTGACATAAATAGTAAATTTCGTGTTAAATACAGTTGATATCTAATTAGTTAAAAATTCGCTCAAAATGTACGTATACAGGCTGATACCTGATACCCCATGTTTAATACTTAATATTTGATACTTAATATCTAATACTTAATATTTAAAAGAACTCTCCTCCGACTATCGGTCAATATTTCCGTTGAAGAATTTCTCCCCAGATAATGGCTCGGCGAGCTTCTTCTGCCGAATGAATCGTAAAATCTTCTTTATTGTCGGGTGAGTCGTGGGGAGTGTTGTAATGGGCACCTTGCCGGCTGTTCCGTTCATCTTGTGCAGCGCTGTTTGCAAGAGATGCCGCCACGGATACTTCTTCTTTTTTCTTTTTTTGTTTCGAAGTTTGCTGCTTCGAAGTTTTCTGTTTGGAGAATGGTTTGGAAGCCGGTTGTTCGAGCGGAATCGGCCGGAGCAGTTCGTCCATGGGTTTGAGGCTGCCCCACGCTTCGGGTATGGGAACGGCATCGGGGCTTACTTCAACCGGAGATGGCATTGGGGGAACGGGGTGCTTGGCTTTGGCCTTTTTCGCCTTTTTGTTTTTATTCACCTCTTTGTATATTCCCACAAGCATGATGCCTGCTATCAAGAGATATCTCATAAAATCTTCCATAGTGCTTCACATCTAAATAGTTATCATAGTTATCCGCCAAAGGTAGGTATTTTATCTGGTTTGAACTAACATTTGGGCATGAAAAAAGGGCAGCTTCACAGCTCCCCTTAATTTTTTTAACCTAAACCTTAACTATGAAAAAATCTAATGTTTCTTTCATTGCACAAATGTGAAAAATAAATTCAAATTCGCCAAATATAGAGATGGAAAAAGTTTATCCTCTTAACATAAATTACAGATTTGCTTGCCAAATCATCAATTTTTGCGTTATTTCTGTGTCAATTAACCACTTATTGAAAGCGAAGCCGTATCTTTGCACCTGAATTTTTAAACTAAGATTTGAATATGAACGAATTAACGGGAGCGGACTTTAAATCCGCAACTGAAATGACTGATGACAACAAGAAGTTGTTTATCGAAACATACGGCTGCCAGATGAACGTAGCCGATAGTGAGGTGATTGCATCGGTGATGCAAATGGCGGGATATTCCGTAGCTGAAACGCTGGAAGAGGCTGACGCTGTGTTTATGAACACTTGTTCTATCCGCGACAATGCGGAGCAGAAGATCCTGAACCGCCTGGAGTTTTTCCACTCGCTGAAGAAAAAGAAAAAGCGCCTGATTGTGGGTGTGTTGGGCTGTATGGCCGAACGGGTAAAGGATGATCTGATCACGAATCATCATGTCGATCTGGTAGTCGGTCCGGATGCTTACCTGACGTTGCCCGATTTGATTGCCGCCGTTGAGGCTGGCGAGAAAGCAATCAATGTGGAGCTTTCTACTACCGAAACTTATCGGGATGTGATTCCGTCGCGTATCTGTGGCAATCATATTTCCGGCTTTGTGTCCATCATGCGTGGTTGCAACAATTTCTGCACTTATTGCATCGTTCCCTACACTCGCGGGCGTGAGCGTAGCCGTGACGTGGAAAGCATCCTCAATGAAGTGGCAGACTTGGTGGCAAAAGGTTATAAAGAAGTTACCCTGTTGGGGCAAAATGTCAACTCATACCGTTTTGAGAGGCCGACAGGAGAAGTGGTTACCTTCCCGATGTTGCTCCGAACAGTGGCAGAAGCCGCTCCGGGGGTACGTATTCGTTTCACGACTTCCCATCCGAAGGATATGAGTGACGAAACGCTGGAGGTGATTGCACAAGTGCCGAATGTATGTAAGCATATCCATCTGCCTGTGCAGAGCGGTAGTTCCCGCATCCTGAAACTGATGAACCGTAAGTATACCCGTGAATGGTACTTGGACCGCGTGGCAGCTATCAAACGCATCATCCCCGATTGCGGACTGACTACTGATATTTTCTCCGGTTTTCATTCTGAAACGGAAGAAGATCATGCCATGTCGCTTTCGCTGATGGAGGCGTGCGGGTACGATGCTGCTTTCATGTTTAAATATTCCGAGCGTCCGGGAACGTATGCATCGAAACATCTTGAAGATAATGTGCCCGAAGAGGTGAAAATCCGCCGCCTGAATGAGATTATCGCTTTGCAGAACCGTCTGTCTGCCGAAGCCAACCAGCGTTGCATCGGAAAGACGTATGAAGTGCTTGTGGAAGGTGTTTCCAAGCGTTCGCGCGATCAACTGTTCGGCCGTACGGAGCAAAACCGTGTGGTGGTGTTCGACAGGGGTACGCATCGTGTCGGTGATTTCGTCAATGTGCGTGTCACGGAGGCTAGTTCGGCTACGCTGAAGGGGGAGGAGATCTGATTTCATTTCACCACAGAGGACGCAGAGGACACAGAGGTTTTATTTTCATTAGTCGTGGCTGGCTTGTAGTTGTGACTACCTTGTAGTCGTGGTTGCTTTGTAGTTGTGATTGCCTGTACGGTATGTGGCAACTGCGCTTATGCAACACATCTTGCGGGGGGCTTTGAGGATGAATATAAAAAATCAGTATTCCTCTGTCTCCTCCGTCCCTTTTATTCCTCCGTCCCCTTTATCCCCTCCGTGTCCTCTGTGTCCTCTGTGGTGAAACCTTGAAACTTACATCATCATGTGCCTCCTGATGGAGAATTTCACAATCGCCATCGCATTGATAGACGCGAATGGAATATCCATCGGCTCGTGGTGAGTATTATAGCTCACGAGCTTTAGATGCCCTTCCTTGTCCGAACGGTTCACGTATTTGACAGCCAGATACTCGTCTCCGTCAATCATAAACGACACCAGGTATATTTCCCCGTAAATGACGTTTTCGAAACTGCTGATTTCCTTGTATCCGATAATGTCTCCCGATTTCAATATAGGGTACATGCTGTCCCCGTTTACATATACCGCCCCGTCGCAGACGGATATATTGGGGATCAATATCTTCCCCAGCGCATACTGCTGCTTGTTGGTGAACAATGTTTTCAGGTTCGCAGCTGCCGTAATGTCGTACAATGTCACGCTACGGTCGTCTATCGGTTCGGGCGTTTTCGGGTTGTGTATAATGTCGACTTCTCCCTGCGCCAGTTCGCTTTCACAAAATCTCGGCTGGTGTTTCGGATTTCCTTTTCCCAACAATAGCCAGTTGTAGTCTACCTTGTTTCCGAACTTGTCAAGCAATAACTTGAAATCAATACTGTTTCGTGCGCCCCAATTGGTGACTGTGGCTCTTGAAACTCCCAAGTATTCAGCTAGTTCGCTGTCTCTTTTCAGGTTTAACGCCTGTTTGGCACGCTTGATGATACCTAATACATCCAAATTTGTATCCATTCTGTTTTTTTATTTAAAAGACTAATCCCAAATTTATAAATGGCAGCTATAAAATGGCTGACAAAAAAACTTTGTGTTTACTATGTGTTTATAATCAATGAGTTATAAAATAGTTAAGATTAAAAACGAAAATCATAGTTTTCTTTATGAAAAATTATTCTATCTTTGTCCCATTGATTTATAGAAAACGTTTCAAAAATATAAATTAAAAACGGATATGCCATGCAAAACTTCAAGAAAAACACCAAAACCCTGAAAATTTCTCATCCGCCACCTGCGGAAAGCTTGCTGATAGCTGTAAACAGCTCTCCCCTCAAGTATTAATAGCTCTTCTCTCAACTATTAACAGCCAATTCTCTAACCATTAATACCTGAAACGCCAGATGTTAATACCTGGCAATAGGATAACAAAAGGATAACATATTGTATACGAATACTCCGTATTTGGATGATTACAGGCTTGACTGATAAAAACTAGTATTTATAATTTATAATTGGATAACAAAATGAAAAACTCAAAAGTACAAACATTGTTCGTTTGCGGATGTTGCAAACGCTCTCTTCCGGCAAGTGCCTTTTATATCAATAAGAAAACCGGTCTTCCCGGCAACTACTGTAAGGAATGTCGTAAAACTGTCAGCCGGAACCACCGGAAAAACGAGAAACGCTCTCTGGCATACGATAGGGAAAGCAGTTATCCGGTAATTACCTCCACGGAAGATCCCACGTTGCGGCGGGAGCTTATTCTGCATGCCCTTGAAACCGTAGCTGCCAGCATTGAACGGAAAAGGCGGAAAGTCCGCGAATCGGAATTTGAATACGAACCGGATGCCGAATCCCGGTCCGGCTCAGTCTTTGAATTGGAATCAGAATCAAAATCAGAATTAGAATTACAATCAAAATCAGGACCAAAACCAGAATTAGAATTGGCAGACTGATTTATAAAAACAATTAATATTATGGGACGAATAAAACAAGGGCTTGACTATTTCCCTTTGAATACCGATTTTATGCACGACCGTGTCGTGCGCCGTGTGATGAAGCGCGAAGGCGATTCCGCCTTCACAATCCTGCTCTATACCCTGTCTTATCTATATTCGGGCGAGGGTTATTATATTCATGTCGACGATGACTTCTACGACGAACTCTCCGACCGGCTTTTCAGCACGGACAACGACCGTGTTCGCAGGGTGCTTCGTCTGTTTGTGGAGTACGGTTTCTTCGATTCTTCGCTCTACGAACGTTACGGTATCCTGACTTCCGCCGACATTCAGCGGCAGTTCCTTTTTGTCACTAAACGCCGTAGCCGCCGTCATATTTCTCCGGACTACTGTCTGCTGCCGGATGAGGAAACCGCATCCTCCACCCTTCCAGATGCTGTTGCAGAAACCGCGGATATTGTAACGCAAACCCCCGATACTGTAACAGAATCCCCGGATACTGTTACAAAAAGCACCCTCCTAAAAAGAAAAGAAAAGGAAAGGAAAGAAAACATCCTCCCTAACCCTCCTTTGACCAAAGGAGGGGATGAGGAAGAAAAGGGAGGAGATTTTTCTAACAGAAAACCGGCGAAGAAGAAACGTGAGCTGACACAGTCGGATATTGACCGGATGCAAGCTCCTGCCGACGGGCATCCGCGCAACCTTTCCGGACTGTTGGAGAACCTTCGCCTTTATCGTATCCCTCCCTCCGAACAGTACGCAATCGTACTGAAAAGTAATTACGGTGAAATCGGCGGCAAGGTTTGGAAGGGTTTCGGCGTCATCCGGGCGAGTGCCGGAAAGATCAAACTGCCCGGTCATTATCTGTTGAGTATCCTGAATAACTGAATGAATAAGGGATGTGATGCCGTTTTACTGCGTAATACGTTGTAAATAAGGTTTATATAAATGAATATTCATATTAACGAATTTATTAACGCACATTTTCAAAATCTCTTGCACAGGCAGAAATAAGGCCTTATATTTGCATTGTCGATAAGCTTAAAGACACAGACTAACTAGAATTATTAACAACTAAAAAACTATTACAATTATGCCAGTATTGTACAAACCCTTCCAGTCAACTCTGGAAGACCAAAAAAGCGGTAAAAAACTCTTCTATCCCCGAGTTGTACGTTCGGGAAACGTAGATTCCGCACAACTTTCGAAAGAAATAGCCGCCTACTCTTCCCTCTCTCCGGGTGACGTGAAAAACACGCTCGACAACCTGGTGACGGTGATGACGCAACACTTGCAATCTTCGGAAAGCGTAAGCGTCGACGGTCTTGGTACCTTCCGTATGGTGATGGTGGCTCGTGGCAGAGGCGTGGAAACCCCTAATGAAGTGTCGGCTGCACAGGCTACGCTTACCGTCCGCTTCCAACCGACAACGACTAAGAATCATGACCGCACTACCGCTACCCGTTCGATGGTGACCGGTGCGAAGTGTGTCCGCTATGATAAACTTGTTTCCGATACGGGTAGCGCGGAAGGCGACAACTCCGGTGGAAGCGACAAGCCCGGTGGAGACGGTAATGGAGGGGGAGGAGAAGCGCCCGATCCAGCTGCATAAATGACGTCACGGCAGTGAGGAATACACAAAATGTAAACGACAGACTTCGTAGGCTTAACTGAACATTTGACTTTTAACTAAACTAAAAATCATCCGCTAACATGCGAATTATCAACTTAATCGTGGTGCATTGTAGCGCCACGCGGGGGGATTCTACACTCTCACCGGAAGCTTTGGACTTGATGCACCGGCGCCGCGGATTCAACGGAACAGGCTATCACTACTACATCCGCAAGGATGGAACAGTGCACCTCACCCGCCCCGTGGAACGCATTGGAGCACACACCAAAGGTTTCAACGCTCACTCGATAGGTATCTGCTATGAAGGTGGTCTGGACTGCCGGGGACGCCCGGCAGATACCCGGACTCCGGCACAGCGGGCTACGCTCCGGCAACTTGTCTGGCAGCTACAGGAGAAATTCCCTGGCTGCCGGGTATGCGGACACCGGGATCTTTCGCCGGACCTCAATGGGAATGGTGAGATAGAACCGGAAGAGTGGATTAAACAGTGTCCGTGCTTCGATGTGGCAAAGGAATTCAAGGAGTTCAAGAATTATAAGGAATTCAAGGATTCCGGAGAATCCACAGCACAGACGGAGAACATGGACGAACATAGAGTAAACTAAACTATTTAAAGAACAGAAAGGAGGTAAATGATGGCAATGAAGAAATCCGTATGGGACATGATCCTGAAGGTGGTTATCGCAGTGGCTTCGGCTTTGGCAGGCGTTTTGGGCGCTAATGCGATGAATCTGTAATTAGAGAGAGAATAAATGATGATATAATTGACAATCAAGTAAATAATCTAGTTTCACACGCCCCCGTTGTCCGTCCAGACCGAACGGGGACGTGTGAAACGCTAACAATCCATATAATGAAAAAGAAAAAACTGAATATAGTACTCCCCTTGATATTATTCATAGTGGGGCTTCCTGTGCTTGCGTATGCTCAAGAAAGCGAACACTTAATCAAGGGGCAAACGGTGTATTCGCCGCAAGTGACGGAGATGATATGTTATGACCGCGTTTCACTGCAAAAGAACAAGGGATGTGTAGACCTTTCCATCCCTCTGCTCGAATGGAAGGACAGGGATTTCAACCTTCCTCTCACGCTGTTTTACAACTCGGCAGGTTTCCGCCCACGTGAAGTGGACAATTATGTAGGTCGAAACTGGATGCTGAGCGTGGGAGGCGTGGTGTATAGGCGTGTGAATGGTGTCCCCGATGATATGAACAACGCTATCAATCCGCTGGACGCTCAAACGGGAAAAATAATTCATACGAATGGATTTCTGAACATTCTTAACCGAAACATGTTCGACCTGAAGGATATGGAGGAAGATTTTAAAGATAATCCCTACCGCTACACCCATCGTAAGGATATGGAAACGAGCGAATCTACTATTCCCGGTACGAATAATGTCGAATCTTCTGCCGATGTCTTCTATTTTTCATTTGGCGGTCATTCGGGCAAGTTCCTGATCAACTATGACGGCAGTGTGAGTGCTTGCGGCAACAACGGTGGCAGGTATGAAGTAGACCTCTCCAGCATGGCGATGTTCGACACTCCGTATTCGCGTGAGACGTACATACGCATCAAGACTGCTGACGGTTATGTCTACACCTTTGGCGGTGGCGGCTATTCATCTCTCGAGTACAACGTAGGGTGGGAAGAAGCTCTCAGCCAACAAGAAGGGCTGAACGTCCAGAATGAGATTACCGCCTATCACCTGACAGAGATAAAAGCCCCCAACGGACGGAAAATGACATTCGTCTACCGTGATATCGATGAGAAATGCCACAGCACTGCCAACTGGCTGAGGACCTTGGTAGAGCAGGGCACGGACTTGTCTGAAGATATAGCCATGCAGTATACCTTGTCGGGCAAAGCCGTTTACCGGAACTATAACATGCACCCCATTTATTGTTGGGAGAATGAACCCTTGAAACCCAACAAGCAGTTATACACCCTCACCAAAAATGCTTTGATAGACCATATAGCTGTTGATGGCAAAACGATCATCAAGTTTCATTATTCCATGCGCGACAAGCATGTCACTTGCCATCCCGGTGAAAACGAATCCGTTTTTCCGTACCTCTGTGGCTGTAAGCTCGATAAACTGGAAATGTGCCTTTCGTCGACCGTCGACCGTTCTGTTTCGTTCGATTATACTTATCAAGCAGGAGGACGTATGTTTCTGCAAAGTGTACGTCATTCGTCGGAAGGCAGGTATACCTTCTCGTATCATCTTCCTTCATTGCTCACTGCTCCCACGCCTTTCACGCACAACATTGACTATTGGGGATTTTGGAGGGGACGGACAGCAAACAAAGGTATTCTTCCCGCTTTGCGGTCGAACCGAATTTGTCCGCAGGAATACACTGTTGTAAGTGACGATCGGCAGCCTACGGGAGAGGACTATGACTACACGTTGCTTAGGCAGGTGACTTACCCTACCGGAGGAAAAAGTGTCTTTGAGTATGAGGCTAACCACTATTCGAACATACCTTATCTGGATGTCTGCGCCGACAGCCGTCCATCTTTCGCCAACCGGAGAGACTGTGTGGCGGGGGGAGCACGTGTACGCTCCATAACGCATTATTCAACGCCCGACACTGCTGTCCGGAAAAGCATTTTCACTTATGGTGAGCCTCTTTGTCTGGGAGATATCCTCTACATGCCCCATTTTAAATATACAGGGACTTTGATGAAAGAGAATGGAGGACAGGAGTATGTTATCGAGTATGTGTGTATGGACAGTGAGGGGGTTGCCACCTTGCCGCATTCCTCCACGCATATTCTCTATCCCAACGTGACTGAGCATTTTGTTCATCCCTCAGCGGAAGACCTGACGGAAGCCCACCCTTTCAAGGTAACTCTATTTGAGGGAGCCCATTTGTTTGCCGCAAATGATTTCGTATTTCCTACTTATAGGACAGGAGAAGGAATAGGTGTTAATCCTGACGCTTTTTTTCCTACTTTTTCTCTTCAAGCGTATAATAGAAGGCTGCTCGAACAGCCCGACCTGGATGCTTCGTTGTCACAAGGAAAGATTATCGCCGAGAGATGGTACAATACTAAAAGCGAACTGATTCGTCAGACCACCTACGAATATGAATACATCAACAGAGACAAATACGTCTTGCGCACCTATGCTCCTTGCCCGTATTTCAGGTTGCGTACGGGTCTTTATACACATCTGATGAAAGAACCTCTTTTCAGTTATGCATTGAAACAAACTACCACAATAGACTATCTTGTTTCCGGAGAATTCTCAACGGCAAAAACGGATACAGAACGCTATCTGTATGATACGGACGGTGACTTGTTGGAGAAAAGCAGGCTTAAAAGCAACGGTGATACTCTGATAACCCGTTATAATTGGGAAGTGGCACGAAGCTCGTCCGGTTTTCAGAAATATCTTAATGAAGAACTGGTCTATAAGGCGCCTGGCGGTGAGATACGTACCCCGTTGTGGAGAAAAGTCACTTCTTATTATCCCATCACTACCCCGCAGGGCTGTACATGGAATGTGCCGCTTTCTTTCGGAGTGTATCATTCCGGCGATACCTTCGTCTCCCGGACATGGTGTTTGGATGTTGACGATTTCGGAAATCCGCTGGAGGTAGGGCAACATACTGGAGACCGAGTGACGTACATCTGGGGATTCAATGGAAAATACCTGTTGGCGCGTATTGAGAACGCCTCGTGGAAAGAGGTGGAAGAGCTGCTGAAAACCCCCATCAAGTCTTATTCGCACACTCAGGGCAACCGCGAGGAGCTGAACGATCTTCGTGTCAAGCTCCCTCAAGCAAGGGTGTATACATATACCTACAGTGACGGGGTGGGACTGACAAGCGAGACTTCGCCGAACGGGTGTACCATTTACTATAACTACGACCGGCAAGGCAGGCTGTCGCAAGTGTCTCGTCTGCATGAAGGCAAACAGGGTGATATCCTTCAACTTTATAATTACCACATCGTGAACCAATAAATACATCTTTTGAATATGGAAACAATAAAAAGATTCTTATTAAGCTTCCTACTGGCGTTTTTTTTCTGCCCGTTGATACTTGCACAATACGGCTATTCTTTCGATAGTGCGATTCCGGTGAAATTTCCGCCCGGGCAATCTTCTTTTACCGATATGTGCGACACCAACTACTTCGAGTTTTATCCGTACACCTATTATTCGGAAAGCTACGGTTGCCTTGTTCGTACCCATGGGAGCGCTGTATTCTATCGTTTGCAGACCACACGTGAAGAATCCGTCACGATTCACAATTGGGGGTCTCCCAGTTTGGGATTTACTACCCTGTTTCTCGTGGAACCGATCGATCCTGATGCAGTGCCGGGCGATGAGTATAATTGTGATTCGGTATACAACGTGGCTCTGTCTGATGTAGGGGCCTATTACGATTTGGAAGCCTTACAGGCTCCTACCGATATAGCTACTGAAAATCAGGGGTATATACATATAGACCGTTTGCCGGCGGGTGTTTATTACATTATCGCTGCGGGATATAGAGGCAGCAACGGGTCTGTGAACAACGGTTTCTTACGGACGACGGTCACCCTCCACCAGTCAGTGCCGGAAGAACCGGAAGTTCCTGACGAATATGTGATGGTTACTCCTTCGTCAGACCATAATTATATTGAGACGATTGTGCCTCGCATTGCGGGTTTCGTTCCTTCTTCTGTCTTGTCGCTGAAAAGCGCCACGCATCACATTGCCTACTACGACGGCTTGGGACGCCCGGTGCAGACGATCGATTATAAAGCCTCTCCTGACCGGAAGGATATCATTTCGTTGCAGGAGTATGACGAGCAGGGGCGTGCCGGCAGACAGTGGCTTCCCACTGAGCGTTGTCGTGGAGTGGAAGGAAGATTCAGCGACTCCGAACGTTTATCCCGCGATATACAGAATTATTATGAGGATGTGGGTGCTTTCAGCTACCCTGTCTATGAGGATTGCCCGCTAAACCGCATGAATGAGTTTTATGGTCCGGGAGAGGAATGGCATGTTGCCGGTAAAAGCCACCGACAGCGTTACCGGACTAATACACCTGCCGACCGTTGCCTGTATTTCGAACTTGAAGGAACATCCGCTTGCCCAAAGCCCCGTTTGCCCATATCCTATCCCGCTTACGAACTGGATGTGCAGGAAGCCGAAGACGAAGACGGGCATCCCCTCTTTACTTTTATTGACAAAGAAGGACACGTCGTCCTGCAACGTCAGGTGGCTGATTCGGATACGCTTGATACTTACCGACTGTATGATGACTTCGGCAATCTTTGTTTTGTACTTCCTCCCTCCGCTGTGGATGGCTTGGTGGATGGCACTGACGCATGCAGTGATATTTTGGACCGTTATGCGTATCAATACCGCTATGATTCTAGGCACCGCTGTTTTTGTAAGAAACTTCCCGGTTGTGACTGGGTGGAGACCATCTATGACAATGCCGACCAGCCTGTGTTCACGCAGGACGGTGAGCAGAGAAAACGTAACGAATGGAGCTTCTGTTTCACCGACATGCTTGGGAGAGTGACACTGAGCGGTATCTATCATGGCACTCCAAACAGGATAGCGTGCGGTTCGTCGCGCATTTATTCCGTTTTCGGTGCTCCTTCGCAGCGCGATTTTTACGGTCATGGTCTTTTCTATTTTCGGGATTCATTCGATCTCGACAGCATAGACGTGCTGCAACGGAATTATTACGATACTTATGATAGTCTTCCAGATGCCTTTCCCGAACTTGTTTATGACGAAGATCCGCAATACGGAAAATGCTACATAAACTCTACGGCTTCTACCGGTCTGCTGACCGCAACAGTGGTTCGTGTCCCGGATGGCGATAAAGGTCATGAACAGTATACCAGGTTTTATTATGACCGAGACCGTAACCTGATCCAGTCCCGTCAGTTGAGTCTTGCCGGTCGGCTGATTGTCCATAAGACTTCTTTTGATTTCAGTGGTCAACTTTTGTCTTCCTGTGAGGAATACGATGGGCACGTCGGTCTGTCAAAACGTTTCTATTACGATCATGTGGGACGCTTAGTTCGTGAACTCCATGTTATAGATTCGGATACTACCCGTTTCTTGTATGATTATGATGGAGTCGGGAGGGATATCCGCCTGACGCGTGTTCATGGTTCGGATTCCCTTCGGATGGATTATAAATATAACCTTCGTGGCTGGTTGACTTCCGTCGCTTCTCCTTTTTTCTCTCAGGCTTTGTTTTACACGGACGGTCCTGGTGCTCCGTGTTACAATGGCAACATTAGCGGTATGATGTGGAAGGCGGATATCGATTCTGTAATTAAAGGTTATCGTTTCTCTTACGATGGCTTGTTGCGTCTTCAAGATGCGTCTTACGGTGAGGGGGCATCATTGTCCGACAGTCCGAATCGCTTCAGCGAACAGGTGACCGAGTATGATAAACAAGGCAATATCCTCGGCTTGCGGCGTTATGGGAAAACACGCAATGGTGATTACGGGTTGATAGACAATCTGAGTCTTGTCTATGACGGTAACCGGTTGCAATCGGTTACCGACAACGCCACGCTCTCTTCTGCATCTTTTGGAATGGAGTTTATGGACGGAGCAAATTCGTCAATAGAGTACTTTTACAACGCTAACGGCAACCTGACTAAAGATTTGAATAAAAAGATAGTTGATAT